>JAZRYH010000082.1:0-17793 GCA_045600685.1 Alloprevotella sp. | reverse complement strand
GTTGTAGCCGGGATTGAGGTGGAGCGTGGGCGCGGCGGGGGCCGTGTCGGGCGCGAAAGTGGGGAGGTCGGGCTGGTGCGTGGCGGTGAAGTCGAGTGAAGGCACGGCATTGTGCTTGCCGAGGGCTTCACGCACGGCTACGAGGAGGATTTGCCAGATTTCTTGCTCGTCGGAGAATTTTATCTCGGTCTTTGTGGGGTGTACGTTGACGTCGATTTGTGCGGGGTCGAGGTCGAGGCAGATGAAGAAGGGAATGACGTAGCCTTCGGGGATGAGCCGTTCATAGGCAGTCTGTATGGCCTTGGCGAAATAGGGATGGCGCATGAAGCGCGAGTTGGTGATGAAGAATTGCTGGGCGTTTTTTTTCTTTGCGCTCTCGGGTGTGCCGACATATCCGCTGATGCGTACGAGTTCTGTCTCGGTGCTGACGGGCAGGAGCTGACTGTCGGTGCGCTTGCCGAACAGTCCTACGATGCGCTGGCGGAAGGAACCGGCGGGCAGCTGGTGTACTACTTGTCCGTTGCTGCTGAGGGTGAAGGCCACGTCGGGATGGGCGAGGGCCATGCGCTCGAATTCGGCGAGGATGTTGGCCATCTCGGTGTGGTTGCTCTTGAGGAACTTGCGGCGCGCGGGGACGTTGAAAAAGATGTTGCGCACGGCGAAGTTGGCGCCGACGGGACACGACACGGGCTCCTGACTTGTGATGCGGGAGCCCTCTATGCGTAGGCACACGCCGAGGTCGTCTTCTGCGCGGCGGGTGCGGAGCTCCACCTCGGTGACGGCCGCGATGCTGGCGAGGGCCTCGCCGCGGAAGCCCATGGTGTGGAGCGCGAAGAGGTCGTCAGCCTTTTGTATCTTGCTGGTGGCATGACGCTCGAAGGCGAGGCGGGCATCGGTCTCGCTCATGCCTTTGCCGTTGTCAATGACCTGTATGCACGTGCGGCCGGCATCGGTGATGAGTATCTGCACGTGGGTGGCGCCGGCATCAATGGAGTTCTCTACGAGTTCTTTGATGACGGAGGCGGGACGCTGTATGACTTCGCCTGCGGCTATCTGGTTGGCCACGGAGTCGGGGAGCAGGTGTATGATGTCATTCATTGCGTTCGTCTTTTTGGTCTTCCAGTGTTACGGCTTGAGGCATAGCGGCCGGAGCGAGGTGTTGGAGTGGGGCTTGTCGGCGGGGCTGGAATTTTAGTTCGGAGCCCGTCTTCTTGGGGCGCCACTCAAAGAGGTCGTACTTGTCGATGGGCCTGATGTAGTCAAACCATGCGAAGGCGGGGAGGAAGGAATGCTCGCGGGGTGCGAGGCCGAGAGGGTAGAAAAGGCCGTCGGCCGCGGGCCCCTTGATGCTGTCGAGCTCGCCCTCCTCGTCGTAGATGACGCGCAGGCGGGCCGACTCCATATAGACCTGGTAGAGAATGGTGCTGTCCTTCTCGTACGGATAGTAGATGACGGTGCCGTTGCCCTCGACGACGTTCTCTGTCATGCGCTTCCCCTCATAGTAGGTGCGCATCTGACGACCCGCTACCTGATTGAAGAGCGTGCTGTCGAGACGCTCCACAAGGAGGGCCTGATGGTCCACATATACGGAGTCCACCGTGGAGTCGTTGAGCCAGGCCGTGATGGTCTCTCCCAGAATCTGACGTTCGTAGTTCCACACGATGGGGTCTTTGTAGAGCGTCAGCGTGCTGTCGGCGGAGTTGCCGGAGAGGGAGTCGGAAACGGCCTGCATGTCGGAGCGGTAGGCGCGGACGTGGTAGTAGCCGTTGAGTTTGCGATACATGGAGTCGGTGTCCATGTTGTAAGTGAACACGCGCAGGGTGTCGGCGTGGACAAAGAGCGTGTCGGTGAGGGATTGTGAGTAGTCCTTCGCCAGGGCGTGGCCCGTGGCCATGGCTTCGCCCGTCAGTTCGTTGTAGAAGCCGTAGTCGCCCAGGAGAATGTTCCTGTTGAGGGTGTCGCGGTAGAACACGTTGCCGAAAGCCTCGGCCATTCCCGTGACTTTGTCGTAATGGAGGCTGTCGCCAAGGAGACGGCTGCCCTTGTTGAAGAGTTGCGGGCGGTCGAAGAGGCGGGCCTGCTTGTCGTTGGTGTTGTAGAAGGCGTTCTCGGTGTAGATGCGGGAGCCGCCGCTGTAAATGTTGGAGGGGCCGATGAGGTGGCTCCATTTGGTCTGCGTGTCGTAGTCCAGCGTGTCGGTGACAAGCGTGAACTCGGGGTTGGTAAGGTTCACGTAATCGTTGAAGGTGGCCTGCCGCGTGTCGGTGTGGTACTCGCCCCAGTTGGCCGTGAGGTCATCGTCGCCGTCCACCATGCGTCCGCCCTCAAAGAAGTAGCCTTTCTTCTCAATACGGTCGTAGTTGAGGTTGTCAGTGTAGAGTTTCGTCTTGCGGTGGGTCATGACGACGTTGCGCCTTACCTCAGCAATCTGCGCCTCTCCGTTGTAGTAGAGGGAATCGCCGGTGAGTGAGAGCGTGTCGCCCTGTGTCATGTGCACATTCCCCACGGCCATGAAGGAGTTGCTCTGCTCGTACACCACGGCGCTGTCGCACGTCAGTTTCATCCCCGTGTGGGAGAGAATAACGTGGCCCACGAGGATCTGTGCCCCGGGATTCTCATATTCATCGTAGCGCATGACGTCAGCATTGAGGAGGTGCACTTTCTCATCGGTGCTCCGCTTGACGGGCTGTGCCGTGCTGCGCATTCGCATCGGGGTAGCATTAGCCGTAGCAAGGATGATAATGGTGGCTATCATCCCTGCTATATAATATATATAATGTGTAGGCCGTGCGTGTCTCACGATAATGCAAGCTTAACCTTGACCTGAATGCTGAAGAAGACCTTAACCTTGAGTTTAACCTTTATTTGCTCTGCTTTTCTCCTTGAACGGCCTACTTACCTTATCCATCCCTCGTGTTGGAACTTGCATCCGCGCCAGTCGGGGCTGACCCTTACGTAGGTGTTCTTGATTTTTTCGTCTATCCAGGCGTTAACTTTGGCCTGCGCTCTCTCGTTATAGACGATGTCGCTCAGTATCTGGAAGTCCTCCACGGGTGTGGCGCGATGGGGCTCGTGGCGGTTTTTCAGGCGCACCACGGCGGCGAGTTCCTGTCCCTTCTCATTAGTGTAGCGGAAGGCACGGGAGATTTCGCCCACCTTCATCGTGTCGATGGCCAGGGCGATGTCCTGCGGCAGGTTTTTCATTTCGAAGCGCGAGCTGGCGGGGTGGCCGTAATCATCCCTCATATACATAAGGCCCTGGTTGGCGCGTGTGTCCTTGTCGTCGGACAGACGCAGGGCGGCCTCCTCGAAGGAAAACTTGCCGGCGCGTATGTCGTCGGCGATGGAGTCGAGACGTGCGGTACAGGCGCTGTAGGTGCTGTCGCTGATTTCCGGTTTGATGAGAATGTGGCGCACGTTGCTCATGTCTCCCTTTTTCTCAATCAACTGGATGATGTGGTAGCCGTACTCCGTCTTTACGATTTTCGACACTTTCTTCGGGTCGGTCAGGGCGAAGGCCACGTTGCTGAACTCCTCCACGAACTGATTGCGCTTCATGAATCCGCATTCGCCGCCGTTCATTGCTGTGCCGGGGTCCTGCGACCAGAGACGCGCCTGTGTGGCGAAGGTTGTCTCGCCGGCATTGATGCGGCGGGCGATGTCCTTCAGCTTGCCTTCTACGCGCTCTACTTCAGCGCGGGCCACTCGGGGCTGTGCCGTAATGATTTGCACTTCCACCTGGGCGGGAATCATCGGGATGCTGTCGGGGTTCATGCGCTTGTAGAACTCGCGCACTTCGGCAGGTGTCACCTTGATGTCCTTCGTCAGGTTCTGGCGCACGCCCTGCACCTTCTGTTCGATGCGGGCGTAGTCCTTAAACATTTCGCGCAGTTGGCTTATGGAGCGGTGGTACATAAGTTCCACGTTCTCCTTGCTGCCCAGTTGCTGTATGGCGCCGTTCACCTGCTCGTTGGCCCACTGTATGCAGGCGCTCTCGCTGACGTCAACGGAGTCGAGCTCGGCCTGGTGGATGTAGAGCTTCTGTATGGCGATTTGTTCGGGGATGCTGCAATAAGGGTCGTCGGCCACTTGTCCGCGGGCCTCCATTTCTATGCGGGCGTCCTCCACGTCGGAGAGGAGGATGGGCTCTGCGCCCACCACCCACACGACCTGGTCCACCACGTTCGTTTGTGCGTGGCCCGTGAGGAGCGCGAGCAGCGGAAGGGTGAGGTATAAAAGATACCGCTTCATGGGGTAATATCCTTTATTATGGGCTAAAGTCGCCGGGGAGTTAATGATTGTTGACGGTCTTGAGTACCTCTTCGTCCACCTTGAAGGTGAAGCGCTGGCGCAGTTGTTCTACCCAGCGGTCCTCGCAGTCGCGTTTGTAGTCCTCAACGACCTGTTGCTTCACGTCGGTATATACTTTGGGCTGCTTCTGAATCTTGCCCACCTTGCCGATGAAGGGGAATTTCTTCATGGGGCGTGTCTGGGGCTGGCCGAAGGCTGCTTCATCCACGTAGGCATTCTCGCCCTGCGCAGCGATGAAGGGGCCGTGCACGCTCACCACTACGCTGTCCTTGTTCACCGTCTTCTTCAGTTCGCCGCGCCAGTCGCCTTCACCATACTCCTTCAGGAGTTTCTCCACCTGCTTGCGCAGTTTCTTGTCGTTGGTGGCGGTGTGGTAAACAAAGCCCTTGAAGCGGGGCTTCTCCCATGCGTACTGCTTCTTGTGGCTCTTGAACCATGCGGCGTGACCCTCGGTGTTGGCATCGGCGGGATCCCACACGTCGCGCTTGCATACTTCATAGAGCAGCAGGCCGTCGTGGTATTCCTGCACGAGCCAGTGCAGTGAGGGGTCATCCTTCTCCAGCTTAGCCTGGGCTTCCAGCATGATGTCCTCGCGCGTCTTGCCCGTCTCGGCCATCAGTTTCTGAATCTTGCTCTGTGCGGAGGCTTCCTCGACATCCTGGCGCTTCAGGCTCTCCACAATCTGCGTGCTGAGGCTGTCGTAGGGCTCCAGAGGCTTACGCTCCAGCATCTTGATGATATGGAAGCCCACGGCTGTCTCCACTACGGGTGACATCTCGCCGGGCTGCAACTTGTAGGCTGCCGTCTCAAACTCGGGAATGGTATTTCCCGGGCCGATCCAGGGCAGTGCGCCGCCCTGACGGGCGCTTCCGGGGTCCTGCGAGTGGCTGGTGGCCAGCGCGGCGAAGTCAGCGCCGGCTTGCAGGGCGTTATAGATGGAGTCGATGCGCTGGCGGGCTGCCGTGCGCACGTTTTCGGGGTCGTTCTGTCGCACCAGCATCAAGATGTGGGCGGGGTGCAGCAAGTCGCGGCCGTCGAGCATGTCCACGGTGCGCTGATATACGCTGCGGGCCACGGAGTCTATATACACTTCGTCCACCAGGGCGGGCGTGAGTTGCATGTCGCGATACGTGCGGAACTCTTCGTTGTAGCTCGTGAGGGTATCGAGGTGCTGGCGTTCGGCTTCGGCCACCTTGAGTTTGTAGTTGATAAACATATCCACGTACTTGTCGAGGGGTACGTCTTCCACGGCGCCGTCTTCGCCCTGGTTCTTGTTGTAGGCATACTCAAATTCGCCGCGTGTCACGTCTTTGCCGTTCACGGTCATCAGCACGGGGTCTGCCTGCTGGGCCTGTGCGGCCACGCCTCCCATAAGGAGACTGAAAAGGAAAAGGAGTTTTTTCATTATGAGTTGTAGTTATTGTCTTGTCGTAATCGTTCGTAAGTATATACGCCCCGCCTCGCTTGAAAAGCGACCTCCTGCCCTTTAAGGGAAGGGTGGGAAGGGTCTGGAGGGGTGGGGGAGGGTCTTCTATTCGTGCCTGCTGTAGTTAGGAGCCTCGCTCGTAATCGTGATGTCGTGCGGATGGCTCTCCAGCACGCCGGCATTGGTGATACGGGTGAAGCGTGCGTGGTGCAGGTCGTCTATGGTGGGTGTGCCGCAGTAGCCCATGCCGCTGCGCAGACCGCCCACGAGCTGGTAAATCACCTCCTGCACGCTGCCCTTGTAAGGCACGCGGCCGGCGATGCCCTCGGGCACCAGTTTCTTGGCCTCCTTCACGCCGCCCTGGAAGTAGCGGTCTTTTGAGCCGTTCTCCATAGCCTCCAGCGAACC
Source organism: Alloprevotella sp. (assembly GCA_045600685.1). Lineage (GTDB taxonomy): Bacteria > Bacteroidota > Bacteroidia > Bacteroidales > Bacteroidaceae > Alloprevotella. The sequence continues at coordinate 11,648 of JAZRYH010000082.1, read as the reverse complement.
CATGCCGCGGTAGGACTTAAACTTACGGCCGTTGAAGATAATCGTCTCGCCGGGGCTCTCTTCGCAGCCGGCCACGAGCGAACCTATCATCACGCAGTTGCCACCGGCGGCCAGGGCTTTCACGATGTCGCCGGAGTAGCGCAGACCGCCGTCGGCGATGAGGGGCACGCCGGTTCCTTTCAGGGCTTGTGCCACATCGTAAACGGCAGAGAGTTGAGGCACGCCCACACCGGCCACTACGCGGGTGGTGCAGATGCTTCCTGGGCCAATGCCCACCTTGACGCTGTCGGCACCGGCCTCCATCAGCATGCGTGCGGCGTCGCCCGTGGCAACGTTGCCCACCACGATGTCCACGCCGGAGAAAGAAGCCTTGGCTTCGCGCAGTTTGTCGATGACGCCCTTGGAATGGCCGTGGGCCGTGTCGATGACGATGGCGTCGGCACCGGCTTTCACGAGGGCTTCCATGCGCTGCAGCGTGTCGGGGGTCACTCCCACACCGGCGGCCACGCGGAGGCGGCCCTTGTCATCCTTGCAGGCCATGGGCTTGTCCTTAGCCTTCGTGATGTCCTTGTAGGTTATGAGGCCCACGAGGCGGCCCGTCTTGTCCACAACGGGCAGTTTCTCAATCTTGTTCTCCTGCAAAATCTGGCTGGCAGCGTGGAGGTCGGTCTGCTGGTCGGTCGTTACGAGGTTACGGCAGGTCATCACTTCGTCGATGGGTCGCAGCATGTCGGTCTGGAAACGCAGGTCGCGGTTGGTGACGATGCCCACGAGGTGCATGTCGTCGTCCACCACGGGAATGCCGCCGATGTGGTACTCGGCCATAAGCCCGAGGGCGTCGGCCACGGTGCGTCCGCGCTTGATGGTCACGGGGTCGTAGATCATGCCGTTCTCGGCACGCTTGACGATAGCCACTTGTCGGGCCTGCTCATCAATGCTCATGTTCTTGTGGATTACGCCGATGCCGCCCTCGCGTGCTATGGCGATGGCCATAGGGGCTTCCGTCACGGTGTCCATGGCGGCGGTGACGAAGGGCACCTGGAGCTGGATGTTACGACTGAAGCGTGTGGCGAGCTGTACGTCGCGCGGCAATACTTCGGAATAGGCGGGAACGAGGAGGACGTCGTCAAACGTGAGACCGTCCATGACAATTCTGTCAGCAATAAAATTGGAAGTCATAGGGCAAGAGAAAAAGATTTTGCGCGCAAAATTACAAAAAAATCCCGATTTATCAATGCTTTCTGTCACCTTTTATTTATTTTTAATAATGTTTGTGCGCCTATCCGTCATGTGCGGGCGCGTAAATGGCCTCTTTTCTTCGCGAATGGGGCTCTTTTTTGCTTTTTGAACGTTTTGATAAGACTAAGTCCCCTTTCAGCCGAAAATGAAGGAAGTTCTTTTTCGCTTTTTGAACGTTTTGATAAGACTAACCCCCCTTTCAGAAAAAACAATCGGTAATTCCGTGCGAACTAAAAGGGACATCGGAAAAACTAAAAGGGACATCGGAAAAATTAAAAGGGACATTGGAAAAACTAAAAGGGACATTGGTGAAATTAAATGGGACATCGGAAAAATTAAATGGGACATCGGAAAAATTAAAAGGGGGATAGTTCTCTCTTTTCCCCTTTTGGCGGAGGCTGGAAGATACAAAAAAAGTCTCCCGCGGGGGGAGACTTTTATATGAAAGGGGAGGGGAGATGCGAGGTGGGGGCTTAATAAATCAGGCGTACGTTGTCCACCCAAAGGGTGTTGCCCACGCTGCCGATGTAGGCACCGCCGTGACTGGAGTCAAAGGCCATGACGAGATGGGTGGGGACATCGTCTTCGTCGCCCCAGCCTTCCTCGATGATAGGCACCATCTTGCCCTTGGAGTTCTTGGCATAGCGCTGCACGTCGTTGAGCTTCATGTAACTCTTGTAGTAGGGCGTTCCGGTGATGTCGCCGTAGTGAATTTCGTAGGTGGCGTTGTTCACCCAGTTGGGGGTGTTCTTGTTCCAGCGCACTACCATCGTGCCGAGGCGCAGGGCGTGGATGTTGCCGGAGGCATCCTCCCAGCGCTTCTGCACAAAGGCATAGGCGTCGCAAAGGTCCATTCCGCTGACTTGTTTCTCGCGGCCGGTGCCTTTCTTGATGCGGTTTTTCTCGCCGGAGAGCTTTACCTTATAGTCGAAGCGCACGGCTTTGGGGCGCTTGCTGATTTTCATGCCGCAATTGAGCTTCTTCATGGGGTCGCCGGTGCCTGTGATGGGCTCCTGCAGTTCACCGAGGAAGAGGCTGCCGGCGGCGAGCACGCTGATGTTGACTATGCCGAGCACCTTGCACTCCACGAGGTGGGTGTAGAGCTTGGCGCATGAGCCGTGGCCGGGATGGGTGTCTTTATAGACGCTGACGTTGGACTTGACGATGCCGCTAACTTTTGCATAGGCATTACTGGTGGCCCAGGGGCTTCCGCCCTGGTTCTTGTAGGCCGTGTTGGCAGCGCAGTGGCCGGAGCCTACTTCGTAGAGGGTCACAGTCTTTCCGCCCAGCATCTTACTTTCGTTGACGGTGCGGGTAAGCCAATTCTCAAAGTTGCCGAATTTGATGAGCTCCTCCTTGCCATTCACGGCGTTGGCCTCTGCGGGGTCGGGGGCGTAGGGCAGTGCTTGTGCTATGAGGCCGAAAGCGGCGAGAATGAGGAGAAGAGTTGCTTTTCTCATACGTTTATGTGAATTTAATTTGAAAAAAATCTATTTTTTTAGGAAATCGGGCGCAAAGTTACGGCTTTTTTCTGTAATTTTGCATGCTGAACACCTAAAAAACTCTAAAAAACACAAAATGAAAAAGTATTTAGTCGTTTTTGCTACCTGCGCAGTATGCTCTCTGGGCGCGCAGGCCGACGAAATCAGTGAAGTCGTAGAGGCTTCTGAAGTGCAGAATGAAACCGTGGAGGCCGTGGCCGCTACGGAAGTGGGTGCCGACGCTCCCGAGCCCGCCGGATTCCTTACCGGTATGCTCAACAACGCCATAGAAAAGGCCTTGCCGCAGAATGATCCCATCGATGAAAAGGTGGTGTACGGCCGCAGTACCGTGAAATGGGCCAGTGCCCCGAAGTTCGGCGGCTATGCCATAGGTAAGTATGCCTACAGCGGCAAGGGCGACGGCAGCAATTCGTTCAGCGCCCGCCTTATCCGTGCCTATGTGGACGGCACCATCCTCAAGGACTTCAAGTATCGCTTGCAGGTGGAGATGCAGAACGATGCCCCCGGCCCTCACGTGAAGGACTTCTTTGTAAGTTGGAGCCACTGGAAGGAACTGGAAATCAAGGTGGGACAGTTTAAGCGTGCCTTCACCTTTGAGAACCCCTACAACCCCTGGGATGTGGGCACAGGCGACTACTCACAGCTCGTGAAGAAGCTCGCTGGCTTCAGCGACTACATCGGCACCGAGGCCGGTAACACCGGCGGCCGCGACCAGGGTATTCAGGTGCAGGGCGACGTGCTGCCCATCGGCAAGGATAAGCATCGCCTGTTCCACTATCAGCTGGGCGTTTACAACGGCCAGGGCATCAACCACGCCGACGCAAACAAGCAGAAAGACGTTATCGGTACACTGCAGGTGCAGCCCATCAAGGACCTCTACGTAGGCTTCTTCGGCTGGACAGGCAACGCTACCTATAATAATGTTACCGTGCGCCGCGAGCGCTATGCCTTCGGCGTGAAGTATGAGCACAAGGACTGGACCGTGCGCGGCGAGTATGCCCACAGCACCGGCCATAAGATTGGCGACTACGACGCCACGACCGGTAAATGGGGCGGCACCGGCTCTGCCGACGCCTGGTATGCTACCGTAGGCGTGCCCTGCACCAAATGGCTGAAGGTGTATGCCAAGTACGACGTCTTCCGCGACGGCGGCCAGTGGGGAAAGAGCACCAGCATCTACAGCATCTGCCCCAACTTCCAGCTTCATAAGAACCTCATGTTCCAGTTGCAGTACAACTTCGTCAACGACCGCACCCTCGCTGCCGATAAGCATAACTACAACGAACTCTGGGTAGAGACCTATTTCCGCTTCTGACGCGGCCTTCCCATGCAGCAAATCCTCCAGCAAGACGTCAAGTATGTGAAGGGGGTGGGACCGGTAAGAGCCGACCTGCTCCATAAAGAACTTGGCATCTCCACGCTGGGGGATTTGCTGTATTATTTCCCCTATCGCTACGACGACCGCTCGCAAGTCACCCGCATCTGCGACCTTATGGAGGGCATGCCCGCCGTGCAGATAAAGGGCCATATTCTGGAATTCTTCAAGGAAGGCACCGGCCACAAGCAACGTCTCATCGCCACCTTTACCGACGGTACGGGATACTGCGAACTCGTGTGGTTCCGCGGCATAAAATACGTGGAGAAGACCGTCAAGGCCAACTGCGAATACCTCGTCTTCGGTAAGCCTACGTTCTTCAAGAACCGCTTCAACATCGGGCACCCGGAGATTACCCCCGTCTCTGCGGACGCCTCCCTTTCCTCTGACGAGGCCACCCTCAAACCGGTAGAGGCAGCGCTTGTGCCCCACTACCACACCACCGACAGGATGAAGAACGCGGGCCTCAACTCCCGTGCCCTGGCCAAGATAATCGCCGCAGCCTGGGACGTCGTGGTGTCAAAGGGCGGACTGGAGGAGACCCTCTCCCCCGAAATCATCGCCCAGCGCCACCTCATACCCCTCACCGAGGCCATGCGCGTCATCCATCAGCCGCGCTCCGCCGAGGAACTCCCCGCCGCCCAGCGTCGCCTGAAGTTTGAGGAACTATTCTATCTCCAACTCGGCATCCTGTGCTACGCCAAGCGCCAGCAACTCCAGATTGCCGGCTATCGTTTGCCCAAGGTGGGCGAACTCTTCCACCGCTTCTACAAGGAGCGTATTCCCTTCGAACTCACCGGGGCCCAAAAGCGTGTGCTCCGCGAGATACAGGCCGACATGGCCTCGGGCCGACAGATGAACCGCCTCCTGCAGGGCGACGTCGGCAGCGGCAAGACGATGGTGGCCTTGATGACCTGCCTCCTCGCCATCGGCAACGGTTTCCAGACCTGCCTCATGGCTCCCACCGAGATACTGGCCGAGCAGCACCTTGCCACCCTGCGCGAGCAACTCGGCGACCTCCCCGTCCGCGTGGAACTCCTCACCGGCATCGTCAAGGGCTCCCGCCGCCGCGAAATCTTGGAGGCTACGGCCCGCGGCGAGGTGGATATCCTCGTCGGCACACACGCCCTCATCGAACCCACCGTGCAGTTCCTCAATCTCGGCCTCGCCGTCGTAGATGAACAGCACCGCTTCGGCGTGAAGCAGCGCGCCAGCCTATGGGAGAAGAATGCGCAGCCGCCCCACATCCTCGTGATGACGGCCACCCCCATACCCCGCACCCTCGCCATGACGGTATATGGCGACCTGGAGGTGAGCGTCATCGACGAACTGCCGCCCGGACGCAAGCCCATCAGCACCCGTCACTACTACGAAGACGAGCAGGCTCAACTCCATCAAGGCCTACTCCACGAACTCGCCGCCGGACGGCAGGTCTATGTGGTCTATCCCCTTATTGAAGAAACAGCCAAACTTGACCTCCAAAGCCTTCAGGAAGGCTACGCCAGAATGGTGGAGGCCTTCCCCCAGTATAGCGTGGGCTGCGTTCACGGCAAGATGAAGTCAGCCGTGAAGGACGAGCAGATGGCCCGCTTCAAGAGTGGCGAGACGCAGATACTCGTCAGCACCACCGTCATAGAGGTGGGCGTCAACGTGCCCAATGCCAGCGTGATGGTCATAGAAGATGCCCAGCGCTTCGGCCTCTCGCAGTTGCATCAACTCAGGGGCCGCGTAGGCCGTGGCGCCGACCAGAGTTATTGCCTTCTCATCACCAAGCGCAAGATGCTGGAGTCCACCCGTCGCCGCATGCAGATTATGGTCTCAAGCACCGACGGCTTTGAAATTGCCGAGGAGGACCTCAAGCTCCGTGGCCCCGGCGACTTGGAAGGTACCCAGCAGAGCGGCATGCCCTTCGACCTCAAGATTGCCAACGTAGTGAAGGACTCCCGCCTCATGCAAGAGGCTCGCCTCGCTGCCCGCGAGATAGTAGAGGCCGACCCTCAGCAGCAAAATCCTCTGTACGCCCTCCTCTGGCAGCGCCTCCGCGAGTTGCGGCGGGAGCGCATTGATTTCTCGGAGATTTCTTAGGAAGTCCCGCCTTCCTTTACTCATTAATTATATTGTCACTGTTTAATTGTTCACTGTTCACTGAGAGTAATGACCTACACCATTGAACAAATCACGACCCTGACGGGAGCCCATCGCTACGGCTCTTCTTCCGTCAAGGTGGAGTGGCTCCTCACCGACAGCCGCTCGCTTTCCTTCCCCGAATCTTCCCTATTCTTCGCCCTCCGCACCTCTTCCGGCGACGGCCACCGCTATATTGCCGACCTCTATCGCCGCGGTGTTCGTGCCTTCGTCGTGGAAACCCTCCCCGAGGCGTGGCAGACGGACTTCCCCGCCGCCAATTTCCTCCTCGTGCCCAGCCCTCTCAAGGCCTTGCAGCGCCTTGCCGAGCGCCATCGCGACGCCTTCTCTATCCCCGTCGTAGGCCTCACGGGCTCCAACGGCAAGACCATCGTCAAGGAGTGGCTTTATCAGTTGCTGTCCCCCGAGCGCGTCGTATGCCGTTCGCCCCGCTCCTACAACAGTCAGATAGGCGTGCCCCTCAGCGTGTGGCAACTCTCCGAACGCACCGACCTCGCCCTCTTTGAGGCCGGCGTGTCGCGCGGCGGCGAGATGGAAGCCCTGCGCGCCATCATCCAACCCACTCTCGGCGTGTTCACCTGTCTCGGGCCCGCCCATCAGGAGAACTTTGGCAGCATGGCCGAGAAATGTATGGAGAAACTCCAACTCTTCAAGGACTGTCCCGCCCTCGTTATCCCTATTGACGACCCCATAGTGGCCGACTGCCTCGAAGAAACCGACTTCTCCGGCGACCTTATCACCTGGAGCCGCCACGACGCCTCCGCACGCCTCTTCGTGGAGACTACGCCCGGCGCAGAGGGCACCACCCTCCTCACCTGCCACTGGAGAGAATCCGCTCCCGGCAGCGGGGAGGAATACTCAAGACCAGAGAACTCAGAACCTCATCATCAAGCCCCCTTTAAGGGGGTTGGGGGGTCTTCATATAATATACAGCTCCCCTTCATCAACGAGGCCTCCATCCAGAACGCCATCACCTGCATCGCCGTGTGCCTCCACCTCGGTATGGATCCCGCCGTCCTTGCCGAGCGCCTGCAGGGCCTCGAGCACATTGCTATGCGCCTTGAGGTAAAGCCCGGTGAGAACGGCCTTACCCTTATCAACGACTCCTACAACTCCGACCTTGCCTCCCTCGACATAGCCCTCGACTTCATGGCGCGCCGTCCCGAACTCGCTGGCCGCCGCCGCACCCTCGTCCTCTCCGACATCCTCCAGACGGGCCTGTCCCCCCAGCAACTCTATACGCAAGTGGCCCAGATGGTGACACATCGCGGTGTGGATTTCCTCGTGGGCGTAGGGCCGGAAATATGCCAGTGGCAGCATCTCATCAGCACGGCCGGCGTATATTTCAAGTCCTCCGACGACCTCCTGCAGAGCGGCCTCCTCTCGCGCCTCCACGATGAAGTGGTGCTCTTCAAGGGCGCCCGCCGTTTCGGCTTCGAACGCCTGCTCGAGAGCCTTGCCCTCCAGGTGCACGAAACCACCCTCGAGGTCAACCTCGCCGCTCTCGCCAAGAACGTCAACTACTACCGCTCCTTCATGCGCCCCGACACCAAGATGGTGTGCATGGTCAAGGCCGATGCCTACGGCGCCGGAGCCGTGGAAGTGAGCCGTGCCCTCCAGGACAAAGGCGTGGACTATCTCGCCGTGGCCGTTGCCGACGAAGGAGCCGCCCTGCGCCGTGCCGGCATCACCACCGGCATCCTCATTATGAACCCCGAGCTCACGGCCTTCCCCACGCTCTTCCGCTATAACCTCGAGCCCGAAGTCTATAACTTCAAGATGCTGGAGGCTCTCATCTACGCTGCCGAGCGTGCCGGCATCCAGAATTTCCCCATCCACATTAAACTCGACACCGGCATGTGCCGCCTCGGCTTCAATCCGCAGCCCGACAGCGACGACATCCTCCGCCTCATCGCCCGTCTGCAGCGACAGGACGCCCTCGTGGTGCGCTCCGTCTTCAGTCATTTCGTAGGCAGCGACAGCCCTGACTTTGACGAATTCTCCGCCCGCCAGTTCGCCATCTTCGACGCCGCCTCGCGCCAGATACAGGATGCCTTCCCCCATCGCATCCTCCGCCACATTTGCAATTCCGCCGGCATAGAACGTTTCCCCGAACGCCATCTCGACATGGTGCGCCTCGGTCTCGGCCTATACGGCGTAAGCCCCATCACGGGCGGGCCGCTCAACACCGTGTCCTCCCTTAAGACCACTATTCTCCAGATACGCGAAGTACCCGCCGGCACCAGCATCGGCTACAGCCGCCGCACCGTAGTGGACCGCCCCTCGCGCATCGCCGCCATCCCCATAGGCTATGCCGACGGCCTTGACCGCCATCTCGGAGGTCGCCGCGGCCATTGCCTCGTAGGCGGAAAGCCCGCGCCTTACCTCGGAAACATCTGTATGGACGTCTGCATGATAGACGTCACCGATATCCCCTGCCAGGAAGGTGACGCCGTGGAAATCTTCGGCGAGCAGCTGCCCGTCAGTACCCTCTCCGACACGCTCGACACCATCCCCTACGAAATCCTCACCTCCGTCTCCGGCCGTGTCAAGCGCGTCTATTTCCGATAGGCCGCCCTCTTTCGCCCATCACGTCCCCCACCATAGAAAGGATCTCCCGTTTCTTCGGGAGGTCCTTTCTTTTACGTGCTCTTTACCCCGCGTCAATTCTCCTTTTCCCCGCGTCAATTCTCCTTTTCCCCGTCTTGGTTATATGAGCACAATTGTGCTTATATATGAGCACAGTTGTGCTCATATATGTTCACATATGTGCTCATATATGTTCACATATGTGCTCATACAATTATAAAGGAGGTACCTCATGGCTGGCTACCCTATCTCATGCCCTCGTCATGGTGAAGGGTTGTCCCCCTCCCTCATGAAAACGCGGAGAATCATCGTTCATCGTTCATCGTTTATCATTCATCATTCTTCGTTTCATCCTGCGGATGTAGCAATGTAGGAAATGTAGCAGAAAATGTACATCGCGTGCGTGTGCGCGTACATTATTTATAACATACACAGCACATATTCCCTTGCACACTGCATTTCTTTTTATTTATTTGGCTTTTCGCTTACTTATTCGTATCTTTAAACTTCGTTTTTAGATACTCACGTTCGGAAAAGCTCAAATAAATTTGGCTTTTCGCTCACTTATTCGTATCTTTGTCGCAGGAACTTAATGTTACACATAATATGTCATACAATGAATTAGCAAGGCTGGAGGTGCTCAGCGCAGTAAACTCCATCAATTCCGTGGCAGAACTGCAGGCATTCAAAGACGTGATAGCACGCTTCTTTGCCCAGAGGACCCAGCAGGGTATTGATGCCTTGTGGGAAGACGGAAAGATTATTCCCGACACCATAGAGGCCTGGGGAGAGGAACACATGCGCACCCCCTATCATTATGCGGCAAATCGTTCTTGACACCAACTGCCTTTTGCAGTGCGAACATTTAAGGTAGGTTCTATAAATTAGCTCGTGCCGGTTTTGCGGCTCTTACGAAGTAGATTTCTTTCTTTCATGCAGGAGCGTAGCGGGCTACGTGACTAAATGAAAGAAAGGAAGATACGAGAGAAGAGGCCAAAAGCGGCCGAGCATAGAATGCTACCATGAATGAATTGAAAACTAATTTATAGAACCTACCTTAACTAAAAGAAAATACTAATTTTGGGAAATAGGGATCAATACAGATGAATATAGACAAACTCATTAGCGAATGTACTGCATACGACTTCAAGTTGATGCTTGAAGAGAAGAAACCTAAGAGTTGGCTAAAAAGCGTAAGTGCTTATGCCAATGGTTTAGGAGGCTCTTTATTCTTTGGTATTGATAATGACGGAGTTGTAAAAGGACTCACTGATGTACAGCATATATGTGAAACTATCAGTAGCAAGATTCGTGACTATATGGATCCTCTGCCAGAGGTGGAGATGATTCCTCAAACTGTTGATGGTCTAGAAATACTGCAAGTAAAGGTGACTTCTGGTAACTATACTCCATATTACTATGTAGGTGATGGACAACGTGTGGCATTTGTTCGTATTGGTGACGAGAGTATGCCAGCAACAGCAGAACAGATGGTAAGGCTCGTACTGAAAGGTTCCAATAAGACATACGATTCTTTGGTTACTGATTACAAGGCAGAAGACAATACCTTCATAATTCTTGCTAACGAGTTTAAAAAGCGTACGACGCAAGATTGGAACAAGAAGTTCCTTGTTTCTTTCGGACTCGTTACGGGTGCAGATACGTTAACAAATGCAGGAGCCTTATTTGCTGACGACTGCCCTCTTTGGCAATCACGTCTATACTGCACACGTTGGGACGGCAAAGACAAGAGTGATGCAATTAACGATGCTGAGTTTACAGGAAATATACTTCTGTTACTTCGCGAAGCTATGAACTTTGTTAAATCAAATACTCGCAAAGGATGGGAGAAGCTGCCGAATGGACGCAAGAATAAGCCCGAGTATGCAGAACGTGCAGTGCTTGAGGCAATGGTGAACCACTTCATCCACAGAGACTACACCGTGATGGGTGGCGAAGTACATCTTGACATTTACGACGACCGTCTTACTGTAACCTCCCCAGGTGGAATGTACAATGGCATGTTGATTCAAAACCTCAACATAGACAACGTGTCTTCAGAAAGACGCAATCCAATACTTGCCAACGTTATGGCACAACTGGAGTACATGGAGAAACGTGGAAGTGGCCTTGCTCGTATCTGCAATGAAACAAAGGCTTTGGAAGGCTATAAGGACAATTTGAAACCTTCATTCAACTCTACTCCAACCCAATTCCAAACAGTCATATACGCATCACCGACAAACGCAAATGTCGGAGACTATGACGGAGACGTGTCGGAGATAAAACTCACTGAACGTCAGCAAGAGATCCTTAATCTTATCAAGGAAACACCGACAATTACCGCCAAACAAATGTCGGAGACTTTGTCGGTGAGTCCACGCACAATAGAACGAGATCTTTCCACATTGAAAGAGAAGGGCGTTTTGAAACGTGATGGTAAGGATAATAACGGAGTGTGGATTCTCTTATATTAGAAACTGCAAAATTAAACAACTATGTAAAATCTCGCACGCTAGAACACATCCGTATGTTGCTGCCAATGCAGAATATATAGTGACTAACGACCACCACTTTTCGGTACTCAAATCAAATCCCTGGCCACATGTTTCGATAATAGCCCTAAAAGATTTTTCCGAGCAAATCCATTAATGGACTTTATTTATATTACGCGCCCGTCTCACTTCACTTTGAGGCGGGCACTTTTTGTATATCAATGCCGCAGGGATAGGATAGGGTAGCCAGCCGTAAGGACGACCGCAGGGAGGACGCTGGTGGCTGGTCGTCAGCGACAGGGG
>JAZRYH010000081.1:0-72050 GCA_045600685.1 Alloprevotella sp. | reverse complement strand
TTGTCTTGGAACATATGCAGTCATTGATTTTGGCTGCAAAGTTACAAATTCAAGTCCGTTGACTCGCAAAACTGCTTATAAAAGACTATATTTCAATAGTTTCAAAGACCGATTTGTCCACTTTTACGGGACAGTAGTGGTATGAGATAGCAAAAGACATGTTCTCAACCCTAATGGGGGACCATGAGATATTGAAAGATGCAGCCAACGGCCATCATTCCCGGAACGTTGCCATGTGCGCAGTGGTATTTGCCGACATGCTCGTTGAGGAACTTCAAAGAAAGGGAAAATGAAACGAGCCTACAGTCCGAGAGAGATAGCCAGGAAGACGTACAAGACGTTGCCTTGGGGTGGCCGGTGGGAAGAAGCCTTCGGCCTGCCGGAGGATCGTGCCACGTGGTTCATCAGCGGCGCATCGGCGAGTGGCAAGAGCAGTTTCGTGATGCAACTGGCCTATGAATTGACCCACTACGGGAAGGTACTGTATCTAAGTTATGAGGAAGGTTTGAACCAAAGTTTCCAAGAGCGTATGCTGCGGCATGAGCTTGACAAGCGCCAGGGATGGTTCAGGGTTGCAACAACTGACACGCTGGGTGAGTTGACCGGGCGTTTGAGAAAGCGTCACAGTGCGAAGTTCGTGATTGTGGATTCCTTTCAAATGGCTTATTGGAGCTATGCCGAGACGGAAGCCCTTGTGAGAGCTTTTCCGAAGAAATGCTTCATTTTCATCAGTCAGGAAGAGAAGGGCCAGCCGACGGGCAAGCCGGCCAGGAGACTTCGGTATTTGGCAGACGTGAAGGTTCGTGTGCAAGGTTTCAGGGCTTATTGCCAGGGGAGGTTCAATCCGGATGCGGGCAACAGTTTCGTGGTGTGGGAAGAAGGCGTATTAAGAACAACAAATAATGTGTAAATGACATGGACAAGAAAAAAATCTACATCAGCGGCGCGATAGCGCACTATGATTTGGAGGAGCGCAAGGCCGCATTCAGCAAGGCCGCCACATTCCTCCGCAGTCAAGGCTATAAGCCAGTGAACCCATTCGAGAACGGACTACCACAGCCAGGCGACTGGAAAGAGCACATGAGAGTAGATATTGACATGCTACTGGAGTGCAAATACATCTATATGCTGAAAGGTTGGTGGGTGAGCAAGGGTGCCAAGTTGGAATTTGACGTAGCTACGAGTTGTGGCCTTAAGCCTGTATTTGAAAATGACGACATCCATGACGAGGAACACACCTGCTGCATCTGTGGCAAATCATTCTATGGGACAGGACATAATCCTCACCCTATAAAAACAGACGGCGCATGTTGTGAAAGGTGCAACTATAATGTAGTGCTGAAGGAACGCATAAGGCTGTCCAAGGAAGGGGGTAAGCATGACCGCTAAAAATTTGACGCAGGAGCAGCGCACATGGTTCGTGGAGAATTTTGACCACACGAAGAACCAGGAGCTGGCCGACCGTCTGGGTACGTCTCCCCGCAGCGTAACGCGAATAGCCCGTGAACTTGGGCTGTGTAAGACCAAGGAGTTTGTGCGGGAATTGCAGCGGAACGCCAGCGCACATGCGGCACGAGCCAACCACCTGACTGGAGGCAATTCCGGAGCTGCGAATTTACTCAAATATGGTGAAGCCACCCGATTCAAAAGTGGCACGGCACAGCGCGACCGCATGAGCAATGAAGCCTATGCCGCCATGCTGGTGAAACGTGGTGCTTCACGCAAGGAACTATTCAAGAAAGAGCGCCGTCGCGTGCTATTCGGTCTGGAACAACAGACAAACCTTCGTGTAGTGCAATGTCCGAGGAAGAAAGTGCAGGTTCGATACGACCTCCGTAAGCGAGGTTATGTGATAGCCAGAGCTTCCAACAAAGCCATGGTCACGAACGAAACCAGGCGCTCCATTAAGATGGAGGCAATGGCACAGGAAATGGGAATCAAGTTTTATTTTAACAATATAGCAATATGAAGACAGAGATTAAAAAAATCGATTTATTGGCAGTTAAGTGGTATAATCCAGTGTTCTGGCTGGTAGTAGTTATCGCTCCCGTTCTGGGCTGTGTCATCGGCATTTTGGCAGGAGCTTTCTTGGGTATGCTTTCGGGCTACGGAAAAGGACTTGAAACTTCAAGCCACAAGTTGAGTAAGATATTAGACACATTGCCATGAACGTAGATAACTACCACCGTTTCTATGCCTCATTGAACCGTCTTGGAGGGATAGACCGCGAAGAAATGAAAAAGACACTTGTATTGAGTTTTACAGGTGGCCGGACTACCAGCCTGAAGGAAATGACACGTGCTGAATATGAAGCCTTGTGCCTTTCATTAGAGGAACGTACAGGCTGGCGCGATGAGTTGAGGAAGAAGCGCAGTCTGTGTTTGAAGCTGATGCAGAAAGTCGGTGTAGATACCACAGACTGGGCCTGTATCAATGACTTCTGCAAGAATGCGCGGATTGCCGGACGGGCATTCGCGCAACTCGGGTTGGAGGACCTTGACGCGCTGCAGGTGAAGTTGCGGAGCATCATGCGGAAGGGCGGTCTGAAGCCTGCTGTAGCCCCCTCGGGAAAGCCCTCGGGAACTGTGGCTGGCGAGATAACGGTGATGGCCCTGCCGATGGCCGTAATGGGTCAAGCATAGGCACCCTCTCCGCCCTTCCAGGAAATTAGAGAATTAGCGAATTAGGAAAAAGATAGTTCACCCATATAATAACCCCAAAAAACAAAAGAAATGGCAAGACAAAAGAAGACCATTATCACCGGCGTGTCCCGCGAGACCGCTGATGAAGCCTTCGCAACCTATGCGAAGAACGATGCACAGATTCAGAAAATCAATGCAGAGATTGAATTGCAGTGCGCCAAGATCCGTGAGAAGTACGCCGACAGGCTGTCCGTTCTGTGTACAGAAAGAGATGCAGCTTTCGATGTCCTTCAGAGTTTCGCAACAGAAAACCAAGCCGAGCTGTTCACCAAGAAGAAGAGCCTTGACATGGCGCATGGTACCATCGGTTTCAGAACCGGTACTCCGAAGTTGAAGACGCTGAAGGGTTTCACTTGGGCCAGTGCGCTTCAGCTTGTGAAGGAATTTCTTCCTGGTTACATCCGTACGACGGAGGAGATAGCGAAGGACAAGCTTCTTGCTGACCGCGATGTGGCCATCGCCAGCCTTTGGGAAGGCGAGACCGTGGAGGTGCCGATGGCGCGTAACATGGCGAAGTGCGGCATCCAGGTGGTACAGGACGAAACCTTCTATGTAGAACCCAAGAAAGAGGAGGCAGGTGCATGATTAAGGAAGTGACCAAACCCGAGAAAGTAGCCCTGTGCCGCGAATGCCACGGCACGGGCAAGGTCACGAAACTTGATTTTTCGCGGAAATGCCCGAACTGTGAAGGCAGCGGCAGAGTGATTTTGAGCTGCGAAATGCGGCTCCACATCCGTCCGTACAAAGAAAGTAAATAACCCCTATTCCACAACCAAGCCGTATGGGACTCAGAAAGCGAAAAGGTAAAAGTTATGCCAAACGCATAGCCGACATCAACCAGATATATGACACTTACGCCCCGACAGGGCTCCCTAACAGGGAGATATGGAAGCGTTATGTCTATCCACAATTCGGAATTTGCGAGCGCACCTTTTACAATCTGCTGAAGGCATCGTGCAACCCTCAATTTGAGGAGCGCACGAAGCTTTCAGCAGAGGGCTTTTTATTCCCAGAGTTATTATACCCCGAAGATGAAGTCAGAGACCCGAGCTATTTTAGGAAGGATCCTTAAGGACATCCAGGTGGAAATGGCCGACGAGTTCGACCAGAACTTTGAGCGCGAGGCCTTTTTCTCCGAAGCGTGGCAGCGTCGGCGCAGCCCTGTGCGGCGTGACGGCCACATACTGGTGGCCACAGGCCAGTTGCGCCGCAGCATCCAGAGCCGGATGACGGAGAACAGCATCACGTTCTTCACGACCGAGCCCTATGCGGCCATCCACAATGAAGGCGGAGAAATCGTGGTGACAACGCGTATGAAGAAATACTTCTGGCACAAATACTACGAGGCGACCGGTTCGTTTGGCAGGAAGAAAGACGGCAGCAAGCGCAACGACAAGCGCACAGTACAGTTGAGCGATGAAGCCGCTTTCTGGAAGTTTATGGCCCTGAAGAAAGCCGGCACGACTATCAAGATACCGAGACGAAGGTTCTTGGGTACCAGTCCCGAAGTGGAGGAAGCCGTGCGCAGCATCATCGAGGAGAACCTGAACGGTTACATTGAGGAAGCAATCAATTTTGAAATTCGTGAATCGTGATGAAGGCAGCCATTCACGGCTGCCCTGACTGAAGACGGAAACGGCAAGGCAATGCCTCGCCGCACTGAACAAAAAAACAAAAAAGACAATGAGAAAAGAACTATACAACATGCTCATTGAGCGTTTGTCAAGCATTTACAGCACACCAAATGGTTTTGTCGTAGTCGAACCAGGGGAAGAAGTTCCTGAAGGTTGGGAGCGTGCGATAAAGTACATCGACCTGTGGAATCACAATGTGGAGTTCATCGAGCAGGAAGAGAACTGGGAACGCCCCGCAGTGTTTGTGGAGTTTCAGCCTATCCAGTGGAACGCCATTCGGAACGGCGTGGAATATCGTGCGGAGCCGACTGTGAACCTTCATGTGGTGACAGACTGGCAGGGAAGCAGCAGTTCCGAGAGTGCTTTCCTCGGGAAGAGCCTTGAGGTGTTCGACCTGATGGAGGAGATGCACGCGGCCCTGATCTGCATGAATGGCGAGACGTTTATGGAGTTTGACCTTGTAGGGAGCAGCACGAACCACAACCATGAAGATGTGATAGAAAACATCGAAACTTACCAATGCGTGGCCATAAAAAGCCTATAAAGCCAGAAAAACAGCCTAAAAATGAAAAAAGTCCGCTACTTTTGTTGGAAGTAGCGGATTTTTTTGTAATTTTGCAGGCAGAAAAAGCATCGAAGGAATGGTTACCTGGACATAGTAATCCTAACTGCCGCCTTCGGTGCTTATTCTTTTATGTCATTGATGGAGTAGAGATAGAACTTTATTCGGGTCTTTCCATTTGTGTATGTTCTAACCTCTTTAGCAACATTCAACCTTATTTTATGACCGTGCAATTCTGCTTCATAATAGTAGAAGTGCTCAATGTTGTATTTGTGGCCATAGGCATCGTTGTCGTCAATATAGGTGGCTTGTGTGAGCAGTTGGTCAAGTGATTTTAGGTCTTCCTTTCTGAGAACCTTTGACCGTCCGAAAGTATCAGAGTAAAGATGCTCGTTGCCTATTTTCGTGAAACCGACTCTGATGTCAGGATTAGAGGACCCTGTTGACATCATGTGCTTAACACTGAGCAGCGGTTCCATTTCGTGCATATAATGATCTTTAAGCACCCTATTCTCTGACTTGGCCCTGTTCTCATAACACTCATGGATGAACCGGCAACCATCGCACAATAAGTTGCTTGGCACAAAATCCAGTTTTATTTTCCCTTGGGCGATATCACAGTCCCTGCACTGGCGTATGGTGTAGGGGTTGTAGTCTGGGAATGTCTTCTGCTCAATTCCAGGATTGAAGTGGAAGATGCCCCGCGTGTCGCCCGCTGTGGCTTCCTCGCCGAGTGCCATTGCCTCATCGTGCGGCGTTACGGGGTATTTTGATTTGCGTACCTGTACGACCGTGCATCGGCAGTTCCATCCATTGGGCGGATAATACTCCTGCCAGAAGGGGTCAGTGATGGGCAGTGTGACACGGTCGAGGGCGGCATGTGCCGGTCTGACCTTCTTGTCGCGCTGTGTGCGGTACTGGAGGTTGTAACGGTCGCCGTCCTGCATGAAACCTTCCCACTTGGCAGCCATGTCGGCAGAAGCCTGGCAGAAGTTGTATTCGGCGCGAAGGTAGTTCTGGTTGTAGGTGCGGTCAATCTTTTGAACGTCATTCAAGAACTGTTCGAATGGCTTTCTGTTGCCGTTCTCATCGATGAGAGAGGGGAATGCTTCGCCGAGTTCGTGGAACGTTTTGAGCCCGGAGAAGATATAGTTGGATCGTTGGAGCCTCTGGCGCATGGTCTCGGACATGGGAACCTGCGTGAACGAAGAATCGAGAGCCTCTGCATGTGTGTTGATGAACTCCTGCATCTTCGGTGTCTCGAGGAGTTCTATGCGGAACTGTGCCCCCTCCACTTTGTAGAGCGTCTGCATCATTCCCTCGAAGAGACGTGAGAGTTCGCCCCGTATTTCATCTTCGCGGCTGAAGGCAGCCTGCAGCGTCTTGTCGCCCAGAAGGCTCGCATATCGTTCATGCAGCCCCAGGTAGTCACTGGGGCTCAGTCGAAAAAAAGGTGCACATTTCTTTCCTGTCGCGTCTTTTTGCCTGGCTTGGGTGTTTCACCGTCTTCGGTGTCTTCGCCGTCCTGTGTGGGCTCTGTCGGGGCGACAGGCGGAAGCTGCTGCCTGCGCTCACCTACCGGCATATTGTATTTCTCCTCGAAATAGGCAGGGTCAACCTCATATTCGCCAAGCACCATGGACTCATAGGCCACCTGCTGTTCAGGTGTGTAGTCCACGGAGTAGTCCCAGTCAAAGTGAATGCCTGCGAGCGGGAACCCGTGGCGAATCATGTGAGGTATGAGCTGGTTGTTGACCATGTCGCGCAGTGTGTCGCAGTCAGCCTCGACAAGGTTTTGGAAGACCTCAAGATGCGTTTCCGACTGTGATAAGCTGCTTCCGTCCTCTATGGTCATGGTCTGCCCGATGATGAGCTTTGAGAGTTCGGAGTTGGCGCGGTCGATACGCTTGTCATAGACATTGAAGGCGTCGCCCTTGGATGACTCGACGACCTCAATTTCGGTGCCCTGCTGGAAGATACCCCATCCCTCGGTCCCCATGTCGGCCATCATCTTTTCCATGCGTGCGAGTTCCTTGTCATCTCGGGACGTGGTGCGTGCTATGCGCATAGGCATCCCAAAGATTTCAGCGAAGGTATCCCAGAAGGCGAGTGCGTTCTTCTTGGGTATTGTCTGGGTGGCTGCCTTGAGGTAGAGTCCGAGACTGTCGGGCTGTCCGACCTCGATGAGCCAGTCGGCGAAAGGTGGCTCATGATAGTCGATACCGGATTTCCAGTCCTGCCCTAGGTCGGTGATGACGCGGTGGTATTCAGGAATGACATGCTTGCGCGGAATGAGGTTTACGCCATCGTAGGTGAGCCGTCCGTTGATGTCTGTGGTAACACCTCCCAGTTCTATGAGGGAGTGCCCCCAATAATTGGCATCGAGGGCGAGCTTCATGAGTAGTTTGAACCATGAGGTGTTGAAATAATTGGCAGCCTCCTCGTCCTCGTCTCCTTTTTCGTTTACGAGTTTGAAAGAGCGTGAGAGTACAAATCCTTCGCGCTGCTGTATGCATCCGGAAAGATGGAGGTCCACATCGACATCTCGGTAGATGTCGTAGAGTGGCTGTCGGTTAGGACTGTCGATATTGATGGCGCGTTGCCATGCCTGGCGCCAGTCGCCCATGTCCTTTCGTGTGAGGGAGTCTGTGGTGCGCTGCAGTTCCATGACCGTTTTCTTGAAGCGCTGTGCCTCCTTCTTAGCCAGTCGCAGCGTTCCGAAGGGCGTACGCACCAGCATTTGATTGGTATTTTTTTTATTTTTTGCCATATTCTACCAGTTGTGTCTGAGTTTTTTTTGTGCTCCATATACCATAGGGAATCCGAGTGGGTTGCCTTCGTCGTCGGTGGTGATGGGAAGGTCTGGAACGATTTTCCCGGATTGCACGCCTTCAAGCCACTTGACGGCACGTTCATATCGTTCCTTGCGAATCTCCATGCCCATCTTCTGGGGTGCACTGGCTGCCATGTGATAGAGAGCAATGTCGCAAGTGTACATGACGACAAGTCGGTTGCGTTCGGTACCCGATGCCGAGAAAACGGCCTCGGTGTCATATTTAGGCCGGAGGTATCCGCTGATTTCTTCAATGGCTTCTGTCTCGGCATTGGCGCGGTTGTCCTGACTGACCTGTGAGACGACTTTGAGTGCCTGGTCGCCGATGACCACTTTGTAGTCTTCATCCGTGATAAACATAGCCAGAAGTTTAGAGTGTTATGTAAAGCGCCTTTGCTTCAATGTCAGAGATGGTGGTACCTTTGCGAAATACCCCGCTGGCGATGAACTTTTTGAGTTCCTGCTTGGAGAGTACTTCGAGGCGTTTGTTAATGACGAGCACCATATATTTGCGGTGGGTGATATGGTGAAAGTGGTCTGCTTTCTTGACGGCCCGCTTGAAACGGCAGGCAAAGACAAGCCTTTTGATGAGTGCTTTAATATGTTTCATTACCACTGGTTTTTTGAGGAGGGTCGTTTGCCGAACCTCGGTGAATAAATCTGTTGTCTTGTATTCTTTTGGAGGATGTAGATGGCTCCCTCATCGGCATCGGGTGCGTCGTCGTTACCTGCCATTCCTTTCTCGAAGGCAAGGAGCTGCTCGAGTCCGGCTTGCATGTCGGGGTCGTCCTTTTGTGCGATGTCGTAGAACACGAAACCTCTCTCCCAAAGCGGACTGATAGCCTCGACGCGCTGGAACTTGTCCGGCTTCTTTCGTGTGTCGCCGGTGATGGGGAGTTGGTAGCCACGTAGATTTCCCTCCTCGGTGAAGTCGTCGAGAATCATATCCTGCATGAAAGAAGCCTCCATGGCAAAGCGTATGGCAATGCCTACAGTCTGGCTCCATTCGTAGAGGTCATAACACCAGCGTACAAGTTCTGCTACCGATGCCTTGCGGACAAAAGCGCGTAGATGCCAAAGGTTGGTGTTGTGCTTAGCCCATAGTTTGGCGGCCTTAGTGTCGTTGGTCTTCTTGCTTTTCCAAGACGGGTCGATGTAGAGGACAAATTCGGTGAAGTCCTTCCACGCCGGCCTTTTGGCCCAACGTATCCACTCCTGGCGGAATACGGTTCCCTCGACGATGGGGTTGTGCATCATCTCCTTGTTCCAAGCGCGATACCCGACGAAGTCGGCATACTCTCGTGCCTCTTCCTTAGTCCATTTCTCTTTCCATACGGGGTTTCCTTCGCTATCGACGGCATATATGGTAGAAACATGTACTCCTTTGGTGGCACAGATATTGGCCAGAACAGAAGTCTTTGAGATGAGGTTACCCACCATGAGGAAACGTCCACGTCCCACATCCAGGGCCCCGAAAAGCGCCTCCTTGACCCAATCGGTGAGTTCACGTACGCGTCGCTCGTTACGGCAAAGCTCATCATCATCGAGGTCGTCGATGACGATGTAGTCCGGCCGTGCCTCCCGCTTACGTAGGCCACGCGGTGACTGTCCACGTCCACAAGCCAGGAAATAGACCCCGTCCTTGGTGGTGAACTCCCCTTCCGTCCAGTTGCCCATAGACATCTGTTTTCCGAAGTCGGCGATGATTCGTTTGTTGTACTGCAGTTCCGCCTGGATGTCGCCAAGGAGACGGTCGGCACTGTCCTCGGACTTACCGACGATGACCATAAAATTGATGAGCCGCTTCGGCTGGAACATCAACCAGAGCGGCATGAAAATGTCGAAGTGCGTGGATTTTGCATGTCCTCGCGGCCACTTGAAAACCGCCTTAAGGTTAGGCGTATTCTTGACTTTGGTGGCGGCAGCGTTGTGAAACGGTGCGTTGTGTATGGTGCGAATAGCCTCCCCCGTCACCTTGTCGCGCAACGTAAGGAAATGCGGGAAATAATACTCACAGAAAGCGGCATAGTCTTTCTGGAGCCGCTTTATGCGCTGCTCCTTTTGCGAGGCGTTCTCCCTTTGGAGAGACTTGGTGTCAGTGATAGCCTGGATTTGCCGGCAATGCTCACGCCACTCCTCCTGCAGTTTCTTGAAGTCCGCTATGGATGCCATGGTTTACAGTTCAGCGGTGTGAGTCATCTTTTCCATGAGGAACTTGTTCTGGTACTTGTTGATGGCCTTGATGAGTTCCGGCGTGATGTCAGGGTCATAGCAAGCCTGGTCCTGAATCCAGCGATTGAAGGCCATAAATACCTCAATGGCATCGATGACATTGGCCTTCTTGTCCAGTTTCTCGATGGTGGCAGAGAGTTTCGAGAGTTTGTCGGCGAGTGAGCCGATGGCTTCAGGGTCGCCGGAGGCATTGACCTGCCCGATGAGATTGTCAATGGCGAGAAGAAGCTTGTTGACAAGTTCTGGGCGTGAGATGTTCTTGGCAGCACGCGCCTCCTTCCACCCGTCGGTGCTGCACCACTTTGAGACAGACTGGCGAGATACGCCAAGCTGGTCGGCAATCTCAGTCAGTTCCATGCCGGACATGTAGAGAGACCGTCCGAGCTGTTTCTTTCTTTCAATTTCTTGCTTTGTCATAAAAACGTTTTTATTAAGGATTTGGAAACTGCTGCAAAATTGGCTATTTTCAGCCGTTCTGAGAAATAAGTGTGCAATGGTTGCATAGAAGTGTGCAACCGTTTCACACTTTTTTTGCAGGGTCAATTATAGTCTGCAATTTTGCACCACAAACAATTGCAGCTGTGCGGAACCGCACAGCATAAAGAATACAACAATGGGAAAAGCAAAACGAGTAAGAATCAGCAACGAGAGCCTGAACAGCTACGGAACGCGCGTGCTGACCTCCGGCATGAACGTAGAGCAATACAACAGGAATCCTGTGCTTCTGTATATGCACGAGCGCGGTCAAGTAATAGGGTATGTAAAAGACCTGAAGGTGGAGGGAACCGAGGTTACCGGCGAACTGGTGTTTGACGAGGCCAGTGAGTTGAGCCTGCGTTGCAAGAAGCAGTGGGAGTTCGGGAGCCTGAAGATGGTGAGCGCGGGGATTGATATACTTGAAACCAGCGATGCGCCAGAGTTCCTGATGCAGGGACAGACGACCCCGACCATCACCAAGAGCAAACTGTTTGAGGTGTCGCTTGTTGACATAGGCGCGAATGACGATGCCATCGTCCTGCAGAAAGACGGTGTGCTCCTGACATTAGGCAAGAATGCGGCAGAGGTGTTGCCGCAGCTGCATATTACCAACCCTAATAAAAAAACAAACCAAATGGATCAAGAGAAGTTAGCTCTTCAATTGGGCTTGCCGAAAGATGCCGATGAAGCGACCATCACCGCCAAGTTGGCCAAGTTGCAGGCTGACGGTGCAGAGGCCGAGACCTTGCGCCAGGAACGCGACACTCTGCGTGCCGCACGTATCGAAACCCTTGTGAACGCCGCGATTTCCGAGAAGAAGATTGGCGAGGACAAGAAGCAGCATTTCATGAACCTCGGTGGCAAGATTGGCGCCGAAGAGTTGAAGCAGACATTCGATGCGATGTCACCCCAGGTAAAGCTGAGCCACATCGTGGGAGGTGGAAATGCCCCGATCGGTGGAAATGCTGAGTACAAAAAACTGAGCGACGTCCCGTGCGAGGAACTTGAAAAGCTCCGCGAACAGAACCCTGCCCAGTACAAGAAACTGTACAAGGCCGAGTACGGCATTGAGTGCGCAATCTGAAGTTAAACCAACAAAAAGAAGAAAACAATGATTCGAATTTTAGCAATGATTGGAGCGGTTCTTGTGAACTGCCTGATGGGCGGCACGCTTGCCGCCGTAGTCGGCCTCGACCCCATGACGGGTGCCGTAGGCCTGAATGTTATTGCCGCCACTCTTGGCGAGGTGGCTCCTGCCGGAAGTTTCCGTGCCGGTGTATATACCGAGATTTGGACCGGCGAGCTTGTAAAGCACCTTCGCCGTGGCCTTGAAGCCACATGGCTTGACGGCATCCCTGACAGTTCGAGCATCGTGAACAATGATGTGATACACCTTGTAGAAGTAGGCGTTGACCCTGAGGTGCTGATTAACAACACGACCTATCCTATTCCCCTCCAGGCTCTGGAAGATGCCGACATCGCCATCCAGCTGGACAAGTTCCAGACAAAGGTGACGCCTGTGACCGATGATGAGCTCTACGCCATCAGCTATGACAAGATGTCGCGTGTGAAGGAAAGCCACGGCAATGCCATCAACGACTCAAAATTCCAGAAAGCGGCCCATGCGCTCTGTGCTCAGCAACACACTTCCAAGACGCCTGTACTTGCGACCACAGGTTCACGGGATGCGGAAACAGGCCGTGTGAAACTGTGCATGCAAGACATCATCAACCTGAAGCGTGCGCTTGATAATCTGAAGGTTCCTGCTGCGGGCCGCCGCCTGGTGCTGTGCTCGGACCACGTGAACGACCTGTTGGAGACGGACCAGCGTTTCAAGGAGCAATACAACATAGACCGTGGCAATGGCACTATTGGCCGCCAGTATGGCTTTGACATCTACGAGTTCGCGAACAACCCTGTGTATAGTTCAAGCGGTGTGAAGAAGGCCGTGGGCTATACACCTCAGAGCGGCGAGTTCCAGTGTTCGTTTGCCTTCTATGTACAACGTGTGTTCAAGGCAACCGGTTCAACCAAGATGTACTACAGCGAGGCCAGCACCGACCCTGAATACCAGCGCAACAAGATAAACTTCCGCCACATGTTTGTGTGTATGCCTAAGAAGGCAGATGCGGGAGCCGTCATATACAGCGGCTACGAGGCAGGCGAAGACGATGAGCCTACGATTACCGGTGCCAACAGCCTGAGCCTTGCCGCCACAAGTGGCAGCAACACCCGCACGTATGCAACGAGCAACGGAGCCGGCATTACGGCAGAGAGTGATCAGGACTGGCTGACCGTAGCAGTAGAAGGCAACAAGGTGACCTTCACCCGCACCGCCTACAACTACTTTGCCGCATCTCCGTCAACCCGAACTGCAACCGTGACCATCGGCGTGGAAGGCAGCGACGTAACCATGGAAGTTTCCGTTACCCAGGCAATGGCAGAAGCTTAAACTGCAGGCATCATGAAACTGACAGTAAAGAAACCCTTCCGTGACAAGACCGACCATGTGACGGTGTATCGTCCGCAGGAAGTGATAGACGTGGAAGACCCTGTACGTGCACAAGACCTCATCAACCGAGGTCTGTGCGCGGCACAGGAGACTGCCACAGGCACTTCGGACGCAGAAGGCCCAGAAGAAGAGCCGTCTGGCACGGTGTCAAAAAAGAGAAAGAAGTCATGAGCAAGTCGCTTCAATACCTTATAATCCACTGCACAGCCACGCGCGAAGGCCGTGAGGTGAAATCCAGTGAGATTCGCCACTGGCACACAGACCCTGTGTCGAAGGGTGGTCGTGGCTGGAAGCAGGTGGGTTACACAGACATGATACATCTGGACGGGCGCGTTGAGCGTCTGGTGGACAACAACGAAGACGTGAAAGTGGATTCGTGGGAAATCACCAACGGAGCCAAGGACTACAATGGCATCAGCCGCCACGTGGTGTATGTCGGTGGTCTTGCCGTTGACGGCCAGACACCGAAAGACACCCGTACGGAAGCCCAGAAAAGAGCTCTGGCATCGTATGTGACGGACTTTCACCAGCGTTTCCCGCAAGTACGGATTATCGGTCACAGGGAGGTGGCGAACAAGGCCTGCCCGAGCTTTGACGTTCAGGCTTGGCTCACGGAAATAGGAATCAAGCAATAACGATATATGGAAATGGAACTCAGTGAAATCCTCAATGTGGTTTTGGGCGGGAGTCTGGTCGGTGCCATTATCTCCATAGTGACCATCCGCAGCGCCTTGAAGAAAGCGCGTGCGGAGGCAGAGAAGGCTCTTGCCGAAAGCGACACGGTGAAGATAACTAACACTGAGCAGGCCACCCGTATATTGATGCAGAACATTGTAAAACCCTTAACAGAAGAGCTGAATGACACAAGAAAAGACCTTAGCGGCGTCAAGCGCGAGATGGCACGTCTCAGGAAAGCGATTGACAGTGCGAACAGCTGTCGTTACAGCGCTACTTGCCCTGTTCTTGACCGGATGCGCAACATCGCGAAAGAGCGAGACCCAGGAGAGAGCGGACTATGCGTCCGAGACTGTCAGCGCGGAGAACGTGACGGTTCTGTCCGCAGACAGCGTAAGCGAGGTTACGGAAGTACGGACGGAGGCGGTGATAGTGCCGATGTCGGCAGTGAGCCTGACGATAGCGACGGACAGCCTCCGTAGTCTTCCTCCTGGAGCGAGCTACAGCGGCCGGAGCGGCCAGGCGAGCGTAAGCGTAAGCCGGAAAGACGCCACGGCGACAGAACCCGAATACATCTATGTGTATGCCTCATGCGACAGTCTGGCGATGCAGTGCGAGCGGTATGAGCGCACCATCAAGAACCTTCGCAAGGCTTATGGAGAGGCTATGAGCTCCACAGCGGAGAAGCAGTCCTCCGCTTCCCATGAGCAGGAAGAGGTGAAGGAATGCAGTCGCAGCGGCATTGGAACGGCATTGAAATGGTATTTCTTCGGACTTTTGTCCGGTATGTTAGTAACAACAATCATCTTTATAAAACTGAAAAAATGAACAAGAATTTTATTTACGGCATAGCAGCCGTTAAGATGGGCACTGGCTCATCGGCAGTGACATTGGGTTACATTGAGAAAGGCAGCTGGGATTGGGGCGGCACAAAGCCCGAGAGCACAGACGTGGAAGCGGAGCAGGTTCCCGATGCCCCTGTGCTGACCCTGCTGACGAAGAACGGTCAGATTAGTCCTACGTTCAACCTCATCCAGCTGAACTATGAGCAGATTCAGAAGGTGCTTGGCGGAACTCTGGTGACTACCGGCACAAGCGGTAGCCAGACTGTGACAGGCTGGAAGGCCCCTACGAGCCTTGTAGAGATTAGTGACAAGATTACCATCGACTTTGTGAGCGGCCAGACGATGACCATTCCTGCCGGCCAGCTGCTGGCAAACCTTGGCGGCAAGCTGACACTGACAGAGGTGTCGAAGCTGGAGTGCCAGCTTAAGGTGCTGAAGCCTTCTGACGGCAGTGCTCCTTACGAAATCAACGACACACCGAGTGAAGGCTGATGGAAGAAAATGTGATCAGACAGATACAAAGGGAGGGTGCAGATGCGTTGCTTGACATTGGTGTGAGTGTGCCCTTGAAGGCAATACGCATACCATTCAAGAAGACTCCCTTAGTGCTGCGTGTGACCATGAAGCGACCGAGTATGTCCGGGCAGTTACGAATTGCCCGGACATATCTTTCTATGGGCGTGACAAGTGAACAAATGTGGAACTTCACTAAAGAAGAGGAGATGCAGTTCCTTGTCAACCATGGGAAGAAGGTGAGCCGAATGATAGCTTATATGATTTGCCGCGGTTATCTTGCCCGTAAGTTTTGTGTGTGGCTCATGGCATGGTTTATACGCAACATGATGACGTATGAGTACCAGATGGAAGTGATGAAGAAATTCGTTACACTGATGGGAACAGACCCTTTTATACCTATTATCAGATCAGCCGAGATAGCGAATCCGATGAAGCTGAGACTGAGCCGAATGAAGAAAGGGAGTTAAAGAGCCGTTGGGAAGGCTCCCATAGCCCTTTCGGTTTTATATGGCAGATAGCGAGTGCGACTGGCTGGAGCGTGGAATATATCCTTCACGATGTGAACTACCAGACGCTAATCATGATGATTTCCGACGCGCCTCGCTATGTGGACGAGAAGAAAGCGAAAAAGGACAATCGGAGTGCCGAGGAAGAAGCCGGCGACATCGTGGGATTCTTTCAGAGCCGTCTGAAGTGAAAAAAGTTGCTATGAAATAGCGACAAATTAAACAAGAAAAAACATGGAACCAGTAAAGATTGAGATACTAATGGTGGATAAACTTTCCTCAAATATGGATAAAAGCCAGAGGAAGGTGAAAGAGTTGCATCAGAATGTGTCAAATACAAACAAAGAGCTTGAACAGACAGAGAAAATCTCTAATCGTCTGACACGTTCTGTCGGTAAATTGGCGGCAGCGTTCTCCATAAAAGAACTGGTGGCGAATGTTACCAAGGTGCGAGGCCAGTTCCAACAGCTGGAGGTCGCGTTCACGACCATGCTCCAGAGTGCAGAGAAGGCTGATTCCTTGATGCAGCAGTTGACCAAGACTGCAGCGACAACGCCATTCGGCTTAGAAGATGTGGCGCAGGGAGCCAAGCAGTTGCTTGCCTACGGATTTGAAGCTGAGAAAGTGAATGAGACGTTGATACGCCTCGGAGACATAGCAGCAGGTTTGAGTGTTCCACTGAACGACCTCGTGTATTTGTATGGTACTACGATGGCGCAGGGTCGCATGTACACCCAAGACCTTAATCAGTTTACCAACCGTGGTATTCCAATGATTGCCGAACTCGCCAAGCAATTCGGTGTGGCCGAGGACAAGGTAAAAGAATTGGTGGAAGCTGGAAAGGTTGGCTTCCCAGAAGTACAGAAAGTTGTGGAGAGTTTGACCAATGAGGGTGGCAAGTTCGGAGGGCTCATGGAAGAACAGTCGAAAACCATAACGGGCCAGATCTCAAACATTGAGGATTCCATATCAATGATGTTTAATGAACTTGGGCAACAGAGTGAGGGTATCATCAATACAACTTTATCTAACATATCGGATGTGATAGAACATTATGAGCGTTTCGGTCGCATATTGTTGGGGCTGGTAGCCACTTATGGAACCTATAAGTCTGCTATTATGCTTGTGACCGCTGCTAAAGGATGGGCTACAGCAGCTGAAGCACTACATTACAATTGGTTGCTGTTGGTGGAAAAAGCTCAGAAAATGCTCAACGCAACCATGCTTGCTAATCCATACGTTTTAGTGGCAACATTGATAACTGGAGTGGTTGCTGCGATGGTCAGTATGAAAACCGAAGCTGAACGAATGAAAGAAGCAGATGAAGCTTATGAGGCCCAGAAACAAAAAGTAATCGAAGCAGAGGAAGAACACAAGCGTAGGTTGGAGGAACTCGCAGGTGTTGCTGGTGATGAATCCCTCTCAACAGATACACGTCGAGAAGCTTTGAACAAGTTGGAGCAGAAATACCCGGACATCTTCGCAAAGTATGATACCGAAATAGAAAAACTGAAAAATATCAAAAAAATCAAAGAGGAGATAGCTGCCCTTGAAGGCCAGAAATCGATTAGCAGGCCTGAAAACGAGGTTAAGGATGTAAACAAACGAATTGAGGAATTAGAGTCAATCCTTAAATCCACATACACAGTTACAAAAAACGTTTATAATCATCAAACCTTACAATGGGAAAGGAAAGAGGAAACTGTGCACGGAACATTGAGCAGCAGCCAGGCGGAAGAACTTAAAATGCTAAAGGGGAAGCGTGATTCTCTAAATACTACCATACGCAAGAATCAAGTCAATTCGTATTTTGAGAATCTGACTGGTGTCAGCAACGAGACTATTGACCAGCAAATAAAGCAGAGGGAAAACCTACTTGCGAAGATGGTTTCCAGTGAAAAGAAATATGGTACAATAACACGAGGTGACAGCAATTTGACTGGAACTTATTCCCGCGATGAGTTGCAATATCAATTGAATAAATTGAGAACAGAGAAAAACAAGCGTAATGCTCCTCGCAATTCCGGAAGTGAATGGGCATCGAAAGCAAAGAAGGATTACGAAAATGCTTTGAAAGCCTATAACGATTTTATCGGAGACAAAAACCATAAATTGACAGAGGAAGAATTTGAGAAACGCCGGAAAGAATTGAAGGATGACCTTGACCAAAAGAAAAAAGAATACGACAATGTAAAACCATCCACAGATTCTGACGCAGATAAAAAAGCGAAACAACGTAAAAAAGAACAAGCCGATGTAGAACGACGGAAACAAACACAGGAAAGATTAGGTCAGGAGCTTGTTGAACTCCAACAAGCCAATGATGAGGCGGAGATAGAGGCGATGGATGAAGGACTGCAGAAGAAGCTCCGTGAGATAGAGAACGAATATCAGGCACGAAAGAATGCACTCGACAAACTGGAGAGCAAATGGAAAAGAGACAATAAGAAAGCAGGTATTGTCACTGGTGCCGATGGACTGACTACCGACCAAGCGGACGCCTTACGGGAGGCACATAGCCAGGCGGATGCCATCCGCAAGAAAAAAACAGATGATGTTAACAAAGCTAACCTTCAGTCTATGCGTGAATACCTGAAGGAGTATGGCGATGAATTGCAGCAAGAAGTGGCCATCACAGAGGACTACCAAGAGCAGATAGCAAAGGCGCGTGCCAATGGTGACGAAGGGAAGGCCTTAATCTTGGAACGGAAGCTACAAGAGGAGTTGAGCAATATGAGGTTGACGAACCTACGCAAGTCGCCAGAGTACATCCGTGCGTTTGAGGATTTAGGAAAAATCTCAACGCAGACCTTGCAGTCACTCATTAAGAAGTTTGAAGACGCTAAGGAGGCCGCAGCTAAGAGCCTTGATACAAACCAGCTGAGGGAGTACACAGACACCTTACAACAGATGTATGATGAACTTGCCAACCGCAATCCGTTTGAAGCACTTACAAAGGCTCTACAAGAACTTGCAGACGCACAAAAGGAAGCCAAGGATGCGCAAGACATCTTCAATAAGGTAAAAGGTGGGCAGACTGTCATCAACAAAAGTACGGGAATTTCTTATACGGAAGCTGAAGCCAGCGAACTACTTGCTAATGCCAAGGACAAAGAATCCAAGGCTTATACGAAGCTGACGAAAGCGGCGACAGCTTGTGCCCAACGTCTCAAACAATTTTCTGACACCATGAACCAACTCGGGGAAATGGTTGGTGGCAAGCTTGGTGATTCGCTCGGCGCACTCGGCAGTATGCTCGAATCGGTAAGTGGAGCTTTTGATAATATCAAGGGGCTCAATGTCAATGCGACAGGCTTTGAAAAGACTATTGGGCAGTTCTCTGCAGTTGCGGGGACTGTTTCGGCAATGGTTGAGATGAATCGCCAACTTGATAAACTATTGCCAGATGCAGACTCTCTATACGAGCACTATGCAGCCAAGCAACGGGAACTGAACGAGAAGCGTATGCGCATGATTGAGTTGGAGATTGAGCAGTTGGAACAACGGCTTGATGCGGAGTCATGGTTCTATGAGAACGGTTTGACCCAGCTGAAGAAAAACGCAGAACTGAACGCAGAGTATGCAAAGGCTTATGGTGAAGTTGCTGCCATGCCGCAAGAGGTGTACAAGAACGCCAGTAGCGGTTTCTCTAAATGGGCACCCGCCATAATAGGTGCGATAGTTGGCATAGTCGCAGGTGTTTTTACATTTGGAGCAGGTGCAGGTGCAGGTGCGGCTCTTGGTGCAGCCATCGGCTCCGCTATTGGCGGAACTGCCATTGGTGCGGCTCTTGGTGCGACAGTGGTGGCCGCGATAGGCACTGCTATATTCTCCGGTGTAGGAGCTGCACTTGGCAATGCAGTGAGGGCCGGTATCGAAGGGCTGACTTATAAGGAAGGTCAGACTGCAGCAATCAACAATATGCGTGTGCAGACACGGCATAAGACATTCTTCCGCTCCGAGAAGACGCAGGATTTACAGTCGTGGGTCAAGGAAAATTGGGGCCAGGATTTGTTTGAGGATGTGAAAGGTGTGCAGTTAATAGACCCAGAGGTGGCAAAAAAACTTCTCGAAGATGGCCCAACTTTGGTCGGAGAGACACGTGAGACCTTAGAGCAACTTCTTGAATACTCAGAGAAGATACATGAGTTTCTCGATCAGGTACATGAGTATGTGTCCGAAGCTTTCTCGCCTCTCGTTGATAACCTAACGGATGCAATTTGGGATTGGCTTTCCAATGGTGAGGACGTGATGGACAAATTTAAGGAATATGCAGGTGACACATTTCGGGATATAGCAAAGGACGCTTTGAAGGCCATGATAACGAAGAATATCTTTGAGCCGTTTCAAGAGCAACTTGAAGATTTAACCATTGCCTACTCCACGGGCCAGATTGACGAGACTGCCTACATGGCTGGTGTGGCAGAGTTTGCCAAGCAAGCATCTGCTGCTATTGAAGTTCAGTTACCAGTCATGCAGAATGCTGCGGAGGTGATAGAAATGGCTATGAAGGATGCGGGAATAGACATTGGTACGGGTGAAGGCCAGCAGCAGACTGGCAAGGTCGGGGCCCTCACAACAATTAGCCAGGATCAGGGCACGAAGTTGGAAGGTCTATTCGTGAGCGGGCAGATGCACTGGGCGAGCATGGACGAGAAGATGAAAGACGTGAGCATGCAAATAGGGCTGGCCAGCGATACTCTGAAGCGCATAGAAGAGCATACGGGCAGCAGCGCGCGTAGCCTCGAAGAAATAAAGGAAGACATCAAGATTATCAAACGTGACGGCATAAAAGTGAAATGACATGAGCCATATATTAAGCGGACAGGTGCTGATAAACGGCACCGACATCTGGGAGGAATACGGCGTGTTCCTGACCGAGGAGAAGAAGGGCGGCATGGAGAACCTGCAGTCCATCCTGAAACCGAGCAAGGTGAAGGCCCACGTGGGCGTTGACATCAGGGAGGAGGACGGGAAGCGATACTCCGAAAGCCTGACAGTGGCTAACGAGGAACGTGAGGTGACGCTTCATTTCGCGCAGTATGCAACGACGCAAGGCGAGTGGCTGCAGAAGTATGCGGCCTTCATCGCGTTTCTGAAAGAAGGCGATGAGGGTTGGTTGGAGGTGGAGTTTCCTGAGTTGGAGCTGACGCTTCGCATGTTTTACATGGACTGCAGCGCGTACACCCCGCTGACCTATTTGTGGAGGGAAGGCATACAGGCGAGCCGTTACAAGGTGAAATTCAAGGAGCCTGAACCGATTATATAAACGACATAAGAACACCATTTGAATATGCTACTGACGCTATACGACCAATACGACAACGAGAAGGCGACAATCTCGCCGAACGACACGAGCAGCCAGGACAAAGAGATACAGGGCGACAACGTGCTGACGCTGTCGTTCACGCTGTATGAATATGTGAGCATCGACGTGAACGACTATGTGGATTTTGAGGGTGAGCGCTATTGGGCTACGGAGAAATACCTTCCAGAGGAAAAGAGCACGGTGGAATGGACGTACGACCTTAAACTGTACGGCATAGAAAGCCTCATCAAGCGCTTTCTTGTGCTGAAGACCGCAGACGGGGATAACGAAGCCGTGTTCACCCTGACGGCAAAGCCTATTGAACACATGCGGCTGATTGTGCAAAACATCAACGACGGCATGGACGGCACGACGAACTTCAAGGTTGGCACGGTGGAAGGCGACGAGAACGTGACCATTGACTACATCGGAAAGTACTGTGACGAGGGCTTGAAGGAACTTGCTGAGAAGGTAGGCGTGGAATGGTGGATAGAGGGTACAACGATAAACCTGTGCCGTTGCGAGAGGGGCGAGACTGTAACGTTGGGCTATGGCAATGGTCTGACGCGCCTTGAGAGGGACACGGCTGACAACGCCAAGTTCTACACGCGCCTGTTCCCGATAGGCAGCAGCAGAAACATCGACCCAGAAGACTACGGTGCGAGCCGCCTTCAGCTTCCCGGGGGGGCGAAGTATGTGGATGTGAACACAGACCGCTACGGCATCATCCACCATTATGAGCAGGAAGCCTTCTCGGGGATATATCCGCGAAGGGTGGGCGTGGTGAGCTCTGTGCGGAGCGAGAACGTGAGTGACGGTGACGGCAATCCCTACACCATATATTATTTCAAGGACAGCGACATTCCCTTCGATCCGAACGACTACGAGATAGGAGGACTGGTGAAACGCGTGTCGTTCCAGGATGGCGAGCTTGCCGGACTGGGCACTGACGATGACCACTACTTCGAGGTGAACTACGACAGTGAGACTGGAGAGTTTGAAATAATCACGATATGGCCCTACGATGACGACACCCAGCTGCCAGGTGGCACGCTTGTTCCGAAGGCTGGCAACAAGTATGTGCTATGGAACATAAAGATGCCGGAAGAATACTACGAGCTGGCCGAGCGCGAGTTGGAGAGTGCCGTGGAAGCGTACAACGCGAAGCACGCCCTGGACGTGTCGCGCTACAAGGGTCCGACGGATCATGTGTGGATAGAGAATGAGGAAGTGGAACTGCACATTGGCAGCAAGGTGCGTCTGGAGAGCGATGAGTATTTTCCTGACACTGGCTACCGTCAGAGCCGCATCACGCGGATAAGTCGCCAGGTGACACTTCCGAGCCAGATGGACCTCGAGATAAGCGATGCTCTCTCGACGGGGACGATGGCGAAGATAGACGATGCCATTACGGAGGTGAAAAACTACACGGGTACGCTTGTGGGGAGCCTGAACGTGCCCGACATTATCAGGAGCTGGGACACCACGCAGCCGACGGACAACAACCTGTATAGCGCAAGGCGCAGCCACAAGGAGTTCCTGAACAAGAACAGAGCCGACAGGGCGAAGAAGAAAATCATCTTTGAGGAAGGTCTTGAAACCGGTGACTTCGAGGCTGGCGAGCAAGGCGGGCGCATCGACGGAGCCGGCAATGCCGAACTGCTGACACTCGTCGTGAGACAGCTGCTGCGCAGTGCCCGTTTCGTGGATGGCTTCGGAGGCGAAGGCTGGCAGTTGTGGATAGATGAGAACGAGCTGGCAAACCTGACCATCGACAAACTGACAGTTCGCCAGGTGATGACCGTTTTTGAGCTTCTGGTGGAGAAGGTGCGGAGCGTCGGCGGCCAGATAGTGGTGAGTGCCGCCAACGGCAAAATAAAGACGGTTGAGGAAAGCGAAGACTACTATGTCATCACCTTCGAGCAGGAAAACACATTCCAGGCCCATGACCTGATGCGCTGCCAGACATTCAGCGGCGGAAGCCTGAAAAGTTACTGGGTTGAAGTATCGGCTGTCAGTGGTCATTCCGTGCTCATTGATAAAAACGAGTTTGACACCTCGCTCCCCACAGAAGCAGACGAAGTGGTTCTGATGGGTAACACAGAGAACGGTGACCGCCAGAGCCTGATACTTATCTCCGCGACGGAAGACGGCGAGCCTCGCATCGATGTGATGGACGGCGTGAGGGAGAAGACGCTGGCCGGGTGTCTGCGAGCCCGTCTGGGCCATCTGGACGGCATCAGCGACGATTGGTTCCCAGCCGACAACCAGCCCCATGGGGACGGCCTTTACAGCGACAACGCCTACCTGAGGGGCACTTTCCTCCTTACGACGGGTGAGGACATCAAGACTAAGTTTGAGATTACGGAGGGAAAGATAGAGAGCAGCGTGAGTACGCTGCGCCAGGACTTCGCACAGGATAGAGGCTACCTGAACAACCCGAGCTTCGACGATGGCCTGAGCAAATGGTTGACGGAGAACGAGACGGTGTTCTGGCTGGCCGGCAACAAATGGATATGGGCGAACAGGAAAGTGCTGACGAAGAAGGGCGACGGCGCGAGTGTCATGAAGGACGACGGGCGCGTGGTGGTGCGCATCAAGAACAAGTACATCAGCCAAAAGAACGCGAACCTGCGGAGCATCCCTGCGATGGAGACAAACGCAGGGGGAAAGAAGGAGGCGAAGGCCGTATATCTAAGCTTCTTGTACCGCTGTGCCGGGAGTGGCACTCTGAAGGTGGAGTTTGAGAACGTGGATAAGACAGGGTTCGAGAATTTCAACTCAATGGAGGTGGAGGAGGCTCTGGAAGTGACAGAGGGCTACAAGCAGTACAGTTGCAGCGGCTTGTGGAACGGTACGGGCGATTTCAAGCTGAGTTTCACGGGCGACATCTACCTGTATATGCTCATATTGAGCACAGACAAGATAGAGAGCCTGACCTACAAATACCGCACTCTGTTTGAGCAAAGCGAGAAGCTGGTGAAGATAGCGGCCCAGAACTTCGATGCAAACGGCAATGTGCTAAGTGAGAGCGGCATTATGGTGAAGAGCCGGGGGACGGGTATCTACGCCCAGGGGCCCGACGGAAGTCTTGCCCTGATAGGCGTGGGCGTGGAAAAGAACTATACAGACACGGACGGCGAGGAAAAGACGCGTACCGTGGTAAAGCTGACGGCGGACAACATCAGTCTGGAGGGTCTTGTTACGGCCAACCAGAATTTCAAGATAAAGGAGGATGGCAGCATCGAGGCGGCGAACGGCAAGTTCGGCGGGCAGATAGAAGCCAGCAGCGGCAATGTCGGCGGCTTCGTGATAGGCTCGGACCACATAGGCGTAGGCAGTGTGACCTACGAGGAAGACGATGACGGGAACCTGCAGCCCGTGGTGAAAGATGATAATGACGGCCTGTTCCTATACGACAACATGATTGGCTTCAACGGCACGAACCGGCAGGCTATTTTCGGCACTTGGAGCAGTCTGGGGCAGCCGATGCTTTGCCGCCTTGTCGATACATATAAAGATCCAGGACTTGACTACGGCTTGCTGCCGAAATACGGAATTTTGTTTGATGTCAGGAACTCTGCGAGTGCCAATCTCGCCATGGCTGGAAACGGGAACGGTGCCCTGAACGGCTTCATTGACGGCTACAAGATGAAGAAGGTGTCCGTAAACAGAGCGAACTCGATATACGATGTTGCCTTAACGGACAGTAACCGCATCATAGTGGCCTGCACGGCGAGCAATGCCGGTATTGCTCTTCCGAGACTGTCAGAAGTGCGCCAAGCCCTGAGCATCGGAGGCAGCACGCCGTTTGCCTTGCGCCTGACGGTTATGTCAGATCTGGGCAGCGACAACTTTTCAATATACGGGCGCAACGCCAAGAGTGACAGCAGCGGCGCGTCACCATGGAACACGGAGGACTATCCGCTGCTGACCCATTGGGATGGCGGAAAGTGGGAAAGCGTGGCAATGGGTCAGGGAGACTCGATAGAGATACTCCTGGTATATGACCCCGACAGGACAGCCACACTGGATAACTTCACGACTCAATATACGGCCCGCATACTCAACAGACAAGATTAACCCTATAATATCCCAATCAATATGACAGATCAAGAGAAAGAAGCATTGGTTGAAGAAATCGTCAACCAGATTAAGAGCGAGAGCCAGGATGTGACGGAACTGGACGAGGTGACGTCGCTGGCAGGAGTGAATGCCCTCCCCGCACTGCGCGGCGAGGAAATGGTGCTGGCCCCGGTCAGTCTGCTGGGTGCTCCAGCCACCGCTGCCGCAGCTCAGGCTCTGGCCGCTGCGACGCAGGCCCTGGCCGCCAAGGAAGAAGCAGAAACTGCGAGTGAAACAGCAGGAGCAGCCGCAGAAGCGGCTTTGGAAGCCAAGGAGGCCGCTCTGTCCGCCATGGCGGCGACAGAGACAGTGACGGAGGCAGCGGCAGGCGTTGTGGCCGACCATGCCACGGTGGCAGGTAAAGCCTTTGACGGTGCGACCGCGAGGTTTGACGGCATCCTTGACGACGTGACGCTGCAACCGCAGAGTTTTGTGTCGGTGGCAGCCATCTACTATGTGGCGGCGAAAAAACTGTTTGTGGGTAAAAACGGCGGGAATTACAGCAGTTCATGGGCCGGGTGCGAGATGTACAACGACCTGAGTGCCTCCCCCCAGCGCATCAAGCAAGACAAGCTCTACCTTCTTGGCGATGTCCTCTACGCATGGAACGCGGAGGAGGAAGACCTTGTGGAGGCAAGCGGCAAGGGTGGCGGCACCATCATCAATGTGAGCGAGGCCTACCCGCTGGAAGAGGGTTTCCATACGCTTGCCACGGCCGTCGCTGCCGTGGAAGAGAAGAAGCGCGTGAAGGGAGCGTGCGTGACCTTTGAGTCGGCGCAGGGGAAATGGGTGACCAAGCAGTTTGTGGGTACGAACCTCAACAGCTGGGAGAGCGCGGGTAGCTGGGATGACTTCGGCGGCGGCGGGACGGTGAAGAGCGTGACGCTGAACGGAGAAACGGTCAGTCCGGATGCCCAGGGCAATATCAACATGACCGTGGAAGAGGTTGAAGTGGACTCGAGTCTTGACACGGAGAGCACCAATCCGGTGGAGAACCGGGCCGTGGCCGGCAAGATAGCAGAGATAGAAGCCGGTACGGTGTTCTCGATGGATGCGGACCTGAGCGATGACGAGAGCACTGTGACCCTGAGCCTGAAGAACAGCAGCGGGGCGGAAATAGCCAGCGTGGATATTCCTGCCGGAAGCGGCGGCGGGGGTGGCGAGGCGCAGACCGCCAAGATAGTGCTTGGCGCGAGCGTAAGCCAAGGCATCATCAAGGAAGGCGGTGCTTGCGTGCTGACCTGGATTTACGACCACCAGTATGTGGGCGGTGACGATGCCGGCGAGACCACGGGCCAGAAGGCGACAGTGGAGATACGCGTGATGCGCGGCAGCATCCAGGCATACCGCGAGGAAAAGAGCGATGTGAGCGCTGGGAGCTACACCCTGGACGTGAGCAAGTACCTGCAGGCCGGCACTACCGACATCTATGTGAAGGCCACAACGACTGACCCAGCCACGGGCAACACCCAGACGAAGCAGGCCTATGCAAACGTGCGCGTGGTGAACCTCCGCCTGAGCAGCAGCTACAGCCTGAGCAACGGGCTGACAGGTGGCGGCTACCTTCAGACGGAGAGTGCCGTCATCCCGTGGACCATTCAGGGCACGGGTACAAAGACCGTGTTCCTCTATGTTGACGGCGAGCAGGCCGACAGCACGACGGTGACGCGAAGCGGCACGACGAACGGCAGTTTCAGTGTGGCCATGAGCGGTCTGAGCGTGGGGAGGCACACGGTGCAGATAGTGGCAGAGATGGAAGCCAGCGAGACGCTGACGCTGCGGAGCGAGAGCATCTACATGGACGTTTTCAAGGCAGGGAGCAGTGTTCCGCTGATAGGCATGAAACTGACGTTCGCTGACGGCAGGGTGTTTGACGAGGACGAGCACCTGACCCCGACAGTCAAGGTAGGCCAGTATGAACAGATGACGCTGGAGTATGCCGTGTATGATGCTGGCGTGACCCCTGCGACGGTGAGCGTATGGCAGGGTGAGAGCGTGATCCAGACAGTGAGCGTGCCCCGAAGTACCCAGACCTACACCAACCGCTTCACGGAGCAGGGAGAGCAGGAAATGAAATTTGTGTGCGGTGCGACGGAGTATGCTTTCAACGTGGATGTGTCAGCGAGCAGCATAGACGCCAGTGAAGCCACCCTTGGGCTGGAGCTGAAGCTTGACGCCTCTGGCCGCAGCAACGGCGAGAGCGACCCTGCGCACTGGGAGGCGGGCACGGTGCATACATCCTTCGAAGATGTAGATTGGCAGACGAGCGGCTGGACCGGCGACGCCTTGAAACTGATGAACGGCGCGAAGGCCGTCATCGGCTACAAGCCCTTCATCCAGGATGCCGCCACAAACGGCTGCACGATAGAGGTGGAGATGAAGGTGAGCAACATCGTGGACAGCGAGGCCGACGTGGTGAGCTGCATGAACGGCAACAAAGGCTTCCAGATAACGGCAGAGAAGGCCATGATGTACACGGGTTCCACTAAAGAGGTGACGGATGATGACGGGGGCACGACGGAGCAGGCTGTTGGCGTAGGCCGCCAGTACGGAGCGGACATGTGGGTGAAGATAGCCTTCGTGATAGGCAAGCGTGCCGACGGCAGGCTGATGGAGCTCTATGTGAACGGCGTGCGTGCGGCTGCCGACATCTACGGAGACAGCGACAACTTCATCCAGGGCACAGCGCAAGGCATCACACTGAGCGGCGAGGGTGCCGACGTGGAAGTGCGCAAGGTGCGCGTTTATGAGCGTGCGCTGAGCGATGACGAAGAGATGGACAACTACATCGTGGACCGCCAGACGCTGGACGAGATGGCCGAGCTGTTCGAGGAGAATGACGTGCTTACCGAAGACGGCAGGAGCATAGACTTCGACAAGTTGAGCGCGAAGGGCAAGGGCCTGATGCTGGTGTGCAGGGAGAACGGCCTTGCCCCAGTGAATGCCGAGAATAACAAGAAGACCGACTTCCTGAGCGACGTGCACCTATGGCTGCCGGACGGACGCTATGTGTATCTGAAGAATGTATATGTGAGAATCCAGGGAACCAGTTCGACGAAGTACCCGACGAAGAACTACCGCATTTACTGTGCAAAAGGCGAAAGCCCCGAGATGTATGTGAACGGCGTGCTGCAGGGGAGCAACCGCCTGCCGCTGCGCATAGGACAGCCGACGGTGAAGATACTGTGTCCGAAAGCGGACTACAGCGACTCTTCAATGGCGCAGAACACGGGCGGCGCGAAACTGTGGAACGACCTGATGAAGTCGCTCGGGTTCCTGACCCCGGCGCAGGCAATTGATGTCACGAAACGCACAGCCGTTGACGGCTATCCTATTGACGTGTTCTCAGCCGAGAGCCTTGAAGACACCCCGGAATACTACGGACAGTACAACCTGAACCACGACAAGAGCGACTGGACGGACATACTGGGCCTGACTAATGTCGATGGCCTTGAGACGGAGGACTCGATGGCTTTCGAGTTCCTGAACAACACGCAGCCGCTGTGCCTGTTCCAGGGCGAGGCAGACCTTGATGCACAGGCAGCGGATGAATTTGACGACGCACTGGAGTTCAACCACCCTGCAGACACAACATGGGCAACGGCAACGACAGCCCAAAAGAACGCCTTCAAGAGACTGTGGGGATGGGTGAGAGACTGTGTTCCTGAAGATGCCGACGTGGACGACATCAGCACCTTCGAGAGCGAGAAATTCGTGGAAGAGCTGGAGGACTATTTCGACAAGAACTTCCTGCTGTGCTGGTATCTGTTCACTGACTATTTCGTGAATGTGGACCAGAGGGCGAAGAACATGATACTGGCGACATGGGACCAGCTTGTATGGTACTTTATCTATTATGACGGCGACACGCAGCTTGGTGACAGAAACGACTCGATGCTGGCATACTTGTATGACGTAACCCGTGATACATGGGACTCGGAGAAAAGCAAGTATGCCTTCGAGGGTCATGACTCGTGGCTGTGGTGTCTGGTACTGGCCAACCTCGGCGACGACCTGAAGGCAATGGCCACAGCCATGCGTGCGAAGCTGACCGAGGACAAGGTGAACACCATGTTTGACGAAGAGCAGCAAGGCAACTGGTGCGGGCGTGCCTTCAACAAGAGCGGCGAACTGAAATACATCAAGCCACAGACCGAAGGAGTAGAGGTGAATGGTGAGACCGTGAAGTACCCTTACATCTATGCACTGAAAGG
The DNA here is from genome assembly GCA_045600685.1 of Alloprevotella sp. GTDB lineage: Bacteria > Bacteroidota > Bacteroidia > Bacteroidales > Bacteroidaceae > Alloprevotella. Next base: position 42,909 of record JAZRYH010000081.1, on the reverse strand, counting down.
AGATAAGAAAGCCTTCAGGCACTGGTTCATCAAGAACCGCTTCGCCCTGCTCGATGCGAAGTACGAGACAGGAAACTACCTCAGCGACAATGTCGATATGTACATGACACGCCAGGCTGGTGCGACTGCCAACACGATAAAGGTGAAGTCGAACAGCCTATACTACTATGGTTATGGCACGAACAACGCACCACACCTGCAGCCTTCGGCCAAAGCTGCGAAGGGCGAGACGGTGACGCTGACGTTCACTAACGCCTTCACGGTGAATGACCCCATCCGCCTTTACGGAGCGAGCCAGATGGCCGAGCTGGACATGCGTGGGTCGGCTGGCAACCTGACGGGCGACTTGAACCTTAACAAGTGCAAGGTACTGCGTGTGCTGAATATCAGTACGAGCGGGAGCGGGAGCCAGGGGTGGTGCCTTGTGCTTGACCAGTGCCGCCAACTGGTCGATGTGAACCTACAGGGCCAAGGGAGTGCCAGGACGGGCACGCTGAGCAGTACGGAGCTTGATTTCAGGAACCAGACCAGGCTTGAGACGCTTGATGCGCGCGGTGTGGACGTGCAAGCCGTGCTGTTTGCCCAGGGCAGCCCCTTGACAAGTGCGAAACTGGGCAGCAACATACAGACACTTCGACTGGAGTACCTGCCGTTGCTGACGGAAAGCGGCCTGACGCTGCAGAGCTGGCGTACGGTGAAGACGCTGCGCTATGCCGGCTGCCCATACATCAGCTGGCAGTCGATAATCAACAAATGCGTAAATATAGAGCGTGTACGCATAGAAGGCATCAACATAGAGGATGACGGCACTATGCTGAACCGATACAAAACGCTGAAGGGCGTGGATGCTAGCGGAAACGCGGTGGATTACTGTGCCATGGTCGGCACTGTTCAGCTGACACGCTACATGGACGATACCGAATTTGCAACTATGCAGGAGCATTATCCGGAACTTACAATCCATCAGCCTGAGTATTCTGTGCTGGAGTTTGACGACACGGTGAGCGATGATGCCAACGTGAGCAACCTTGACAACGAGACAGGCTACAAGTACGGCAGCGACTATGAGGCCAGCGGCCATGTACTGGCCATTCTGAAGAAGCGGTTCCGCTGCCTGGCCAAGCTGACAAAGAGGCCTACTTCCCGAAACATTACGCACGCAGGCGTACAGACGACCCAGAACAACACTGACGGCAGGATGACGATATACCCGCTGCACGACGAGAACTCCAACTACTATGCAGATGCCGAGAACCTGCGCAACTGCACGGAGGCAAATCTTGACGGTACGGAGGGCGACTGGATGATGTATGAGCCACACCGCTGGATGAAGGGCGTGAACGACTACCTGAACGGCAAGCATTATGCGTGCTGGAGCAGTAATGCGGCAATGCCGAAGCGTCCGGAGTGCATGGTATTGACGCTGGAAGACATCACCGAGGCAGGCGACTACCGAAACAACTACAAGATAATGAGCGGGAAGGAAACGCTATCAGCCAGCTATACATCAGACAGTAACTTTGCCGTATGCAGGGTTAGCGTGAGTGGTTTCCAGAAGGTTCGCTTCCCGAGCGTGCCTGGTACGAACCTGGTGGGTTCGGTATTTACGGATGCCGAAGGTAATGTGGTAGATACAATCGTGGTGAGCACTCTTGGCGCGAAGTTCACGGATGGTATGTACCTGATAGCCGACGTTCCGGAGGGAGCAATCGCACTGAATTTTACAATAAGGAAGACTGCAGAGTTTGACATGGTGGTGTTGAGCAACTCGGATAAGATAGAGGACATGGAGCCAGACTGGGTTGAAGTGGAGCCCTATTTGTGCGGTGTGGTAGGTAGCAGCGTAGTGGGCGACAAGCTACGTGCCTGCATCACTGGCGGTTCGACAACTCACTCCATGACATGGACCGACTTCCATTTCTACTCTGCGCAGCGCGGTATGCAGCAGATAGACGGACTTATGCACAATGACATTGCGAACCTGTTCTTTGCGAAGTACGGCAGGCGAGACAGCCAGATGCAGTGCGGTGCAGGCCAGCACTCAACGTCAAGGACGACGGGCGGCACGGCCAAGATAGGCATGCAAGACACGGTGAATACGGACGGTACGACTATTGGCGGTGTGGAGGGCAACGGCAAGTCGTTCTACAAAGAGACGAACTCTGTCGGTGAGACGGTCTATAGCACCTTGAACAACACGAACTGCCTGGGTTACGAAGACGTGTATGGACACAAGTACGACATGATGGACTGCGTGGACGTGCCGAACGACAGCGGAAATGTGGGCAAATGGCGCTACCAGATGCCGGACGGAACGTACCGCCGCGTGAAAGGCGTGGAAGCTACGGGCTACATCAACGGCGTGGTTCACGGCAAATACATGGATGTGGTGCCTGCGGCAGCGACGGGGAGCAGCACAACCCATTACTGTGACTATTATCAATACTCTGGATCGGCAGGCCGTGTGGTCTATCGCGGCTACAGCTACGCGAGTGCGTTTGGCGGTGTGTCGTCCGCGTATGCGAGTGGCGATGCGTCGAACTCGGTCACGTATGTCGGGTCGCGCCTGGCCTTCCGCGGAGAAATCGAGAAAGCGGCAAGCGTGGCCGCGTTCAAGTCGGCCACCGAGGTTGCGTAAGCGAAAACACGTAAAGCGGGAGCGAAGCGACAAAAGCGCAGCGTAAAGCGAAAAACGCAATGTCTGAGGAACGAAGACATCAAGAAATACGGGCGAAGCCCGTCGAAGTATGTAAAAAATCGGGGTAGGCTCGCTAAAATTTCGTACCTTTGCAGAGGAAAAGTTTGCCACGCACTTTTCAAGGTAGAAGCTCTCATAGGCCGTGTGGTCTATCGCGGCAACAACAACGCGAATGCGAATGGCGGTGTGTCGTACGCGAATGCGAGTAACGATGCGTCGAACTCGAACACGAATGTCGGGTCGCGCCTGGACAACAACCAAAGGAAACAAAATCGGCGTACAGCAATGGGGACGTGTCCCCGATGCGGAGCCGAGGGAGCCGAGCCTCACCAAAAGCAGTTTACCTTCGCACATGAAGGACATGGCTTTGTCCCATGTACTGGAAAGGTGAAAAACGGAGTGACGGGTAGAGTTTGGTAGGGTGGCAGCATCTCGAAGAACTTGGACCCAAGGAAGGAAGGCATCTTCCTAAATTACCAACAAAAGTTCAACTATGCACAGGGAAGGTTACATCATCGAGGAGATTGTGGACTATGGCAACATGTCGGAATCCTTTGATACGGTTCTCCGTGGTTCTAAGCGAAAACGCTCACGCCAGGGACGCTGGCTTCTTGCGCATAGAGATGAGGTAATACGGGATTTGACAGAACGTATAACTGCTGGCACATTCACCGTAAAGGACTACAAGGAACGCGAGATTTTTGAAGGCGGCAAGCTGCGCAAGATACAAGTGCTCTCAATGTATGACCGCATAGGCGTACATGCCGTGATGAATGTCGTGGACAAGCACATGCGCAAGCGTTTCATCCGTACTACCTCTGCAAGCATCAAGGAACGGGGGATGCACGATTTGCTGTCGTACATCCGGCGGGACTTGAAGGAAGATCCGGACGGAACGCGGTATTGCTACAAGTTCGACATTTCAAAGTTCTATGACAACGTACGGCCTGACTTTGTGATGTACTGCGTGAAACGTATCTTCAAGGATGAAAAGCTCATCAACCTGCTGGACGGGTTCGTGCGCATGATGCCATCGGGTATCAGCATCGGACTGCGGAGTTCCCAGGGGCTGGGCAATCTCTTATTGTCTGTGTTTTTAGACCACTATTTGAAAGACAGGTACGGCGTGCGTCATTTCTACCGCTATTGTGATGACGGCGTCGTACTCGGAAAATCGAAAGCGGAATTGTGGCTTATTCGTGATGTGGTACACGAGTTGGTGGAGCAGATAGACTTGGAGGTGAAAGCCAACGAGCGTGTGTTCCCTGTGAGTGAGGGCATCGACTTTCTTGGCTATGTGATATACGGCTCCAAACATGTAGAGCTCCGCAAGCGTATCAAGAAGAAGATGGCCTGCAAGATGCACGAGGTCAAAAGTAGGAAAAGGCGGCGTGAATTGATAGCGAGCTTCTATGGCATGGCAAAACACGCCAACTGTAATATGTTGTTTTATAAATTAACAGGCAAAACAATGAAATCATTTAAGGATTTGAAAGTCGCTTACAAGCCCGAGGACGGCAAGAAGCGCTTCTCTGGTGCGGTAGTAAGCATCAGAGAGTTAGTGAACCTCCCTATTGTAGTCAAAGACTTCGAGACGGGCATCAAAACAGAACAGGGTGAAGACCGCTGCATCGTTGCCATTGAGCAGAACGGTGAACCCAAGAAGTTTTTCACAAACAGCGAGGAAATGAAGAATATCCTCGCCCAAATCAGAGAAATGCCCGATGGGTTCCCATTCGAGACTACCATCAAGACGGAGACCTTCGGGAAAGGTAGAACAAAGTATGTTTTTTCTTAGAGACAATGCAAAGAATAGAAGGCACAGCCGGTGTAAAACTGATTGAATGCACCAGTCCGGCAAGAAACAAGTGGCGCATCCGTTGGGATGTGAATGTGCATGAGGATGGGGCTGCTGACTATATGGAAGCAGAGTTCAACCACAAGCCATGCGATGAGGAAATAAAAGCTGCTGTCATTGGCTGGTACGACCAATATACCAACCAAACCATACTGTCTGGTTTCGAGTATGAAGGGAACATGGTATGGCTGTCAGCAGAAAATCAGTTCAACTACAAGGCATCTTACGACCTTGCCGTGCAGTCAGAAGGCGCAACGCTTCCTGTGAAGTTTAAGCTCGGAACAGACGAGCAGCCTGTGTTCAGGGTGTTCGAGAAACTGGACGACCTGACGGACTTCTATACCAAGGCCATACAACACATTCAGAAAACTCTGGAGACCGGATGGCAGAAAAAGGTTGCGTTTGACTTGGCACAATACCAAGTAGAATAGAACGTGAAGAAAGCCCTTGGGGGCGGGCACAAAGAAGGCCCCCAGCCTGTTAATATAGACGCCAATCATTTATTAACATAAGCACCCATATAGGGGACAGCTGGGGGCCTATGCCCTTCGCTCCCCTATATGGGTTTTTTATGCGTAAATGATTGGCGATACAAAAGTACAAAATAAAATTGAAATGACCTACTACGAGATAATAAAATTAAGCAAAGAACCTATTGACAGGCTAAATTCTGCTGGTTTTCGACTGGAAGACTGCCAGTATCTGACACTTTACGAGGATTACAAGCGCATGCACGAGGCTGGGGATAAAATGACTTACATTGTGTCAGTGCTCCACGACAGGTACAATGTTTGTGAGCGCAAGGTGTATGATTTGATTAAGCGCTTCGGAAGGCACTGCACGATTGGTGCAGTGTGATTTGGCGCGAGCATTTCTTCGTCTCGCGGAAAGTAGCGAACTTTGCACCAGCAAAACCAGCGAGACAATGAGAAAACAATATCTTTCGGCACCGCTTCCTTTCCAGGGGCAGAAGCGGATGTTTGCCAAGGAGTACATCAAGGTGCTCCAGCAGTTCCCTGACGGTACGACCTTCGTGGACTTGTTTGGCGGCAGCGGTTTGCTGTCGCACATAGCCAAGTGCCAGAAGCCTAATTCGACAGTGGTTTATAACGACTTTGACGGCTACTGCAAAAGACTTGAAGCCATTCCTATCACAAATGCATTGCTGGCAGAGTTGAGAACTATTGTGAATATACCACGAAACAGACCCATCTTGGGAGAACTGCGTGAACGCGTGTTGTCATGCATACGAAAATATGAGTGCGACTACGGCTACATTGATTATATCACCTTGTCCTCATCGATACTATTTTCTATGAAATATGCCAATGACTTGACGGAACTGGAGAAAGAGACATTATATAATAATATAAGGGCAACTGGCTATCCTCTATGCCAGGACTACCTTGACGGGCTTACAATTACTTCCTGCGATTATAGGGAGGTGTTTGAGCGATACAAGGATATTCCTGGTGTGGTATTTCTTGTTGACCCTCCCTATCTGAGTACAGACAGCAAAACCTACAAGATGTATTGGAAACTGTCTGACTACCTTGACGTGCTGACGGTGCTTGCAGGGCATCACTTTATCTATTTTACATCAAACAAGTCTTCCATCATCGAACTATGTGATTGGATGGGAAGGAACAAGACCATCGGCAATCCGTTTGAAAACTGCCAGCGTCGTGAGTTCAATGCACATATGAATTATAACTCGTCCTATACGGACATCATGTTATATACGAATGCTGCTTAAATAGCATTCTAATACCGTTGGAACTATGAACAAATACTATCAGATACTGGATAAGGTTCTGGAGAAAGGAAAGACCCAGACGAACAAGAAAGGTAATATCCGCTACCTGCTTAATGAGCAATTATCACTGACCCCTGCCGACCTTCTTGACATATTCGAGAGCCACGGCATTGCCAGAAAAAAACTGAAGAATGAATTGCAGCTGTTTATGCAGGGGGAGAGGAATGTGGAACGATACCGCGATGTAGGAATCAACTGGTGGGACTATTGCGGGAGTGTGTTAGTGAACAGCTATCCGACCTACTTTGAAAAGCTCCCCCCACTCATTGCGAAGATAAACCGCGAGAAGCGCAACAGCAAAAATTATGTACTGTTCCTTGGCGAGACTGGTGCGGAGAGCAACCAAGCTCCGTGCCTGAGCCTTGTGCAGTTCCAAATAGACGACGGTGAACTGGTATTGTCAGCATACCAAAGAAGCAGCGATGCGAATCTCGGATTGCCAGCTGACATATACCACCTGTATTTAATGGCCAGACAGATAGATCTCCCGCTGAAAAGCATAACGCTGAATCTCGGAAATGTACACATATACGAAAACAATCAGGAGAAAACGCACCAGTTGCTTGATGGCGATGAAAATGTCAAGTTTGACCTGAACGTCTAAACATAAATGGTTTGGAAACAGAAACGCCCCAGAGAAATCTGAGGCGTTTTTCATTGTGGGGGAGGGAACTCAAAAAAAGAACATTTCGTTTTACGGAAAGAAACGTTTCGTTTTATTTTTTCAGAACATTTCGTTTTGCGGATTATATATTCGTACTCTGGACTTCGTCCCAAGGTACTTTCGCTCGGAAAAACTCAAATAAATTTGGCTTTTCTCTCACTTATTCGTACTCTGGACTTCGTCCCAAGATACTTTCGCTCGGAAAATCTCAAATAAATTTGGCTTTTCGCTCACTTATTCGTATCTTTGCACACGCAGGCGTAAGACAACGTCTGTCAAGAAGGCGTTCCACGCTTTATCCTTTAATAGAAATCGCCAGTTTCATTAAGCAGAAGGATAGAGGGCATGTGACGCCCACCTGTGTGTAAAGATACATAGCTCTCCACGCTGTGTAGCAATTGCATACCAGCGTGGGGTTACTATATTCTTATTCATTTCTGCGCGGTGTTTGGCGATACCCTATTAAGATGAGTAAGGACAAGTCCCTACGCTTTTCTTGTAGCTTATACTATCGCAGGTATGTTTAATGCTCCAGAACTGAAGAACATCTTTATAGGTGCGCTTATCCGTCAGAAGGTGGAAGAGAGCGGAATGACGTATGCAGAGTTTGCCCACCGTATTAATACCTCTCGCACAAATGTCTATAGAATCTTTGAAAGTAAGAGCATTGATGTAGAGCGTTTAATTATTATCAGTTCTGTCCTTGATTATGATTTTATCCACAAGGTATATTTTGCAGAGAACCCTTTTCTTAATCCAGACCAACTTAAGGGGTTGTATGAAGAGTTGAAAATTCTTCTTCAGAAAAAAGAGAGCACAACTTAGTTTGCTGTCTTTTATTCAATGTCGCATATGATTAAATAGGGTTCAAGTAGGAAGGAAAAATTTTTCTTCCTACTTCTTTTATTGTTGCAATGCTGTAAGGAGAACTGTGATACGACTTAGGATACGGAAAAGTGTGCGTTTGTTGCCACTGGCAAGAACAGGCCTTTCTCTAAAAAAGGAAAGAGAGCCATTAATGGCTCTCTTTCCTTTTTGATGGTATGTGAGAATTATTCTTATCCTATTAGCTTATAGCTAAATGTGTAAAGACGGGAATCAGAGTCGTAAGCCATACAACAGAATACCCCCCACGCTTTTCCTTTATAACCTACAATAATGATGTTTCCTGCCTCAATATGATTAACTGCAACAACTTTTACAGAACTTTCAAATGTTGTCTGAAGGGTTCCTGCTGTAGCTTTTGCGTAGTCATAATTGTCTGCACAAACAAAATTGATGTCCTTTGAATCTGTTTTCCATCCTTCACATTTGTGCGCCCAGTCCCCTTGAGAAGAGTCGTAATAGAAATAAACGTCCAAAGAATCCGTATCGGCTTTTCTCAATGTTGTAGATAGATCAGACAAATAGAAACCATTATTACCTGTAGAGTTTGCTGCATAAAGTTTAAAACCTGCAGAATGGTCTTTGAGGGCCCCATATACAAGAATTTTTTTGTCTATGGTGCTAGTAAACCCATTTACACCAATAACTTTTATTTTAATTTTGCAAAGAGCTTCATCATCCTGAACAAATGGTACTTCTGCATTAAAATCAATGTCGTATCTAGTGGCTCCATTTAGTTCTTCAGATTTTAATTCTATTTCTTGTCTGCCGTCATCAAAAATGGCGGTATAGCTCTTTATGCGTTCACCATTCCCCGTTAAAAGTAGGGCTTTAACATTCATTCGCATACCACTGGCGATGGTGTCTGGGACATCACTGTGAAACCATACGGAAATAGGTGTGGCATCAGATTCATCGTTGCATGAGGTAAAGCACATGCAATAGCAACAGACAAATAAAATTGGCAAAAATAATTTGTAAATAGGTTTCATGATTATACCAAACAAAAGCTACAGTGACTATGTCAGCCACTGTAGCTATATAATTACTGATGATTATTTTTTGTCGCAATGGCAAGCGCAAGTGGTAATGCCATGATTGCCGGCTTTCAAACGATAAGCTTTTATGGTAGCTGTTCGCGTAACTTCCTTCATGGCAAACATGCGTTTGGTGCTAGAGGTCTCACGCACAACTTTGAAAAAGTCGGCATTGGGATACTTCTCAAGAACCTTGGATGTGGCCTTGTTCATACCCTTTGCAGAGTGTCCCCATGTGGCACCAGTCAGGCTTGTGGCTGTTTTGTTCCAACTGTTGTATTTCTGACCATTAACGAAACGTGTGGACTTAATAAATCCAAAATAAATATCTTCGGTAATGCTTACTTCAACTTCGCCGAGGCACTCCATGTCATGCATGTCAATGTTCAGACGAACTTCGTTGGGCTCAATGTTGGAATATGCACTATTATGTCTGGAAGTTGCACAACTGGACAAAAGCACACCCAACAAGGCTATTGCAAATAGATTAAACTTCTTCATATGATTATCCTTTTTGATTAATTAATAGAATTTGTTTTAAATAATCAAAATTGAATTATTTGAAGTAGTAAGACAGGGTCAGACGGGCCTGATTCAAAATCTCACCTTTGCGGGCGCTCATGTGGTAACCTGAGTCACCGTGATAGTTATATGTCGTCTGTTCAATGCCATCATATTTTGAATAAGTCTTGGTATTGCCAGCTCCAGCGGTAAACATTGTCTGGATGCCATATTCCAAACCAATGCTCAAGGGAAGGCGTCCGATGAAAGCCTGCAGACCAATGAATGCTCCGGCTCCAATGTTAAATTGGTTGTCATTTGTTTTTACAAGATTATCACCAATCTTGTCTTTTCCCATATTGCGTTCCCAACCAAAAGGAAGTTCTGCGCCTACATAAACGTCCAATAGATTTTTTTTGGAGAAATGATAAGCTACACCGGGATTAAAGTAGTTGTGCGATAATACGTTTTTCTCTAAGCAATCATCGCCGCGTTCTTCTACTGTCTGATAGCCAACTCGAGTCTTGTTTTTACCAAACTCAAGGCCAATACGGCCTTCCAACTTGTCAGTAAACATATACTTAACATTTACAAGAGGAGAAACTCTAAGTTTACCATCATTAAACTCGTCGTCTCTCTTGTCAAAGGTAGCGCCTGCGCCAACGTAAAGACCCCAAATGCCTTTTTCTAAACGGTTTCCGGTAGGAAGGACATCTGCACGAGGTTCACCTTCAGTGATTTGAGCAAAGGTAGGAACAGTCATCAAAACCATTACTACGAAAGAAAGTAGTTTTTTCATAAATTTTGTTTTAAGAGGTTAAAAATGTTAACTGGGTGCAAAAGTAGTGGTTTTTCATATTTTGTGGGAAGAATGTGCGTCACAAATTGTAACGTTTAAGTCAGTAGATAAACACTTGCGAGAGAGGTGTGAAGTGTTTGAATATTATTTGTTGGCTTCTTTCTAATAATATTTATTGTGAATCAGTATGTTATAGCGGGAAAAGGAAGAGCTATGACGCACGCAATATAGAAAAGTATAAACCGATAAATGTGTCGGATAATATAGCCGCCGCCAGGGACTTCCTTGGCGGCGGTTTGTTCATGGTGTGTAGCACGTGCAGCGGAAAATGTACAAACCAACGAATGTGTCGGGACATTATAAAGCCGCCGCCAAGGATTGCTCCCTGGCGGCGGTGTTGTAAAGGGTGAGTATGGTCTTTGTATATTTAGTCCTTACTCGCTCTCGTAATAATAAGAGTAGTCGATGCCTTTCATGAACATCTCGCGACTGTGGATGTCGTCGGTGAGGGCTCCACGGAGCAAGCGGCGTATGTCCGTGTCGTCGGCCACGCTCTGGCGCATGGCTTCCAGATAGGCATTTTTGTCAATCTGACTCCAATCCACGCATTTGCTCAATGAACGCTTGAGCATGAGGTCCAGCCAGATGCGGGTGCTGCGGCCGTTGCCCTCCATGAAGGGGTGGCACACATTCATCTCAACGTATTTGCTCACAACCTCGTCGAAAGTCGTTTCCGGCATGTTTTCAATATTGGGGAGCGTGGTAGAGAAATGTTGGCAGTTGGCAAAGGTAAAGCCGCCCTTGCTGATGTTCTTCGTGCGTATCTGTCCGGCGAAGTCGTACAACCCACCGAAGAGATAGGCGTGTATTTGCTGAAGGCATTTGATGGTGCCGGGCTCCAGCGCAGAGAGCATACCACTCTCAAAGAGCGTATAGGCTTTCTTACGGCTCTGCCCGTCAATAGTATTCTCGCTATAGACAAGCCAGTCGAGGAAAGCCATGGCCTTTTGGTTGGGCATCGCCTTGGCAAGGGCTGCAATGCCTTCTGCGTCAAGAGTATCGGTAAAACGGCGTTTGCCGTCGGGGGCAAGGAGTTTCAATTGGGTAGTGGCACTAACCACTTCACTGCCCTCGGCCTTGAGTTTGGCTTTGAGGTATTTCCAGTAGTTGCGCGTCTTAGCGTAGTCATCCTGCTCGTTGATGGCAGCCACGACATCAAGTACGGAGAAGAACCATTTGTTTTCCTCTTCACTCCATACGGCTCTCACTTCTCTGTCGTTGTAGAACCTGATGGAAACTTTCTGACTTTTGTCTTCTGCCATAATTCTTTATCGTATGCCTAAAAACTTGTGTATCTGTAAGGAAATCCGCCATAGTGGATGGGCCTTGACCCAGGCGACGGCGGCGCGGGTGACGGCGACATTCTGCTCGGGGTTGCCGGTGTCGCAGGGCTGGATGAGAAGCCCCCGAGGAGAAGTGGAGGGAAAGACACTCTCCCATTTCTCAAGGTCGGCAAGGGCTGGGTCGGTGGGGCCGGTGGCGGTGAATACTATCTTGAGCTCGTCGCAGGCGGTGATGACGGGCGTGGCATCGGGGCAGAAGGCGTCTTTGGGAGAAAGGGTTACCCAGTCGATGCCGGCGGGAAGGGGGCGTGTGCCGTTGGTCTCGATGGCTATCTCAAAGCCTGCGGCGTGGAGGGCGGCGATGAGGGCTTCGTCGATAAAGAGAGAGGGCTCGCCGCCGGTGAGAATTAGAAGCCCCCGCCCCGCTCCCCCTTTGGGGGAGAGTTCAGAGAGCGAATGCGACCCCGCGTTGCAGCTCTCCTCCAAAGGGGGAGCGGGGAGAGGGCTTTTATTAATTATCTCCTCTGCCGTCATCATTGTGTGGGCCGTATGGTCGGTGTCGCAGAAGGGGCAGCGGAGGTTGCAGCCGCTGAAGCGTACGAAGACGGCAGGGCGACCGGCATTGATGCCTTCGCCCTGCAGACTGTAGAATATCTCGTTAACAGGATAGGTTTTCATATCCCGGCTTGATGTATGTGGCGGTGTTGCCCTCACTCTCCTGGAATCGCACCTTGAAGCAATGGGGCACGTTGTCGCATATCCAACGGGCCATATTCTCGGCCGTGGGGTTGAAGGGGAAACGGTCGTTGACGCAGGTGTGGTCGAAATGGGACTTTACGAGGTCCTTGACGTGGTGGAAGTCGATGACCATGCCCTCGGCATTGAGTTCCTCGGCGCAGCAGAAGACGGTGATGATGCCGTTGTGGCCGTGGAACTGTGTGCAGGCGCTCTCATAGGGGAGCGAGAGGCGATGGGCGTAACTGACCTGGAGGGTTTTGGAGACGATGTACAAAGGAGAGTTAAAAATTAAAAGTTAAAAATTAAAAATTAAAAATTTGGGGACAGCCCGCTCGTTGGTTATTTCCCCAAGGTGTCCTCTATGCTCTTGTAGGCTTTTTCCCAGTCGGTGTCGAGGGAGAAGGGGGTGAGTTCGCCAGTGCCGATGTAGCTCTCGGTGGTGCCCTTGTCGGGGTCGTTCCATATGGGATTCTCGGAGGATGCCTTGACGAAGGTCATGATGCAATCTTTGCGGGCGTTGCCGCTTACCTTGAGAATCTCGCGGAAGAAGCGGTCGGTGAACTCGTTGAGGTAGTAGGCTTGCGTGTCGAGGAAGTGCACCGTGGCGCTGTCGGGGTTTTCAAGAGCCTTGCCGCGCATATAGGTGAGGGCGGTGCGCTTGAATTGAGCCACACGCGTGAGGGTGTAGTTGCTCGTTGGGTTATTTACGACACGGGTGGCGGACTCCATTACCATTTTATATACTTCCTGTGCGCGTACTTGCGAACATGTGGTGCTTAAGGCTAAAAGGGCAATAAGTATAAATAATTTGCGCTTCATATTGTGGATTGTTTTGCTTTTACTTTTTATCTCCATGGATTCGTCCGGCGTTGTTGGCGGCGAACTGTGCCCACGACTGCGATTTTGCGCGCCGTGTCTCGCCGGTCTTGGTGGTATGGAGGCCTGCGATTTCGTTTTTCTTTGGGAACATCGTGCCGAGGTGGTGGCAGTAGGCCGCGGCCAAAGCGTCGGTGGCATCGAGGAAGGGGACGGACTTGAGAGTCTCGTCGGAGATGCCCAGTTGGCGCTGGAGAAGGGCGGCCACCTGTTCCTTTGAAGCCGCACCGCGGCCGGTAATGGCCTGCTTGATTTGCATGGGGGCGTACTCGTGAATGGGCACCTGCCGGGCCATGGCGGCGGCGATGGCCACGCCCTGCGCACGGCCGAGCTTGAGCATCGTCTGGGCGTTCTTGCCGAAGAACGGCGCCTCAATGGCGAGTTCGTCGGGGTGGAAGGAGTCGATGATGCCCATGACGCGCTCGTAGATGCGGCCGAGCTTGAGATAGATGTCGGGCACCTTGCGCATGTCAATCACACCGAGGGTGAGCATTTCGGCCTTTCGGCCAACGACGCGCAGGACACCATAGCCGAGGACATTGGTGCCGGGGTCTATGCCCATAATTATGCGCTCGGTGGCGGTGATTCTGGCGGATGGGGTGACCATTTGAATAGGAGTGTGCGGCAAAATTACAAAAAATATGTCATTCATGCGCCTTTATCTACTTATTTTTTACTATCTTTGCCACAAATTTATATTTCATTAAAGCCTATGAAAAGGATTTTCACATTTTTTGTCGTTGCAATGGTGGCTACGGCAATGATGGCACAGGCCAAGATAACCTTTGCCAAGACGACGCACGACTTCGGCTCTTTTGACGAGAACGAAGTGAAGGTTTGCGTGTTCTCTTTCACGAACACGGGCGACGAACCCCTGATTATTCATCAGGCCTACAGCAGTTGCGGTTGCACCGTGCCCACGTTCCCCAAGGAGGCCATCAAGCCCGGTGAGAAGGGTGAGATAAAGGTACAGTACACGGGCAAGGGTAAGTTCCCCGGCACCTTTAAAAAGGCCATCACCGTGCGCAGCAACAGCGAAGAGCCTCTGACGCGCCTTTACATACAGGGCGTGATGACGGTAAACGGAAAGACAAATTAGTATTCTGCCCTTCTTATGAACGAGCATACCCATCTGGTCATCATGGCTGGCGGCAAAGGCGCCCGCTTCTGGCCCTTGAGCAGCGAGGAACTGCCCAAGCAATTCCTCGACGTGACGGGCTGCGGTCGCACGATGCTGCAGAGCACGCTGGACCGCTTCCACGACATCGTGCCGATAGAGAACGTATGGGTCGTCACGCTGGCCCAGTATGCCAATATCGTGCGTGAGCAGTTGCCGGAGCTGCCCGCCGGGAATCTCCTGCTGGAACCCTGCGGCCGCAATACGGCACCGTGTATCTGCTACGTGAGTTGGAAGATAAAGAAGCGCGACCCCCGTGCCAATATCGTAGCCACGCCCAGCGACCATTACGTAGAGAACCTTCCCGCCTTCCGCACGGCCATCATTGACGCGCTGGAGTTCGCTGCCGAGACCGACGCCATGGTGACGCTCGGTATGAAAGCCACGCGCCCGGAGACGGGCTACGGCTATATCAAGGCCGACCTCAGCTACGCCTCCTCGCGCCGCAAGAGCATCTATCGCGTGGACGGCTTCATAGAAAAGCCCGACCTGGATCACGCCAAGGAGTACTACGCCCAGAACAGTTACTTCTGGAACTCCGGCATCTTCATCTGGAGCGCCACGACCGTGGTGAACGCCTTCCGCGTGTACCAGGCACAGATGTCGCGGCTCTTTGAAGGCCTCTGGAACGTGTACGACACGCCGGAGGAGCAGGCCCGCATAGATGAGGTGTATCCGCAGTGTGAGAGCATCAGCGTGGATTACGCCATCATGGAAAAGGCCGAGGATTTCTTCGTACGCCCCTCCGACTTCGGCTGGAGCGACCTTGGCAGTTGGCATTCCCTCTTGGAACAACTCCAGAAGGACGAGCGCGGCAATGCCACCGTCGGCCCCGACGTAAATCTCTACGACACCCACAACTGCATCGTCCACACCGCTGGCGAGAAGAAGGTCGTGGTGCAGGGCCTCGACGGCTACGTAGTATGCGAGAAGGACGGCACACTCCTCATCTGCAAGTTGACGGAAGAACAGCGCATAAAACTCTTCCATTAAGAGCGTTGCATAGTTGAATAGCCGTTTATCCTGAAAAACTTTTTATTGTTAACTGTTCACTGTTAACTTTTAACTAACATGCACCCCTTATCGGAGGCTTTGGCCCTGTGGTACGAGCATAACGGGCGCGACTTGCCATGGCGGGCCGCGCCTGACGCTTACAAGGTGTGGCTCAGCGAGGTCATCCTCCAGCAGACCACCGTCAAGCAAGGCACCGATTATTACCTGCGCTTCCTTGAGCGTTTCCCCACGGTGGAGGCTCTGGCCGCCGCCAGTGAGGACGAGGTGCTGCGTCTCTGGCAGGGGCTGGGGTATTATACGCGCGCACGTAATATATATAAGGCGTCACGCCAAGTGGTAGAGCGAGGCGGTTTCCCCACTGATTTCAAAGGCCTGCGCACCCTTGCCGGCGTGGGCGACTACACCGCCGCCGCCATAGCCTCCATCGCCTTCGGTGAACCTTGCGCCGTAGTCGATGGCAATGTCTATCGCGTGCTCTCCCGCCATTTCGGCATCGATACGCCCATCGACACTCCCGCCGGAAAGCGCACCTTCGCCGCCCTCGCCCACGAGGTGCTGGACAAAAAGCACCCCGCCCGCCACAATCAGGCTATGATGGACTTCGGCGCCACGCTCTGCACACCCCGTGCTCCCCGTTGCCCCGACTGCCCCGTGGCCGCCTCCTGCCTCGCCCTGGCAGAGAGTAGGGTGGAGGACCTCCCCGTGAAGGCACGCCGCATAAAGCCCACCGAAGTCCGTATGGACTACGTCCTCGTCCACACTCCCACGGGACTCTACCTGCGGCAGAGAGGAAAGAAAGGAATATGGGCAGGGCTGTGGGAAATCGTTGCAACCGACTCCTCGGCCCCCTCCCCGCTCCCCCTTTGGGGGAGAGCCGGAGATAGGGACGTGTCTTTGGGCAAAGGTGCCAATGGCTTTGAAACTCTCCCCCAAAGGGGGAGCGGGGAGGGGGCTTCCTTCACCCATCATCTCACCCACCGCACCATCCTTTGCCGCGCCACCGCCGTGGCAGTGGAGGAGGGCACCGAGATACCCGGCTACACCTTTGTCCGCTGGGACGACCTCGACCGCTACGCCCTCCCGCGGCTTATTGAAAATATTATTACGAAATGGAAAGACCCTCTAAATTTCCCTTAAAGGGAGACTTCCTTCCCCCGACAACATCCTCCCCCCTTGGGGGGATAAGAGGGGGGCTCAGAATAGTCTATATGGGCACTCCCGACTTCGCCGTGGAGGCCCTGCGTTGCCTTGTGGAAGGCGGCTACAACGTCGTGGGCGTCGTCACGATGCCCGACAAGCCCATCGGACGCCACCAGACGGAACTCTCGCAGAGCCCCGTCAAGCAGTACGCCGTCAGTCAGGGCCTCCCCGTGCTCCAGCCCGAGCGCCTCAAGGACGAGAACTTCATTGAGGAACTCCGCGCCCTGCGTGCCGACCTCCAGATTGTCGTGGCCTTCCGCATGCTGCCCGAAGTGGTGTGGCAGATGCCGCGCCTCGGCACCTTCAACCTCCACGCCTCCCTCCTGCCGCGCTATCGCGGCGCCGCCCCCATCAACTGGGCCATCATCAACGGCGACACCGAGACGGGCATCACCACCTTCTTCCTCCAGCACGCCATCGACACCGGCCACATCATCCAGCAGGAGCGCATACCCATCACTCCCGACGACAATGCCGAGACCGTCCACGACCGCCTCATGCGCCTCGGCGGCCGCCTCGTCACCGAGACCGTGGACAACATCCTCGCCGGGCGCGTCCGCCCCATTCCGCAGGAGGAGATGACCCTTCCCGTGGCCGACCACCAGCGCCAGGCACCGAAGATATTCAAGGATACCTGTCGCATAGACTGGTCGCGCTCCGTCAAGCAGACCTACGACTTCATTCGCGGCCTCTCCCCTTACCCCGGTGCATGGAGCGAGTTTGAGATAGGCGGGAAGATGCAGGTGATGAAGATATATAAGACGGCCCCCCACGGCCCTGCATTTTGCCCTTCGGCAAAAGCCCCCGCTCCCCCTTTGGGGGAGTGCTGCAGCGTGGGTTCTTCATCGCCCTCTGCGGCTCTCCCCCAAAGGGGGAGCGGGGAGGGGGCTTCTCTCTTCGTAAAGGATGGTCACCTCTACGTGCAGCAGCCTGATGGTGTGCAGGAACTCCTCGTCGTACAACTCGCCGGCAAGAAACGCATGCCCGCCGCCGACTTCTTAAGGGGTGTAAAGTTATAATAACCTAACCTTAACTTTAACCTTAACTTTAACCTTAACTTTAACCTTAACTTTAACCTTAACCTTGACAATAGAAAAAAGAGAGTATAATCCGCAGGGCCTCCCTCGCTCGCAGAGCGAACTCTTTCCCCAGCAGGGGAGAGATGGCGAAGTCAGAGAGAGGCCGGGGGAGGTGGCGCGTAGCGCCGGAAGGGGTAATTACATAACCTCCCTCTCCGACCCCGCCGTTGCGCCCTATTGCCGCCTGACGGAGGCGCAGCTCTGCAGCCAGCAGGGACTCTTCATTGCCGAGAGTCCCAAGGTCATCAACGTGGCTCTTAATGCCGGCGCGGAGCCCGTGTCGCTCCTCACTACCGAGCGCCATATCAAGGGAGATGCCGCCCCCATCATAGCGCGTTGCCCCGAAATGGAAGTCCTCACCGCCGACGACGCCTTGCTGGAGCAGATTACCGGCTTTAGGCTTACCAGGGGGGTACTGTGCGCCATGAAGCGCCCTGCCCCGCGCCCTCTCGCCGCCCTTATGCCCAAAAGCCAGCGCACCTCTCTCTTTGTCATCCTCAACAACGTCGTAGAGGCCACCAACGTCGGGGCCATTTTCCGCTCCGCCGCCGCCCTCGGCGTGGACGGCGTGATACTCCTCCGCTCGTGCGACCCCCTCAACCGCAGGGCCCTCCGCGTGAGTATGGGCAATGTGTTCCTCGTGCCCTGGACGGTGTGGGAAGGTGACGACCTCTCT
Source organism: Alloprevotella sp. (assembly GCA_045600685.1). Lineage (GTDB taxonomy): Bacteria > Bacteroidota > Bacteroidia > Bacteroidales > Bacteroidaceae > Alloprevotella. The sequence goes on along the minus strand of JAZRYH010000081.1, from coordinate 24,548 downwards.
CTCTATGCCGCCCTGCGCCGCGAGGGTTTCCGCACCGCCGCCCTCGCCCTCACCGACGATTCCGTCACGCTCGACGACCCCGCCCTGCGCTCCGAGTCCCGCCTCGCCCTCATCATGGGCACCGAGGGCGACGGCCTCCCCCGCGAGAGCATCAATGATGCCGACTACGTAGTACGCATCCCCATGGCCAACGGCGTAGATTCCCTCAATGTGGCCGCCGCCAGCGCCGTGGCTTTCTACGCATTGAAGCACCCGTCTTCCATTTGATTTATTATACGCGCACGTAGGTTTATATTTATGCCTTGCGTGCGCTATTTTTTCTAAGTCCCCTTTCCGTTTCGTTTTCACATATGTGAAAAAAGGTCGGGAACGGGGACGGTTTGGTTTCAATGCGGTATAATCAGCTGGGAACGTAGTAAATACCTACGGCTTGGGAACGATGAAAAAAGAGCGGGCACTCCTGATGGTCAGGAGTGCCCGCTCTTTCTTTATAAGAGGGGGATGCTTAATAGTTGAACTCGCCGAACTCGCTCTTGATGGTAAGGCTGCGGGGGCCTTTCTCTATGTGGCCCACTACTTGGGCGGCAATGTTGAAGGACTGGGCTATCTGGATGATTTGCTCGGCCAGTTCGGGGCGGACATAGACTTCAAGGCGGTGGCCCATGTTGAAGACTTTGTACATCTCGCTCCAGTCGGTGTGGCTCTCCTCATGGATGAGGCGGAAGAGGGGCGGCAGGGGGAACATGTTGTCCTTGATGACACGACAGTTGGGGCCTACGAAATGGAGCACCTTGGTCTGTGCGCCGCCGGTGCAGTGCACCATGCCGTGAATCTCCGAGCGGGGCACGAGGTCGAGCATACGGCGCACGAAGGGCGCGTAGGTGCGGGTGGGGGAGAGGACGAGGTGGCCGGCATCGACGGGGGCGTCGGGCACGGCGTCGGTGAGATGGCAGCGGCCGCTGTACACGAGTTCCTGGGGCACAGCGTGGTCGTAGGTCTCGGGGTAGCGCTCGGCGAGGTACTTGGCGAACACGTCGTGGCGGGCGGAGGTGAGGCCGTTGGAGCCCATGCCGCCGTTGTAGGCGCTCTCGTAGGAGGCCTGGCCGAAGGAGGCGAGGCCCACGATGACGTCGCCGGGACGGATGTTGGCGTTGTCGATGACGTCGGCGCGGCGCATGCGGCAGGTGACGGTGCTATCGACGATGATGGTGTGCACGAGGTCGCCCACGTCGGCCGTCTCACCGCCGGTGGCATGGATGCCGATGCCCATCTCGCGCATCCAGGCGAGGAGTTCGTCGGTGCCGTTGATGATGGCGCTGATGACTTCGCCGGGGATAAGCATCTTGTTGCGGCCGATGGTGGAGGATACGAGGATGTTATCGACGGCGCCTACGCAGAGGAGGTCGTCGGTGTTCATGATGAGGGCATCCTGTGCGATGCCTTTCCACACGGAGATGTCGCCCGTCTCGCGCCAATAGGCGTAGGCGAGGGATGACTTGGTGCCGGCGCCGTCGGCGTGCATGATGTTGCAGTAGTCGGGGTCGCCGCCGAGGATGTCGGGGATTATCTTGCAGAAGGCCTGGGGGAAGAGGCCCTTGTCAATGTTCTTGATGGCGGCGTGCACGTCTTCTTTCATAGCGGATACGCCGCGGAGAGAATAAAGACCCTCCCCCTTACCCCTCCCTAAAGGGCGGGGAGTAGATACTTCTGTTTGTCTGTTTTCTTCCTGTGACATATTTTGGAGTTATTGAGTTTTCGGGATTTCGATATTTCGAGTTTTCGATATTTCGGATTTTCGGGCAAAGTGCTCCCCCATTCCACTCCCCTCCATTTAGGGAGGGGCTGGGGGGGGGCTGTTGGGTGTCTGTGGGTCTTATTCCGCCTCAATCTCGTCTTCCTTCGGCAGGGACTTCCAGCCCTCGCCGTAGGTGTCGTAGGCGTCGGTGACGATGACGAACGCGGTCTCGTCGGTCTCGCGCACCTTGCGCTTGACGACGTCCACTTGCTTGTAGGGCACGACGATGCAGAGCATTTCCTTGTCGTTGCCGCTGTAGAGGCCGGTGGCGGGAAGGATGGTGGCGGTGCGGTCGAGGGGACCGAGGATGAAGTCGTGGAGGGCGGTGAGGTCCTTGTCGCTGATGACGAACATCATCTTGTCGTCCTTTGAGCCGCTGATGGTGCGGGCCACGACGACGGCAATGATGTAGATACTGATGAGCGAATAGAGCATCAACGTGGTGGGGCTTGTGGCTTTGTCGCCGCTGCTGGGGAGCACGCCGAGTGCTTGTGCCATGAAGACGCCGAGGGCGCAGATGACGATGGCACCGTCCACGATGATGAGGCTGCGTGAGAAGCGTATGTGGGCGAACTTCTGCATTATCATGGCCACTATGTCGCTGCCGCCGCTGGTGGCACCGGCCTTCACGACGATGCCGCAGCCGATGCCGATGAGCACGCTGCCCATTATCACGGCGAGGATGAGATGCGACGTGAGGTCGAGGTTGCCGCCTATCATTTGTGCGGGGTCGAGGGCTTGCAGAGCCTCGGGCGAGGGGTAGATGAGCCAGGAGAAGACGTTCATTATCAGCGGTGTGGAGAGCACGCTGGCGAGGGTCTTGGCACCAATCTTCTTGCCCAGTAGCACGGCGGAGAGGATGAGCAGGGGGATGTCGAAGAAATAGCCGAAGGTGCCTACCTGCACGGAGGGAAACAGCGAGTGGAGCACGATGCTGCAGCCGTAGGTGCCGCCCGGTACGATGTTGTAGGGGTTAATGAAGAATACGAATCCGGCACACATGATGGCGGTGCCGACAAATACGAGTATCCAGTTTTTCATGGTGGATGGACTTTGTGTATTAGTAAGGATGTCGCGTGGATAACGTGAGCGGCATGCAGTGGCTGGTGGTTAGAGCCGTGTGCATGCCGCGAGGTTGTCAGTTTCTCACCACAACGCCTGTGATGTTGGTCAGACGTACGCAGTCGGTGCCGCTCAGTCCGAAGAAGAGGCGCATTTCGGAGATGGCGATACGGTTGGTGGTGACTTTGACGTCGCCCAGTTTTATTTGTCTGATAGGGAAGCCTTCGCCGTTGATGGTGAGGCTGCCGGCCGCGGTGGTGTATCCTCTTATTTCTTCGAGGTATGTGCCCTCGTCGGAGGGGGCCATGCGGAGGTCGGCCAGAGTGACGTTGCTCATCTGCCGCGAGCCGTCCACCGTGGAGAAACCTTCAATGAAGAGGTCGGCCTTGTCGCTTCGCGCCGTGACGATAAAGTTGGGGACTTCGGGCAGCTTATAAACTTCGTTGAAATACGCTGAGCCGTCAACGAATCCTACTTGCAAACTGCCTTTGGCCCGATAGACGAAGTTGCCCGTCACTCCGTATATCCCGCGGTCTTCTATGTTGTCTTCCTTGCAGCCGCAGAGGGTGAGGCACCCGAAGCTTGCGAGGAGCAGCATAAGGAGAGACAAGGCGTGGCTGTTCAGTCGTTTCATGCTGATATCTTATTGTTATAGGTTGCTGCTTCTGGTAGCACCCTGTATGTCCATAAAGCGTACGCAGTCTGCGCCTCCTTCACCGAAGAATATGCGCATCTCAGAGATGGCAATGCGGTTGCTGGAAACCTTAAGACCGTTCAGTTTCACACGGTCGGCGGCCATTTCCTTGCCATAGGCCGTGTAGCTTCCGGTTATTGTGGAAAGGCCGGGGATAAAGGTGATGACGCCTGCCGCATCAAGCTTCATATCTGCCAGCGTGAGGTTGGTCATGACGTGCTCTTCGTTGTCGGAAACAAATCCTTCGATGATGACATCGGCCATGTCGCCGCGGGCTTCTACAATAATGTTAGGCAACTTGGCACGTTTAACTCCGTCTTCCGTATTGAAGTAGTTGTCAGAGCCTCCTACGAAGCCCACCGTAAGAGTTCCGCCTTGCAGGCTGTAGGTATAACTGCCGTATTTCCCATATATGCTTCCGCCGGCACCCGGGTCTTCTTCTGCGGGGTCATCGCAGGAATAGAATGAAGCCATACCGAAGCCGGCGAGGATGGCAATAAGTGCGAGGTAAAGGGTCTTTTTCATAGTTTTCAGCACTTATTCAGTAACGATACTGCCCGACACGTTGGTCAGGTGTACGCAGTAATCCAGATTATCGCCGAAGTAGAGGTCGAGGGTGCCAATCATCATCTCCTCGCTGGTAAGGCGGATGTTGTACATGTAAACGTTGGAGGCGGCCAGCTGGGTGTTGCCCACGGTGATACTGCCGTCGATGGTGGAGTTGTCGCCAAGGTCGAGGGTAGTGTAGGAACCCGTGTTGGTCATGGGGAGATAATAGAGCGAGACGTCGGTCATGACCACGCCTTCGGTGGAGAAGCCGGGAATAGTGATGTTGGCCGTCTGGCCGTTCACCGTCACGGGGATGGTAGCCGTCAGCTGGCGGCCGGTAGTTTCCCATTTGTAGCCGCCCGTGGAGGCCAAAGCGCCCCATTGCACGGTGCCTTTGGTCTCATAGGTGTAGGTCTCACCTTGCTGACCGATAAGGTTGGTGATGACGTCGATAAGGGAACCGAGGGTGTCCTCATCGCAACTCGTCAGTGTGAAAGAAGATGCGCCCAGCATGACGATAGCCAGGGCTTTCAGGAAATGCTTTTTCATTATATTTGGAGTATTATGAAATATTCGGGTACAAAGTTACGAAAAAAGGCGCGAGAGGCAAAGGAAAAAGGCATTTTTCTATTCTATTCCCCCTCCTTTTTCTCCGTTTCAGGCTTGTAGCAGCGCTCATAGAGGGCTTTGTAGAAGCGGTGGCGGGTGAGTGTGGCGGAGTCGCCGACGAGGATGAGTTTCATCCGTGCACGTGTCATCGCCACGTTCATGCGGCGCAAGTCGGACAGGAAACCTATCTGTCCGCTGTCGTTGGCGCGCACCAGACTCACGCACACCACGTCGCGCTCCTGACCCTGGAAGGCATCCACGGTGTTCACGGTGATGCTCTTGCGGATGGGGCGTAGCACTTCGTCGTGCTTGATGACGTGGCGCAGCAGTTGCACCTGTGCGCGGTAGGGCGATATTATTCCGAAGTCCACGCGTTCATTCCTTATCCGCTCCATGCCGAGCCGCTGGCAGTAGTCGCGCAGGGCTTGCAGCGTGAGTGCGGCCTCCTGGCGGTTTACGCGCCCGAAGTTGGTGCCTACGAATTCCTCCTCGGCGGCGCAGTCCAGCCACACCAGGGGCTCGTCCATCAGCGAGAGCAGTGAGCGGTGGCGCACCTCCTCGGCGGCCGTCAGGCGCCCGTCGTAGAACCACTCCGAGGAGAAGCGCATCAGCGTCTCGTTCATTCGGTATTGCACGTTGAGCATCATGACGGCCTCGGGGTGGCGCGCCACGATCTGTTCCATCAGTGTTCGGCCCAGGCCCTGGCGCATGGCTTCGTAGCACTTGATGGTGGGCGGCAACTGCTGATGGTCGCCGGCCAGGATGACGCGGTCGGCCTTTTGGAGGGCTATCCAGCAGGCGGCCTCCAGGGCCTGTGCAGCCTCGTCAATGAATAAGGTGTGGAAGCGCTGCCCCATAAGCACGGGGTTGGCGCTTCCGGCCAGCGTGCAGGCCACCACGCGACAGCCGTCGAAAAGCGCCGTGCGGATGCGCAGTTCCAGTTCGTCGGCCCGCTCCCTGAGGCGTGCCACCTTCTGATGGTATCCCTCCGTGCGTCCCTTGCGGGGCTGCGAGCGCAGTTGGCGCAGCGTGCGGCGTATCTGCCAGAGCTGCGGGTAGTCGGGGTGGGCCTCAAAGCGCCGTTCGTAGGTGTTGGCAAGCATCTCGTCGGTCACGCGGGTGGGGTTCCCCACGCGCAGCACCTGTATGCCGCGGTCGGCCAGTTGCTGACTGATCCAGTCAACGGCCGTATTGCTCTGGGCGCACACCATGACCTGCACTTCGCGGCGCAGCACCTCGTCGATGGCCTCCACCAGCGTGGTGGTCTTGCCCGTGCCCGGAGGGCCGTGCACCACCATCACGTCCTTTGCCCGTAGCACCTGCCTCACGGCTTCCTGCTGCGAGGCGTTCAGCCACGGCAGCGATACGGGCAGGGCGGGCGCGGAGGCCCACCGGACGGGCTGCCCGCCGTGAAAGATGTCACGAAGTTCGGCCAGGCGTCCGTCCTTCGTGGCGATGACCTTGCTGAGGGCCTCAAACATCAGTTGGTAGGTGGTCTCGTCGAAATGCAGTTGCACGCCGGGGCGCTCCAGGGCCTGCAGTTCGGCCAGAGCCTTTTCATTGGGCAGCTGCACCACCATACGGGCCCCGCCGGCGAGGCGCGCGTCGGCCTCTACGTAACTCACGGTGCCCACGAAGTTGAGGTAGTGCAGTCCGCCGCTCATATCCTCCTGAAAGAAGCACACCTGGCGGCCGTATTCGAAGCAGTGCTCGTCCTCCGTGTCCTCCGTGCGCAGGATTTCCACCACGAGGCGGTCCAGCGAGTTGTAGTACGACCGGCCCACGGCCACGGGATGCCACGCCTCGCCGCGCTTCACCTTGCGGGCGATGCCCTGCAGCTCGGTGGCGCGACGGAACTCGGCCTTCTCGTGCTCGTATTCCAGGCGGAGGAGAGAGAGTTGGGCGGAAAGATTCAGTTCATGCCTCTTCCCGTTGCTGACAGACGCCGAAGCCGCGCCTCCCCTGTCGGGGAGAGGAAGATTCTGGGAGGAGGGTGGGGTATGAGGTGCGGACATGGTGGAAGGTTGATGGATTTACAGAACGCTGTCTCTCTTGCGGGTAATGCTTATGGAGGAAGAGTCGTTTCTTTAGCCCTTTCAGTTGTCTCGTGACTGCAGTCGCGCGTTCTCGTGACTGCAGTCGCGCGTTTCCGTGACAGTAGTCACGCGTTCTCGTGACAGCAGTCACGAGACAAGGAAATGGGAAACAGTGCTCAGAGCAAGGGTTTTTCGACGTAGGCGTAGAGCGCGGGAAAACAGTCCAAGAATCGTGCGCCTTACTGCGCGGGGGCAAAGGTGAATTGAAGGTTGCGCTCGTGCATGAGGTCGGCGTGGGAGATGCGGTAGGTCTTGAGCGCTTTCCCGCCGAGGCTGACGCGGCCTACGCGGTCGCTCTTTGCGGCACCGGGGGCGAAGATTACGATGTCGCCGCCGGGAATGTGGAGCGTGGCCTTCTCGAATACGGGTGCCGTGAGGGTGTAGAAGGGCTGGCCGGGGCAGTCGGGGTAGAGGCCGAGCATGGAGAACACGGCCCAGGCCGACATCGTGCCGGTGTCGTCGTTGCCGGGGATGCCGTCGGGAGTGTTGCGGAAATGCTTGCGGAGGAGTTGGCGCGTGAGTTTCTGGGTGCGCCAGGCCTCGTCCGTCCAGCGCGAGAAGAGATAGGGGAAGGCTATGTCGGGCTCGTTGGCGGGGTCGTAGAAGCCCTGGTCGAAGACGCTCTGAAGGCGGTCCACGAACTTCTTCTTACCGCCCATCAGGCGGCAGAGGCCGGGAATGTCGTGCGGCACGTAGAAGGTGTAGTTCCAGGCGTTGCCTTCGTGGAAGCCGGGTGAGGGCTCGAAGTTCTCGCCCTGGCGGGGATTGAAGGGCGAAAGGAAGGAGCCGTCGGGCAGAAGCGGGCGGAGCGTGCCGTATTCGGGGCTGTAGTAGTGCTTGTAGCCGAGGGAACGGGCGCGGAAGAGGCGCGCGTCGTCCTTCTTGCCGAGGGAGTCGGCGAGGGTGGCGAGGGCGGCGTCGGCCACGTAGTATTCGAGGGCGTGGCTCACGCTGTTGTCGTACTGCTCCAGGAGCGGGCAGTAGCCCAGGCGCACGTAGTCGTCGTTGTCGGGGCGCAGGGGGTTGTCCTTGCCGGGCGTGACGGCACCCTTGCGCATGGCGGCGTAGGCCTCCTCGATGTCGAAACCGCGAAGACCCTTCAGCCAAGAGTCCACGAAGACGGGGATGGCGGGGTCGCCCTCCATCGTGAAGGTCTCGCGGCCGTAGAGTTCCCATTTGGGTAGCCAGCCGCTCTCGCGGTACATCCGGAGCATGGAGCGGAGCATCTGCTCCTGACGGTCGGGCCAGAGAAGGGTGAAGAGCTGGTGTGTGCAGCGGTAGGTGTCCCAGAGGGAGAAGACGGTGAAGTGAGACCCCCTCTTATCCCCCTTAAAGGGGGAAGATGCGTTAGCCTTTTGGGAGAGGTTGCCCGCGCCTTCGGATTCCATGAGCGGGTAGTCGCCGTTTACGTCGTTGAGGATGTTGGGGTGGATGAGCGTGTGGTAGAGGGCGGTGTAGAAGACGGTGCGCTCGTCGGGTGTGCCGCCTTCTACCTCAATGGTGGAGAGCGCTTTCTGCCACTTGTCGTGAGCCTGACAGCAGAGGGCATCGAAGGTGGCGGAGGCGGGTTGTTCGGCATCGAGATTGAGACGTGCGTTGGCTACACTTACGAAACTCACGCCTATGCTGACCTCCACCTGCTCGCCGGCCTGGAGGTCATAGTTCCAGTAGGCACCGATATCGTCGCCGGCCAGGTCGCGGCGGTAGCCGTCGTAGAGTTTGTAGCGGCCGGCCTCGGGGTTCCACTCCTTCTCCACGCCATAGGCGTCGCGCTGGAGTTTCCAGAAACCGCGGGAGACGGGAGAGCGGCTCACGCGCACGACATAATAAATAGGGTAATACGCGCGGGGGGAATTGTAACAGAAGTTGCCGAGCATCTTCTGGCCTTCAATCTCGGTGTCGCTCACGTAGCGCACCCAGGCACCGCTCTCGTTGGTGAGGCCCTCGCCCAGATTGAGGAGGATGTGGCCGGTGCCGGAGGGGAAAGTGAAGCGTGCGCGGGAGGTGCGCTCGGTGGCGGTCACCTCGGTGGTGATGCCGTACTTGGTGAGGCGGTTGGTGTAGTATCCTGGGTGAGCCTCCTCGGCGGTGTAGGTGGAGCCGTAGTTGTGGTAGTCCACGTCGAGAGCGCCGGAGGTGGGCATCAAGAGGAGCGAGGCGAGGTCGGGACAGCCCACGCCGGAAAGGTTCACGTGGGAGAAACCAGTGAAGTAAGAATTAGTGTTGTCGTAAGGCGTACTCCACCAGCGGGCGTCCTTGTCGTAGTGGTTCAAGTCGCTGCCCATCACGTTGAAAGGCGTGGCGGACATCATGCCCTGCGGCACCACGGCGCCGGGATTGCACGTGCCGAAGTTCGTCGTACCGATAAAGGGATTCACGAGGGTAGTGGGGTCGAAGGAATAGGCCGAAGCACTACCCAGGAAGCAAGAAAGAAGTAAAATAAGCGTGTGTTTCATGGGCTTAAGTAAGTTTTTCGTGGCAAAGTTACAAATAAGCGAGCGAAAAACACAGGGAAACAGCGTTTTTCTGTGCTTTTCCGAGCGAAAGTAACTAAAAACCTTGTTTAAAGTTACAAATAATTGCCGAATAATTCGTATATTTGCAGCATGAAATCAGAGGTAGATGCCCGTTTAGAGGCTCACGGCATCCGTCCCACGGCCATTAGGCAGCTTGTTTTGAGCACTTTCGGGCCTGATGACCGCGCCTATTCGCTCTCCGAGTTGGAGGCGAAACTGGGGACGGTGGATAAGAGCACCTTGTTCCGCACGCTGACGCTGCTTTGGGAGAAAGGTCTGCTCCACAGCATTGAGGACAGCCAGGGCCTGACGCGCTACGCCCTCTGCGCCGCCGACTGCCACTGCCACGACCAACACGACGGCCTTGCCGACCTGCATCCGCACTTCGAATGTGAGCGTTGCAAGAAGGTGTGGTGCCTCAAGGCTGACCCCTTGCCCGCCGTCGCTCTGCCCGAGGGCTTCCATCAGCACTCCGCCGCCTATGTGGTGCGCGGGCTGTGTGCGAAATGTAAATAGCCTCACCCCGTCGCGGCTGCCTACGGCACCGCGCCACCCCTCCCCGAATAGGGAGGGGGATATACTCCTAAAGGTTCAAGACCCCATAACCCTATAACCTCATAACCCTACAACCCTATAACCTCATACCCCTATAACCCCAAGCCCTCACAACCTTTAGAGGTATCTTCCCCTCCCTATTCGGGGAGGGGTGGCAAAGTTCCGAAGGAAGCTTTGACGGGGTGAGGCTTCCACCCTATAGAGGTATCTTCCCCTCCCTAAAAGGGGAGGGGTGGCAAAGTTCCGAAGGAAGCTTTGACGGGGTGAGGCTGGTTAATTCTATGATAGACCAATACCCTTCAAAACTCCTTGAACGCGCAGTAGGCGAGATGGCCAAACTGCCCGGCGTGGGACGCAAGACCGCCTTGCGCCTCGTGCTGCATCTGCTGCGCAAGGAGACGTCTGACGTGCTGGCCCTCACCGACGCCCTCGCCACGCTGCGACAGGAGGTGCACTACTGCCAGTGTTGCCACAATATCAGCGACACCGACCTCTGTGAGATATGTGCCTCGCCGCGTAGGGACCACTCCCTCATCTGCGTGGTGGAAAACGTGCAGAACGTGATGGCCGTGGAGGCTACGGGCCAGTATCAAGGGCTCTACCATGTGCTGGGCGGCGTCATCTCGCCGATGGACGGCATCGGCCCCAGCGACCTGGAAATAGAGAGACTCGTGCAGCGCGTGGCAGAGGGCGGTGTGGCGGAAGTAATCTTCGCCCTCAACCCCACGATGGAGGGCGACACCACCAACTTCTACATCTCCCGCCGCCTCCGCGACTACGGCGTGAAACTCTCCACTCTGGCCCGCGGCGTCTCCGTGGGCGACGACCTGGAATATACCGACGAAATAACCCTCGGCCGCTCTATAATCAACCGCGTGCCGCTATAAACGTATAATATTAAACACAAATCAATATGGCAACGTCACAACCTGTGTCTAAAACGACAAAGTTCCTCCAGTATGCCCAGCTCGTCCTTTGGGCAATAGCCATCATCTTGGCCGTAGTAATTCCTGTGTTTACCGATTGGGAACATCAACTTAACGATGTGCCCGACATAGCCACCTACATCTTCCACATGATAAGCGTGGTGCTGCTCCTCGCTGCCGGCTACTGCGTTCTGGCACAGCGCCGCCACCGCGTGCTGCGCCTCGTCGTGGTCAATGTCGCCATACTCTGCACGGAGGCGCTCTTCTTTATGATGCGCCCCGATGCCGACACCGAACTCTATATCTTCCTCATCGTCCTCCTTCTCTCCATCATCGCCTATCCGCTGCGAGAACCTAAGAAGGCCGTGGCTGTAGAGGAAACACTGCCGGCAGAAGCCCCTGCAGCTCCCGCAGAGGAACCCGCTGCCCCCGCGGCAGAGGAGCCTGCCCCTGCCGTTGAAGAGCCTGCCGCTCCTACGATAGAAATCCCCGCAGAAGTAGAAGATTGATAGTATGTTTCCCTTCAATTATCTCCAATCCCTCGGTCAGTACCTGCAACTGATGGGCCGCACCTTCTCACGGCCTGAACGCTTGCGCATGTATGCCAAGCAGTATGTGCAGGAAATGCAGAAACTCGGCACCGACAGTATTCCCATCGTGCTGCTCATCAGTTTCTTCATCGGCGCCGTAATCTGTATCCAGATAAAGCTGAACATCCAATCCTCGTGGATGCCCCACTGGGTGAGCGGCTACGTCACCCGTGAGATAATGTTGCTGGAGTTTTCCTCCAGTATCATGTGTCTTATCCTGTCGGGCAAGGTGGGTTCCAACATCGCCTCCGAAATCGGCACGATGCGCGTGACGCAGCAACTTGATGCCCTTGAGATTATGGGCGTCAATCCCGCCGCCTACATCATCCTACCGAAGGTGTGCGGCCTCATCACGATGATGCCTTTCCTCGTCATCTTCGCCACGGCCAGCGGCATCGGCGGTGCCTACGCCACGGCATACGTTATGGGCATCATCACACCCGCCGACCTCACCGAAGGCCTGCAGCACGACTTCCACCAGTGGTTCTTCTGGATGGGCGTCGTCAAAAGTCTCTTCTTCGCCTTCATCATCGCCAGCGTCAGTTCCTACTACGGCTACCGCGTAGAAGGCGGTTCCCAGGAAGTGGGCAAAGCTTCCACCAACGCCGTGGTGGCTTGCTCCATGCTTATCCTTTTCAGCGACGTCTTCCTGACGTCCATACTGTCGTAAACGCTTTTCCTCATGATAGAAATACGCCACCTATACAAGGCCTTCGAGGACAAAGAGGTGCTCAAGGATATCTCCACCACCTTTGAGCCCGGCAAGTGCAACCTCATCATCGGCCAGTCCGGCTCCGGCAAGACGGTGCTCATGAAGAATATCGTGGGTCTCTTCACGCCCACCAGCGGTGAGATACTCTACGACGGCCGCGACTTTGTAAAGATGACGAAGCGCGAGAAGGCCCTCCTGCGCCGCGAGATGGGTATGATTTTCCAGAGCGCCGCCCTCTTCGACTCCCTCTCCGTGCTGGAGAACGTGATGTTCCCGCTTGATATGTTCTCGTCCGACAGTTACAAGGAACGCACCCGCCGCGCCCTCTATTGTCTGGAGCGCGTCAACCTCAAAGACGCTGCCTATAAGTACCCCGGCGAGATAAGCGGCGGCATGCAGAAACGCGCCGCCATTGCCCGCGCCATTGCCCTCAATCCCACCTACCTCTTCTGCGACGAGCCCAACTCCGGCCTTGTCCCCAAGACCTCCCTCGTCATCGACGAACTCATCCACGGCATCACGCAGGAGTTCGGCACCACCACGGTGATGAACACCCACGACATGAACTCCGTGATGGGCATCGGCGAGCACATCATCTACATCCACAAGGGCGAAGCTGCCTGGGAAGGTTCCAAGGACGAGGTGATGAACTCCGACAACGAGCGTCTCAACTCCTTCATCTTCGCTTCCGATCTCTTTAAGAAGATAAAGAACAGCCCCTCTTCGTCAGCGGCACCCGCCGCTGACACCTCCCCCCTATAGGGGAAGGAATAATGCCTAAAGTTTGTTGCCCAATATTCTCACAACCTAATACCCCCAAACCCCAAGATACAACCTTTAGAGGTATCTTCCCCTCCCTGTCGGGGAGGGGTGGAAAAGTGCCGAAGGCAGCTTAGACGGGGTGGGGCTTCAATTATGTTTACCATCCAACTCAACGCATCGGGCACTCATCACCTTGAGGTGGACGAGCGCCATTTCCAGACTCTTCAGGACTACGCCCTGTTCCGCGACCTTGTGGACAGCACGGGCTACGTCACCGAGCAGACGCTCGACAAACTGAAGTGCAACATTCGCGCCCTCATTGCTACGGCCGACAACCCCAAGCCTCTCATTGACCTCTGCTACGAGGTCATCTACCACGCCAAAATGAAGGGCTTTGGTCTGCAGAACCTCATTCTGGCGTATTTGGAGTGGGAGAAGACCCTACAGACCCACCCCCAACCCCTCCCATAAAGGGAGGGGAGTAAAATCTTCTGCTGGTTATGCGACACATTATTATATATATAATAGGGGCCTTTTGCGCCCTTTTCTCTTTTGTACCCGCAAAGGGCGCTTACCCCCTTCCCTCTATGGGTGAGGGAGGGTCTGTTGGTCCTTTCATCACTGTCCGCAACGGCCAATTCCTTTTGGATGATAAGCCCTACACCTACGTAGGCACCAACTTCTGGTACGGCCCCATCCTGGCTTCCGAGGGACAGGGCGGCGACCGCCAGCGCCTCTCCCGCGAACTGGACGCCATGCAGAAGGTGGGCATCCGCAACCTCCGCGTCCTCGTCGGTGCCGAGGGCAGCACCGAACGCCTCACCCACATACGCCCCATCCTCCAGCCCGAGCCCGGCGTGTACAACGACACCCTCCTGCGCGGCCTCGACTATTTCCTCGCCGAACTGGAGCGCCGCCAAATGACGGCTGTGCTCTACCTCACCAATTCGTGGGAGTGGAGCGGCGGCTACGGCGCTTATCTGGAATGGGCCGGCGAAGGACAGGCCCCCGAGCCCTCCGACTGGCAGGGCTTCGTGGATTTCCACTCCCATTTCGTGCAGAATGCCCGCGCCAAGGCCCTCGTGGCCAACCACGTCCGCCGCATTGTCTCCCGCACCAACACCGTCACAGGCCGTCCCTATGCCGAGAGCCCCGCCATCATGGCCTGGGAACTCGCCAACGAGCCCCGCGCCTTCAGCCGCCAGCCCGCCGTGAAGGAGGCCTTCCTCGACTGGGCCCGGAACTTCTCCGCCCTCATCAAGAGCCTCGACCCCAACCACCTCGTCACCACCGGCAGCGAAGGCCTCTACGGGTGCGAAGTGGATATGGACCTCTTCCGCCGCCTCCACACGCTGCCCGAGATAGACTACGCCTGCATCCATATCTGGCCCCACACGTGGGGATGGATGGGATTCTTCAAGTCCCCCACCGCCGAGGCGCGCCGTGCCAACGGCATCGACGGCACCGAGAAAGGTTTTCAGAGCGCCTGCGACGAGAGTCTCCGCTATATCGACGGGGCCTGCAAAGCCCTCGAGGGAAGCGGCCGTCCCATAGTAATCGAGGAGTTCGGCTACCCCCGCGATGGCTACGCCATCACCCGCGAGTCGTCCACCACGTGGCGCGATGCCTACTACGCCTTCATCTTCCGCCAGATGCAGTCCCATCCGCAAATCGTCGGCTGCAACTTCTGGGGCTGGGGCGGCCTCGCCTGTCCACCCCACGACACCTGGCAGCCCGGCGACCCCTACACCTGCGACCCCAACCACGAGGAGCAAGGCCTCTACTCCGTCTTCTCCTCCGACAAAGGCACCCTCCGCGCCGTCAAAACGGCTGCCAAGGCCCTGCGCCGCGCCAAAGGCAAAAAGTAATCCCTCCTCCGAATACAATAGAGGGCACTCCCAATCAGGAGTGCCCTCTGTCTTTTCTGTCTTCGGCTTTGCCCGGCCCATATCGGCCTTGCAACCGTTTTTCCTCGCTCTTAATTTGAGTTTTCCCCCTTAGGACTCCAATCCTAAGGGCGAGGACTGCAATCCTAAGGGGGAGGACTCCAGTCCTAAGGGGGAGGACTGTAGTCCTAAAGGCGAGGACTGGCAGGAATGTTACGTTCTTTTGAGGCTTACCCTAGATGACACGGGCTGAAAGTCCAGAAGTGTCCAGCCTAGGGCAGAGTGACCGAAGGGAACGCCGCCCTAGGGTACATGGTTGCCGCACTTGCGGCGCCGCAACGCGGCATAATTGTTTCGGGGCAGCGCCCCAATTCACTGGCCTGTAGGATAAAGCCCCCCTCCGGCGCTTCGCGCCACCTCCCCCGCGGGGGGGAGGAACACTTACCCAGCGTTTGCTTTATAAACCTAGGACGGCGTTCCCTTCGGTCACTCTGCCCTAGGCTAAACAATTACGGGCCTTCAGCCCAATGCTCCAGTCCTTATAGGCGAGGACTGGCAGGGAAACCAATCTGCATAATTGGGGAAGGACGTTTGCGAAGAGTACCAATGACAAACGATGTAGCAATGTAGCAAATATAGCACGAAATTACACTTTGAGCGTGGCTACGGTGCAGACATAATGGGGGAATACCTGCGTTTCAAAAAGGAAACGGTCGGTGGCGAGGATCCGTTTGAGTTCCTCGCCGTCGGTGAGGCCTGTGCCGAGGAGCTTCAGGGCCGCCTCTTTTTTTGTCCAGAGGGTGGTGAAGCGGAGGTCGCGCTCCTCGGGGACTGCCTCCAAAGCCTGCAGTTCTGCGGGCGAACAGACGTACTCGGCAAGTGAAGGGGTGTAGCGGCCGCGCATCTCTATGTCGATGCCCACGGGCTGCTCCGCCACGACGGCCGCTACGGCTTCGGTGCAATGGGAGAGGTTGAAGAAAAGGCCCCTCCCCGCTTCGGCAGGCCCCCTCCCCGCTCCCCCTTTGGGGGAGAGCTGCAGCGCGTGTTCTTCGCTCTTTGGGCACTCCCCCAAAGGGGGAGCGGGGAGGGGGCCTGCCGAAGCGGGGAGGGGGCTTGTTAGGTCTAATTCGGGTTTGCCGTGTTCTCCGATAATGAAATGGGGTTGTTCGGTGATGCCATAGTGCTCGCGCAGAAGACGGCAGAGCAAGATGTAGGCGGCGGCACACTGTGCCTGCCCACTCTCAAACTTATAGGCCAGCGCCTCGGCCCTGCGCCATTCGGGAAGCGCGGCGAGCGCTTCTTGCAGGCGGGGACCGCGGAGCTGGCCTATGGTAGAGTCTATCAACAGCCTCACCCCGTCGCGGCTGCCTTCGGCACCGCGCCACCCCTCCCCCTGTAGGGAGGGGGAGATACCTCTAAAGGTTGAAAGGCTTTGAGGTTCTGAGGTTGTATGGTTATGAGACTGTGAGATTATAGGACTTTGAAGTTTAGGACCTTTAGGGGTATCTTCCCATCCCTAACAGGGGAGGGGTGGCGGAGCACCGCAGGTGGCTCCGACGGGGAGAGGCTTTTACTTCATCACCTTCCTTCTTCTCTCTATGATGATGTCGTGCTTCATGTTGTCAGCGGCGCGACGTCCGCTGATGGCGAAAGGGATGGCTTGGGTCTCCTTTCCTGTTGAGCCCTTGCCTACCGTTGCGGTGGTGATGGCGTCGGGAAGGCCTTCGGCACCCACGAACTCAAAGGTGTACTGGCAACCGGCGTCGGCACTGCTGGTGGCGTCGCTGACGGCGGCGCCCCAGTTATAGAGTTTCTTACCGATACCGTCGTCGAAGCCCGTCTGGTTTATCATCTGGTTGCTGCCGCTGTAGATGCGGAAGCAACCTTCGGCGTCGCTGCCCTTGAGTTTCCATCCGGCGGAGGGCTTGGTGGCTACGGTCTTGAGCTGCGTATCGTTGCTGGCGGTGGGAGCGATGTAGGAGCCGTCGGCCTTGTTCTGGATGTCGTAGGAGCCGTCAGTGCGCTGGAAGAAGTACCAGATGCTCTTGTCGTCCTTGGGGTTCTGCACGCCGATGATGCCTTTGGCCTTGCCTTGGGAATAGGCGTAGCGGGTCTCGCGGTTGGGTGTGTAGAAACGGTATCCGTACTTCACGTCGGCCGTGCTGCTCTTCGGGCCGTGTATGGTGCCGGTGGAGGCGCGGAAGTAAGTGACGAGAGCAGCGCTCAGCGTGTTGTAGGCCTGCTTGGCAGCCGTGGCTACGGGATCGGTGGCGGCCGTCTGCTCGGCAGCGGCGATGGCTTTCTGGAGGGTGGCGGTGGCTTCGGGGTTGAAGTAACCCACCTGCGTGTCATCGGCATCGCCGTTGAGGGCGCCGTGGGCATAGGCCACGAGGTCGATGAGGCGGTTGGCATCGGCGTTGGAACCCTTCACGATGAGAGCGTCCCAGAGGTCGGCCCACTGTGCGAGGAAGGTGTCAAATGACTTGTGGTCGATGTTCTGGGCTTCCTGCTCAAGCTGTGCGATGGCTTCGTTCAGGGCCTGCTTGCTGACGGGATAACCGGGCTGTCCGAATAGTTTTTCTTGCGTGTAGCCGGAGAGGCGTTTGATGTATCGGGCGTAGTCAGTGTTGCGTGCTTCAAGCACCATAGCGGGCGATACGTTCTCTATGGTCCAGTGGCTGCCAGCATAGTATTCCGTGGCGCTTTTGTAGCCGTAGAGCTTCACGAGGTCGGCGGGCTTGTTGAAGTGGAGGGCCGGCGAGCCGGAGGGGGCAGCCGTGGGCAGGAGGGCCAGCCAGTTGCCGTCGTTGTGGGCCCATTCTATGTTTATGTCTGCGTTCACGGGGGCGCGGAAGGAGTATGGCGTGCTGCCATCTACGGCCACATAGTCGCCGTTGCGGCTTTCGAGCACGAGGGTGCCGTCGGCATTCTGGAGGATGCGCCATATCTGCGCCTCGGTCTTGGTGTCAATCTGAGCGTCGAGGCGGGCGTTGTCGCCGGCTGCGGTGAGCACGCGTCCGATGTTGTCGTCGTAGGCACAGCGGAAGGCGTACCAGTGGTTGTCGCGGTCGGTGCTGACCTTGTAGGAGTCGAGCGTCTCAAAGTTGATTTCACACGCAGCCTTGGCTTCTGCCATAACTTCGGCGAGGAAGGCGAGTGTGTCGGCAGGCACGGGCTCATAGTCTGAGAGATACGGAGCGGTTTCCACCCAGGCTTCTTCCCACTTGTACTGGTTGGCTTTGCCGTCCCATGCCTTGCGGCCGAGGGCGGCGTTCCATTTGTGGAGGATGCGGGGACGGTAGTAGTCGCGCACGAGTCCGGCCCATACGCGGGCGGCATAGTCCTGCACGGGCTCGGCCTTGCTGTGGTCTTTTCCGAACCACACGGTGACGATGCGTCGGGCATTGCGGGCGTTGCGCTGGGCACTGCCGGTGTAGCCCTTCTGTGCAAAGTCTTCCCAGCGTTTGAGGTTGTAGATGGGGTGGCAGGTGAGCACGCGGTCCATGCTGAGCATCAGGTGATCGAGCACGCCGATAAGGGAGTCTGCCATCACAGTGTTGCCCGTGGCGACATAGTTGCTGATGCGGCTGTTGAGTTTCTCCACCTTACCGCCACAGTACATGGCTACGGCTTCCACCATGTCGTTCTGGGCCAGCGGACTGTTGAGTGCGCGGATGTCTTCAATGTTGGAAAGGAGCGTCTCTACGCCTTTGTAGAAGTTGTCGTTCTGACTGGCGGAGCCGGTGCCCAGACCGCCGTCGTACTGCCAGCCGAAGCGCGGATGATCGGTGAAGTAATTATATACGGAGTTGCGCAGGGCGGTGTGGAAAGCTTGCTGCTCTGCGGTGTAGCCTCCGTAACGTGAGTTGGCATACTGCTTCATCCAGGTGTCGAGGTTGATGGTCTTCTTTGAAGCCACCCATCCGCCGTCGGTGATGAGTTCGTACACCAGTTCGTTGTTCTCCACGCCTTCAGGCGTCATGCCGTAGCCAGTGAGAGAACTGCGTTTCGTGGAGTTGTTGAGGGTATTGAGGAAGCCCTGAGCATAGTCGCTGATTTTGCCGCACAAGGCATTCTTGCCGCCCATGTTGGGCAGGAGGGTATAAACCCAATCCTTGCCGTCGAAGGAATTGTAGTTTTCCCAGCTCTTGTTGCCGTAGCTGTACTCAGGACTCATATAGAGCACCATAAACTGATTGTCGGGTACGCTGCTGGTGAGTGCCTGGAACTTGTTCAGTCCCCAGTCACCCTGCTGATAGTTGAAGGTCCAGCCCTGCGTAACCCACACCACATCGGGATTGGCTGAGCCTTCCTTGATGCTTTTCCAGATGTTCTGACCGTAGGCGGGGAGTTCGCTGGCAGAGGGTATCTTCATCTCGTTGAAGGAGTCGGAGAGGTAGTATTTGCGCACACCGAATTCCTTCTCCCATTCCTGGATGAACTTCGAGCCCACCTCAGCAAAGGCCTCGCTGGTGGGGTTGAGACGGTAGTTCTGGTGTGTGCCGTCAATGCACCATCCCCATCCCACCTTCTCGGTGGCGGTACCCTTCACGCGGGTGGCGAAGTTGCCGGGCACGAAGCCGCCGAAAGCGGGACAGATGGGTTTCATGCCGAGCGAATCCATGCGGTTGAGCACATGGTGGGCGATTTCCAACTGGCGGGTGTTCCATTCGTCGCCCAGCGGGCCGTCGAAGGTGTTGCAACTGAGGTTACCCATGCGGAACCAAGGCAGATGGGCGGGGCCTACCTCCCAGGCGTCAATGTCTTTCGCCGTGAGTCCCATGCTGAGGAACACGCGACGGTAGATGGCTTCCTGGGCTATGAGGAACAACGGCATATCCACGCCGTGCAGGGCCATCCAGTCCAGTTCCTTGTCCCAGCGGTCTTCATCCCAGTAGGGCATGGTATAGCCGTAGGTCACGACGTTGAAGTACTGGTGGTCGCGGTACTGCGAGGTGAGCGACTTGGTGGCAGTGGTGAGGTCGGCGGGCTTCTCAAAGCGCTTACCGCTCCATGTCATCATGCCGGCATTCTTGCTCTTCGTCCAGTCATAGAAGCCTCGGCAGGCAGCCACGGCACTGGAAGCCTTCACCGTCACGGTGTTGCCTGAGGCACTGTATTCATACTTGTCGCAGCCCTTCGTGGTGGGCGTGAGCGACAGTTCCACGACGACATCCACCTTGCCGCCGGTGAAGCGGTTGATGATGTCGGTGGCAGCCTTCTCGCCGGCGACGCGTTGTTCGGCCGTGAGCTGCGCCATCATAGGCAGGCTCAGTAAGAGGCCGAGGAGAATTGTAAGTAACTTGTTCATAGTTAGGACATAGCCTTTAATACAGGGGGGGGGGGGGGGGCAAATCTCATAGTTTATGTGTATAAAAGAGTTAGATATCTTGCGACTATTTACAAATCAAGGCATGAGGTAAGCCTATTCCGCCGTGCGGATGGCTTCCATAATCTTGGCTTCCAGTTCCTCGGCCAGTTCGGGGTTGTCGGCGATGACCTTCTTGAGAGCTTCGCGTCCCTGGCAGAGGCGTGTCTCGCCGTAGCTGAACCACGAGCCGCTCTTCGTAAGCACCTTGTACTCCACGCCGAGGTCAGCGATTTCAGCCGTGTGGCTGATGCCCCGGCCGAAGGAAATTTCAAATTCAGCCTTACGGAAGGGAGGTGCCACCTTGTTCTTCACCACCTTCACACGTACTTGGTTGCCTATGGGCGTGTCGCCGTCCTTCAGCGTGGTCACCTTGCGGATGTCGAGGCGCACAGAGGCGTAGAACTTCAGGGCGTTGCCGCCCGTAGTGGTCTCGGGATTGCCGAACATCACGCCAATCTTCTCGCGCAACTGGTTGATGAAGATGCAGGTGGTGTTGGTCTTGGCGATGGTGGAGGTAATCTTGCGCAGCGCCTGGCTCATCAGACGAGCCTGCAGGCCAACCTTGTTGTCGCCCATGTCACCTTCTATCTCGGCCTTCGGAGTGAGGGCGGCCACGGAGTCGATAACGATGATGTCGATGGCGGCGGAGCGGATAAGCTGGTCGGCAATCTCCAGGGCCTGTTCGCCATTGTCGGGCTGAGAGATGAGGAGCTCGTCCACGTTCACACCGAGTTTGGCGGCGTAGAAGCGGTCGAAGGCGTGTTCAGCGTCAATGAAGGCGGCAATGCCTCCGGCCTTTTGGGCCTCGGCGATGGCGTGGATGGCCAGCGTGGTCTTACCGCTGGACTCCGGACCGTAGATTTCTATGATGCGGCCCTTGGGGAAACCGCCCACGCCGAGGGCGGCGTTCAGGCCTATGCTACCTGTGGGGATGACCTCCACGTTCTCTATCTTCTCGTCACCGAGTTTCATGATGGAGCCAGCGCCGAAGTCCTTCTCAATTTTGGCCATTGCGGCCTGCAGGGCTTTAAGCTTCTCGCTTGCAGCCGGGTTTTCGTTAGTCTTGGACATATTTTAAGTTATTTAGTTGTTTAGTTGAAAAGTTGTTTAGTTGTTTCTATTGTCGGTTGGAGGGAGCTAGAATTTCTAGATTCTCTAGATTCTCTAGATTTTCTAGCATTTCTAGATTCTCTAGACTTTCTAGATTCTCTAGCCTCAACTTGCGTCTTTCCTTTAGGAGTATCTTCCCCTCCCAGCAGGGGGAGGGGTGGCTGAGCACCGCAGGTGGCTCAGCCGAGGAGGGGCTTCTTCAAGAAACTGATCACCTCGCTTATCCTACAGAACGCCATTCCCACGCAGGTGTCGGCGGCACCGTAGTAGATGGTGCACTTGTCGCCTTCGGTCAGGGCAGCGCAGGGGAACACCACGTTGGGCACGTCGCCGGCCAGTTCGTAGGGGGCGGCAGGGCCGAGCAGATACTCCATGCTTCGGTATAGCACCTTGCTGGGGTCTTCAAGGTCCAGCAAGGCGGCACCCATAGCGTAGCGGTAGCCGTTGCAGGTGCGGATGACGCCGTGGTAGAACAGCAGCCAGCCTTCCTCCGTCTTCACGGGCACAGGACCGGCACCTATCTTCAGGCATTGCCAGGCGCTGTCCTCAAAGGGCGTGGGGCGCATCACGAGGCGGTGCTCACCCCAGTATTTCATATCGGGCGAATAGCTCACGAAGATATCGCCGAAGGGTGTGTGGCCCGTGTCGCTGGGGCGGGAGAGCATGGCATAGCGGCCGCCGATCTTCTCGGGGAAGAGCACACCGTTGCGATTGAAAGGCAGGAAGGCGTTCTCACACTGGTAGAAGGTCTTGAAGTCGAAGGTGTAGCCTATGCCTATGGTAGGCTGGCCTTCGTAGCCGTTGCACCAGGTAATCCAGTAGCGGTCCTCAATCCAGCAGACGCGCGGGTCGTACTTGTAGGTGCTCTGAATCATCTGCGTGTTGCCGGCCTCCCATACGATGGGCTCGTGCCGGATGTCCCAGTTCACTCCGTCCTTCGAGAAGCCTGCGAAGATATTCATCTGTACGCGCTTGTTGTCGCAGCGGAACACGCCGGCAAAGCCGTCCTTGAAGGGCACGACGGCGGAGTTGAAGATACTGTTGCTCGACGGTATGCCGTAGCGGTCAATGATGGGATTATTCTCATAGCGCCAGCAGATGTCAGTGCAGCCTGCCGGGCGTTCCATCCAAGGAATCCTCGTTTGTGCTGTATTGTTCATATAGGTTTATTTAGGTTTTTATTTTTATCAAGAATTAAAGAATTAAGGAATTTTTCTTTGCGCGTAGGAGTGAATTTTAGGGAGTTGCGGCACGATGCCGCAGAATTCCATGCGGACAGTCTGCAATACAAGTCTGCAACACTGCACCTCTTACTCTAATTCAGCTGTGCCTGCACAGCAATTCCTAAAAATTCTCATTCCTCCAATTGTATATGAAGAAATTCTTAAATTCTTTAATTCTTGATAAAAAATACTTATCCCCGCGGGGGGCTTTACAACTCCAAATCTCCGTCGTGAATCTCGTGCCAGGGCAGGCCCTGCTTGTTGAGTTCTTCCATGAAGGGATCGGGGTCGAACTCCTCCACGTTGTGCACGCCGGGTTTCTTCCAAAGGCCCAGCATGAACATACGGGCACCGATGCAGGCCGGCACGCCGGTGGTGTAGCTCACTCCCTGCATGCCCGTCTCTTCGTATGCCGCCTGGTGGGAGCAGTTGTTATAGACGTAGTAGGTGTGTTCCTTGCCGTCCTGGCCGATACCGCGAATGCGGCAGCCTATGGAGGTCTCGCCGTCGTAGTTCTCACCGAGATCCTGAGGATTGGGCAGCACGGCCTTGAGGAACTGCAGGGGCACGATTTTTACGGTGGCCATGCCCGTGCCGTCTGCCTTCGGGGCCGTGTATTCTATCTCGTCGATGCGGTCCATACCGATGTTTTGTATCACCTCCAGATGCTTGAGGTAAGCCTCTCCGAAGGTCATCCAGAAGCGGGCGCGTTTGATGGTGGGGTAGTTGATGACGAGGCTCTCTATCTCCTCGTGGTGCAACAGGTAACTCTCTTTCGGACCGATGCCCGGGTAAGTGAGGGGCTGGTGAATCTCCATCGGTTCCGTCTCGATGTACTTGCCGTCCTCGTAGTAGAGTCCCTTCTGCGTAATCTCGCGGATATTGATTTCGGGGTTGAAGTTAGTGGCGAAGGCCTTGTGGTGGTTGCCGGCGTTGCAGTCCACGATATCGAGGTAGTGAATCTCCTTGAAGTGGTGCTTGGCGGCGTAGGCCGTGAAAATGCTCGTCACGCCCGGGTCGAAGCCGCAGCCGAGGATGGCCGTCAGTCCGGCCTTCTCGAAGCGCTCGCGGTAGGCCCACTGCCAACTGTACTCAAAGTGAGCCTCATCCTTCGGCTCGTAATTGGCCGTGTCGAGGTAGGAGCATCCTGCCTCCAGACAGGCGTCCATGATGGTGAGGTCCTGATACGGCAGGGCGAGGTTCATCACCAGGTCGGGCTGGAACTCACGGAAGAGGGCCACCAGTTCTGGCACGTTGTCGGCGTCCACGCGTGCCGTCTTGATGTCTGTGCGACCCGTGGCTTTGGCTATGGCGGCTGCCAGGGCGTCGCACTTCGACTTCGTGCGGCTGGCAATCATAATTTCATTGAAAACGTCGGCGTTCTTCGCCACTTTGTGTGCGGCGACGGTGGCCACGCCACCAGCGCCGATGATAAGTACTTTTCCCATTATCTTTGATTTATAATATATTTCCGCTGCGAATTTACGAAAAAGCTGTCACATAGCCAAGCCCGTTGCCTCTTTTCTGCACTTCGCCTTTCATTTTGCCTTACGCCCCCTATACATTATATATAATATACGCGCGTGCGCGCGTTGTCATTTTCCGCTGCACTTGCTACATCGCTGCATCCCTGTCCTCTTGACAAAACGCGCGCGTTGTCATATTTTTGCGTCACTTCCGCTCTTATTCTTCACATTTCACTCTTCTTTACCACGAATTACTTTACTTGAATTATGTCGCACTTACAGCGCTCCCACATAGGGGTAAACACAAAAGATAGGGCTCTCGCCCTATCCTCCAATATGTCGCACCTTCGGCGCTCTGTCGTTGCAGGTTAAAAAGTAAGCCCCTCCTGCCCCTAACCTTTCAAATCTCCTGCTTTTACAAGGGATATGAAAGATTGCTTTCTTTTTTATCGGACACCAATAATCCGAAATGAAAGAGAAAACTAATTTAGGGATTGTCGTTTAATTCCAAGAATTTGATATTGATTGACGAGGGTACTCCTACCTAGGATGCCCTCGTCTGCTATTTTCGTAGTTTTGTTGTTATTTGAGTTGATTTTTGTATCGTCAGGACAGGGTTATCCCTT
>JAZRYH010000080.1:0-10776 GCA_045600685.1 Alloprevotella sp. | reverse complement strand
CTCGGATGCTTTAGGCCTCTCTCTTGCGTCTTTCTTCCCATCTTCTTGAACCATAGCTCGCTATGCTTCTGCGAAGCTGAAAAGAAATCCGCGGCGAGATAGCCACTAAATCTTCTCGAGCTAATTAATAGAACCTACCTTTAGCGTTTGGGATATACGATGTTGCCATCAACGTAGGTGGCTACGACATTGGCATTGGGCACTTTCTCTATAGGATCTTTGAGGAAATCGACGTCATAGATGGAAAGGTTGGCCACCATGCCGGGCTTGAGCATGCCGAGACGGTTTTCTTCCTTGAGTTGGTAGGCCACGTTGAAGGTCATAGCCTCAAGAGCCTGCTGACGGGTGACAGCCTGTCCGATACCATGCACACCGGCCGCTCCGTGTACGAGGTCGGTGCGGGTAACGGCACCATAAATGGTGAGGGGCATATCTATGTCGGGCGACACGGGGTAGTCGCTGTGGAAGTTGACGGGGCAGCCTAAATCAAAGAAGTCCTTGATGCGATACTCATTGTCAAAGCGCTCCTGGCCGAGGTAGTCGATTTCATGCTGGGAGTATTCGGGGTCGTAGGGCACCCAGAGGGGGGCTACTACGGGGATGATATGGTTTTCGTAGATACGCTTGACATCCTCCGGACGAACTATCTGGAGATGGGCAATGGTATTGCGGGCATCGGTGACGCCGGCCTGCTGCTGGCCACTGATAATGCCGTCAACGGCATTGCGGACGGCGGCATCGCCGATGGCGTGGAAGTGAACATTGATGCCGTTGCGGTTGGCGAAGGCCACGGCGTCCGCGATGCGAGTGGGTTCAGGATAGTTCTTCTTGCCGTAATAGGTAGGATCATCGGCATAGGGGTCAATGAGCCAGGCCGTGTGGGCCTCCACCACGCCGTCAACAAATATCTTGACACCATAGACGCGGAAGTATTCGTCCTTGTACTGCTTGGTGTGGTCAAGAATCTTGTTGAGGTCACCGTAGAACTTCTCGTTGTCGGCGGTGTAGTTGATGTTCTCCATAGCATAGGTGCGGAGTTTCCACTTACCTTCCTTGGCGAGTTCCATATAGGCCTCCTGCACGGGTGTACCTTCAATGGAGATGGCGGCTTCCACTACTCCGGTGATGCCGTAGGAGAAGGCCATATCCTGCCACTCGAGAAGGTTCTTCTTGTATTCATCCTTGGTGAGCGTGAGGGCCGGACGCGCGAGTTCCATAGCGCCCTCGGAAACATAGCCGGTGGGGAAACCGCCGCTCTCGAGGCGAATGCAGTCGGTGCCGAACTTCTCAATGTTGGCGGGGTCGTCGTACTTGAACTCCTTGAGGGCGACGGTGTTGAGCCACATCGAGTGTCCGTCAACAGAGGAGAGAACCATCGGCACGTCGGGACAGATGGCGTCAAGCATCTGGCGGGTGGGGAGCACACCGCCTCGCACGGACCAACCGGCCCCCTTATAGATGGGACGTCCGGGATTGTCCTTCACATACTGCGCCATAGTGTTGATAAAGTCTTCCATAGTGGTGGTGAGCTCTGCATCAAGGGTGGCGAGGTCGCACTGATCCAAACGGCCGGCCACTTCTATGCCGTGGAGGTGACCTTCAAGGAAGCCTGGGTAGATACTGTTTTTACCATAGTCCTCCACAACGGTTTTGTCATCGCAATGCTTACGGGCCTCGGCAAGAGTGCCTACATACTGCACCTTGCCGTTCTTGATGGTGATGGCCTCGGCGGTAGGATTGTCCTGGTCCATGGTGATGATGTTGCCAACAACCAGTTTATCGGCGCAGCCTTGAATATCGGGGTCAACAGCAATCCCGTCATCGCTGCAACTTACGGTAAAGGCAAGGCACACAGTAAGAATGACGAAGAAAATATTCTTGATTTTCATAATTGTAAAATTACAGTAATTTGTGATTAGTAATTGTGAGAAATAACTATTACCAACTTTTATTTCGCACCTTTCTATTTCGGATGAATGCAAAAAAAGCAGGGGTTCTCTCCATAAAGGATGAAGGACCCCTGCCTTATATTATTTAAATACTTCCTTCAGGTCAACCTTATAGACTTGCGACATATCGTTGCGCAGAGCAAAAATAACAGTCTTCTGGACGGGATTATAGACACATGACCAGTTGGTGAAATCATTGGGAACCTCAATACTATAGCGTCCTTCCTGCAGGCAGAGCAGGGCTTCCTTCTCGGTCATCGTAGGCTTGTAGAAGTTCATCATATGGCCCACGCGCATCTTAGCCGACATCTTGACCTGCCAGTTTTCGGCAGTGGCAGGAGTGATGGGGTTGGGATAGGCAAGGAAGGCTTCAGGATTGCGGTAGTAGTTTTCGATACTATACCACTCATAAGGCATATGGAGGCCTGCTAATAAGCCATAGACATAGAGCTGCTCGAATTCGCGCATGACATGGAGTTCGTTTTTCCAATATTCGAAAATTGCCCAGTCACCGGTGGCATCGGCTATCATCCAGTGCACATTGAGACTGGACATGATGTTGATCATATCATAGGATTTCAGGAGTTCCTCCACTTCCTTCACTGTCTTACATTTGGAGAGAATGAGGTTGTGCATCAGCGTTGCAGAGATGGCACTCTTGCCCGTATTCTGATGGAGGTGGTCAGGGTTATCCTTGCCGAAAAGGTCGGGGTCAAGGTTATCATCCTCGAAGTTGGGAAGCTGATAGGCGCCGAAGCAGAGTCCGTGCTCATTCATTCCGTCCATTGTCGCGAGAGGAACGCGCATAAGGCGATGAAGAGAGGTCTTGCCATCGCTCAGGAGGCCATCGCCGTGAAGGCCGCCCGCCCCCATATAGAGAGCAGAATTGTAATTAGGGGCAGTAGATTGGATGTACTTGTAGCCATTGGTGCTGTTGAAAAGCAGGAGCATAGGGCCGTGCGCACCGTCAAAATTGCGGCCAAGCAGGAGCTCGCCCTGAGGTGACTTGCATACAAATCCCGAGCAGGCCGTAGGGGCGGCATTGACTGTGGGTTCAGCGCCTTCCGGTGTAAAATGAAACTCGCCGAAAGCATTCTCAAAAGCGTCCCTTGTGCGATAATTGCCATTGGCCAGTTCATCCAAATGCAAATTAGCGGTGTAATCCATCGTGTAGAGCACATCGGAGATATGGCGCAACGAGGAGAGAGTCGCATCTGCCTGAGGATCCTTACACCACTGTACATTCTTGGGATTTGTGACCTTTTCGCCTATACCGATGACATCCGTGGGATTGTCAATAGGAGGAACGATGACTTCCGGGTCATCATTACTGCACCCAAACACCAGTGGGGCAACGGCAAGTAATAAAAAAATTCTTTTCATGGCTTTATGTCTTATTCGTGCTCAAATCTCTTTATCTGAGGATTCCAATGATTAACATAACGCGTTTCGTAGAAAAGATTGCGCACTGACTTCAGCACCTGATTACAAATTTCCTCATCTGATGTATCTTTGTCTGAAATCGCCTTAAAAGCATCATACGATGATGCAAGATGGATATTGTTGCTCGAGCTATAAATACTCTTTTCATCAACCATCTCAGCATGCCATACAAAGTCTGCCACGATGTTTAGCTTCTTAAGGTCAACACCTTTTTTGGCAAGTTCCTCTTTCAGATAGGGCAAAACTGATTCCTGGAATTTTTGCGCAGAAAGAAAATCCATAACAGTGGCTCCTTCAAGCCCCTCAATGGGACCACATTCCATGCCTACGCCGACATAGTAAGGTTTATTGATGTCTGTGAGCACAGAATCTTTTAAGGCACAATCAACTACCATGCTTTTCTTAGCAGCGGGAAGCTCAACTCCATCATATAAGTTAAACTTTACATTGAGGAGGTCAAGAAAAAGCTGTACATCCGCATTGTACTTGACGTCATAAGAATAATAAGAAATGTCTTGAGTCTGAGGACCGGGACCGGGAACGGGTTCTTCTTCATCACCACAGGAATAGTTGATGCTTACGGCAAGCATACAAAGGGCGAATACAAAAAACTTTTTCATACAAATTGTTTAATAAAGTTAGTAAATCAGTTGATTGTTAAAACGCGCTCCAGTCTAATGGGCATAGGAAAAGCGTGAACTACACTTCGGGCAGTTAACTCTTTTTCTGTGTCACACCAGACTGGAGCTATGTAAAGAATATGTACTCGAGATTTCGAGGGGGGGGGTTACTCTGCGCGCAGAGTGAAGCGCTTGAAGGCCTTCACGGTGAGACCCTTCTCTACGCTGTTGAGATAATCGGCCACAGTCTGGTTCTTGTCCCAGATGTACTCCTGTTCGAGGAGGCAGCTTTCCTTGAAGAACTTCTTCAGACGGCCTTGAGCGATGTTCTGAATCATCTGCTCGGGGAGATTGGCAGCCTTTTCAGCGCTGACGGTGGCGATGATTTCCTTCACCTTAGCCACGTCCTCAGCGGTGATCCAGCCCTTGGTCTGGTTGCTCTCCATGTGGTCCTCGCTGTCAAAGTGAGCGGGGTTGAAGCCGGCCTTCTTAATGGCAGCCTCAACGGCCTTCTGCACCTGTTCCTGCTTGGTCTTCTCAACGGCCACGCGGAGCTCGGAGTCGATAACTTCCTGAGGAATGCTGGCCTGGTCGATGCCGGCGGGATTGGCGGAGGCAATCTGCATAGCGATGTTCTTGCCTACGGTCTCGTCGGCCACCTTCTGGCTGAGAGCCACGAGGGTGCAGAGCACATTCTTGTTCTGGTGGTTGTAGAGGCTAATCTCTTCGCCTTCAACGACGCAGTAGCCGTCGAGTTCCATCTTCTCACCGGTGATACCGCTGCGGTCAACCACGGCGTCGGCAATGGTGCCGTTGCCCATGGGCAGGGCCTTCACCTCTTCGAGGGTCTTGCAGCGTGCAGCCACGGCGGCGTCGAGGATTTCGCGGGTAAGAGCTACGAAGTCGGCATTGTTTGCTACGAAGTCGGTCTCACACTTGAGGGCGATGATGGCGCCGAAGGTGCCGTCGATCTTGGCGAGCACGCAGCCTTCAGCAGCCTCGCGGTCGCTGCGCTTGGCAGCAACGGCCTGGCCCTTCTTGCGGATGATTTCCACTGCGGCTTCATAGGTTTCAGCTTCGGCCAGGGCCTTCTTGCAGTCGGCAAGACCGGCACCGGTCTGTTCGCGAAGCTTCTTGATATCGGTCATTGTAACGTCCATAACGTTCTTTCTTTGTTTTAAGGGTTTATAAAAGAAGAGGGGGGCGCGACGTGCGCTCCCCTCTTGGTTATTTATTACTCTGCGGGAGCCTCTTCAGCGGGAGCCTCGGTGGCTTCAGCTGCGGGAGCGGCCTCTTCAGCGGGTGCCTCAACCTCTGCACGAGGACGGCTGGTGCGCTGACGCTTGCGGGGCTGGTCGTCCTGCTGCTCGGCAGCGGCTTCGTCAGCCTTCTCGGCCTTGCGTTCCTCAACACCTTCCACGATGGCGGCGCAGCAAACGTTGAGGATAGCCTCTACGCTGGTGGCGGCGTCATCGTTGGCGGGGATAACGAAATCTACGCTATTGGGATCGCTGTTGGTGTCCACAATACCGAATACGGGAATACCCAGACGCTGGGCCTCGGCTACTGCGATGTGCTCCTTCATAACGTCAACGACGAAGAGGGCGGCGGGCAGACGGTTGAGGTCGGCGATGGAACCGAGGTTCTTCTCCAGCTTGGCGCGCTGGCGGCTGATCTGGAGGAGTTCGCGCTTGGAAAGGTTGCTGTAGGTACCGTCGGCGGTGAGCTTATCGATGGTGGCCATCTTCTTCACGGCCTTGCGGATGGTCTGGAAGTTGGTGAGCATACCGCCCGGCCAGCGCTCCGTCACGTAGGGCATGGCGATGCTGGTGGCCTTTTCGGCGATGATTTCCTTAGCCTGCTTCTTGGTGCCTACGAAGAGCACGCGGCGGCCGCTCTTAGCGATAGACTTGAGGGCTTCAGCAGCCTCGTCTATCTTCTCCACGGTCTTGTGGAGGTCGATGATATGAATGCCGTTGCGCTCCATGAAGATATAAGGAGCCATGGCGGGGTTCCACTTACGCTTGAGGTGGCCAAAGTGGCAACCAGCCTCAAGAAGGGTCTCAAAATTTGTTCTTGACATTTTGTTTGTTGTTTTGTTTGTTGTTTACTTTCTTTTTAGTTGTGTAGTTCAACCAACCTGGCGGTAGGCGGAGACAATTAAAAGTTAAAAGTTAACAATTAAAAGTTAAAAGTTGGGAGTGACCGAGCATTATCGGTCGGTTCTCCCCGCATCCGCCGGGTTTAGATGCTAAACGTATCAGTTTCAGCAAGCAGTGCCGAATATTAACGTTTGCTGAACTGGAAGCGGCGACGAGCCTTGGGCTGACCGGGCTTCTTGCGTTCCACAACGCGGCTGTCGCGTGTGATGAAGCCAGCCTTGCGGAGGGCGCTCTTATCCTCAGCGTTAATCTTCACGAGGGCGCGAGCAATGGCGAGACGAAGGGCCTGGCTCTGGCCGGTGAAACCACCGCCGTTGAGATTTACCTTAATGTCGTACTTTTCTGCTACGTCGAGGAGCGTGAGGGGCTGCTTAACGACAAACTGCAGGATGCTGCTGGGGAAGTATTCGGTGAGGTCGCGCTTGTTGATAGTAATCTTGCCAGTACCTTCAGTAACATAGATGCGGGCAACGGCTGCCTTACGGCGACCAAGGGCATTAATCATTTCCATAATCGTGTATTACTATTTAAGCGTGTTAATATCAATTTCCTTGGGGCTCTGACCGGCATGGGGATGCTCGGAGCCTGCATAAACGTAGAGGTTGTCGAGAAGATGAGCGCCCAGACGGTTCTTGGGCAGCATGCCTTTCACTACGCGACGTACCAGGCGGTAGGCGCCGTTGGGCTTGGCCATGATGCTGGCGGGAGTGTGCTCACGCTGACCGCCGGGATAACCCGTATAGGTGAGATAAACGCGCTCGTTCCACTTCTTACCGGTGAGACGAACCTTGTCGGCGTTGATGATAATAACATTGTCGCCACAGTCCACATGAGGAGTGAAGCTGGGCTTGTACTTACCGCGGAGGAGCTTGGCCACGCGGGTAGCAAGGCGACCGAGTACCTGGTCGGTGGCGTCAACCACGACCCATTCTTTCTGAGCGGTCTCCTTGTTTACATAGGATGTCTTGTAACTTAAAGTATCCACTTTGTTTTGATTTTTTAATAAGTTAATAACTACATTTGTCTTATCCTCTCTCTGATTCCCGAACCACGCTGTCAGGCCAACGGCAGCGCTATTCACACAAAAAGAGTGCAGCCTTTTTAGGGGCTGCTGATAATAATCGGCGTGCAAAAGTACAATTTTATATATATACGCGCGCACGAAATCACGTCTTTTTCTCACTTTTTTTTCATCTCCACCCTCTTTTGCTATCCCCGACTTTCAGTTTTACCCTTTTTCCGTGCTTTTATATGCACACAACTGCCCGCACTTCGCCCTCTCCTTCAAGCGCACTCGCCACTGTCCGCGCTCCTCTACGCGCGCGTATATTATATATAAGGTGTGGTAACCCTAATTTACAAGGAAGTGCAAAATATTTGGTACTTTGCATTGCATAATACTATAGAAAGCCGTATCTTTGCACTCGAAAAGGCGGAGAAGCACCATTCGGGCCTTTCTTTCACAAATACAAACGCCTATAAGTCTTAACAATATGGACACGAACAACGCCAAATCGCAGATGCGCAAGGGGATGCTGGAGTATTGCATACTCCTAATTCTCCACCGGGAGGCGGCCTATGCCAACGACATCATCACGCGGCTCAAGGAGTCGGATATGATTGTGGTGGAGGGCACGCTCTATCCTCTCCTCACCCGTCTGAAGAAAGACGGGCTCCTGCAATACGAGTGGCAGGAGAGCACGCAGGGGCCGCCCCGCAAATACTACGCCCTCACGTCCGCCGGCGAGGACTATCTCGCCGAACTCTCCATCGCCTGGAAGGCTCTGACGCGCACCATCGACCTCCTCAACGGCAAATAGCCGCCCGTCACGTAAAATATAATCCCCCATAAACGACACCCATCATGAAACGCAACTTCTCTATCAATCTCTACGGCTCCCTCTACAACATTGACGAGGATGCCTACGAGCTCCTCCAGCAATACGAGGACAACATGCACCGCTATTTCAGCCACGAGTCCGACGGCGCAGAGATATGCAGCGACATAGAGCACCGCGTGGCCGAACTCATCAGCGAACTCTCCGAGCAAGGCGCGCGCCCCGTCACCATCGAGCACGTGCAGGAAATCGTGCGCCGCATCGGCAATCCCGCCGAAGTGGCCGGCGGCGACCACAGCACCTCCACCGACGAGTCCCAAGCCGACACGCAACAGGCTTCCGCCGACACGCAACAGCCCCACGCCGGCGAACAGCAGTCTTCCACCAGCGAACGTCTCTCCTCGGCCTTCGACGGCTACTCGCAGCGCGTCATGAGCCGCAAGCTCTACCGCGCGCCCGACGACAAAATCCTGAGCGGCGTGGTGTCGGGACTGGCCAATTACCTCGGCATGAGCGCCACGCTCCTGCGCATCATCGTCGCGCTCCTCATCATCGCCAGCCTGCCCATATCCCTCCTTATCTATGTAATTCTCTGGGCCATCATTCCCGAGGCCCGCACGCCGGAGGACCATCTGCGCATGCGCGGTGAGGAAGTCTCGCAGCAGACCATCAGCGAGGAACTCCTCCGCCAGAATGCCACGGCAGCCGGCGGCGTCTCCCCCACCCCCTCTACCCCGGAAGCCCGTTCAATGCTGGGCGGCTGTTTCAAAGGCATCCTCATCATCGGCGGCATTCTCACTTTCCTCGGTTTCAGCATGGCCGCGCTGACGTTTTTCGCCTTTCATATCAGCGGCGCACCCACATTCCTTTCCGTGGAAGCCAATGACACGACTTTCTTCCAAGTCCTTCATGATTTCGCCCCCAATTCCTTCCTTCTGATGGCCATAGCCAGCGGCTGCGGCATGCTATGGAGCGGCATCGCCACGTGGGGCCTCACGCGCCTCTTCCGCGACGGAGAGCCCATGACCGCCACCCGCCGCCGCACTCTTGTCTTCACGGGCGTGGCAGCCTTCCTGCTGATGATT
Organism: Alloprevotella sp.; assembly: GCA_045600685.1. GTDB lineage: Bacteria > Bacteroidota > Bacteroidia > Bacteroidales > Bacteroidaceae > Alloprevotella. The sequence continues at coordinate 1,679 of JAZRYH010000080.1, read as the reverse complement.
TTCCTCTACATTTTAGCCGGCTTGCAGATGGCTCACAGCGCCATTGAGTGCGATAAAGTCCTCGACGACCGCTTCGCCGCCGAACAGGCAGAGCAAGAGGCCCATATGGGCGAGGACGTGCTCTCGGCTTATCTCGAACCCGGCACCTACGTTCTCACCCTCGACACCGACAGCCTCGCCGCCGGCGACTCCCTCGCCCTCTTCTACCAACAGGAAGAGGACAGCGTGCGCACCGGCGTAGCACCCGGAGAGACTTTCAACATCAAGGGCGGCCTCGTCACCTACGGCAGTACCCACAACCCCGACCGCCACGCCATATTCATTGAGAAAACTAAATAACAACCTCTGAAAACCGCCGGTTTTCTCCGATTCACTTCAGTTTTACAGGAACAAACTCAAATTATCCCCCTCTTAAAATCAAAAGAACTATGGAACAAAAGACTTTCATTGAAAAGTTGCTCATCGCAATGGCATACCTCGGCCTGGCAGGCGGCATAGGCAGTGGCCTGTTGTGTGCCTTCGGCATCTGGGAATCGCAGACGGAAATGTGTTTCCCGCAAGCCATTATCGCGGCAGCGGGAGCCGTATTTGCGGCGGTAGCCTTCTGGGCCGTGCTGATGACCGCAGCCAACATTTCCTGCCGAACAAGAAGAATAGAGAAGCGATTGCAGGAAAAAGCAGATTGACCTTGCAAGCCTTCCTTTGCAGGGATAAAAGCCTCAACGAAAATGAGGGGGAATAGGGGCAAAAATGCTTAAAAAATGCTAAATATGCTGGAAAGCATGGATTTTTGTTTGGAGGGGAAGGGGGAAATGTGTATTTTTGTGGCGAGAAAAATGAAGAAGCCATGACTCTGATTTTAGACATACTCTCACAAATACTCTTAACAATCGGCGTTACTTTTGCCATTTTGGTTCCGTTTATGTGGATTCCTTTTGTTCCCGCTGTGGCAAGATGGATGGAAAAGCTGGAAGCGCAAAACGAAAAGGAAGAAGAGGAAAAGAAGAAGAGGAAGGCAATAATGAAGGCGAATCGAAAGCCTGTTGAATGGACAGACGAAGATGCCGCATGTGCTTGGGCCGCACTTGACGGAGGAATGTAATTTTGTCATTTGAATACACCACATAGAGTGTTATCTTTGCAACCGTAAAGATAACACTTTTTTTTATGCCTACAGGAACAGAAGTAAGGGAAATTATCCTTGATGTCAATGGAAAGAACTCCATTGAGGAAATCAGAAAAATAGAACAGAGCCTTAGAGACGCCACCAAGCAGCGTGACGAGCTCCAGAACAAGGGCGTATTGAATAAAGAGGAGGGAAAGAAGCTCCGCGAGTTGAACAAGACTATTGCCAACAACAACGCTGCCCTAAAGAGAATGGGCAGCACTGCAGATGATGTGGAGCGGGCCATTGACAATATGAGCACGGAAAGCATCAAGGACCTAAAAAGAGTTCAATCCACCATTGAACGCCTTCTTGAGTCTGGAAAGATTGGCAGAGGAACGGAAGACTGGAAGAAAATGGAGGAAGCCCTTGAGCCACGGACGACGAGGTGCGCCGCGCCTACAAGCAAATGGCCCTCAAGCACCACCCCGACCGCGTGGCCACTCTCGGCGACGACGTCAAGGAGAGTGCCAAGCGTAAATTCCAAGAGATTAACGACGCCAAGGAAAAAATT
>JAZRYH010000079.1:0-9887 GCA_045600685.1 Alloprevotella sp. | reverse complement strand
AGTTACTAAAAATCTGCGAGATATGCAATTTTTTAAAGAACTATTTTGCTCGAAAAAGTGTTAAAAAAAGCCCATTGCATCATGCTTTAGAACGTGATTTCTAGAACAATTTCTTGACTCAAATTTTGAGCACCCTACCCGTTGGGGCGGCCAAAGTATGGTGGCAATATACCAGGGGCGATGCCCCTGGCTGGGTTGTGTAACCCCTTCGGGGTACAGGCTAAACTTTTTAGCGGACACTAAAAATTTCTGTTACCAACGAAAAAGCCTCAACAGAACCAAGAAGGAACTGTTGAGGCTTGACTGTTTAATGGAACTCGAATGCTATCCGATGTTGAAGCCGAGGGCTGTGAGGATGGCTGAAATTGTGGTGAGGGCGATGTTGATGATTACGCTCCACTTATTTTTATTCTCGTTGGTCATTGTTGTGATTTTTCTTGATTTTCTGCGAGATGTAACTATCGATGCCGAAGATACTTCCGCAGTAGATGAGGATTTGGGCGGAGATGTAGAGGACGCTGTCGTGGATTTCTCCGGGTGGAGGAAGAAGAAGGGCAATGAAGGCGAGGATGATGCCGAAGAGGATGAGCACGATGGCGGTCAGTTCCTTGAGAGAAGGTTTCATGATGCAAAAAAGTTGGAGATACTTCAACCGCAGGGTCGGGTCCATCGGTTCTTTCAGTCGGCAGAAGCCTTTGTGAAAGCGTCACCTACAAGGGGATGCCGAGCGGAAAACCAAGGAGATTCTTGCTATCCGACGGTGAAACCGAGGGCGGAAAGGAACGCGGTGAAGGTGATAAGCGCGAGGTTCTTTCCTGATTTGTATAGCAACTATAAGCAAAAAGAGGTAACCATCCCATTTTCGCCGTATTTTAGGAGTGCTGAGGTATTCGTACCTTTGCACTCCTAAAATACGGCGAAAATGGGATGGTTACAATCCAAGCGGCACCCTCGTGACTATACGCGAAGGTGCCGCTTGCATTTTACGGACATACGGCGAATGTGGGATGGTTACGCAGTTTTCCCCCTTAGGACTGCAATCCTAAGGGCGAGGACTGCAATCCTAAGGGCGAGGACTGGAGTCCTAAGGGGGAGGACTGGAGTCCTAAAGGCGAGAATAAAGGATTTTTCGCTCAGCCTTCAATGAAGGCCTTGACAATGAAAAGTAGATAGGTAAAGGCCTATGCTTTCTCGGAAGAGCGCATGGAAAATTCGCAGCCACAATACTGCTGATTATAGAAGCCGTACTCGCGCAGGAGCTGGTTGCGGCGTTCCTGAAGGCCACCCTTGCGCCAATTACGGGTGTTGAAGGTGACAGGAGAAGCACCTTCGGGGAGGCTGGCGTTCACCTCGGCAGCGGCCCATAGGCCTGCCTCGTTGATTTGGTCAAGCGACTTCCAACGGGAGGAGGCAAGCGTGGTGGTAAATTCGGGAAGGCCGAGTTTCTGCGTCATGCGTGCTGCACGAAGAAGACGATACTTGAAGCACTGGAGACAACGGTTTCCACGCTCCGGCTCGTTCTCAAGACCCTTGACGGCTGCGAGCCATGCGGCGTGGTCGTAATCGTCGTCGATGATGCGCAGACCGAGGCGCTGGGCATGGCGGGTAAGTTCGTCCTTGCGGATGAGGTACTCCTCGTAGGGGTAGATGTTGGGGTTGCAGAAGTACAGCACGGGCCGCACGCCGCCCTTGAGCATCCATTCAAGAATAGCGGAAGAACAGGGGGCACAGCAGCAGTGGAGTACCCCCTCTGGCGCAAGCGCCACCTCTCCCTTAATGGGGAGGCCATGCGTTTCGCAAGTTTCAATAAAATGTATAGGTTGCTTCATTCTATTTACAAAGAGTGTGGCCTCTCTTATTTACCGCCCCGCACTTAGGACATTCTCCCAAATGACGGAGGGGGACACCACAGCGGCCACAACGATAGCGATGTGGCTCGATGAGGTACTTGTCGAACATGGCGAGGATGACGATGAGTAAGGCCCAGAAGGAGAGAACGACACATGCCATGGGCCAAGGAAGGAGGAAGGGGTTGGCCGTGGGGTGGAAATAGAAGTTGAGCCACGCATCGGAGTAGTCACCGCCAGGCACGTCGGCCATTGGGCCGCAGAAAGAGAGGAGGCGCGCCACGAAATGCGTGGGGCGAGCCGCGTGGAGGAGGTCGGTCTCGCTTGTCCAGCCCTGACTGAGGCAGGTATCGGAAAGTAGCACCATCTTGAACCAGATGCTGTCAGGCGAATCGGTAGGCACGCGGACGATATCGGCCACCACGCACTCACACTTGGGAGCCACCTGCAACGTATCGGGGAGCCAGCGGCCCGTGGGTACGGAAGAGAGAAGGCTGAGTGTGTCGGTGGTGTGGAAGCGGTAGCCTTTCCAATAGTGATGATGTGTGCTGAACGAGAGAGAATCAACGGGCAGCATGCCGGTATATACCACATCGGCGCCCTCCACCACTACGGGCTCCTCGTCAGAGCAGGCCACGAAGCACGCCACAGCACAAAGGAGAGATATCAGGAGGGTAATACTAGCATTTCGCATCGTTTACAATCAAATTGGAGGGGAAAACGTCGGCCATCGGGGAGACGAAGGCTGAGAGGCTCGTGCCAAGTTGGGACATGGCCTGTTTCTCTCGGACATTGGCCTAAAGCGTGGCGCAGACAATAACGGCAACGCATGAGAGGCTCGTCGTTGGCACCCACCTCACAGGCCGTGGACATGGAAAGGCCGAGGGCAGCGGCCACTTCGCGGGCAAGACTGTTGGAGAGGCCTCCGCCCATTTCTATAGTAGAAGAGAAAGTTGGAGAGAATTGAACAGCACAGCACTGCGTTTTCACTTCAGCCATTTCTCTATTTTCTTCCCTACTCTTTTCCTCTACAAACCGACGCCGCAACGCTGCCAAATGGCTGCTGGGGATAAACCAGTTTTGGGAGAAGCGAATGTCAAGTGAGCGGAGAAAATACGGAGTGTCGCCGAGGCGGGACATCTGGCGACGGATATTTTCATCCTGTGGGGTGCGAGCAAGTTCGTAGGTCTGCTCAAGGAGGTCATCGGTGAGGACGATGTCAAGGGGTATGCGGCGCTCGGCGCTGGGCTTGGCGAGGCGGGCGTCGAGAGCGGCGTCCTGATTGCGGAAGAGAGCCGTGGCAGGAGCAAGACTGGCGGGGACAGGGCCGTTGAGAAATACGCGGGGACCTTCGGCACGGTTGACGCGGAAGCCTTGCAGGCGGTGGTCGGCATCGAAGAAGCAGAGGCCGTCGCCATTGGCGAGGGTGACGCCAGGAAGAAGGCGGACGTCTATCCAGCCGGAGCCCGTCGTCTGCACTTTTCCTATGGACTCACCTACGGCCTTGGGGGTGAAGATGCAATGCTCGTCGCCCTGGCGGCCGTGGAGGAAATAGTCGGTGAAACGGCGGTTGAAGGAGCGCTCGGGATTGGGCGAGAACTGGAAAGTGTGCTCGCCCTGCGAACTGCGCTGGAGGTCGGAGCGGCGAGCGAGAATGCGGTCGAGTTCACGGCGATAGTATGCCGTGACGTTCTTGACGTAGGCTACGTCCTTTAGACGGCCCTCTATCTTGAAACTGCTCACGCCGGCGTCTATCATTTCCTCGAGCGAGGCGGAGCGGTTCATATCACGCAGGGAGAGGAGGTGGCGGTCATGCTCCAGGATGCGGCCGTCAGCATCGACAAGGTCGAAGGCGAGGCGGCAGAACTGTGCGCATTGGCCGCGGTTGGCGGAGCGCTGAAAACAATACTGCGAGGCCTGGCAACGGCCGCTGTAACTTACGCAGAGGGCGCCGTGGACGAAAGCCTCAAGAGTGATATCGGGGGCAGCGGTATGGATGGCGCGTATCTCGTCAAGGGAGAGTTCGCGGGCCAGCACCATCTGCTCGTAGCCGAGTTGCTGGAGGAGGCGGGCCTTCTCGGGAGAGCGGTTGTCCATCTGCGTGCTGGCGTGGAGCGGCAACGGGCAGTCGAGGCGCAATAGCGCGAGGTCCTGCACGATGAGGGCACTCACGCCACACTGATACAAAGACTGCGTGAGGCTCTCCACCTCACGCAGTTCATCTTCAAAGATAAGAGTATTGACGGTCACATAGATGCGAACGCCATAGGGCTTTGCAAATTCGCAAAGTGCAGCTATGTCCTCGAGGGAGTTGCCGGCTGCCTGACGTGCGCCGAACCCCGGGCCACCGATATACACGGCGTCTGCTCCATGAAGAATAGCCTGACGTCCCGTTTCAAGGTCGCGGGCAGGAGCAAGGAGTTCTATGCGACGCATAATGTGATACTATTCCTTCTATTAGAATTTCACGCCGAAGGTGAACAGGGCGCTGTGGCGCACGATGTCCATCTCAAAAGGTTTGAGGTCTATTTCATCGAACATATAAGCCTCGGCACCCTGGTTCTGCAGGATGTAGGCAGCGTCGAAATAGACATTCTTGCCGTGCCAGCCAAGGCCGAGGGAGAGGCGGTTGGTGTTGCCGAGGTTCACGTAGTCGGTGGAGGTGGCATTGTAAGTGGAATTAGCAACCTCTGTATAGGTGAAGTCTGCATTACTCTCAGCCGGGGGCAGATTCAGGAAGGCGTCCTTCTTGAAGGGGGAGCTCACGAAGTTATAGCCGATACGGCCGTAGAAATTACCGGCAAAGCGGGCCTCAGCACCGAGACGCACGGTGTGCTGTGGACGCAGGCAGTAGTCCACCTCTGTATCGATGAACTGGTCAAGTTCGCTGTCTATGAGAGAGGGGCCGTCGTATGTGTAATGGTCAGGATACTTCACGGCCGTCTTACTGCAATTGGCCAGCTCATACTCAGCGTCGAGAGCAAGCCAGTCGCTCACGGTGGTGGCGGCGCTCAGTTGCAGGCGCCAGGGAGTGCGGATGTTGTAGTCGTAGGAGCCCGTGGCAATCTCTTTGCACACAGCCTCGTCGGTGTAGATGGGGGAGGCGGTGTCAAACTGGCACCACTTGCTCTGCGTAAGGGAGAGAATGCGGGGGGTGTGGAAGGCTATGCCGAAGCGGAAGGGATTTTCCTCAACGGGGCGCACCACGAGACCGAACTTCATGTCAAAGCCCGTGCCGTGCATACGGGTGTCTTCGGAAAGGCCGTAGCTATATTCCTTTTGGTTTCCTGCGCCGGCCTGAAGTATTTCCTCATAATAGAGGCGGGAGCCCGTGCTCACCTCATAGATACCGGCCGTTGCACCGAAATATACGCGATCCTTTATGTTGAAGGCCAAGTTGATGTCGTAGGTATTGACGTGACCCCAGTTGGCACGCAAATAACGATAGGCTTCGGACTTAGCAGGAAAGAGAACTTCCTTGCCGTTGCCGTTGCCGTCGTCAACAACCTCAAGCAGACCTGCATCATAGGCACCGTTGCTGACGGGCGAGTTATAGTCGGGAAAGTCCACATCAGCGCCAACTATGGGGTAGCCCACGGCAGCGCCGGCAAGCTGGTCGCCTAGACGCCAGAGTTGCGAAGGGCTTTCTCCCGTCTCAGGATTAAATAGCGACACCCATCCGTCGGTGCCGATAAACTGCTTCAGGTTGCGCGTCTTCTGATAGTTGAAGCCGAAGTTCACGAAGCGCACCTTGTCACTGCCCGTCTGGAAGGCATACACCATACCGGCCTGATCGAAGGAGCCGCGTGTCTTGCTCTGCTGGCCGAAGCTCAGGGCGCCTTTCTGTGTCTGCACGGAAGCCGTCAGGGCAAAGTCGCTGCGACGGTAGAGGCCGATGGCGCCGGGGTTACCGCTCATCGTGCTGAGGTCAGCACCGAGGGCATTCATGGCGCCGCCCATACCTACAAAGCGGGCCGTGCCGTCAAGGTCGAGACTGCTGACGCGCTCTATTTCATATACATTCTGGGCCTGCAGTCCGGCTGCGGCCACAAAAGCAAGTGCAAAAAAGTATTTTCTCATTACTGTAATATATTTATTCAGACAAAGGATTTTTACATTTTCTCATAAAGTGCGTGGCTTATCTTCTGCCGCCACGGCTTCCGCCGCCACCGCTGTAACCGCCGCCGGAGCGCGAGCCGCCGCTGCTGAAGCTGCCGGCGTTGCTGGAGCGTGAGCCGCCGCTATAACCGCTACTGATGCGTGAGCCACCGCTGTAGCTGCTGGAAGTACTGCGCGTGGACGAACTGGTGCTGATGCTGTTGCTGCTGCGCGACGAGGAGGTCGTTGCCTTGCTGGTGGAGGTGCGCGAAGTGCTGCGAGGGCTCGTGCTGACGCCGCTTGTAGTCGTGCTGCGCGTACCGACGCGCGACGTGGTGCCTACCGCTGAGCGATTGCCGCCCACATAGCCTCCGCGCTGCACTGGACTACTTACGCCCGATGCACCTAAGCGGTTGCCGTTGACGCCGGCATTGCCGCCGGTGCCGCCGCGAGAGGCCGTGGAGCGTGTGCCGCCGCGATAACCGCCACGGTTCTGATAGCCGCGGGAGCCGTCAGGGTTGAAGTGAACATAGTTGTGGTGGTAGCCATGCCAGCCCCAATTGTTCCATCCCCAATAGTTGTGATAATAGTAGGGGCGGCCCCAATAGCCGTAGTAGCCATAATAGGGACGGGCCCAGCTGTAGGAATAATACCAGCCGTGGCGGCCCCAGGCGCCGTAGTACCAGGGATCATAATACCAGTCCCAAGGCATACCGTAGCCATAGCTCCACGCCAGATCGCTGTAGTACCAGGGATCATAGTAGCCGTGGAAGCGCACCAGCAGGTCTGTGGGAGCAGGTTCATAAGCTTCCTCCTCAACGGGTTGCCGATAGGAATAATACATGGTCGTATCCACTGCCGTGGAGTCGTAAACGTCGGTGCGCAGGTTGTAGGCATCAACGTCCACGCCGCTGTTGCGACCCACATACCAGTCCTCACCTTCCAGAGAAGTGTCGGAATTGTACGCGCTGGCGTCGTAAGTGCTGGTGTACTGGTTCGTGCGAGCGACCTCTGTTGTGGTCTTCTTTTTCTTCGGAACGAAATAGACATCGTCCTGTGCCGTCATAGGAGCGGCAAGCAGTGCTAACACTGACAGTGTGGTCATTAATCTTTTCATATCTCTGTTTTTTTATACGTTTATATTCCGTCCATGATAGATTTTGCATGCAAAAGTACACATTATTTATTATATAAGCAATAAAAAAATGCCCTTTTAACTATTTTTACGGCGCTTTTCACACTTGTTATCATTATATTTTGCTAATTTTGCGCTCGCAATGAAACTCTTCCTCCTCACTCTTGCCTTTGTTGCCCTTGCCGTAATCCTTCTCCTGGCCTATGCTCTCGGCCACAACGGGCACGTCGGGCAGCACGTCAGTGCCAACAGGGAATTGCGCCGGCGCGGCGTGGGGTGCGTCCAAAGTCAGGACCGCGAAGCGAGAGCCAAGACTGCCCCTACGACAAGAACAAAAAAAAATAACACGTAAAATATCCATCACATCAAAAGTATTATGAAAAAAACTCTCCTGTTCCTCATGGCCGCCCTCGCCCTGACAGCCTGCTCAAAGAAGGAAAACGCCAACTCCCCCGCCGCCGGCCTCAACAAAGCTGCCGAGCCCGAAGCCAAAGGCCTCATCGCCTACGTGGAAATCGACTCCGTAATGTCACAATACGAGTTCTGCAAGGAAAGCCGCGCCCTCCTCGAACAGCACTACAAGGGCTACCAGCAGCAATTGGCCGCCAAGGAAAGTGCACTCGAGAATGCCGCCGCCTCTTTCCAGAAAAAAATCCAGACCGGCCAGTACACCTCACAGGAAGCCGCCCAAGCCGAGCAGAACAAGCTCATGGGCGAGCAGCAAAAGCTTGAAAAGCTCTCTGCCGAACTCACCGAGAAATACGCCAAGGAGGAAGAAGCCGCTGGCAAGTCCCTTCGCGACAGCCTGCAGAGCTTCCTCAAGGAATACAACAAGGACGGCCGCTACGCGCTCATCCTCTCCAAGAGCGGAGACAACGTCCTCTACGCCCAGCCCCAGCTCGACATCACGAACGACGTCGTCAGCGGACTCAACAAGCGCTATAAGAAAACGGCAAAGAAGTAGCCCCCGACCATTCCTCCACGTATAAAACAGTCCACCCTGCCACAACGGGCAGGGGCCTCACCACATGAAGAAAGTACTCTACATCATCGCCCTTGCAGCCACAGTCCTCACGGCCTGCGACGACGACCTCACATACGCAGAACTCCGCGAGCGCGAGAAAAACCAGATAGAATCCTTCATCAAGAACGGATGCCTCGTGCGCGACCAAGCCAGCGGCGACACACTCCTCTATGTGGCCCCCATCACCACCATCACCGAGGCACAATACAACGCTGCCGGCCACATCTGCGACCTCAAGCGCAACGAATACATCTACCTCTCCGACCATGAGGTATATCTTCAGGTCGTACGCCGCGGCACAGGCGACATGGGGCGCACCATCACCGACGAAGAAGGACACACCCAACCCCTTCGCGGCGACACCCTGGCGCCCGGCACCACGCGACGCATCTTCGTGCGCTACATAGAATACAACATCGGAGGCGACAGCATACAGAGTTCCAATGTGCTCAGTCCCCAATTTGCACAAATGCCCGACATCATGAGCGTCACCAACAACTCCGGCACACTCACCGGCACTTTCGTCAGTGGCGTGCTCAGCCAGTACTACGGCAGCACCGCCGTACCTAACGGTTGGCTCTACCCGCTCTACTACGTATGCCTCGGACGCTACGTCTATCCCGACAGCGAGATAGCCAAGGTGCGCGTCATCGTGCCCAGCACCGAAGGACAGGCTGACGCCAACAGCAACACCTACCCCTGTTTCTACGAACTCTCCTATGAGTCCGACAGATAACGGCTCGCCCCCACCCCACCCCCGCACAAGAAATCAACAAGCGCACTTATATCTTAAAGCCCCTTCACCCTGCGTGTCGGGGCTTTATTTTTTTTAAGTTTAATCCCGCTTTTAGAGTAAATTTTCTTCCTTTGTTTCACATGGTAAGTAAATGCGGCTTTCGTCTTTTTTCCTTTTCACGAAAAAAAGAGTAAAAGCAGATGTAATTTTTGCATAGATTTTGGGCCGTTTTCGAGGCTCGCGACGGCCTAAACCCGCATTCCGCCGAAAAACGCCCGTTTTCCGAAAAACGAAAACAGTACCGTTTTTTTTCAAGGTTTAATCCATTTTTTCCGATACTCTATTTCATTTTTTCCGATACCCTATTTTAGGAAAAACTAAAAGGGACATCGGAAAAAATGAATGGGACATTGGTCAAATTAAAAGGGAGATAATTTCAACTAAAAGGGAGATAATTTCAATTAAAAGGGACATCGGTGACGCCCCCCTCCCCGCTCCCCCGAGGGGGGAGGGCACAACAAGGGTCCTCAACGCGCGCTGAAAGTCCCCCCAAAGGGGGGATTGAGGGGGGCTTGGGGGAACGTTTTACGTCTTGTAAGTGTTATATGTAAGAGTATCAGCAACATAGCAACTCCGCGTAGAATCGCGCAGAAGTAAACGGAAAATTTTTTTTTGAAAATACGGCACGTTTTTGAGGGGTAAAAATGTAAAAAATTTTGACAAAACGGTGCGTTGTTCTGTTTCAAAATAATTCAGCCTTTCATGCAATAGCCGCAAAAAGGGGCGCAAGGCACGATGCCTTGCCAACGGAAAGAAATTAAAAGAAATTATTGTTGTCCGGGGAAAAAGAAAGTAATCTTTCGTAGCCCTTGTAAATATAGGAGGTTTGGGAGGTTCCTATGCGAGGGGGGCTTACGCATACCCCGAAGGGGTTAAACAATCCAGCCAGGGGCATCGCCCCTGGTGGTGGCGTAGTACCATATCCGCCCCAGCGGGGCACAACAACCACAGAACCTTGCTGTTATGCCCCGCTGGGGCGTGCACGGT
>JAZRYH010000078.1:0-14568 GCA_045600685.1 Alloprevotella sp. | reverse complement strand
TACCCTATTTTAGCAAAAACTAAAAGGGACATCGGAAAAAATGAAAGGGCGATTGTTCAAATTAAAAGGGAGATAATTTCAACTAAAAGGGCATTAGTTGCGACTAAAAGGGCTTTAGGGGGGACCCCCTCCCCGCTCCCCCGAGGGGGGAGGGCTGCAAATTGGGACAAAATCGTGTATGGAAATCAGGCTAAGAGGGGGATTAGGAGGCCTTTTAGGGAGGCGTTTTTATCCACCCTTGCGTTAAACGCAAGAGAATCAGTAATATAGCAAACCCTCTCAGAATCGCACAGAAGTAAACGCGAATTTTTTTTTTGAAAATACGGCCAAATTTTGAGGGTAAAAGGTGAAAATATCTTGACAAAAAGTGTATGGCTTTTTTTTACAAAATAAATCGGGCTTTAGGGCTATGTGGGCAGAAAAATGTCTGTTAAAAATGTGGCGGAAAAAGTGTAACGCCATATTGCGGAATGGCATTTTTTTCGCGTGTCAACACATTTTAGGGTTTTACGTAGTAAAAAAGCGCGTTTTCCCTTTGTGCTCCGCGCTTTTTTTTGTAATTTTGCACACGCATAAACTATGATTGAACAAAGTACCATAGACCGCGTGCTCGCGGCTGCCGACATCGTTGATGTGGTGAAGGACTTCGTGGCCCTCCGTAAGGCGGGGGCTTCGTATAAAGGGCTGTGCCCGTTCCACGAGGACCGCACGCCTTCGTTCATCGTGACGCCGGCAAAACAACTCTGCAAGTGCTTTGCGTGCGGAGCGGGAGGTAACGTCGTGAAGTTCGTGCAGATGCATGAGCAAATGTCGTGGCCCGAAGCCATCCGCTACTTGGCCAACAAGTATGGCATAGAAGTGGAGGAGAGCGGCAAGACTGATGAGCAGCGCGAGCGGTCGAAGGAGCGGGAATCGCTCTTTGTGGTGAACGAATGGGCGTGCGGCTGGTTTGAGCGCATGCTTCATGAGGACCCCGACGGCGTGGCCGTGGGTATGACCTATTTCCGTGAGCGAGGTTTCAGGGATGATACCATCAGGAAGTTCCATCTGGGCTTCTGCCCCGACCGCCGTGACGCCATGTCGCAGGCTGCCCTGAAGGCCGGCTACGACCAAACCCTTTTGGTGAACGATGCCGAGAGCCGGCAGGGCACGGGCATCAGTTTCAAGAACGACCGCGGCGGCCTGACCGACCGTTTCCGCGGGCGCGTCATCTTTCCTATCCACACGGTGAGCGGCCGCGTGGTGGGCTTCGGCGGCCGTGTGCTGGCGAAGGCCACGAAGGGCGTCAGTCAGAAGTATGTGAACTCGCCGGAGAGCACGATATATTCCAAGAGCCGCGAACTCTACGGCCTCTTCCAGGCTAAGCAAAGCATTGCCAAGCAAAATTGCTGCTATCTGGTGGAAGGCTACACCGACGTCATCAGTATGCACCAGAGCGGCGTGGAGAACGTGGTGGCCTCCAGCGGCACGGCGCTGACGGAGGGACAAATTGCCCTCGTCCACCGCTTCACCAGCAACGTGACGATGATATACGACGGCGACGAAGCCGGCATCCACGCCGCTCTCCGCGGTACCGACATGCTTCTGGCGCAGGGCCTTAATATAAAGGTGCTGCTGCTGCCCGACGGTGAGGACCCAGACTCCTTCGCCCGCAGCCACAGGGCCGAGGAGTTCCGCCAGTACATTGCCGACCACGAGGTGGACTTCATACGCTTCAAGACGGAAATCCTGATGAAGGACTGCAAGGGTGACCCGGTGAAGAAGGCCGAAGTGGTGAATGACATCGTGCAGAGCATAGCCGTCATCCCCAACGACATACTGCGTCAGACCTACGCGCATGAGTGTGCCGAGCAAATGAAGATGGCCGAAAGCGTCATCGTAAAAGCTGTGGCCGACCGCCGGGCCAAGAGCATCGTGCCCGCCAGCCGTCCTGCGGGGCAGCCGGTGGTCCCCGCTGCGGATGCAACGCAGGGTGGGGGAGAGCCCGTGGACGAAAGGGATGCACAGGAGCAGGACAGTGGCGTGAAGAAGGAGAAAATGCTCGTGGAGGAGCGCAATCTGACCTTCGCCCTTATCAAATGGGGAGGGCTGAATTTCCGCTTCTACGGCGAGGAGGCGGACGTCAACGTCACGGACTACATTACGGAAGAACTGGAAATGGACGGCATCGCCCTGCAGCACCCCCTCTGCCGCCGCGTGCTGGAAATGGCGCGGCAGATGCAACACGGCGAGGAAGCGCTCGACAGTGCGGCATGGACGGGTCGCTTCATCATGAGCGAAGACGAACAGGTGGCCATGATGGCCGACGTGGCGATGAACGACAAGTACACGCTGTCGGAAAAACAACGCAAGCAACTCATTCCCGATGAGCAGCGGCTCGTGGAAATCGTGCCGCGGCTGGTGTATGAACTGAAGTACCACATCATATCTGAGCAGGTGCGCGAAGTGCAGCAGCGCCTGCGCCAGCCCGAAGTGATGAGCGATGCCGCGGCCCTGACGCGGCTCATGGAAGAATACCGCGACCTCTCCGCCATCAAGCGCGAAGTGGGGCGCATGCTCGGCGAACGCACACTGAAACGGCCGTAGTAGGGACTGAAGGTTGAACGACGGACGGGAAAACGACTGAAGAAAAAAGTGAAGAGGCTTGACAACATATTGCGCGTCGTGGTGGGAGTGGCACTGGCCCTCTACCTCATACTGCTCATCCTGGGAAATACAGGGATGGGGCAGCGGTGGGTTGCGGGCCTGATAAGCGAGCGGCTCAGCGGCATGGTGGGGGCAAAGGTAGGCGTGGAGCGCGCAGAGATAGGCCTCTTCAACCAAGTGACGCTGCATGGCGTGAGCCTGGAAGACCCCGAGCATAAAGAAGTGCTGAAGGGCGAATATATAAGTGCGAAGATGGACCTCTGGCCCCTGATGTGGGAGCATCGCGTGCAGTTGCGCAGTGTGGCGCTGCTCGACACTGACGTGACGCTGCGGCGAAAGGCCGACGGAAAACTCAATATCCAATATCTGATTGATGCCTTCAGCAACCCCAACGACACAACACCCACACACCTAGACCTCTCGGCGGGCGTCGTGCTGATGAGGCGTTGCAACGTGGCCTATACCGATGTCATGAAGCCCGAAAGCGCCATAGACCTGAGGAATATAGACCTCAACGTACAGCTGCGCCACCTGACGAATGACAGCCTGTCGCTGCGCATAAGGAACTGCGCGATGAAAGAAGGGCGAGGCCTTGACGTGAAACACCTCACGCTGAGCCTGGAGGCCGGCAAGAAAGGCGGCGTGCTGAAAGACGTGGAGGTGCGTCTGCCGAATTCCTATGTGAAGGTGCCCCGCCTGACGGCACATTACGCAGGCGGGCCGCTAAATATGGAAAACCTGATGCGGAGCGCAGAGGTGAAACCTTTCCAAGTTGACGGCCACGTGAGCGGAAACGACTTGGCGGGATTGGCCTCGGGAGGAATGCTCAGAAATTTGGCCGAAAGCGGGGTGGAGGCAGACGTTGCGTTCGAGGCAGAGATGGCTGACCGACACTTGAGGGTGAGGGATGCGAAGATAAACGCCAATCAGGGCGAAATAATCCTTGAGGCCAGCGGCGACGCCCGCTTTGAGGGCGCCTCGTTCGTGGGCGGCCGTTGCAACGTGAGCCATCTGGCGGCCGACATGCCCTTTGTGGAGAAACTCTACGGCGCACTGACAGGCAAGAGCCTGCCTGCCGCCGTGCTGGCCATGGGAAAAACGACGTTGACCGGCACGCTGGACAGTAAATCGAGAGGACAGGCCGACGCCACCTTCGACATGGCGACGGAGATGGGCAATGCCAACGGCCAGATAAGCAAAAACGGCCAGCGCCTAACGGGAAAGATAACCGGCAACGGCATACAACTGGCGGAAGCGCTGCCTGGGAAGAACGTGCCCGACGCTATTGACTTCGTGTTCGACGGTAGCGGCACGACCGACGGCAAGAACGTGGCCGGCACGCTGGAAGTGGGACGCTTGATGTGGCGCGGCCATAACTATGCGGGCATTTTGGCCAAGGGAAGACTGGCAGGAGAAGAGTATAACGTACATATACAGTCCGCCGACCCGACAATGAACCTCGCGATGAACGCCAGAGGCGACGTAGGCCTGAAACGCGCCGAGGTGACGGCGGCAATACAAAACTGGAGTGCCTTCCTGCCTAAAAATATCAAGAGCGTGAGCGGCACCGTCAACGCCCGGATAGAGAATGTGCTGGGAAAAACACCCGTGGGCCGCATTGAACTGGCGGACATGGACGTGGCGGCCTACGTGGATGACACGTTGACCGTGCAGCATATCGGAAACCTCAGCGTAGAGAGTGACGTGACAAAAGGACAAGAGGTCAACGTAAGGCTAAACAGCGATTTCGTGCAAGGAGTATGGAACGGGTCGCTGGACTTTGCCGCATTAAAGAGCGCAGCCCTCGGAATCGTGAACAAACATGTGCCATCGCTTGTCGTGCCCCGTGCCTCGGGTAACGCCGACGGGAGATGGTCGTTCGCCCTCAACGTGACGGACGGCCGCCTGCTGCAGTCGCTGTTGAAAATCCCCGTGGAGGTGAACGCCCCTATGAATCTGGAGGGCTACATAGACGGCACGGCTGAGCGGGCCCTGCTGCAAGTGGACGCCCCGCGGCTCACCGTCAAAGGCAATAACCTGGAAAAAGTACGCCTCTTTGCTGCATGCAATCCCAACGGGGGCGAAGCACTGTTACAGGCGAACAAAGCGTCGGGGAAAAAGAATGTGAATCTGAACCTCCGGACAGTGATAGAGGAGGGCGGGCTGCTGACAAACCTGAATTGGCAGGAACCCACGGAGCAACAGTATTACGGAGAGGTGAGCCTGTTCACGGAGTTCGGCCAGATGGCTAACGGAAAACAAACCGTAGATATGAGGTTGCGGCCTACGGACTTCGTGGTGAACGATACGCTTTGGCACGTCACGGGAGGCGAACTGCATTACGCCAATAGTCGTCTGGACGTGAGCAACTGCGAGGTGAGCCAAGGCGAAAAACAGCACGCGAGAATAGACGGCTGCTACTCTAAACAGGAAAGCGACAGCATCGTGGCCCATCTGAAGGGAATAGACATAGAGTACATTATGGACCTCGTGAATTTCCATGCCGTTGACTTCGGAGGTAGGGCTGACGGTCTGGCCGTGGTGAAGATGCATGAGGGAAAGCCGCTGGTTGACTTCGACGTCGTGGTGCCGCGTTTCCTCTTTAACAATACAAACATGGGCAGGGCCGCCGTGCTGGGCTCCTTCGAGGCTGACAAGAAGCTCCTTAACCTCAATGCACGCATCATCGAGGAGGGAGAGGGCAGCACACTGGCACAAGGCTACGTGAATCTGGGCGACAAAGAACTCAACCTGAAGTTCCAAGCCGACCGAACGCCGATAGGATTCCTCAATCGCTTCGTTGACGGTATCCTTGAGGATATAGAAGGTCGCGCCACGGGAAACATAAACCTATATGGCGGGCTAAAGAAATTGGACTTCAGCGGTTCGGTAGTGGCTGACGCCGCGCTTACCATCCCTGTGACGCGAGTCCGCTATAACATTACGTCAGCGAAGGCCGACTTCTCGCCAGGCCTCATCGCTTTCAGTGACGGCCACTTCAACGATGGCCATGAGGGCACGGGATTTGTGGAAGGCCAACTCCGCCACGACCATCTCAAAGACATGAGGTATCATTTCGAAGCCGACGTGAACAATGCCTTTGTGTACGACATGCCGCAGCAAATCGACTGGAACTTCTTCTCTACGGCCCGCGGCAATGGCCACGTCGTGCTTGACGGAAAGCCTGGCCGCCTGCAGGCAGACATCAGCCTTACTCCAACTCAGGGCACCGACTTTACGTTCATCAACGACACGCCAGAGACGGTGACGAACGGGCAATACGTGCGCTTTGGCAGTAAACGCAAGGAAAATATTCCGGCAGCACAGGTCAGTGACACCCTTGCAGCCGAACCCCTGCCCGAAGCGCCCAAGATGGACATCTATCTCAACTTCAACATCAACGTTACGCCTGATGCCGCCCTCCATATCGTGATGGACGAGAAGTGTGGCGACGTAATCAATCTCTACGGCCGTGGCAACGTGATGGCCACGTGGTATAACAAGGGCGACTTCCGAATGTACGGCAACTGCCTCGTGGATCACGGAGAGTACCGCTTCAGCATTCAGGACCTCATCCGCAAGAATTTCCAGTTGAAGCCCGGCGGCGAGGTGGTGTTTGCCGGCAACCCGATGGAGGCCAACCTTGACGTGCAGGCCATATACACAGTGAACTCTGCTTCTCTGGCCGACCTTAATGCTGGTACAAGTTTCTCCGACAACAATGTGCGCGTCAATTGTCTGCTTAACATCCGCGGCAAGGCGGGAGCGCCCGAAATAAGTTTCGACCTCGACCTGCCTAATGTGAATGAGGACGAAAAACAGATGGTGCGCAAGCTCATTGCCACGGAGGAGGATATGAATATGCAGATTATCTATCTGCTGGGCGTAGGACGCTTCTATACGTACGACGCTGCCTCGCAGAGCGAAAACGGCCTTAACCAACTGGCCACCAATTCGGTCAATTCTTTCATCAGCAACACGCTCAGCAGTCAGCTGAACGAGATAATCAACAACGCCCTTCAGACCAATAACTGGAGCCTGGGCGCCAACTTTGCTACGGGTCAGCAGGGCTGGAACGATATGGAGGTGGAGGCTTTGCTCAGTGGCCGACTCTTTAACAACCGTCTCTTGCTCAACGGGCAGTTTGGCTATCGCGACAAGGCGACTCTGGCCACAAATACCAACTTTATCGGCGACTTTGACATACAATACCTCCTGACGAAGAACGGCAACGTACGCCTTAAAGCCTATAGCGAGACCAACGACCGCTACTTCACAAAGTCCGCCCTCACGACGCAAGGCATCGGCGTCATGCTCCAGCGTGACTTCGGCCGCATAGAGGACAAACTCAAGCGGCGCAGGCAAAAACAAAAGGATACTGACAAAAAAGGAAAGGATTAACGATGAAGCAGATAGTGTTTATAGTCAACCCTATCTCCGGAAAAGGTAGGCGTGAAGATGTAACGGCGCTCGTCAGTCAGCACCTGGATCATGCGCGCTTTGATTCGCGGGTCGTTTTCACGGAATATGCAGGCCACGCCGAAGAATTAGCCGCCAGTGCCGCCAGTCGCGGTGTGGATATCGTCGTTGCCGTAGGCGGCGACGGCACAGTAAACGAGGTGGCGCGCGCCTTGGTGCATACCGACACGGCTCTTGCCATTCTTCCTTGTGGCAGCGGAAACGGACTGGCCCGCCACCTGCAGATTCCCATGGAGATGGAGGCCGCCATAGAACTTATCAACAAGGACTGCATCCATACCTTGGACTACGGCCGCATCAATGGCATTCCGTTTTTCTGCACTTGCGGCATGGGCTTCGACGCTTTCCTCTCCCAGAAGTTCGCCGAGGCAGGCAAACGCGGCTTTTCTACATATATAGAGAAGTCTCTGAGCGACGGCCTGCGCTATAAGCCGGAGACCTACACGATTACGTCGATAAATTCCGACGGCGAGACAGAAGAACTCTCCCAAAAGGCATTCCTTATCACCTGTGCCAATGCCACACAGTTTGGCAACAACGCGATGATAGCCCCTCAGGCCTCGATGAAAGACGGCCTGCTTGACATCATCGTCATAGAACCCTTCAATACCCTCCAAGCCCCCGTCATTGCCGTGCAACTCTTCAACGGAAAACTGCAAAGCAATTCCCACGTGAAGTCATTCCGCGCCAGCGAACTCACCATCCGACGCAACGGCTCGGGGCCCGTGCATTGCGATGGCGACCCCTTTACCACCGGCACCGATATCAACGTGAAGATTGTGCCCCAGAGCTTCAAGGTAGTGGTCAACCCCGATGCCAAAGGCCACGACGAAAACGGACTGATGCTGATTGGCGAATATATGCAGCAGTGGCGCAGGCAGCGACGCCAGAACGTGCAGCGCATCAACAAGGCCCTCCTCGAACGGCTCCATAAGAAATGAAGCCATAGCCTGAACCTCGCAAAAATTATCGTTAACGGAGGGCCTCCGGCAAGTGCATAAAATCGGTACAAAACAGTAAAGGGAAAAGCGAAGACAGAGATGTTATAACGATCATAACGGTTTTTTCAAAAATGTAAAAAATTTTGACAAAACGAAAAAAGAAGAAATCGCAGCGAAGCGAGACTGAAATGCCAATATAGGCGGATTGAGCGCACCCGTTTCCCATTCCTTCCCTCCATACTCCCCTCCTTTTTCCCCTACACCCTGTATTAGCAAAAACTAAAAGGGACATCGGAAAAACTAAAAGGGACATCGGCGAAATTAAAAGAGAGATTGGACAGATTAAAAGGGACATTGGACGGATTAAAAGGGACATCGGCGCGACGGAAAGGGGCATAGTTTTCCCCCGTGCCTGCCGTCTTCCAAAAAAAATCGCAAAAAAATCATTTCCCGACGGCCTTTTTTCGCACCTGAAAGCGGGTATAGCGTGCCCAAAAGTATCTCCGCAAAAATACACGCAGAGTTAAACGTTTATAAATGAGCCATGTAACGACGTCTTAAAAATCGCGTTTTTTCCGTCCGAAACTCCGTGCGCTCGCCTCCACGGCCAAAAAAACGCTAAAAAAACGCTCCGAAAATGTAAAATATTTTGACAGAAAAATCTCAGTTATGTCCGTTTATGTGAAGTGTTAGTTTAACTGCACAACTTCCCGAATATAAATAATTACATCAACATACCATAAAAATGACACACACATCACAACTCCTCAATCGCGCAGCCGACAACATTCGCGTGCTGGCCGCCAGCATGGTGGAGCGCGCCAAGAGCGGCCACCCCGGAGGCGCAATGGGCGGCGCCGATTTCATCAACGTGCTCTACTCGGAATTCCTTGTGAACGACCCCGACGATGCCGCGTGGCCCTGCCGCGACCGCTTCTTCCTTGACCCCGGCCACATGTCGCCGATGCTCTATTCGCAACTCGCCCTGACGGGACGCTTCACCCTGGATGAATTGCAGCAGTTCCGCCAGTGGGGCTCGCCCACTCCCGGTCATCCGGAGCGCAACGTGGCGCGCGGAATAGAAAACACCAGTGGCCCGCTCGGCCAGGGACACGTGTATGCCGTAGGTGCGGCCATCGCTGCAAAGGCTCTCTATGCACGCACAGGAAATCCCGGCTTCCAGCGCGAGAAAGTATATGCCTATATCTCCGACGGCGGCGTGCAGGAAGAAATATCGCAGGGCGCAGGCCGTCTGGCCGGACACCTGGGGCTGGATAACCTCATCATGTTCTACGATGCCAACGAAATACAGCTTTCCACCGAGACTGCATCCGTCATCAGCGAGGATACGGGGCAGAAATACCGCTCATGGAACTGGCACGTCATAGAAATCGACGGCAACGACTGCGAGCAGATCCGCGCAGCCCTCGATGAGGCCCGCCAGGAGACGTGCCGTCCCACGCTCATCATCGGCCATTGCGTGATGGGCAAGGGTGCCCGCCGCGCCGACGGCACAAGTTATGAGCGCAACTGCGCTACGCATGGCGCACCGCTGGGAGGCGACGCCTATGTCAACACTATTAAGAATTTAGGTGCCAACCCCGATGATCCCTTCCACGTCTGGCCCGAAGTGGCCGAACTCTATGCCGCACGCGCCGAGGGACTGCGCGCCGAGGTGAAGGTTCATCGTGCAGAGGAACAGGCCTGGGCCGAAGCTCATCCAGAGAAGGCCGCACAGCTCGCCGACTGGTGGGCCGGCCGTCTGCCCGAACTCCCCTGGGATACGCTGGAGCAGAAACCCAATCAGGCCACACGCGCCGCTTCGTCGGCCTGCCTGCAGATGCTGGCCCAGCACGTGCCCAATATGATAGTCAGCAGCGCCGACCTCTGCAACTCCGACAAGACCGACGGCTTCATAAAAGGCGGGGCCGGCGTAATAACGCGCGACGACTTCGGCGGAGGTTTCCTCCATGCCGGCGTGAGCGAACTCACCATGGCCTGCGTGTGCATCGGCATGATGCTCCACGGCGGCGTAATCACGGCTATGGGCACCTTCTTCGTCTTCTCCGACTATATGAAGCCCGCCATCCGCATGGCCGCCCTGATGCAGGTGCCCGTGAAGTTCGTTTGGTCACACGACGCCTTCCGTGTGGGCGAAGACGGCCCCACCCACGAACCCGTAGAGCAGGAAGCCCAGATACGCCTGATGGAGAAACTCCGCAACCATGCCGGACGGGACAGCGTGAGAGTGTTCCGCCCCTGCGACGTCCACGCCACGACACAATGCTGGCGCCTCGCCATGGAAAATATGGACACCCCCACGGCTCTCATCCTCTCCCGCCAGAACCTTACCGACATGCCCGCCGGCACGGAGTACCATGCCGAGAAGGGAGCCTACGCCGTGATAGCCTGCGAAGCCCCCGACGTAATCCTCGTGGGCAGTGGCTCAGAAGTCTCTACCCTCGTCGGTGCCGCCGAACTGCTGAAGGCCGACGGCATACAGAGCCGCGTGGTGAGCTGTGCCAGTGAAGGCCTGTTCAGAAGACAGAGCGAGGAATACCAAAACGCTCTCCTGCCGCGCGATGCCCGCATCTTCGGCCTCACGGCCGGTTTGCCCGTCACGCTCCAGGGTCTCGCGGGCGCGCGTGGTTATATTTATGGTATGGAATCGTTCGGCTACAGCGCCCCTTATAAGGTACTGGACGAGAAACTCGGCTTCACCCCCGAACACATCGCCGAAGAAATAAAGAAATACCTGAAGGCACAGGCCTGAAAGCCGAGAGCCTGAGTTCAAAATTCACAGGAAAACAAATAAAAAACAAGAAAAAAGGAAATGATAGGAATAGCAAGCGACCACGCAGGGTACGCGCTCAAAACTTACGTAAAGGAATATCTCGCCAGCATAGGTGAAGAATATAAGGATTACGGCTGCCACAGCGAGGAAAGCTGTGACTATCCCGATTATGCCCACGCCCTTGCCGAGGGAATGGCGCGTGGCGAGTGTCAGCGCGGCATTGCCATCTGCGGCAGCGGCGAAGGCATCTCGATAGCCCTTAATAAGCATCAGCACATCCGCGCTGCTCTCGTCTGGCGCCCCGAAATTGCTCGCCTCGCCCGACAGCACAACGACGCCAACGTCCTTGTCATGCCCGGACGCTTTATCAGCACCGACGAAGCCCGCGAAATAATGAAGGAATACCTCTCAACGCCCTTTGAAGGTGGCAGACATCAGCGTAGAATTGATAAAATTCCTGTGAAATAGAAAAAAAACACGGAAAAAGACCTTTGTTCCAAGATTTTTTTGTACTTTTGCATCCGCTAAATCTAAATAATCAAAACTTTAATACAATGACAAAAGCAGAAATCGTAAAGGAAATTACGAAAGAAACAGGTATTGAAAGCACAACTGTCCTTTCTGTCGTAGAGGCATTCATGGGCACTGTTAAGGATCACATGATTGCTGGCGAAAATGTCTATCTTCGTGGCTTTGGTAGCTTCATCCTGAAAAAGCGTGCCGAGAAGACCGCCCGCAATATCAGCAAGAACATCACCATTGTGATACCTGAGCACAATATTCCTGCCTTCAAGCCTTCCAAGAGCTTCTCCAGCCGCGTGAAATAAAGACAGCGCAATAAGTTCATTCCAAGTAAATAGAAGTATATCCCCTAAATAATTTATTAAGTACTATGCCTAACGGTAAGAAGCACAAGCGTCACAAGATGTCGACGCACAAGCGCAAAAAACGTCTGCGTAAGGATCGTCACAAGAGCAAGTAAACTCTCCGACCTCTAAGCTAAATTCTACTATGACAAGCGAACTCATTGTAGATGTGGCTCATGACAAAGTGTCCATCGCCCTTCTGGAAGACAAGCGCCTCGCTGAATTCCAGCAAGAAGGGCGCATGGTTCATTTTGCCGTGGGAAACATCTATCTGGCCCGTGTGAAGAAAATCATGCCGGGGCTTAACGCTTGTTTTGTCAATGTAGGAAGCGAGCGCGATGCCTTCCTGCATTACTTGGACCTCGGCCTGCACTGGCCGTGGATGGAAAAGTATTATTCCCACACGCTTTCGAAACGGCGGTACCAGGCTTTGCAGCAGGTGCCGCGGAGTGAAGACGAATGTGGCAAGGAGGGCTATATCCAAAATGTCCTCAAGGCACAGCAGCAGATGCTCGTGCAAATTGTCAAGGAGCCTATCTCGACGAAAGGCCCCCGCTTAACGTGTGAGATAAGCTTTGCCGGAAGATTCCTCGTCCTTATGCCGTTCAACGATAAGGTGAACGTCAGCACGAAGATTGTCAACCGCTCCGAGAGAGCCCGCCTGAAACAAATCGTGCAAGGCTTGAAGCCTAAGAACGTGGGCATCATCATCCGCACGGTGGCAGAAGGATGCACGGCTGCGGAACTCGAGCGGGAAATAAACGTATTGTATCAGCGTTGGGAGCACACGATGCAGAAGGCTGTGCAGTCTGCTGCATCGGAAAAGCCCACCCTTGTATATGAAGAGACGAGCCGTGCGGTCGGTCTCATTCGTGATATTTTCAATCCCAGTTTTGAGAGCATCTATGTGAACGATGCTGAGATTTATAGGGAGATTTCCGACTACGTGGGGCTGATAGCTCCCGACTGCAGGAGCCGTGTGAAGCATTACACGGGTCAACTTCCTATTTTTGACAACTTCAATGTGACGCGCCAGATAGCCGGTTCGTTCGGTCGCATTGTGAGCTATCAGCACGGGGCGTATATGTATATTGAGAGCACGGAGGCCATGCACGTGGTGGATATAAACTCCGGCAATCGCTCCAAGAAGAACGAGGAGCAGGAACTCAATGCGCTGGATGTGAACCTCGCTTCGGCCGATGAGCTGGCCCGTCAGTTGCGACTGCGCGATATGGGCGGCATAATCGTGGTTGACTTCATCGATATGGCAGAGCCGGAGCACCGGCAGGCGCTTTATGAGCGCATGTGCGAGAATATGCAGCGCGACAGGGCCAAGCACACCATTCTGCCCCTCTCGAAGTTCGGCCTTATGCAGATTACGCGCCAGCGTGTGCGGCCTGCCATGGAAGTGAAGGTGGAGGAAAGTTGCCCCACCTGCCACGGCACGGGCGTAATCAAGAGTGCGCTTCTCTTTACCGACACTTTGGAGAATAAAATCGAGCAGGTCGTCAAGGGGATGGGTGAGCGCCGCGTGACATTGCAGGTTCATCCTTTCGTGTACGCTTATGTGACGAAAGGATTGTGGAGCCTGAAGCGCCGCTGGCAGATGCACTACAGCTGGGGCCTGCGTGTAATCCCCAATCAGCAGTTGCCTTTCCTCCAATATCGGTTTGTCCGGCCCAATGGCGAGGACGTAGATTTGCAGGAAGTGGAAGGAAATTGCTAAATCACCCTCCTACGTACAAAACAAGCCAATCTTTAGACACCTATCCCTACAGGGAAACAGTAAGCCCCGGAAGTCCGTTGAAGACTTCCGGGGCATATTTTTCCGTTGTCGCAGGGCGGGGGAGGATGGCAGTTTAATCCACGAAGATGTTGCTGTCGTTTGCCATGCGGCGCATGTTGATGAGAGCGTAGTGCATGCGACCCAGGGCCGTGTTGAGGGGTACGCCCGTCTCGTCTGCGATTTCCTTGAACGAGAGGTCCTGATATATGCGCATGAATACGACGCGGCGCTGCTCTTCAGGCAGGCGCTCCATAAGGCCTTTGACCTCTTCGAGGAGCTGTTCGTTGATCATTTCAGACTCACGGCTGTTGGTGGCGAGCTGAATGTCGTTGAAGAGAGCCCCTTCCGTATCTTCGTCGGAGGTGGTGGGCATATTCATGGCGTCGCGGTACTCATCTAATACGATATTGTGCGCAATGCGCGTGAGCCAGCCGTAGAATTTTCCGCTCTCAGTGTAGCGGCCCTGGCGTATGGCCATTATTACTTTGACAAAGGTCTCCTGGAAGACGTCGTTTGCACGGTCTTCGTCGTGGATGAGGAACTGAATGTAGGAGAAGAGCCTATCTTTGTATCGGTCAAGTAAAACGTCAAAAGCGCAGTCGCTTCCTTCTGCGTACATTTTGACCAACTTTTCGTCGGCCAGTTTCTTGATGTCGTTCATTGTAACTTAATGATTTATATTAAGCGTAGAGTGAACCGATAGGCAGTGATTTTAAGGGGTTAGTAATACTTGACTGATGGCTCCTAATTAGGAAAACCGGTGCAAAGGTACGATTTTTTATGTGTTGTACAAAATATTTTGCATTTTTTTTCGTTACAAACCTTTATTTTGTACTGAAAACGTATGTCGGAGGTTGCTTTTTGCGCATAGAAGTGAATGGTGGTGCGCTGAGACCCTCTTCTAAAAAAAAGTGCTGAAAATTTGTGCAAAAAAATTTGGTCATTTCAACGAAATTTTGTACTTTTGCACATGGTTTCCCACCCCTCCCTCCCATCTTCCCTCTTTAGGAGTTTCACTATATATTTTCCCCTTTTCTTCATCCCCCGTTCCCTTTT
>JAZRYH010000077.1:0-33732 GCA_045600685.1 Alloprevotella sp. | reverse complement strand
CCCTCTTCGACACCCTCCCCCAGGAGCCCGGCGAGACATGGACGCGCACCACCGAAGACTTCCTCCAGTTCCAAGGACAATACATCATCACCCCGGCAGCGCAAGGCCTCCTCGTCATCGACCAGCACCGCGCCTCCGAGCGCATACTCTA
Organism: Alloprevotella sp.; assembly: GCA_045600685.1. Classification (GTDB taxonomy): domain Bacteria; phylum Bacteroidota; class Bacteroidia; order Bacteroidales; family Bacteroidaceae; genus Alloprevotella. Next base: position 33,581 of record JAZRYH010000077.1, on the reverse strand, counting down.
CGACAAGTACCGCCGGCTCCTCAGCGAAGGCCACTCCGCCACCCAGGGCCTCCTCTTTCCCCAGATTATAGAACTCTCCGCTCCCCTGGCCGACACCCTCGACCACATAGCCGACGACCTCGCGCGCCTCGGCTTCAACCTCTCCTGCCTCGGCAGCGGCAGCTACTCCATCCTCGGCATCCCCACCGGCACCGAAGGCCTCGACCCCGTACTCCTGCTCCAAAGCATCATCGACGAGGCCCACGCCGCCAGCCTCACCGCCGACGCCTCATCCTCAGCCACCGCCGACGACGCCGTCCACCACATCATAGCCACCGCCATGGCACGCAAGGCCGCCATGCCGCAGGGAGAAATCCTCTCCCGCGAAGACATGGCACACCTCACAGACGAACTCTTCGCCACCGCCCTCCCCGGCTACACCGCCGACGGGCGCCGCATCATCATCACGATGCCCCCGCAGCAGTTTGCACGCTTATTCTCGTGACCAGCGTCCGGCACTGCACCTTAAGAAGGAAGGGCGGCTCACTCAACATTTCGAGCGAGCCGCCCTTTCTCCTTTATTATTTTGTTATTGCTGTCCGCTAAAAAGTTTAGCCTGTACCCCGAAGGGGTTATACAACCCAGCCAGGGGCATCGCCCCTGGTATATTGCCAACGTACTTTGGCCGCCCCAACGGGGCACAACAACAAGAGACATTGGACGTTATGCCCCGTTGGGGCGTGCATGGCTGTTGTTCTTGCGACCAGGGGCGTTGCCCCTGGCTGGGTTGTGTAACCCCTTCGGGGTATGCGTAAGCCCCCTCGCATAGGATCCTTTCAAATCACCTGCATTTACAAGAGGTTTGAAAGATTACACTTATTTTCCCCGGACAACAATAATTATTTTGTTATTGCTGTCCAGTAAACTTGCAAGTCCCGCTCTTTGAGCGGGGCTTTGCCGTTGCTGGCAAAAGGATTTCCGCAAAATTTCATCCTCTGCGAAGGTGTAGAAAATCTTGACAAATTTTTGCAGAGATTTTGGGCCGTTTTCGCGGCTCGCGACAATCTAAACCCGCTTTCGGCCCAAAAACGCCCGTTTTCAAAAATTTGTAATCAGTACAAATTTTTCCAAAAAATCATTCCGCTTTTTCTAATTTCCGCTTATTTTTCCCGATACCCTATTTTAGAAAAAACTAAAAGGGACATCGGAAAAAATGAAAGGGCGATTGTTTCAACTAAAAGGGAGATAATTTCAACTAAAAGGGCCTTAGTTGCGATTAAAAGGGCTATAGGACAGACCCCCTCCCCGCTCCCCCGAGGGGGGGAGGGCTGCGAGTTGGGACAAAAATTGCGATTGGAAATACGGATATAAGGGGGTGTAGAGAGGGTTTTAGGGGGGCGTTTTTATATGTTCTTGTGTTAAATACAAGAGAATCAAGCAAATAGCAACTTCTCCCAGAATCGCACAGAAGTAAACGCAAAATTTTTTTTTGAAAATACGGCCCGTTTTTGAGGGGTAAAAGTCAAAAATATCTTGACAAAAAGGCTACATTTTCCCCCTATAAGCACGACGCATCCCTCCAGCCACGGCCGTCCTGCGGCATAAAGGTGCAAAATCTCGCTCTTCGCTAAAAAAACAAAGTAAATTTGACGAAAAACACAGAGATTTTAACTATTTTTGCAAAAATCCGTCATTTTTTTACAAAAAAACTTCCTTAATATAAATAAAATCACTAATTTTGCGGCCGAAATAGGAGTGTAGTGCTCCTAAACAACCGTGCACATCCAATAATCAACATTCAACAACCCTTTAATTAACTTACAAAACTCTATGAAAAAGTTTATGATGCTTCTTGCCGTCGTAGCCGTTTCTATGACCGCAATGGCACAGGGTGACTTCGTTCCTCGTAACAAGTACCATGTCGTAACAAACAATTTCTGGGCTAACTGGTACATCCAGGCCGGTTTCAATGCCAACGCCGTTTACTCCAGCCAGGAGCAGACCAGCCTCAAGGGCAACCCCTTCAGCGCAGCACGCGGCGACCTCGGCTTCGACGTAGCCATTGGTAAGTGGTTCACCCCCGGACTCGGTCTCCGCACCAAGTTCAACGGCCTCTGGGCCAAGGACGTTTACGCTGCTAACGACCGCCACGCTGACAAGTTCTTCAACATTCAGGAAGACGTTATGTTCAACCTTACCAACCTCTTCGGCGGTTACAAGGAAAAGCGCGTGTGGAACATCAGCGTTTATCCCGGTATCGGCTATGCCCGCAACTTCGATGGCGACTGCAATGTGAACAGCGACTACAGCATCAACGCAGGTGTCCTCAACACCTTCCGCGTCGCTAAGCACTGGAACATCTTCCTCGATGTATGGGGCACCTTCGTAGAAGGCAGCATCCTGCCCTATCAGGAAGGCACCGAACACAGCTGGAAGGACATTCCCAACTGCAGCGATGACAACCCCGCCAAGCTCCGCGCCCGCTACTGGGACAAGTTCGTCAACGCCACCATCGGTGTGACCTACAATCTGGGCAAGTGCACTTGGGAATGCGCTCCCGACGTTGACGCCCTCATGGCTATGAACCAGGAGCAGATTGATGCCCTCAACGCAGCCCTCAAGGATCAGCAGGACGAGAACGCTCGCCTCCGCGACCTCCTCGCCAACCAGAAGCCCGTCAAGGCTGAGCCCATTGTTCAGACCGTTAAGGAACTCGCCAGCACCAGCGCCAGCGTATTCTTCAACATCAACAAGAGCGACATCGCCAGCCGCAAGGACCTCGTGAACGTTCAGGAAATCGCCAAGTACGCCGTTGACAACAACAGCAAGCTCGTCGTTACCGGTTACGCCGACAGCAAGACCGGCACTCCCGAAATCAACCAGCAGCTCTCCGAAGCCCGCGCCAATGCCCTGGCTGAAGAACTCATCAAGCTGGGTGTGAAGGAAGAAAACATCGAGAAGGTTGCCGCCGGTGGCGTTGATAGCCTCAGCCCCTTCAGCTACAACCGTCGTGCTACCGTGAAGATTGCCGAATAAGCAATATCCACAGACAGGAATATTACTGAACAAGTAACACTCCATATTATAAAAGAGAGGCAAGCGCGTGCTTGCCTCTCTTTTTGCATCTCCACCGAAAAATACATACGCTTTTCACATGCCGGAAAAAGGCTCAAAGCATTTTTATTAAGAAAAATTTTGCAGTTTCAGCAAATATTCCTAATTTTGCAGCCGGATTATGGCCTCAAACGACTTAAATCCATCTTCTTCCGTAACTGACAAAACTTCTTAAATTAAACAAAGTATGAAAAAAATCATTATGCTTCTTGCAGTCATCACCGTTTCCATGACCGCAATGGCAATGGGCACCGACGAAGTCCCCACCCGTGGCAAGTATCACGTGGTAACTAACAATTTCTGGGCCAACTGGTACGTGCAGGCCGGCCTCAATGCTAACGCCCTCTACTCCAGCCAGGAAAAGAGCGACATCAAAGGCAACCCCTTCAGCGCCCTCCGTGGCGACCTCGGCTTTGACGTAGCCGTAGGTAAGTGGTTCACTCCCGGCATCGGCCTCCGCACCAAGTTCAACGGCCTCTGGGCCAAGAACGTCCTTGAGGAAGGCGACAACCATGCCAGCAAGTTCTTCAACATTCAGGAGGACGTCATGTTCAACCTTACCAACCTCTTCGGCGGTTACAAGGAAAAGCGCGTGTGGAACATCAGCGTTTACCCCGGCATCGGCTTTATCCGCAACTGCACCGCAGGTGAAAAGAACAGTGACTACAGCCTCAACGCAGGTATCCTCAACACCTTCCGCGTAGCCAAGCACTGGAACATCTTCCTCGACGTATGGGCCACCTTCGCTGAAGGTTCCGTATTCCCCAACGGCGAAGGCGTTTATCACGCTTGGAATCCCTTCCCCAACGACGACGCTCCCAAATCTCAGCTCCGCTACTGGGACAAACTCCTCTGCGCCACCGTCGGCGTAACATACAACCTGGGCAAGTGCACTTGGGACTACGTGCCCGACGTTGACGCTCTCATGGCCCTGAATCAGGAACAGGTTAACGCTCTCAACGCTGCCATCAGAGACCAGCAGGACGAAAACGCACGTCTTCGCGATATGCTGGCCAACCAGAAGCCCGAAGAGCCCACCATCCAGACGATTAAGGAACTCGCCAGCACCAGCTGCAGCGTATTCTTCGACCTTGACAAGACCAACATCGCCAGCCGCAAGGACCTCGTCAACGTTCAGGAAGTTGCAAAGTACGCTATCGACAACAACAGCAAGCTCGTCGTTACCGGTTATGCCGACAGCAAGACCGGTTCCGTTGACCACAACCAGTGGCTCTCCGTTGAGCGCGCCAAGACCGTGGCCGGCGAGCTCATCAAGATGGGTGTGAAGGAAGAAAACATCGAGCAGGTGGCCGCAGGTGGCGTTGACCTCCTCAGCCCCTTCCCCTACAACCGCCGCGCTACCGTGAAGATTGCCGAATAAACCATTCACGGACATTGACATATATGAGAGGTAAGTGCCAGCCGGTACTTACCTCTTTTTATTATACACAGGAATGGAACCCGACGGGGGCTGAGTATCTTTCCGCCCCGTCAGCGCCCCCTCCGTCCCCCTTCTCCTCACATAAAATCCGTCTTTTTGTTCCGAAATGCCCAAAAGATTGGAAAAACAAAGGTCTTTCGCTCGGAAAAACGAAGAAAAACTGCGTTTCTCTTTGTTTTCCCCTCGCTTATTCGTAACTTTGCAGCAAATATAGCCTATTCAGCCGGAGAGAAGCGTGGCACACGCCCACCGACACACGCCGTTCACGGAGCATCAAGGGACTGCCCTGCCGGTAAGTCGCCCGTTTCTCCTGCTCACTCCTGCTCACACCCCCCCACCAGCAAGCCTTACGATGCGGAAATTTGCCTTAATCTGCGCCACAGCCCTCTCTCTCTGTCTTCAAGCGGCAGCACAGGACGGCTCCCCCGCAAAAAATGCATCGCAAGCCATTGCTGAATTCCTCCACACCAACTACGACGTACGCTTTCAAGAGGTCAACGACTTCCAGGTCTTCACCCACGCCGCCGACAAGTACGCCGCACTGCAGGCCGACCTCCTCCGCGCCCGCCATTCCATACATTTCGACTACTTCAACCTGCGCGACGACAGCATATCCCGCGTCGTCTTCGGCATTCTCCAGCAGAAAGCCGCCGAGGGCGTAGAAGTGCGCGTCATCATCGACGCTTTCGGCAACGGCAAGAGCCCGCAAGCTCTCCATCTGGCCGACATACGCCGCCTCCAGCGCAGCGGTATCGACCTCCGCATCTACGATCGCATGCACTTCCCCTGGCTCAACCATTTCCTGCATCGCGACCACCGCAAAATAGTCGTCATCGACGGCAACGTGGGCTATATAGGCGGCATGAACATCGCTGATTACTACATCCACGGCAAGAAAGAAATCAAAGAGTGGCGCGACCTCCATCTGCGCCTCACAGGCCCCGCCGTCAGCGAACTGCAACGCACGTTCATCAACTTCTGGAACGACCAGACCGACGAGGGCGTCCACGGCACATCCTACTACCAGCCGGCATTTGAGGCTTCCACCGGCAGCCCGTCCGTCGGCACGAATCCCGTCGCTCTGGCCGGCGTCATCAACCGCACTCCTTCCCGCGCCAACGACTGGCCCGTCCTGAACAACCGCATTGCCCGCGATGCCGCCCGCAAAGCCATCGATGCCGCCCGGAGCCACATACAGATTGTCAACCCCTACTTCGCCCCTTCGCCCATGATACGCCGCGCCCTCAATCGCGCCTTGCGCCGCGGCGTAAGGGTGGAACTGATGATCAGCGCCCAGAGCGACGTGCGCATCACCCCCCGGGCCGTGGAGCACTGCGCCTACAAACTCATGAAAAACGGCGCCGAGGTCTATGTCTATGAGCCCGGCTTCCACCACAGCAAGGTCATGACCATCGACGACACCGTCTCTTACGTCGGCAGCGTCAACCTCGACCACCGCAGCCTGTACGCCGACTTCGAGTGCAACCTTATGGTCATCGACCCGTCCCTCACCGCCTCGCTGCAAGGTATCTTCAACGCCGACAAGGCCCGTTCCTTCCGGCTCACCCCCGAGACGCGCAAGACACGCTTCACTCGCGGCCGGCGCATCCGCGGACGCCTCGCCACCATCTTCCGCCCGCTACTGTAAAATCCTCATAAAAAAGAAAAACGCCCTCCCCTCCCCCCTCCAAATCCTCTCCCCTGAAAGAAACAATTATGCGTAAAGTCTATCTTCCCATATACCTCATCGAATGGAGCGACGTACGGCCCTACGCCGTCAAGGCAGGCCACGGCCTTAAAGCCGCAGCCCTCTTCATCGGCAAGGCACTCAAGCAACTCGCCCTCTGGATAGCCATCGCGGCTCCCTACGTATGGCGCGCCCTGAAATGGTTCGTCATCTCGCTCTTCCGGCTTCTGCTCAAAATAGGCAGGGGACTGTGGAACATGATCACGGGTATCTTCACCGTGGCCAACCCCCGCAACGAAGAAGACGAAGAAGACGACAGCGCCGACCCCAACACCTCCTACGACGACGAGGACGAAGACTCACCCGCCCCCTCTCCCAAGGCCCCCCGCAACCTTTTCGACGGCGAAGATTAAAACTGAAAATTCTTATTTCCCAGGCGCGGCGTCCGCTCCGCGCCTTATTTTTTTCTTATGACCCTTCCCACAGAAGACCGTCCCGTCCTGCCCTGCGGCGTGGCCGAAGTAGATGCCGCCCTCGCCATTGGCGGCCTACCCTGCGGCGCCCTCACCGAATTTGTCGGAGAGAGCGGCACCGGTAAGTCGTATCTCGCCCTGCGCGCCATCGCCTCCGCCCAGCAAAAGGGCAAGACGTGCCTCCTCATCGACACCGAAGGAGCCTGTCATCCCCTCCTCCGCCGCCGCCACGGCATCAACGCCGACGCCCTCGTCGTGGCGCGCCCCTCATCCCTCAATGCCGCCCGCGCCATCATCGACGAAGCCCTCTACAACCGCCTCTGCGACCTTCTCGTCATCGATTCCCTCCACGGCCTCGCACCGCAGCGCACCGGCCAAAGCGTCCTCACGCCCCTCTACACCTTCCTCCCCCATCTGCAGACCCTCGTCGCCGCCACGGGAGCCGCCTGCCTCATCACCAACCACCTCTCCGAGCGCGACGGCCAGCCTGCCCCGTTCGGGAACGACCTCATGCGCCAATATGCCGCCGTCCGCGCCCACCTCACCCTTGAGGCGGAGAGCATGGAAGGCATTGACGTGCGTTTCGAGGTGAAGCGCAACAACCTCGCCCCCCAATTGGGAGAGGCCGTCTTTCCTATCGCTTTTTAGAAAACGAGGAAAAGGAGCAGTCCTCCCCCTTAGGACTCCAATCCTAAGGGGGAGGACTGCAATCCTAAGGGCGAGGACTCCAGTCCTTAGGGCGAGGACTGCAGTCCTTAGGCGGAAAAACGGACGCGAAAGGGCAAAGATTTATCCCGCTACGGGGAGGCGTTCCAGTTTACCCCTATTAGGACTCCAATCCTTATAGGGGAAAATTCCAATCCTTACAGGGGAAAACTACAATCCTTATAGGGGAAAACTCCAGTCCTTACAGGGGTAAATTGGAGCGCATACTCAAAAAACCAGCCCTCTGGCCTCTCTCTGGCTCCGCCACCTCTCCCCTGTTGGGGAAAGAGTCCGCTGCAAACAGCGGGGAGGAATACTCAAGGCCAGAGAGGGGAAGGACGAAGAGTATATATATTAATATAATAAGGAGTCGTTGCATTGTGGAAGGACTTATTATTTTTTGTATAATACTTTGTGGCCGTTGGCGATGACGATGCCGTGGTGGGGGGCGGCGACTTGTTGACCTGACAAGTTGTAACGCTGGGGGGCCGAACCTTTGACGGTGGAGACGGGGGCAATGCCGGCGGGGTCGAAGCCGATGATCTCGCCGAAGGATTTCCAGATGTCTGCTGACTTGTAGGCAGGGAGGGCTGTGTTCGGAACGAGTAACCTGACTTTCGAGAGGTCGATGCCCTCAAAGGCATTGGCGGGAATGGTGAGGGGACTGTCCCAATGCACTGTCACCTTCTCGAGGTTGGGACAGTAGGCGAAGGCGTAGTTGCCGATGCCCGTTGCTGTGCCGATGCCTGCTGCTGCAATGATTGCGCGGGTCGGTGCGGCTATGGTGGTGCCAACCGTGGAGGGAATGTCGATGGCGGTGAGGGTGGCGTTATTGCTGAAGGCGTTGTCGCCAATGCTGCGGACCTCGGCTTCTCCGGAAGATGTGCTGACGGAGGCGGGTATGTTGAGGACGCCTCCGATGTCCGTGCTGCCCATGACGGTGACGCCATCCTCGGAGGAGATAAGGTTGACGGGGTCGGCGGACTTCACCATCTCGACAAGCGGACTGTAATAATAGTACTCGCTGTGCAGTCCGGTGGGTATGTACTTGTAGTTGCTGTAAGCGGCGGTGGTCCCTTCGGGGATGTAGAGGGTCATATCGCGATAGTACGAGCCACTCCTTGCCATACATGTGAGGCCCTTGCCTGCGGGGGGTGTGGTGGCCTCGCAGATGACGTTGGCACCGGCGGCCAGCTTGGAGTCGCCGAAGTATGTCACGGATGCGGGAATGATGAGCGACGCGAGGGAGGGGGCGTTGAGGTTCTCGATGGTTTCCACGCTGCGGGGGATTACCAAAGAGGTGGCCTTGCCTATGTTGAGATAGGTGATGCGCGTCAGTGTATTGGGCAGTATGACGGAAACCAGCGACTTGCAGTTCAGGAACTCGAGGTTGGCGTCTTCAATTTGCGTCTTGCTGAGATCGGCCTGCGTGATGGGTGCGTCGGTGAAGGGGTTGTTGACGACCTTCAGGCTGGCGGGGAAATTGAACTGGGTGAGTTTGGTGCAATAGTTGAAGGCCAGGAGGCCGAGTTTCTCTAACTGGGAATCGTCGGAGACGGTGAAACTCACAAGGTTGGTGCATCCGCTGAATGCCCTATCGCCTATCTCCTTCACGCTGTTGGGGAGTGTCACCTCCTTCAAGGCGGTGCAGCCGATGAAGGCTTCGTCTTCTATCAGTTCGAGGCCTTCGGAGAGTATGAGTCGGGCCAGTCGGTTGTGCTCGCTGAAACCCTGATAGGGAATCTTCTTGACCTTGCAACCGTCCTCGAAGACCAGAGAGGTGAGTTTCCTTGCTACGAACATCTTGGAATAGTCTGTACCATCGAACTCTGGCAACTGACGCACGCTGGCGGGAACGGTGAGTTCGGTGAGTTCAGGGGTGCTGAAGCCTACGATGTCCTCCAACGAGGAAGGCAGCGTGAGCGACGTTCCCTTATAGCCTATGAGTTTCAGGCTACGGAGCGTGGAGGGGAGCGCCAGATGGGTGCCTTCGTAAGTGAGGGCCAGTTCTTCAAGACCGGCGGGGAACTCTGCCTCCACATCGGTGCTGATGCGGGTTGTCATCCTCTTGATGGTGGTGGGATAGACGGGCTTGAGTTGGCCGAGATTGTATTGAATCTCGGTGACGGTGTATTCCTTGCCGCGATACGTGGCCTTGCCTTCGAGTTTGGGCGTGTCGGTGGATGCGGAGATGTTCGTGATCTTCACCTCGTCGTCGTTGAGCACGTAGTATTCCACCTTGGCTCCTTCCACAGAAGCGCTGAACTTGCGCGAACTGCTTTCCGTCCCGACGCCGTTTGTCACGTCCACCCAGGTGAACGTCTCTGCCAGTTCCTCGCCGTCGCTTGCGTAGCCATACTCCAATGTGTGGTAGGCATCGGTGCCGGGCTCGTTGCATACGAGGTACTTGCGGTAGGTGCCGTCGGGCATGTCGGCCGGCAGCGCATTGGGGATATTGTCGTATTTCGTGCCAAATTTGTCACCAGAGAGTTCGTAGGTGTTGGGCGCGCCGTAGAATTTCTTGTGGGAGGCTTCGTTCTCATAGCAATACCTCACGTCCACGGCATCGCCAAGGCCCCATATGAACCGGAGACTGCCGTAGTGGCCATACCACATCTCTCCGCCCTCGTTGGGCTTCAGGCCGATGAGGGCTGTCTGGCGGGAGTTGTAGTTCGTGCCCACCGCATATTCCGGATGGAGTGACGAGGTCAGGTACCAGCCGTCGCAATAGCCGCCCCAGCCCCAGTTGAAATGGAAATAGCCCGCATCGTCGTAGCCGTCGCAAAGGAACTCATGGCCCTCGGCGGAATTGCCCGACACATAAGTGCCGCCATAGAGTACCGGGCGTCTGGCATCGAGTTCGCGCCGGAGCATGTCATCCCATTCCTCGTCGTCCCAACCGGGCAGACACTCGTAGGAGCCATACTGGCCGGTAAGGATGGTGATCTTACTGCGGTAGTGCATCTGCATGCTTTTGTCGTAGTTGAAGTATTTGATGAGGGCGCGGCCCAGGTCGCTTTCATAGGCTCCGCTGCCGTCGGTGCCGAAATTGGTCTTGCAGCCTGCTGCCACGTCGAAGAGCAACTGCGCGATGTCGAGGTTGTCGTAGTTGTAGGTGCTCTGCGTGAAGTCCCTCTCTATCTCTGACGCGTTCCAAGCGTAGCGAATGGAGCCCTGGCCCTTCTGCGGCCACCTGTAGTAGTTCATTATCTGACCAGCGGCCACGGCCGAACAGCCGACGAGCGTAGTCTCTGCATCTATCGCCGGACACTTGCCGTTGCACGGTGCGCCTTGCTGCCACTGGGTGGTGATGAGCGGAGCCACCACCACGTTGCCCACGGCTTCTTCCATACCGGTGCCTTGGTTTATCACGCTGTTGGTCTTTGCGATGACGTCTATCTGCTCGGCATAGGAGTCAAGCCATGCCTGCACGTTGGCGGGCATATGGTCGGCACGGAACTGCCCGTCCGGCGAGAAGCCCAGTACCTTGTGGGTGGTGCGGCTGTCGCCGGACACGATGACGAAGCCGCCTCCTTCCTCGGAGGATGAGAATACATAATATGCCGACTTCTTGCTTACGGGTGCGAGACCGGTCTTGACTAATGACAGTTTGGCCGGGCGGGCTACCTTGTCGAGCCCCCGTGCCCTGACATTCTGCGCATTGATGAACGTCTGTGCCTCCTGAAGCGCTTCTGCTTCTGATATAGTCTGTGCCGAGAGCACAGCGGAAAAGAAAAATAATAGAATTATCAGATGTGTCTTCATAATTTATGAGGTTTGGGGGTTATGGAAGGAAAGGAAAAGTCCCTACCTCGCGGCAGGGACTTTTGGGATATGTATATGGACTATCGGATGAGTTTGCGGCCGTTCTGGAGGAAGAGGCCGTGGAGACCGCTCTTGACCACCTTGCGGCCGGTGAGGTCGAAGGTAGTTGAGAGTTGAGAGTTGAGAGTTGAGAGTTGAGTCTCAATGCCTGCGGGATAGCCTACTTCGCCGCTATACCATACCACGGGGGTGGCGTTGCGCACGCCCTTGCCGGAGTTGATGCTCTGGATGCCGAAGTCGGCATAGGGAGGATCGTAGGTGTAGATGCACTCGCCGTGGAGGGCGATGTCCTCGTAGCCGTCGTTGTCGAGGAGTTCGAGGAGATAGGGCACCTCGGTGAGGTTGGAGGCGAGGTTCACGTAGTTGTCGGGCGAGAAGGTGTAGGGGTGGACGTCGCCGTTTTCTTCCTTCACCCAGAAACGGTAGGAGAGACGGGAGGGCAGGAGGAAGTGACCCTGCACGTCGCGGGCGGGGATGTCGAAGTAGATGCCCTGCATGCCGTACATGTCGTAGCCGTCCTCGTAATAGACGATGGAAGGCAGGGCGGGCATGGCATCGCGCTCGATGGCTATGTTGAGGGAGGGGTCGTAGAGGGCGAGGAGAGGCTGCTGGAGGGCGTAGTCGGTGGGCTGGCCGGGGGTGACGAGGAAGGCGGTGCCTTCGTCGGCGGTGAGGAGGTCGGGGTCGGAGGGGTCGGCGCGCAGGACGAGGGTGGACTGGCCCTTGTGCTTGAACACGAGGACGGACATGCCCCATTCCTCACGGTATTCTTCCACCTGCTCGAAGGAGGCGGCGGAGAAGTAGGCGAGGTCGCCGGTGGCCGTCTGGCCGAGGTACTGACCGGTGGGGAAGACGAAGTGTCCGCCGGCGACAGTGCCGGAGATGGCGGCCTGGGGGTTGTCGAGGTTGAGGCCAGCCAGATAGACGGTGTCGCCCATACGGGCCACCTTCACGTCGAGGTACTGCGTGTACATATCGTTGTGGTACATCAGGCCCCAGTCCTCCTGCGTGGCGCTGGCGGGGATGGTGGTGATGTCGTCGTGGAAGAGAGAATATACGGTGTGGTAGTCGCCGTAGCCGCTCCACTCGAGGTCGTCGGAGAACACGAGGCCGTAGATGACGGTGGGGTACTCGCCGTCGGGCTCCACGCCCTCAATGGGGTCGAGGGAGATGGTGCCGGTGGTCTCGTCGATGGAGAAATAGACGTCGGCATAGTTGATGATGGGCTTGTAGGTGACGCCCACCACGCCGCCACGCTCTTCTTCGGTGAGAATGAGGAGGGCGGTGCGATGGCCGTAGCCGAAGTCGTTGCTCCAATCTACCCACTGCATGAGGGGCACGCGGATTTTGCCGTCGTCGGTGATGATGCCCTTCACCCAGGAGTCCTGAAGGGGCACGGCCTGGGAGATGGGGTTGCGCATATAGATGAACTTGCCGCTGGGGTCGGTGACGATGTCGATGGTGGTGCCGTCCTGCGCCATTTCCTCCACCTGTCCCATCTCGTAGCCGAAGGCGCCGCCTGAACGGGTGTAGGTGCGGAGGATGCCTTCGGGCTGCTCGTGGATGATGACGGGCTTGGTGCCTTGTGACTCGTCGGGGCGGAGGGTTATCTTGGTAATCTGCTCGGCGCGCTTCATGGAGGTGATGATCTTGTCGTAGTTTACGAGGATGTCATCGGTGGTCTGATAGCCGCCGGTGAGCTCATCGTATTTGAGAGTGAAGGCGCCGGGGGTGTAGCCGCCGTTGTTCATCCGCAGACCGTAGAAATAGAGTTTGTAGTCGGTGAAGTCCAGGAGGTACTGCTCCTTGGGGAAGACGATGGAGCCGTCCGGCTGTTTCTGGCCCTTGATCCATATTTCGTCGGCCCAGAAGCAGAAGTTCTTCATATAGACGTCATTGCCGGAGGTGGCCATTACCACGTTGTAATTCACGGGGCCTTCGGTGAAATCGTCGCCGGAGAGGAGGAAATAGGAGAGTTCGGCATCCTCGGGGGGCGTGACGGTGCCGGCCTTCTCGTCGGGCGTGAGGATGGTGGACCAGTCGCCGTAGCCCAGCCAGTTCTGCTCCTCGTCGTCGTAGAAGACGCAGAGGGGACGCGTGTTGCTGGTGTTTATCATCTCCAGATACTCGCCGTTGTTCCGCTCTACGAATACGATATACGGATTGTTGGTATCGGGAACGAAGGTTCCCCAGGTGGCATCGTACTTACCCATGGCGACGTAGATGTTGCAGGAATACACCTCGGAGTAACTGATGACCTGCCCGATGGGGAACACGAGGTTCTCCTCGTCGCGGAAGCCCTTAATCCAGCTCTCGCCGGCATACACCGCACTATAAGTGCTCACGGGCTGCTGCATATACAAAGTGCCGTCGGCACATTCTACGAGGCGGAGGGCACCGCTCTGGTCAGTGTTCAGGACGTTGGTGCCGTTGGGGTAGTAGCACTTGCCGGAGCGGGCGTAGAGTTTCTCCGTGCCGTCGGCGGGGGCGGTGATGATGCCTAATTCGTTGACGGTCTCGGCTTTGCGCTTGATATGGAGACCCCCTCGCTCCCCCTTAAAGGGGGAAGTCTGGCCGAGGAAGATAGGTTGGTGCTTTACGGGTCGCTGGGGCAGCACTTCAGAGGAGGGCTGCTGCGGGGCGGCACGGCGCACGGTGAGATTGGCCGGGGTGAGGTCGGTCTGGGCGATGGCAGTCATCCCGAGGAGGATGGCGCTTATCAGGAATAATACTCGTTTCATATCTGCCTGTTTGTTTTCGTTGGCTATTTGATAATCTTGCGGCCGTTTTGGAGGAGGACGCCGTGGGAGAGCCATGAGCTTCCGCTCACGGCACCGGACTTGAGGGTTGAGTTTCCGCTCATGGCACGGGGGCTGAGGACGCGGCCGGTGAGGTCGTAGGCGGGCTGTTGTCTCTGGGCTGTTATCTGTTGTTCCTTTATGCCTTCTTCCTCTTCTTCCTTCGGAGTATAGACGCTGCCGGCATCGCCGTAGCCGCCCCACTGGAAGTTGTCGCTATAGGCCACGCCGTAGATGAGCGTGGGATAGTCGCCTTCGTTCTCTACGCCGTCGAAGCTGTCGAGGCGGATGACGCCCGTCTCCTCGTCAATGCAGAAGGTCACTTCGTTATATTCGGGGGCGAGTTCGTAGCTGGAGCCTTCGGGCAGTTCAACGAGGTGGAACACGGCCGTGCGGAAGCCCAGGGCTCCCATATCCACGTCGGTGTTGTCTTCCCAGTCCACCCACTGATACAGCGGCACGTGTATCTTGCCGTCTTCCTCAATCTTGCCCTCGGCCCAGGTGAGTTCGATGCCGCAGAAGTTGGAGATGGGCTGCAGCATGTACACTTTGTTCTCAGGAGCAAAGACGATGGCGATGTCCAGGTCGTTCTGGTCGCCGAAGAACACGCCGCCCATATTGCGAACGAAGGCCTGACCGGAGCGTGTGTAAATCTTCATCTCGCCCTCGGGGGTCTCGGTGAGCAGTTCGGGGGCACCGCCCACGGGGAAGAGGATGAAATTCTGCACAGTCTCAATGATGTTCTGGCCTTCCTCCCACTTGTCGGCAGTGACGATGATATCGCTCTGTGCGAAGTACTTGTCGTGGTCGGCGTCGTAGGTCAGGACGAGGTCGCAGGGCGTGGTCTTGGTGCCTTCCTTCTTGGCGCCGTAGATATAGTAGTCGTAGCCCTCCACAGTCTTGATGTACTGCTCCTTGGGGAAGGTCAGCGTGCCGTCTTCACCCACGGTGCCTTTAATCCAGAGCTTCTTGGCCTGCATGCAGCAACTGCTGAGCCACACCTCGTTGCCTACGATGACAACCTGGCCCTGATATTCCAGGGCGCCGTTGCCAAGGCTCACGCCCATCGTCACGTAGTCCTTGCCTTCAGCGCCGTCAGGGGGGCAGGCGGGGTCGCCGTGCTTGTCGGAGGTATCGACGGTGAGGATGGTACCCCAGTCGCCGTCGTCGCCGAAGTCGCCGCCGTCGGTGTAGAAGGTGCCGAGGATGTGCTGCTCGTCGGTATTGAGGAGCATAAGCTTCTTACCGTCGGTAGTTTCTTCATACACGATGTCGGCATCGAAGTCGGGCACGAACGTAGAGCCGTTCCAGGCACCCATACTGATGCGCAGTTCCCAGTTGGCACCGCGCACGAAGCCCGTGCGCTGCGACTTAAAGACAAGTTTGCGGCCGTTGCGCACGCCCTTTATCCATTTGTCCTGCGTGGTGGCGCGGCGGTAGGTGCTGACGGGCTGTTTGAGATAGACGCTGCCGTCCTCACACTCCACGAGCGTGGTCTTGCCATCCTGCGGATTGCTGGAATATTCAAAGCCCACGGGAGCCAGATTCCAGCCCGAGCGAAGATAGACGGTTTCCTTGCCTGCGGGAGGCGTGATGATGCAGTCGAGGTCATCGTAAGTCTGTGCCGTGGCGACGAACGTCGTCAGGACGAGAGAAAGGAGGAGTAAGAGTTTTTTCATGACATTTATTATTTATTATTTTTTTTGAGTTGAATTTCGTATCCCCTCTTTTATTTGGGGCGACAAAGTTAATATTTTTCTTTTAGAAAAGCAAGCGTCGAGCCGAAAAATGACAGATTTTTAACTATCGTTTTGAAAATCACGCTGTCAGCGGCCCCGTTTTTGCCATTTTCTTTTCCGCGCGGGACGGCCGCCGACACCCCGCGCGCCCTCCCCCACCCTCTACACCCTATTCCCCTTCTTTTTTGCCCTATCTCCCATTTACTTTTCACTAAAAGGGACATCGGAAAAATTAAAAGGGACATCGGACGAACTAAAAGGAGGATAGTTTCAACTAAAAGGGCATTAGTTTGAATTAAAAGGGGGATAGTTTGAATTAAAAAGAATCAGGCCGCCGCCACTGGGGCGACAGCCTGAAAGTATGTATGGAGAGCGCGCCCTAAGGCTGCGTCTCCAGCCTCCACGCCGCGGAAGCTCTACACAAAATGCAAAAACCAGCGCTACCAAGAAGGGTAACGTTAGCCTCGGGGGGCCGTGCGCCTGACAGGACTCGAACCTGCACGCCGTAAGACACCAGATCCTAAGTCTGGCGCGTCTACCAATTCCGCCACAGGCGCATAGCGAGTGCTTTTCACTCAGGACAGCGGCCGCCATGGAGGAAAAGCGAGTGCAAAATTACAACTTTTTTTTTACTTTTCGGCAAAATGTGAAAAAAAATTCGTAACTTTGCACCAAATACACTAATAATGAGCGAAGAGAACCTCACAGAAGACCTCGTGCAGCAGCCAGCCACCGGCGAAGCACCGCTGCTGCCACACATGTATCAGAACTGGTTTCTGGACTATGCCTCGTATGTCATCCTGGAACGCGCCGTGCCCCATCTGGGCGACGGACTGAAACCCGTGCAGCGCCGTATCCTCCACACGATGAAGCGCATGGATGACGGCCGCTACAACAAAGTGGCCAACATCGTGGGCGAAGCAATGAAGTTCCACCCCCATGGCGACGCCTCCATCAAGGATGCGCTGGTGCAGTTGGGACAGAAGGACCTCCTCATCGACTGCCAGGGCAACTGGGGCAACATCCTCACCGGCGACGATGCCGCCGCAGGACGATACATTGAGGCACGCCTCACGAAACTGGCCCTCGACATCGTCTTCAACCCGAAGACGACGGAATGGAAACTCTCCTACGACGGCCGCAACAAGGAGCCGGTGAGCCTTCCGGTAAAGTTTCCGCTCCTGCTGGCGCAGGGCGCGGAGGGCATCGCCGTGGGCCTCTCGGCAAAGATACTGCCCCACAACTTCGGGGAACTCTGCCAGGCCGCCATCAGCTACCTGAAGGGCGAGGAGTTCCACCTCTTCCCCGACTTCCCCACCGGCGGCAGCATCGACGTGAGCAAATACAACGACGGTATGCGCGGCGGCGTGGTGAAGGTGCGCGCCAAAATTGAAAAGCGCGACCCGAAGACACTGGCTATCACAGAGGTGCCCTTCAGCAAGACCACCGGCACCCTCATCGAGAGCATACTGAAGGCCAACGAGAAGGGCAAGATAAAGATACTGAAAGTCGATGACAACACGGCGGCACAGGCCGAAATCCTCGTACACCTCCGTCCCGGCACATCGAGCGACAAGACCATCGATGCCCTGTATGCCTTCACCGACTGCGAGGTGAGCATCTCGCCCAACTGCTGCGTGATTGACGATAAGACGCCGCGCTTCGTGACCGTGAGCGACGTGCTCCGCCACTCGGCCGAAAACACGAAGAACCTCCTGCGCCAGGAACTCATCATCCGCCGCGACGAACTGCTGGAGCAGCTGCACTTCTGCTCCCTGGAGCGCATCTTCATTGAAGAGCGCATCTACAAGGACAAGGAGTTTGAGCAGGCCCCCGACATGGACGCCGCCGTCAGCCACATCGACAAGCGCCTGCAGCCGTGGTACCCCCAGATGGTGCGCGAGGTGACGCGCGACGACATCCTCCGCCTGATGGAAATCAAGATGGCACGAATCCTGAAGTTCAACAAGGACAAGGCCGACGAACTCATCGCCAAGCTGAAGGATGACATCGCCGCCATCGAGCGCGACCTGAAGCGCATGACGGAAGTGACGATTAAATGGTTCAAAGGCATCTATGACAAATACGCCGCGCAGTATCCGCGCCACACGGAGATACGCTCCTTCGAGACCATCGAGGCCACGAAAGTGGTGGAGGCCAACGAGAAACTCTACATCAACCGCGAGGAGGGCTTCATAGGCACCGCGCTGAAGAAGGATGAGTTCGTGGAGAACTGCTCAAGCATCGACGCGGCCATCATCTTCTACAACGACGGCACCTATAAGGTGACGCGCATACAGGACAAGACGTTCATCGGCGAGACGGAGAAGTCGAAAGCCGAGAAACGCAAGGCGCAGGTGGTGCATATCGCCGTGTTCAAAAAGAACGACACGCGCACTATATATAATGTGGTGTACCGCGACGGCCGCCACGGTGCCTATTTCATCAAGCGCTTCAACGTGACAGGCATCACCCTCGACCGCGAATACGACCTTACGGTAGGCACACCCGGGAGCCGCGTGTGCTACTTCAGTGCCAACCCTAACGGCGAGGCGGAGGTCATCAAGGTGTATTTCAAGCCCAACCCCTCGCGGCGAAAGATGAAACTCAGCATGGACAAGGACTTCAGCGAGATAGGCGTGAAGGGCCGCGGCACCAAAGGCATCACACTGTGCAAGGAAGACGTGCTGCGCATCAACCTCAAGAGCCACGGCGGAAGTACGCTGGGCGGCCGCAAGGTGTGGTTCGACTGGGACGTGCAGCGCCTCAACTACGACGAGCACGGCGAGTACCTGGGCGAATTCCACGCCGACGACCTCGTGCTCGTCATCCTGCGCAACGGCCGCTACTACACCACCAGCTTTGACCCCAACAACCACTTCGAGGCCGCACAGGACCTGCTGCGCGTGGAGAAATACCGCCCGCGGAAAGTATGGACGGCCGTGCTGAAAGACGCCCACTACGACATGAACCTCTACTGCAAGCGCTTCACACTGGAGGTGGCCGCCGCCACACGCGGCAAGCACTTCATGGGCGCCGACCTGGAACACTCCGAACTGCTGCTGCTCACCGACACGGTGTATCCGCTGCTGCAGGTGACCTTCCCAGGAGGCGACAGGGCTCCCATCACGTTTGATGCCGAGGCAGAGACGGCCGTGAAGCCCTACGACTCGCTGCGCGGCACCCGCATCACGACACTCAAGATAGACAAAGTGACGGAGCTGGAGCCCGTCCGTATGCCGGAAGAACCGGAAGAGGACGAGCCGGCCGACGAAGCAGACAGCGCAGAGAGCGAGGCTCCTGCCACCGACATCGCAAGCGAGACTCCTGCCACCGAAGAAGCCACACCGAAGGAAGATACCAGCGAACCAGCCCCTGCCCCCCCCGCTCCGTCCCCCCGCATCAAGCGCAAGCCCGCCCCCGAGCCGCCGGCGCCGAAGCCCTATGCCGACGAGACACCCGTCATCATCGACTTCGACGACGACAATGACACTCCCGCCAAGGACGGCCCCGCAGCAGACGGCCAGCTCTCGCTCTTTTAGAGCGCGCCGCCGGCCCTATGCCTACCGCGTCAGCGACAACACTCCCGTGCCCGCTGTATCAGCGGCGGGTATCCCCAAAATCACACAGCGACATAGCAAAAAAACAACCGACATGCCCCCGCAGTACGCTTTTTCAAAGAAAAAGACCTTAGGAATGAAAATAATTTGCTAATTTTGCGCGACTTTAAGCAGACCGAGGGTCTGCCCGATAAAAAAGACACCCTTTTATTTATTAAATATCAACGAAACGATGAATGTAATTACGAAGACTGTCTCCCTGCCTGACGGACGCACCATCAGCATCGAGACCGGCAAGCTGGCCAAACAGGCCGACGGCGCAGTAATGCTGCGCATGAACAACACGATGCTGCTTGCCACTGTTTGCGGTGCCAAAGACGCTGTACCCGGCACCGATTTCATGCCCCTCCAATGCGACTACAAGGAAAAGTATTCCGCAGCAGGTCGCTTCCCCGGCGGCTTCACTAAGCGCGAAGGTCGCGCCAGTGACTACGAAATCCTCACCAGCCGCCTCGTGGACCGCGCTCTGCGCCCCCTCTTCCCCAGCGACTACCACGCTGAGGTATTTGTTAATATCACCCTCTTCAGTGCCGACGGCGAAGACATGCCCGACGCACTGGCCGGCTTCGCTGCCTCCGCAGCACTGGCATGCAGCGACATTCCCTTCGAAGGCCCCATCTCTGAAGTGCGCGTAGCACGTATCAATGGCGAATATGTCATCAACCCCACCTTCAAGCAACTCGAGCAGGCCGACATGGACCTCATGGTAGGTGCTACCGAGGAGAACATCATGATGGTGGAAGGTGAAATGAAGGAAGTACCCGAGAGCGCCCTCCTCGAAGCCCTCAAGGCCGCCCACGAGGCCATCAAGCCCATGTGCCGCCTGCAGAAGGAACTGATGAAGGAACTCGGCACCGACGTGAAACGCGAATACTGCCACGAGGTGAACGACGAAGAACTGCGCGAGCAGGTTCGCCGCGAACTCTATCAGCCCGCCTACGACATCACCAAGCAGGCCCTCGAAAAGCACGCACGTGCCGAAGCCTTCGAGAAGCTCCGCGAGGACTTCAAGGTGGCCTATGCCGAGGCTCACACCGAACTCACCCCCGAGGAACTCGAAGAGAAGAACGCCCTCGTGGACCGCTACTACCACGACGTAGAGAAGGACGCCATGCGCCGCTGCATCCTCGACGAAGGCATCCGCCTCGACGGCCGCAAGACCACCGACATCCGCCCCATCTGGTGCGAAGCCGGTCCCCTGCCCATGCCTCACGGCAGCGCCATCTTCACCCGTGGCGAGACCCAGAGCCTCTCCACCACTACCCTCGGCACCAAGCTCGACGAGAAGATGGTGGACGACGTGCTGGACAAGAGCTACATGAAGTTCCTCCTCCACTACAACTTCCCTCCCTTCTCCACCGGCGAAGCCAAGGCCCAGCGTGGCGTAGGCCGTCGCGAAATCGGTCACGGCCACCTCGCATGGCGCGGCCTGAAGGGTCAGATTCCTGCCGACTTCCCCTACACCGTCCGCGTGGTCAGCGACATCCTCGAGAGCAACGGCTCCAGCTCCATGGCTACCGTCTGCGCAGGCTGCCTCTCCCTTATGGACGCCGGCGTGCCCCTCAAGAACCCCGTCAGCGGCATCGCCATGGGTCTCATCAAGAACCCCGGCGAAGAGAAATACGCCGTGCTGAGCGACATCCTCGGTGACGAGGACCACCTCGGCGACATGGACTTCAAGACCACCGGTACCGTCAACGGCCTTACCGCCACACAGATGGATATCAAGTGCGACGGTCTCTCCTACGAAATCCTTGAGAAAGCTCTGATGCAGGCCAAGGCCGGTCGTGAGCACATCCTCGGCGAAATGATGAAGACCCTCGACGCTCCCCGCGCCGACTTCAAGCCCCAGGTGCCCCGCATCGTGGCCTTCGAGATTCCCAAGGAGTTCATCGGTGCAGTCATCGGCCCTGGCGGCAAGATCATCCAGGGCATGCAGGAAGACACCGGTGCCACCATCACCATCGACGAAGAAGACGGTGTGGGCAAGGTGCAGGTCAGCGCTCCCAACAAGGACAGCATCGACGCTGCCGTGGCCAAGATTCGTGCCATCGTGGCTATGCCCGAGGTGGGCGAGACCTACGAGGCCCGCATCGTAAGCATCATGCCTTACGGCTGCTTCGTTGAGTTCATGCCCGGCAAGGAAGGTCTGCTCCACATCAGCGAAATTGCCTGGAAACGCTTCGAGACAATGGAAGAGACAGGTCTGAAGGAAGGCGAGAAGATTGCCGTCAAACTCCTGGAGATTGATCCCAAGACCGGTAAGTTCCGCCTGAGCCACCGCGCCCTGGAGGAGAAGCCCGAAGGTTGGGAAGACCGTCCCGCCCGTCCCCGTCGTGAACGCGGCGACCGTCCCGAGCGCGGTGACCGTCCCCGCCGTGAGCACGGCGACCGTCCCCGTCGTGACTACGACCGTCCCCGTCGCGAAAACGAGGAAGGCGAACAGCCCCGCACCGAGAGTGCCGAGCAGCCCACAGAAGAGTAATCCAGTTTGTCACAAGCGTTGACATAACGCGCCATCCATAAACAAGCTCCCCCGACAGCATAGTCCGTCGGGGGAGCATTTAGTAGAAGATGCCCGGATACGTAAAACAAATTTGATGCAGACATTATGCCGGTATCAAGTAAGGATATAGTCCTTCATCCTGTCCACCAAGGTTAAGGGCAGGTTGAGCAGTCCATCTCTCATCTGCAAGTTGCGCAATGAGCAGCGTATTGCCAGCCCTGGCAGATGAATCTTGCGATACTCACTAAGGCTCTTTGCATGGATGCTCTTATTTGATTTCACCTCAACTGGAATGATACGACTGTTGTTTTCAATGACGAACTCTACTTCCGCCTGATTGCCTGATGTCCAATAATAGGGTTCGAAGCCTTGGCAGAGCATGGACATTAACACGTAGTTCTCTGTTAGCACTCCCTTGAATTCTGTGAACAGACGGTTCTCACTAATCATGGTACTACTCTCAAGGTTAAACATCTTACGCAACAACCCCACATCATTGAGGTAGAGTTTGAATGCACTTTCATCCTCGTATGCTTTCAACGGCAGACGAATGGTTTCCGTATTACACACTTTATGCACCAATCCAGCCTTGCAGAGCCAGTCAATGGCCGTTTCATATTCACGGGCACGCGCCCCTTTCTGCACTTCAGAGTATTTGAAGCGTTTGTTGTCCTTGGCCAGTTGTTTCTGCATACTGTTCCATACCTGATTGATACGGACAATTTCGCTTGCTGTGGCATACTTGGCAAAATCCAGAGGATAGGCACGCAGGATGTTGCCGAGAGTTTCGTCAACCTCGTTAATATCACCCGTCTCTACCCAGTCGGTCACAGCTTCCGGCATACCGCCCACCAGCATGTAAACCTTCAGTTTCTCCTCCAGTTCTTCCAGCAACTCCTGAGGTAACGGGTCCTCAACTTTCCATTTACGTACTACTCCAGCCAGACGCATATCTGTAGCTTCCAAGAACTCTGCAAAAGTTAATGGATAAAGAGTCATGAAATCCACCTGTCCTACAGGGAACGACCGGCCTTTTTTACGCAAAGCGACACCAAGGAGAGATCCAGCACAGGCCACGGCATATTCAGGAGCATCTTCCTTGAAATACTTCAACGCATTCAGCACGTCATCAGAATCTTGAATTTCGTCCAGTATGAGCAACGTCTTCTCTGGATGTATCGGCTGACCTTTTATGAGTGCTATCTGTTCTACGATACGATGTGGATCCTTTGTCTTCACAAAGATGTCTGCCACAGTCGGTTCGCGGTCGATGTTCACTACCACATAATTCTCAAAGGTCACCTCGCCTAGTTTCTTGAGCAGCCAGGACTTACCCACCTGACGAGCCCCTTGTAGTAACAACGGCTTACGTTTACGCTTTGCCTTCCAGGCAATCATTGCCTCCAGTATATCGCGTTTCAGTTCCATATATTTTATTATTTGTAGAATGTGGCTGCAAAGTTACAGAAAAAATATCAAAAACAATTCTTATCCACACAAAATGTGTAAAATATCACGAAAACGGCACGTTATTCGAGGCATTTTTACACAAAAACGGCAGATACGTATTGATGTTGTGTCTTTTTTATCAATGGAAAACCTTTCAAAAAATTCCACCGCAGATGTAGCAATGTAGCAAATGTAGCAGAAAACGTACATCGCGTGCGTACGCGCGTACCTTATTAATAATATACGCAGCACATTTCTTTTTATTTATTTGGTTGTTTAACGAAAAGTTATTACTTTTGCACCCGCAGACGAGAGATAAGGTCTGTCAAGAAGGCGTTCCACATCAGCGAAATTGCCTGGAAGCGTTTCGAGACGATGGAAGAGACAGGTCTAAAGGAAGGCGAGAAGATTGCCGTCAAGCTCCTGGAGATTGATCCCAAGACCGGCAAGTTCCGCCTGAGCCACCGCGCCCTGGAGGAGAAGCCCGAAGGTTGGGAAGACCGTCCCGCCCGTCCCCGTCGTGAACGCGGCGACCGTCCCCGTCGCGAAAACGAGGAAGGCGAACAGCCCCGTACCGAAAGTACTGAGCAGCCCACAGAAGGCGCAGAGTAAACCCTCTCCATCTATAAAAACAGGAGGGCGTGTCAAAAGTAATTGACACGCCCCCCTTACTTTTTAATATAACGATTTAATCTCCGTAAACGCGAGTGGTGTGCTTAACAACAAGACCGAGGAAAATACTCTTATCCGTACGTTCAACGTGATTAATCTTGGTAATACCACCATTTTGCGCAGCATCCTTAAGAGTTGCTTTGGGGCCGCCCTTGCCAATGAAGCCGAGAATGGTTTTTGAGTTGGCCTCACCAATTTTGCCACCTAATTCAGTGTTGGCAGAGGTACAAGGATAATTCACGGAGCAGCAGCTGCTGAAGCCGCCAGCGGTCAGCAGGGCGGCTGCAATGATAACAAAAAGCTTTTTCATAACTTTGTTGTGTTTAGAATTTCTATCTCTCCAAATAGATTTGATTAATAGTTTAATTTTGCAACGAATGGAGAAACCCAAAAGAGATTCGCGCTTTTTTTTATATAAAAATGAAAGGGTTTTTAACTTTCGTTTGCAAAATTACACTATTCTTACCAATCACTTATATAGAAAGTGTAGCGAGGTTGGCTACATGTAGCCAACCTCGCCACACTCCGACTATAAACGATATGTCCTAGGAGGAAAGATGCCTGCTATAGAGCGCGAAGAAATCCGTGTGAAGAATACGGGAAATACGCAACAGCATCTGGGTATCCAGTGAAGATTTTTTGAGAAGCTTATAAACATTCGTACGGTCACACCCCAGTTGTTTGGCAAATTCAACCTTAGTGATACCGCACTCTGCAAGTTGCTTCTCTATTTCTTTTCCAATGTGCATTTCTACATCCGGAGATACCTTGTAAATATAGAAAAAGCGTGGGAATAGCCCTACCGCTCGTTAGGAGGCATCGCCAAACGCCATGAGAGAAGCAGCAGAGAATCCCACGCTGCACCAATGTCAAAAGGATATAGGTACAGGTGAGCGTAAGTCTGCTCGTCCCTACTCTCAGAAGATTGGCGATTTTCCTAACAGGGAAGAAGCATACGCTTTCCATATGTTGCGGACTTATGTCCAGCATCGGCAAAATTACAAATTTTCCCTTTTGTGTCCAAATAAAATTGCAAATTTCGTCTATGTAACGACTCCTTTTGCTAAATCATAGAGTTTCCAGCCCACATTTTGCAGGAGGCGCGCTTGTTCTATCGGGTTGGTTATTTATAGCAAGTCCGCTGAAGGAATTTACCTCCGGTGGACTCCTTTTTTGGCTTTCTTGCTCTTTTTTTGGGCTTTGCGCTTTGTCGTTTCGTGGGAAATAAGTATTTTTGCTCGATTATGTGCGCGTACACGCGTATATATATAATAAGGAGTATTATGCGAAAGATACAATTTTCCCTCGTTTACCGCGACATGTTCCAGTCGTCGGGTAAGTTCCAGCCCCGCAAGGACCAGTTGGAGCGCATCGCTCCCGCCATCATCCGCATGGGATGCTTCAGCCGCGTAGAGACCAACGGCGGCGCCTTTGAACAGGTGAACCTCCTCTACGGTGAGAACCCCAATCAGGCCGTGCGCGCCTTCACCAAGCCTTTCCACGAGGCCGGCATCAAGACGCACATGCTGGACCGCGGCCTCAATGCCCTGCGTATGTTCCCCGTGCCCGCCGATGTGCGCCGGTTGATGTATAAGGTGAAGCACGCCCAGGGTGTGGATATCACCCGCATCTTCTGCGGCCTGAACGACGTGCGCAACATTATCCCCTCCATCCACTACGCCCTGGAGGCCGGCATGACGCCGCAGGCCACGCTCTGCATCACCTCAAGCCCCATCCACACGGCCGAATACTATGCCAACATCGCCGACCAGCTCATCAAGGCCGGCGCCCCCGAGATATGCCTCAAGGATATGGCCGGCATCGGCCAGCCCGCCATGCTCGGCGACCTCTGCCGCCGCATCAAGGAGAAACACCCCGAGGTTATCATCCAATATCACGGCCACAGTGGTCCGGGCCTCAGCATGGCCTCTATCCTGGAGGTATGCCGCGGCGGCGCCGACGTCATCGACACGGCCATTGAGCCTCTCTCCTGGGGCAAGGTACACCCCGACGTCATCTCCGTACAGAGCATGCTGCGCGGTGCCGGTTTCGACGTGCCCGACATCAACATGGACGCCTACATGGAGGCCCGCAAGCTGACGCAGGAATTCATCGACGACTTCCTCGGCTACTTCATGAATCCTTCCAACCGCCTCATGTCCTCCCTCCTTCTGGGCTGCGGCCTGCCCGGCGGCATGATGGGCTCGATGATGGCCGACCTCACCGGCGTGATGGCCGCCATCAACGCCAACCGCCAGAAGAAAGGCGAAGAGCCTCTCAGCGAGGACGCTCTCCTCGTGCGTCTCTTCGACGAGGTGGCATACGTATGGCCCCGCGTGGGATATCCTCCCCTCGTGACTCCCTTCAGCCAGTATGTGAAGAACATCGCGCTGATGAATCTCCTCACCGAGTCGATGGGCAAGCCCCGCTACTCCATGATGGACGACGCCATCTGGGGTATGATTCTCGGCAAGAGCGGCCGCCTGCCCGGTCCCGTGGCCTCCGAAATCACCGATCTCGCAAAAGAGAAAGGCTACGAATTCACCGATGCCGACCCGCAGAGCTACTACCCCGACGACCTCGACTCCTTCAGGGGGGAGATGGAGGAAAACGGCTGGGAGCGCGGCGAAGACGACGAGGAACTCTTCGAACTCGCCATGCACCCCACGCAGTACCGCGACTACAAGTCAGGCGCTGCCCGCCGCCGTTTCCTCGCCGACCTCCAGGCCGCCAAGGACAAGGCCGGTGCCCAGGGTATGACGCCAGAAGAAGCCCTTGCCCTCAAGCATGCCAAGGCCGACGCCCTCGTGGCTCCCGAGAGCGGCACCGTGCTCTGGGAAATCGGTGGCGATGCCGAAGGCGAGCGTGCCATTGAGCCCTACATCGGCCGCACATACAAAGAAGGCGACTTCTTCTGTTACATAGAGAATGCCCACGGCCAAATCCTTGAAATCCCCGCCGCCCTCGGTGGCCGTCTCGTGGAGATTTGTGCCAAGCAGGGCAGCCACGTAAGGAAGGGCGACGTCGTGGGGTATATTGAGCCCTTTTCCGTCAGCGGCACCCGCCGCTGACACCTTCCCCCCATAGGGGAAGGAAGATACCCTAAAGATAGCATACCATTTCCCACAATAAAAGCATTTTATAAGTTCCTCGCTCCTTACCTAAGAGGTATTTTCCCCTCCTTATGGGGGAGGGGTGGCAGAGCACCGCAGGTGGCTCTGACGGAGTGGGGCTTCTTTTCTACTATGTCCTCCTTACCCATTCCCCTTCGCATCCTATCCTTCCTCTGCCTCGTGCCGGCACTGTGGGGCATTACCATCTACCTCTTCGGCGGTGTGCTCCCCTTCGGCACGAGCCAGAATGTATTGGGCCGTATAGGCCTCTACGCTGCCTCTCAGCTCCTGTGGCTCATACCCGTCTTTATGTTCTTCGTCAGCATCAACGAGTACCGCCGCGGCTATAACCTCCGTGCCTACCTCTTCGCCCTCATCGGCGTGGGCGTCGGCATCATCAGTTTCCTCCAGATGATAATTTAAGGTAACCTTAACCTTAACTTTAACCCCAACAGGAAGCCCCCTTTAAGGGGGTTGGGGGTCTTTAACCTTAACCCCAACAAAAAGCCCCCTTTAAGGGGGTTGGGGGTCTTTAACTTTAACCCCAACAGGAAGCCCCCTTTAAGGGGGTTGGGGGTCTTTAACTTTAACCCCAACAGGAAGCCCCCTTTAAGGGGGTTGGGGGTCTTTTATATGGCAGAACCGCAGATATTCATTTCCCACGAGCCCCTTGCCCTTGAGTGCGGCGCCGTGTTGCCCGCCGTCACGATAGCCTACCACACCTATGGTACGCTTTCCCCTACGGCCGACAACGTCATCTGGGTGTGCCATGCCCTGACGGCCAACAGCGATGTGGCCGACTGGTGGCCCCACACCGTGGAGGCCGGTCGTTTCCTTGACCCTTCCCGCCACTTCATCATCTGCGCCAACATCCTCGGCTCCTGCTACGGCACCACCGGCCCCACCTCCGTTAATCCCGCCACGGGCAAGCCCTGGGGCGCGGACTTCCCCTTAATCACCGTGCGTGATATGGTGCGCTGCCACCAACTCCTGGCCCGCCACCTCGGCATCACGTCCGTCGCCCTTCTCGTCGGCGCCTCCATCGGCGGTTTCCAGGCTATGGAGTGGGCCATTATGCAGCCCGGTTTCGCCCGCCGCCTGGGCCTTATCTGCACCACGGCACGCGTTACCCCCTGGGTGGCCGCCTTCAACGAGTCGCAGCGCATGGCCATTGAGGCCGACGCCTCTTTCTTCACCTCTACCCCCGATGCGGGAGCGCAGGGCATGGCGGTGGCGCGCAGTATTGCGTTGCTCACTTATCGCGGCCGCAGCGGCTACAATTGCAGCCAAGCCAATCCCGATGCCGATGACACCTGCTTCGCCCACCGCGTGCTCTCCTATCAGCGCTACCAGGGCGAGAAACTCCGCCGCCGCTTCAACGCGCATTCCTACTACCGTCTCACGCAGGCCATGGACTCCCAGAACATATCCCGCCACCGAGGCCCGCTCCCCGAGGTGCTGGCCACCGTCACCTGCCCCACCCTCGTCGTGGCATGCAGCACCGACATTATGTTCCCGCCTTCCGAGCACGAGGAGATGGTGGCCCATCTGCCCCACTGCACCTACTCTCTCATCCATTCCCCCTTCGGCCACGACGGTTTCCTCGTGGAGGCCGACCAACTCAACGCCCTCATCCTCGATTTCCTCAATAAAGAAAATATATAAACACCCCAATATGAAGAAACTCAACATCGGTCTCTTTGGCTTCGGCACGGTAGGTCGCGGCCTCTTTGATGTCATCAACCGCATCGGCTCCGACGAGGTGTCCATCCGCCGCATCTGCGTCCGCAACAAGCGCAAGGACCGTGGCGTACGCGCCTCCTTCACCGACAATCCCGACGACATCTTCTCCGATCCCGAAATCAACATTATCGTGGAACTCATCGACGAGGCCGACGCCTCCTTTGAGTATGTTTCCCGCGCTCTGCGCCAAGGGCTGCCCGTAGTCAGCGGCAACAAGAAGATGATTGCCGCCCATCTCCCCGAACTCATCGCATTGCAGGAAGAGACGGGTGCCGCGCTCCTCTACGATGCCTCGGCCTGCGGCTCCATCCCCGTCATCCGCAACCTTGAGGAGTACTACGACAACGACCTCCTCACCTCCGTCAAGGGTATCCTCAATGGCTCCACCAACTACATCCTCTGGCGTATGTTCCAGGACGGCATATCCTACGCTGAGGCTCTCCGCCAGGCCCAGGAACTCGGTTTCGCCGAAAGCAACCCCAGCCTCGATGTGGACGGATGGGACTCTCTCTTCAAACTCATCATCATTACCGTCCACGCCTTCGGCATCTACGTCCGCCCCGAGGATGTCTTCCGCTTCGGCATCGCCTCTCTCAACGACCAGGACGTACGTTTTGCCCGCGAAAAAGGGCGCCGCATCAAACTCGTGGGCCACGTGGAGAAGCTCCCCGACAATTCCCTTATTATGAGCGTAATGCCCCAGCTCCTCTCCCCCAACAAGTACATCTACAGCGTGGACGAGGAGTTCAACGGCGTTGTCATCAAGGGTCTTTTCTACGGCAAGCAGTTTATGTTCGGCCGCGGTGCCGGCGGCTACCCCACAGGCTCCTCCGTCCTCTCCGACATCTCCGCCCTCAAGTACGACTACCACTACCAGTACAAGAAAATCCACGCCCCCGAGCATCCCGAGTACACCCTCGACACGCGTTTCCGCATCTACTACCGCTACTCGCGTCCCGAACATCTCGCCATCCTCCCCTTCTCCGAGATTCTCGAGCAATACACCTCCACCACCGACAACTACGTCGTGGGCCTCGTCTCCCTCGCCGACCTCCACGCCCATCAGAAGGAACTCGAAGAAGCCGGCGTGTTCGTAGCGGCGTATCCGAGGGATTAAAAGGCGGGACCAACTCACCTACAGCCCCTATCCGTCCGGGCCACCTACGGTGCCCGTCCACCTTCCCCCCATAGGGGAAGGAATATACCCCTAAAGGTCACGCTCAACTATAAACTGTCAACTATCAACTGTCAACTATGAAAAAGGGCACCTCTCTCAACACCCTCTGCGTCCAGTCCGGCTATCAGCCCGGCAACGGCGAGCCCCGCCAAGTACCCATCATCCAGAGCACCACGTTCAAGTACGCCACCTCCGAAGATATGGGTAAACTCTTCGACCTCGAAGCCGGCGGCTATTTCTACACCCGTCTGCAAAACCCCACCAACGACCACGTGGCCGCCAAACTCGCTGCCCTCGAAGGTGGCACCGCCGCTATGCTCACCTCCTCCGGTCAGGCAGCGTCCTTCTTCTCGCTCTTCAATATCTGCGAGGCCGGCAGCCACATCGTAGCTTCCTCCAGCATCTACGGCGGTACCTTCAATCTCCTTGATGTCACCATGCGCAAGATGGGCATCGAGACCACCTTCGTCTCTCCCGACGCCACCGAGGAGGAAATCGCCGCCGCCTTCCGTCCTGAGACACGCGCCCTCTTCGGCGAGACTCTTGCCAACCCCGCACTCTCTGTGCTCGACATCGAACTCTGGTCCCGCGTAGCCCATGCCCACGGCGTGCCCCTCATCATCGACAACACCTTCCCCACCCCCTTTGGTTGCCGTCCCTTTGAATGGGGCGCCGACATCGTGGTGCACTCCACCACCAAGTACCTCGACGGCCACGGCAGTGCCGTAGGCGGTGCCATCATCGACAGCGGCCGCTTCCCCTGGGGCGACTACGCCGACAAGTACCCCGGTCTCTGCACCCCCGATGAGTCCTACCACGGTGTGTGCTATCTCGAGCGCTTCGGCCAAGCCGGCGCCTATATCACCAAGGCCACGGCCCAGCTCATGCGCGACCTCGGCAGCATACAGTCGCCGCAGAACGCCTACTACCTCAACCTCGGCATCGAGAGCCTCCACGTGCGTATGCCCCGCCACGTCGAGAACGGCCAGGCCGTAGCCGAATTCCTCGCCCAGCATCCCGCCATAGAGAGCGTCACCTACCCCGGCCTCCCCGGCGATAAATACTACGCCCTCGCCCAGAAGCAGTTCGGCCACGGCGGTTGCGGCGTAGTCAGTTGCGTTGTCAAGGGCGGCCGCCCCGCTGCCGAGCGCTTTATGAGCCGACTGCGTCTCTACGCCATCGAGACCCACGTGGCCGACGCCCGTTCCTGCGTTCTCTGTCCCTCTGCCCACACCCATCGCCAGATGACCGACGAGCAACTCGCAGCCGCCGGCATCCCCGCCGGTCTCGTCCGCATCTCCTGCGGTCTTGAGGACAAAGCCGACCTCGTGGCCGACCTCCGTCAGGCGCTGGAATAGAAGTGAGCAGCTAGCAAAGAAAGAGTGAACAGTGGAAAACTTCCCACTGTTCACTCTTTCAGTTTATGTCGGTATTAGAAATTCACACCTAGGCCCACAAAGAAGGTGCCAGTTTTGATACCTTCATCATCCCATGTTTCGCAGACAGGCATAAAGTCGCCACTGTACCCTATCTGGAAATTTAATTTCTTGTAGCCGAGGTTAGCACCTACTTGATAACCCATCTGGAAATATTTTTGATCATATAAGTCATCTGCCAGATCATCAAGACAAGCACTTTTGAAGTGTAATCCGAAGAAAGGAGCTGCATAAAAGTCATTCAACATAAACTTGTACGTCACGCTAAAGGGGATAGCAATCTCTAAATGTCTGTAAGTTTCTTCTCCATAATAGCCCAAAGAGATATTTTTGGCGTTGTATTGTAGATGAAGCCCCCATTCAAGATATATCGGCAACTTCTTACCTTTCGACAGGTTGTTGGCATGATCCCAAGCCACCTCAAAACCAGGGAACGTAGAGGTATCTACGTCACCATAGTGAAGACTAGCATAGTTTAAGGAGAACCTGTTATAGTTCTTATAGACAGGTTCATCCGGGACAACCACCGTTTCGGCCGTAGTGTGAGATGTGATGGTTTTACTCGTTGAGGACACAATCTGTGCCTCAGCAGCATAAGTCGCGGAAAGTGCGACAAGGGCTAAAAATAATCTTTTCATTTTAAGAGAGTTTTTAAGTGTTTGTTCTTTTTACTTCACAGGTTTCACCATAGGAGTGACAGTGCGGTTTCCTGCTCCTTCAGCTCCTGTGATTCTCATCCATTCGTAGTCCTGTACAGTGGCAGTGTGCCAGTTTTTGAATTTTGCGGGGAATCCCTTAATTTCAAGAATATAGTCGCCGTCTTCCTTGGAGAACAGATGGAATGTGGCAGCAACGATCATATCCGTCTGCGTTTCTTCCGTGTACTTAAAAATACCATAGTTGTGAACATTCTCAAGGTTGCGATCCAAGTCCTTCTCCACCTTGTTTTTGGTTAAAGGAAGCGTGTAGCATGAAGGCTTTCCAGGCACCACCTCCACCTCACATACGAGAGGCTTAATCAAAGGTTCAACGAGCACCTGCGGCATTCGCGCCTGTGCGTTTTCATACGTCTGCGTGTAAGTTGTTGTGTACTTTGTCTGAGTTTTCTGGTTCTGTGCACTCACGCTGATGACAAACGCCATAAGCATTGTCATAAGAAAAATAAATCTTTTCATAAAATAAAAGTTTAGGGGTTGTGTGAAATCTATGTTACTGGCAGGGGTAGGACAAAGAACCCAATGGGTCCAGCCCTGCTCGCCGCATTGCCTTTTGACCTAACGGATAGTCTCATTGCTCATGTTTCCGCATACAATCCCCCGGTTTGCCTTAATAATGGTAAATACATACAAGAAAAGCGTAGGGACTGGTCCTTACTCATCTTGAATCAGGTATCGCCAAACACCTTGCAGATATGAATAAGAATATAGCAACCCCACGCCGATATGCAATTGCTATGCGGCGTGGAGTGAGCCGTATGCAACGATACATACAGGTGGGCGTCACATACCCCTTATCCTTCTGCATGTGAAACTGGCGATTTCGATTCAAAGGATAAAGCGTGGAACGCCTTCTTGTCAAACGTTGTCTCCCGTTTGCGTTGCAAAGATACGAAAAAGTGTGCGAAAAACCAAATTTATTTGAGCTTTTCCGAACAAGAGTATCAATAAACGAAGTTTTAAGTAATGGTAAAAAAATAACTTCCTAAAGTTTGTAACTAAGTGCATTCGTCAGCTTTGGCTGTCTTTTTGAGTCTTTTTGCGCTGCCTTTCAATTACATAGCCCGCTGCTTTTGCAGACGTGCAAAATGTAGTCCTTCAAGAGCAGCACAAAAAAATAGCTCAAAAATCCTATCCAAATCTTCTGAACTTATTATTTAACCATTACTAAAATACTAACTTTTCGTCAAATAAAAAAAATATTGTTGTCCGGGGAAGTTTGAAAGTCCTGCTCTTTGAGCGGCGCTTTGCCGTTGCTGGTTAATTGGTAAGCCCCTCCTACCCCTAACCTTTCAAATCGCCAGCATTTACGCGGAATGCGAAAGATTGCTTCCTCCTTTAGCGGACAACAATAGTTTTTATTATTCCGCATCATCACTCCCGAGGGG
>JAZRYH010000076.1:0-35817 GCA_045600685.1 Alloprevotella sp. | reverse complement strand
GAATTATTTCGTATTTTTGCGGGTGAAATCGCGGCTACGGCTGCGGAAACGTTTTTATGGATTATGAAAAAATATCTCTTTTATGCGGGCTACGGCCTGCTGGCTCTGTGCCTGTGCGCCTGTGGCGGCAAGGGACATGAGGGCAATGAGGGTGAAGAGAACGCCTCGGGTGCATTGACCACCAACGGGCCCGAATATGACCCGTGCAGCGAGACGACGCAACAGGTGGGCGACTTCACCGTGAACGTTAAATGCCAGGCCGACAGCGCCAATATCGTGAAGGATTCCTACGATACGGAGTTCTATGACAATAAGGTGACGGTGAGTATCACGAATGCCGATGGCAACGTGTTTAACCACACCTTTACGAAGAGTGAGTTTGAAGGCGACTACAAGGCATCCGCCTCCATTCTTCAGGGCATGGCGTACAGCCAGCGCGTGAACGGACTCTTTGAGTTCGGTGCTCAAGTGGGCGAACCCGGCAACCCAGAGGACGGCATGCTGTTTATCGTGAAGGTCGCTACCGACGGGTCGTACACGATAGAGGTAAACTACAACCAAAACTCATAATGCGCCGATTACCCGCAGAATGGGAGCGTCAGGAGTGTATACAGCTCACTTGGCCGCATCCCGACACCGATTGGGACTCCGCTCCCGGCTTGCTACAGGAGGTGGAGCAATGCTACATTCGCCTTGCCGCCGAGATAGCAAGCCGAGAGCGGCTTCTCATTGTGACGCCTGAGCCTGAGGCGGTGATGAACGTGCTGCAGGAACATCTGCCTATGGAAAGCCTGCTGCGCATCAGTCTGCTGGAATGCCCCACGGACGATACGTGGGCCCGCGACCACGGTTTCATCACGGTGCTTACCGACAAGGGCCGCGAATATCTGGACTTCCGCTTCAACGGCTGGGGCGGGAAATACCCTGCCGAACAGGACAATGCCATTTCGCGCCACCTCTTTGACAGCGGGCTGCTGCCGGAGGGCGACTATGTGGACTGCCTCGACTTTGAACTGGAGGGCGGCAGCATAGAGAGCGACGGTCGCGGCACGTTGCTGACCACGGCGCGCTGCAACCTCAACGCGAACCGCCGCGCCGGTATGGGGAGCACGCCGGAGGAGGTGAAGGATGCCGTGGAAGAAGTGTTCCGTCAGCGCCTGGGTGCCAAGCGCGTGCTGTGGCTGGAGAGCGGCGGACTGGAACAGGACGATACGGACGGCCATATCGACACTCTGGCACGCCTCTGCCCTAACGACACGATTGTATATGGTGAGGGCGATGCGGAGATGCTGGAAGAGTTGAAGGCTTTCCGCACGGAAGACGGAAGGGCATACCGCCTCGTGGCCGTACCGCCGTATTACGCTAATTTTCTTATTATGAACGGTGCCGTGCTCGTGCCGTTCTATGAAGACGAAAAACAGAACGAGGCCGCCCGGGCGGCGCTGCAATCCGTGTTCCCCGACCGCGAGATTGTGGGCATTGACTGCCGCGTACTGCTGAAGCAGAACGGGTCGCTACATTGCTGCACGATGCAGTACCCTAAGTAATGGTAAAAAAATAACTTCCTAAAGTTCGTAACTAAGTGCATTCGTCAGCTTTGGCTGTCTTTTTGGCTCTTTTTGCGCTGCCTTTCAGTCACATAGCCCGCTGCTTTTGCAGACGTGCAAAATGCAATCCTTCAAGAGCAGCACAAAAATAGCTCAAAAATCCTATCCAAATCTTCTGAACTTATTATTTCACCATTACTAAGTAATCCAGGATAGAGAAAATAAACTTTTGTAGAAAGAGGCTATCGCCTTTATGCCTAACGGGTAAATGGCTCGCAAATCTCCTTCGTCCATTTGCCGCCCCTTTCCCCTTATAGGCATCGCTCCTTCGGAGCTCCCCTTCCTACAAAAGAGATAAAGGCAACGCAGATAAAGCCTTCGGCAAATAATCTTCTCATCCTTCATCATTTCATCAATTATCGTTTCATCAATAAAAAGAGGCAGACACTTGCGCGTGTCTGCCTCTCTTTTTATTCAAGATCGCTTGTTTACTTGGCGATGTATTTCTTGCCGGACTGGATGTAGAGTTGGCCGGAAGCGGGACGGGTGACGGGGCGACCGGTGAGATCGAAGGACGTCTGCTGTCTGTTGTCTGTTGTCCGCAGTCCACTTATGCCTTCAATGTCGATGGTGCCGGCCTCAAGGAAGGTGGTGGTGCGGTCGGCATTGAGGAAGCCTGCGGCGTTCTTCTCCTGAAGGAGGACGGTGACGGCTACTTTGCTCATATCGGCGATGTTGGTGGGGAGGGTGAGGACATGGCGATAGTAGTATTCCTCGCCGCGCACCACGCTGGCAGGGATGGAACCTTCGATGCCTTCGTAGGGGGTGATGGCGCGGGCCACGTCGCGGTGGTAAATACGGGCCACGGAGGGCAGGCTCTCGAAGCCGCCCATGGCGGTGCCGCCGGCGAAGGCGTTCTGCTGCGTGCCGTAGATGGAGTCCTCCGTCACGGCGAAGGCGAGACGATAGGTGTGGGTGTCGCGGTCGGCGGCAAAGCGGCTACGGATGAGGAGCTCGAGGGCGCGGTGGGTGTTGTCGGTGTACTGGGCGGCCACGATGCGGCTCTCGCCGACGATGTCCTGAGCGCGCTGCTTCTTGAGGGCGGCCTCGATGGCGGCATAGTCGTTGCCACTGCCGGCGACGGAGGAGCGGTTGACATATACGGTGGGGTAACCGCTGACGTGGCTCAGGAGGGGGGCGTAGTCGCTGACTTCGTAGATATCGTTATAGTGGGCGGCGATGCTGATGACTTCTCCCGGGTGGGCTTCGATGACCTGATGCACACCGACGATGGCGCGGGGACAGTACTGACACCAGGTGCCGGTGCACTCCTCAAGGACGTGGGTGCGCTTGAGAAGGAGATCGACAACGCTGATGGTGTTCTCACGCCCCACAGGCGCCTCGAGCATATCGCCATTGACGGCGAGGAGCGTTACGGAATAGGTGTGTTCGCCGAGGCTGAGGGCGGGGATGGTGAAGGTGTATTCGCTGGTGGCGTCCTTCTCGGTGAGGTTACACTTGACGGTGTTCTGCGCCTTGGCCACGCCGTCCACTTTCAGCTGGATGGTATAGGAGGTGACGGGCACGGGGGTCATGGAGCGGACGGTGGTCTTGAGAGCAAAGGTTTTGTTTTCCTCCATTTCGATGGGAGCCACGTCGTCGAGGGAGAGCTGGGCGGTGAAGTTGGAGGCCTGAAGTTTGGCCTGAATGGCGAGGGCGTAGTTGTAGCCTTCCACGCCGCCGTAGTCGGTGAAGGAGCGGCTGCCACCCAGGTAGCAGGTGCCTTCAAAGCCCGTTTCCTCGGCAAGACCGAAGGGAGAGGAGCCCGTGGCGGTATAGCCGATATAGAGGGGCTGGCCGGCGTGGATGGTGACGGGAGTGTCGAGGTGGAACTCGTGCCAACCGGGCTGGAGCGTACCAACGCTCACGGCGCTGTCGGCAAATTTCTTCAGTTCCTTCGTCACGAAGTAGCTCACATTGCTCACGCTGCTGCCCTTTCCATGCACGGCAAAGCGGATGTCGGTCATTTCTGCGCCGTCATACATAGCGAGGATATCGTCGGGAATCTTGATGGCTGCGGTCTGGGAACCGTTGCTGGGGCCTGCACCGTTCTTGACGGTCTTGCCGTCACCGTAGCCCCACCAGATGGAGGTGGCGTTGGGATCGACATAGCCCTGGGTGTGGAACTCAATGTCGGTCATGGGTCCCCACTGCTCGTTGGCGTTCACGGCGATGGCGCAAGCGTGGTACTTGGTGGCGTACTCCGCATTCCAGCGGGCATCGTCGGTGGCATACTGGGCGTAATAGGCGCGGGCTTCGGGGTCGGCGTCGTAGTCTTGCTTGAAGAGCTGCTTCACGCCCTCGGCACCGCCGAGTTCCTTGTAGCCGTCCTCGGTGATGATGAGGTCGTAGAAGCGGGAGGTCTGGTCGTTGGGCGTGTAGATGACGCGCTGAAAATAGGCGCCGTTCTCCTGTCCGAACTCCTTCACGTCGATGCTCACCTTGGCCTCGCCGCTGCCACCCTGATTGAGGGTCTTCACGTTGAAACACTGCAGGGGAGCCTGCTCGCCGTTCTGGTCGAGGCACTGCACATAGATGTCATACTCCGTGTTCGGAGCGAGGTTCTTCCATGTTTCAGTAATCTGCGTCTTGCGCTCCGAGCCCCAAGCCACAATCATATCGCCATAGGACTTGAAGCCCATCATAGCTTTCCACTGATTGAACTGCTGCTCCAGTGTGCCTTTGTCGAACTGCACGCAGTAGTAGCTCTTCACATCGGCATTGGGTGTAAAGGTGAGAGAAACGGAGGTGGCGTTGATTTCCTTGGGTGTCATCGTCACCTGCGGGTTGCCCTGAAGGGCAGACGCCGTGAGGCACTGCAAGGCCATGCAAGCTAGGCAGAGCAGGGATAAGAGAGAGTTTTTCATATTGGGGAATGTTTTAACTTTTCATTTCTGTGCGACAAATGTAAGCAAAAATATTCAAATACGTCGGGGCTACACATTATATATAATATATAAGGGTAAAACAAAGGAGACAATGTACGGGAAATGAAAGGTCAATATTGCAAAACATCGTGTTATAGGGGCGTTTTTGTTAACTCAAGTGTAAAGTTTGGAGATTTAAAGGGCGGTTAAGACGGATTTTATTAAATTTGCGCGTCATTATTTTTTAATAAATGACACCAAGCAAACATAA
Organism: Alloprevotella sp.; assembly: GCA_045600685.1. Classification (GTDB taxonomy): domain Bacteria; phylum Bacteroidota; class Bacteroidia; order Bacteroidales; family Bacteroidaceae; genus Alloprevotella. The sequence goes on along the minus strand of JAZRYH010000076.1, from coordinate 31,072 downwards.
GACATTAACTTTTTTGCCTATGAAAAAATACAGATTCAGCCTGAAGGCAACCCTCGTGGCAGTATTCGCAGCCTTCGGTGCCTTTACGGCCAGTGCCCAGATGAACACGCTATACGGCACAATGCTGACCAACGAAGAATGGGGCGAAGACCCCGCCATTGGTCTTTACAAGTTTGACGGCTCCGTGTTTACGCCCCTCGACCTGGATCCCAACATTCAGGCAAACGGCGGCGGCGCCTACATTAACGGCAAATACTGCTTCGACACCTACATGATGTTTATGGGGCAGATGGCCTACAATTACTATTTGATTTACGATTTTGAGGCCAAGGACTACAGCGGTTATGCCCTCGACCCCGACAATCCTACGTCCATCGCCACACAGGTGGCCTACGATGCCACCACGGGCAACTGCTATGGTCAGTTCCGTGCCCGCAAGGGAGGTTATCAGTGGGGCACCCGCGACTATGAGACGGGCGAGAGCACGAAGATTAACGCTATGGACTGCCCTGCCCTCTGCGCCCTCTCGTTTGACAATCAGGGCCGCGCATGGGCCATCGATGCCGAGGCACGCCTGCTGAACATCGACAAGCGCACGGGCTACTACACCGTGGTGGGCAGCACGGGCCTCGAACTTAACACGCAAGCCCAGATGAGCGGTGCGTTCGACCCCGCCAGCAATAAGTTCTACTTTATCGGTGCCACCGGGGAAGAAACCATCAAGACGACCCTCTACACCGTTGACCTCACCACGGGCCAGGCTACTGCCGTGTGTGATATGCCCGGCAATGCCCAGATGGCCGGCACCTACTTTATGCCTGCCACCTATGACCAGGATGCTCCCGCCGCTCCCACAAACCTCGCCGTGGTCTTCGAGAACGGCAGCAAGACGGGCAATGTGACCTTCACCGCCCCCAGCACCACCGTTGGCGGACAGGCTCTCAGCGGCACGCTCTCCTACAACATCACGGTGGACGGCGAGGTCATCACCACCCGCGATGCCACTACCGACCAGGCCGTGGATGTGAAGATGAGAATAGGGAAGGATGGACTGCACGTGTTCCAGGTAATCGTGTCCAGCGGACAGAAGCACGGCGCTCCCGCCACCCTTGACAAATGGATTGGCCTCGACGCTCCCGCAGCCGTCAGCGACCTTGTCCTCACCAAGTCCGACTACAACAACGGCCTCCTCACCTGGAAGGCTCCCACCGCCGGCATCCACGGCGGCTACATTGACGCCACAGCCCTCAACTACACCGTGAAGTGCAACGACGACGGCAGCACCGTGGCCTCCGGCCTGACCGACTGCCAGTGCCCCGTCAATGTGAGCGGCAATACCCTCGTGACCCGTTCCTATAGCGTAATAGCCTACTGCAGCGAAGTGGAAGGTCTCACCGCCACCACCGAACGCGCCTATTTCGGTAAGCCCAAGCAGGTGCCCTTCACCAACGACTTCGAGAGCGAGAAGGAGTTCAACCTCTGGACAGCCGTAGATGCCAATGACGATGCCAACTCATGGATTTACAACACCATGGATATGTGCGCCTACTACAATTACAGCCGCACACAGCCTGCCGACGACTGGTTCTTCTCGCCCCCCATCCATCTCACCACGGCGCAGTACTACACGCTGACGAGCGAGATTTCGGCCGGTATGAGTTACTATCAGGAGAAATACTCCATCCATCTGGCCAAAGCTCCCAAGGTGGAGGCCGTTTGCAAAGAAATCCATCCCCTCACCGCCACCGAGAAGGACGGCGCAGAGGCCCGCAAGTTCTACAAGCCCAGCGACCCGTTCGCCGTTGAGGAAGAAGGTGACTACTACCTGGCCTACCACTGCCAGAGCGACGCCAACCAGTTGCGTTTCGAACTCCACAGCGTGGCCCTGACGAAGGGCGCTTCGCTCTCCGCTCCCGCTCCCGCCAGCGACTTCACGATGACCCCTGGTGCCAGCGGCGCCATCGAGGCCACGGCTTCCTTCACCGCTCCCACCGTCAACACGCAGGGCCAGCCCGTGGGCGACCTCATCCGCGCAGAACTCTACCATGGTGAAGACCTGGTCGGCACGCTCAAGAACATCGTGGCCGGCGAGAAATACACCATCACCGACAGCAAGTCCGCCGTCCAGGGCTTCAACACCTACCGCCTCTATATCTACAACGCCAGCGGCAAGGGTCTCCCCGCCGAGCACACCCTTTGGGTGGGTCACGACAAGCCCCTGCCCCCTGCCAACGTGCAGGTTTCCCGCGTGCCTAACGATGAGGAGCAAGTCTTCATCTCCTGGGATCCCGTGGCCAACACCGGCGTGAACGGCGGCTATGTCAACCCCGACAATGTCGTTTACAGCGTTGCCCGCCAGAGCGACCTCGTGGAAATATATAACGGCAAGGACACTTCCTGCTACGACGTGCTCGACTTCTTCAGCGAGACGCAGCAGACCGACTTCTACGGCGTATTTGCCAAGAACGTCATCGGCCAGGGTGAAGGCGGTGCCTCCAACGATATCATCGTGGGCGCCCCCTACTATATGCCTTTCGAGGAGACCTTCGGTACCAATACGGGCAGCAGCACCCTCTGGATTGTAGGCTACGACCCCACCACCCGCGCCTCATTCTCCATTCCCGAGCAACCCTCCTCCGATGAAGAAGGCGGCACCCTCTGCTGCTCCACAGAGAGCGCACTCGGCGGAAGCCACTACATCAGTTCCGCCAAGATACGCGTGGACGAAGAGAACGACTTCCCCAGCGTCGTCTCCTTCGACATCCGTGCCACAAAGGCCAATTGCAAGGTGGAACTCTATGTTTCCACAGGTGCCGTCATCCTGCCCACGATGAAGAAGGTAGCCACCTTCGACTGCCCCGTTGACCAGTGGACCCGTGCCTCCTACAACCTCCGCAACTATGCCGGACAGGATGTCATCTTCACGTGGAACTGCATCGTGAAGGGCAAAGGCTCCGTCTATGTGGACCACATCTGCGTGGACAACAACGAAGTGGAAGGTATCAGCAATATGCAGACAACAGGCAACGGACAACCGTCTGCCTGCTACGACCTCTCCGGGCGACTCGTCAACGGCCAGCCCACCCACGGCGTGTTCGTAGCCCCCGGCAAGAAGATTCTCCGATAACTTTTCGATTTCTCAAAACCAATAACCTCATAACTCAAACCGCTTATGAAAAAGTTTTTGTTAGCAGCGATGTGCTTCTGCCTGACCCTTGCCGGTCAAGCCCAGAAGCCCCACGACATCCAAGACGCCAGCAGTCCTCGTGCCGCCGTCAAGCAGGCCGCCGTATGGCCCAAAGCCAATCCGGCCATCGCCAGTGTGAGCGGTGTTCTGGCCTCTTCCGCCAAGGACGCCCCCGCCAAAGTGCGCCGCCAGGCCAACGACATCTACAGGGACATTGTCCCCGATGGCGAAAACACCGTGTTCGCCTTCATTCCCTACGACTACGAGCGTTGGAACCAGACACACTCCTTCGTGAAGTTCCGCACCGACAAGCCCAACAAGATTGATATGACCAAGATTTCCGACTGGGACCCCCGCAAGGGCTACGACTACTGGCCTGAAATCACGGCTGCCACCTTCGTAGGCAACGAACTATGGGCTTTCCTCAAGCATCCCTTCGACCTCGCTTACTACTATCCCATGGGTCTGTACAAGATTGACTACACCGCGGAGCAGTACCAGAGCACGGCCGACCCCGATGCCCATATTTACGAACTCGTCAATGACAACTACAATTGGTACAAGGACCCCGATGCCCTCTACTGCATGGACATGAGCTACGATCCCACCACTGGCCTCATCTGGTATGTGGCTCCTTTCCTGGACGGCCGCTTTGACTCATACAGCCGTGCCCAGTACTGGCAGCTTATGTGCATCGACACCAAGAGCAGCAAGCCCTTCCCCCAGAAGTTCGGCGATCCCCTCCCCATCTGTGTGGCAAGCATCGTAGCCGACCACGGCAAACTCAACGGTCTCGGCATACGCGTAGAGAACACGGGGCTGATTGACGAAGAAACAGGCGCAGAGATTTGGGGTGTGGCCTCCGAATATGTGGAGATTCTTCCCGACGTGGCCAAGAACACCTACAAGTTCAACACCGTGCGTAAATACGCCAACGAGGAGTTGTGCGCCTCCGCTCCCCCCGACAACAGTTCCATGGAACTCGACCGCGACAACCATCGCCTCTATCTCACCTACACCGATATGAACACCGGCGGTGTGAACTACTCTGAACTCAATCCCGCCACCGGCGAAATCCTCAAGACTTACGAGCAGGGCGGTGCCGGCTTTATGGTAAACTCCCTCGCCATTCCCTATCAGAAAGTGGAAGACGGAGCTCCCTGCAACGTCACCGGCCTCAGCGTAGTAGCCGGCGTGAACGGCAACCCCACCACCAATCTCTCTTGGAATCTTCCCACGCAGACCTATTATCCCCGCCAGGCCCTCACCGACCTGCAGGGCATCCGCGTCTATCGTGAAGGCCAGCTCATTGCGGAACTTGGTGCCGACGCTACTTCTTACATCGACACCGACGTCCCCTACGGCACTTACAAATACTCCATCGTGCCCTTCAACAAGGCCGGTGAAGGTCTGCGCGAGAGCCGCGAGGTATTCGTAGGCCGCGACCTCCCCGGCGCTCCCGCCAACGTCGTGCTCACCTCCGAGGGCCGCGCTACCGCCGTCATCACATGGGACGCTCCCACCGTGGGTGCCCACGGCTCCTGGTTTGATGAGTCCACCCTCGCCTACGACATCCTTCGTCTGCCCGACAACGTGAAGGTGGCTACGGGCTTCAAGGGCACCACCTATCGCGACGAAGTGCCCGTCACCGACGGCTATTCCTACGTCGTAACCTCCGTGAACAAGGAAGGCGCGGGCCTCTCCGCCACCTCCAACGTTCTCTCCTTCGGTCCCGCCCTGGCTCTGCCCTTCTTCTCCGACCTCTCCTCACTGGAAGAGTTCAACCGCTGGGAAGTCGTTGACAACAACGGCGACGGCTTCAAGTGGGAATACAACCCCACCTACGGCTGCGCCATCTATGACGCCACCTTCTGCGGCAACAAGCCCAGCGACTATATCTTCTCTCCCATCTTCAAGACCGAGGAAGGCAAGCAGTACCGCCTCTCCTACGAAGTGAAGGTGCACAACTACATCGACACCGCCGAAGACTTTGCCTGGTACAACGGCAATGCCGACGCCATGCCCGGCGAAGGCCTCACCCGCTTCGAGGAAGGCCACTACGGCAGCGAGCAAGGTCTCAAGTGGTTCAAGCGCGAAGGCACCTTCACCGCCGACGACAACGAGCAGCGCGTAGCCTTCTCCGTACGCTCCGAACCTCTCATGGGCATCCTCTATGTCCGCAACGTCCTCGTGCGCGAATACTCCGAGAAGGACCTCGCCGCCGGCGTAGTACGTTGCAGCGACGTGGCCGCTGTCAACAATCCTCTGCCCGTCACCGTGAACGTAGTGAACAAGGGATGCGCCGCCGTTTCCAACTATAAGGTTGTCGTTCGCGACCAGAACGGCGAAAACAGCGCCGAGACCACAGTCAGCGAGCCCGTGCTCTCCGAAGAAACGGCAGAAGTCGTTGTCAACTGGACACCGAAGACCCCCGGCGAACACACCCTCGTGGCCGAAATCATCCTCGACGGCGACACCTATACTGCCGACAACGTGTCCGAGCCCTTCGCAGTCACGGTCAGCGAATACGACGACGACATCTGGCGCAGCGTAGGCTCCAAGGACGTGCTCAACACCAACTGGGTAAGCCTCGCACAGCCCTACTCACAGGGTCAGGCCCTCTACTATGCCAATGAGCTCCAGCTCAAGAAGGGCGACCAGATCACTGGCGTAGGCTTCTGCTATGAAGGCAACGACGCTTTCGCCGATATGACCAACATCAACTTCGAAGTTAGCCTCGGCAACAGCAACCTCCTGCAGATTTACGACTACTACAAGTATATGTGGGAATCCTCCTACTATCCCAGCCTCCTGAAGAACTCCAGTTTCTCCAGCGTATGCTTCTTCGGCTTCGTTGACATAACGGCCCCCACCGGCAAGGACGGCCTCATCGAGTGCCCCTTCCAGGAGCCCTTCGTATATGACGGCGGCAACCTCCTCGTGAAGTTCGTGCGCACGAAGAGCAGCAAGACCTGCGACTACAACCCCCGCTTCTATATGCAGATACTCGACGACACCTGGGAAGCCTCCATCGACACCAAGGGTCGTGCCGTATATTCCGAGAGCACGGCAGAAGTGGCCGACGGAGCCAAGTGCGTAGGTATGGGCAACAACTACCTCCCCGTGCTCTACATCTCCTATCTCGACGCCGAAGGCGTTGAGCACACCCAAATCGTTGGCGGCGAGAACGCTCCCAAGTTCGACCTCTCCGGCCGTCACGCCAACCAGGCAGAAAAGGGCGTATTCATCCAGAACGGTAAGAAGTACGTGAAGTAAAAAGTCCCCTACCCGCTCCGAGCGGGAAGAAACCAACAACGAAAAAGAGAGTCCCACACGGGGCTCTCTTTTTCATTATATAATATTGCATCACTTAAAGTAACACTTCACATAAACAGACGTAACCTTATATTTTTTGTCAAGATTTTTTACATTTTTCGTGCGTTTTTTAAGCGAAATTTGGGCGTGGAGGCGAGCGCGCGGTGTCTCGGACGGAAAAAACGCGATTTTTAAGACCCTGTTACACGGCTTATTTATAAGCACTTAACTCCAGGAGGATTTTTGCGAAGATTTCTTCTGGCGCGCGATACCCACTTTTAAGTACGAAAAAAGGCCGTCGGGAGATGACTTTTTTGCGATTGTTTTCGGAAAACGACAAACGAAGGCGAAAATTAAGCCCCTTTTAGCAAAAACTATCGCCCTTTTAGTTACAACTAAAGCCCTTTTAGTGCGAACGATAGCCATTCCATTTTATCCGATGTCCCTTTTAATTTTTCCGATGTCCCTTTCAGTTTCGCGTAAAAGGGCTATCGGCAAAACTAAAGAAGAGTGACGGCGAAAAAAATGACGGGGCGGCGCGCGCTTTTCGTCTATGTGCGCAATTAGGTCTGACAACGCCGCGATTTCTCCTTTTTTCGTTTTGTCAAAATTTTTTACACTTTGGAAAAATTCGTTATGAATTTATATTTGGTTATTCCGACTGGCCGATGGAGCATTAAAAATCATGTTCAACTCGCCTTTTGTTCAATATTTTTGAATCGCGCCTGCATACATGTCGAATAAGCCAGAATTAAATGGGAACTTACTTCAAGCAAAGGGGAATATAATGGGCACAAATGACAAATAAGGCATTAAAAAGGGGCTTACGCTGATTTTTATTTGGCTATAATGGAATTTTGTTGTAAATTTGCAACGGATTATATAAAAATGTCAACGCTTAAACTATGAAGTGGTTACAATCTGTATTCAACAAGCTGTCAAAATGGTACTTCTCAAAGGAGGCTATGCCTTATTGGTGCGTACTGATTATTGACTGTTTTATCGTTTTGTGCAGTTTCTTGCTTGCGTATGCCATCAGCTACGGCGCAGGCACGGCATTAAACCATCTTTACGGTCTGACGCAGGCAATGCTGGCCTATATGGTTTGCTACCTGATAGCCTTCCGCGTGTTCCGCACGTATGTGGGCGTGGTGAGATACTCCTCGTTCGTGGACCTCTACCGCATCACGGCCGCCATGGTGCTGGGCAGCACCCTGGTACTGTGTGTGCGCATGTTTATGCACACGGATATGTACCTGGACGTCATCGGTAGGCGCGCGTTGCTGGTGGGATCGCTGATTGCCATCTTGGCCATGTGGTTTGTAAGGATGATAGTGAAGGTGGCCTACGACACGTGTTTTGTGAAGGACGAGGCCACGCACGTAATGATATACGGCACGAAGCAAGGCGGCGTGAGCCTTGCCAAAAGTATTAAGAACCAGCACCCCTCGCCCTACGTCGTGAAAGGTTTTATCACCCGCAACGAGAAACTCGTGGGCCACACGCTGGTGAGCGCCCCTGTAATGGGTGCAGAAGGCGAGGACCTCTGGCGCTTCATTGAGAAGAACAAAGTGAAGACGCTGCTCGTCAGCCCGCTCGTGCAGGACCACTTCATCAATAAGCAACAGAAACTGATTGACCGTCTGGTAAAGACCGGCATCCATATCATGATGATGCCGCCCGAACAGGAATGGGACGGCAAGAGCGACATCTCCCACACGGCCTTGAGAGAGGTGAGCGTGGAAGACCTTATGCCGCGCGAGAAGATAGAGGTGGACCTGGACGCCATAGGCGAGATGCTGAAGGACAAGCGTATCCTCATCACGGGTGCTGCCGGCAGCATAGGCTCGGAGATAGTGCGCCAAGTGGCGAAGTTCTATCCCGAAGAGATGATTCTCATTGACCAGGCGGAAACACCGATGCACGATATGCGCCTGCTGATGAACAATCAGTATGCCTACATCAAGGCGGAGACCATCGTGGGCTCAATTACGAACGCCACACAGATGGAGGCCATCTTCAAGGGGCACCGCCCCGACTATGTGTTCCACGCCGCAGCCTATAAGCACGTGCCAATGATGGAGGACAACCCCGCAATGGCCATTCAGAACAACGTTTACGGCACACGCGTCATCGCCGATCTCGCGGTGAAGTACGGCACGAAGAAATTCGTGATGATTTCCACGGATAAGGCCGTGAACCCGACGAACGTAATGGGTTGCTCGAAGCGTATCTGCGAGATTTACTGCCAGAGCCTGAACAAGGAAATTGAAGAAGGCAAGGTGACGATGGACGGCGGCGAGAAGGCCGTGACGCAGTTCGTCACCACGCGCTTCGGCAATGTGCTGGGCAGCAACGGTTCGGTGATACCTATCTTTAAGAACCAGATACTGAAGGGCGGCCCCGTGACGGTGACGCACCCGGACATAATCCGCTTCTTCATGCTTATCCCCGAAGCCTGCCGCCTCGTGCTGGAAGCCGGCACGATGGGACACGGCGGAGAAATCTTCGTGTTCGACATGGGCGAGCCCGTGCGCATCGCCGACCTGGCCCAGCGTATGATTGACATGATGGGCGCGAAGGACGTGAAGATACAGTTCACCGGCTTGCGCGACGGCGAGAAACTCTACGAGGAGGTGCTCAGCGACGACGAGCAGACGAAGCCCACGCAACACCCGAAGATTAAGGTGGCCACCGTGAGGGAATATCCCTACGCCGAGGCCCTGCAAAATGAAAAGGATCTCCACGAAATAAGTTTCGGCTACGACGATATGGCCATCGTGAAGAAGATGAAAGAAATCGTGCCCGAATACAAGAGCAAGCAAAGTAAATACGAGGTGCTGGATAAAGCGTAAGCATACTCCGCCCTTATAAAAAGCACGCCCCTCTGGGAACTCAATTCCGAGGGGCGTGCTTTTCTGTTTCGTGGGAAACGGAGGCAGGACGATAAAGGATGGAGAGCAGAGGTTATTGCACGAGGACGCGATGGGAACCCACGAGATAAATGCCAGGGGTGAGGCCATCAACGCGCGTCTCGCCTTCCGCCATATTGACCGTGGCTACACGACGGCCGGCAAGGGTGCAAACCTCAACTAAGATGGGATGGGAGGAGCGCATCGTCAGGCAGCCGCGACCGGGAATCACAGCAAAGCCCTGCGACTGCGGGACGGAGGGAATGGCCGTAGGGATGTCGTACCCATATAGGTATTGTCGTGCCACTCTACGGCCTTATAGAGAATACCGTGTTGGGGCGTGTCTATGGAGAAACCCTCAGGCGGTGTTTCCTCGGCAAGCTTGCGGAGTTTGAGTTGCTTGCGGTCCATCTTCTCCGTGAGGCAGTAGAGACCGTTGTAGCTGCCGCCCGAGTATCATCTCTACGAAGCGGCCACGGGTGCCGGTGCGGGCTTTGGGCTCCTGGTCGGCATAGTAGGGAGCGGCGGCGAAGTCATTCCAAAGGTCGGTGGAGACACGGTTGCACATACGAGAAGCATCGACGAACATAGCGTCAAGTATCCACTTGTTGTCGCTGCGCATGCCTTTCAGGAGTTTGCCGTCAGTGGAGTCGCCGCAGACGCTGTCGGTAAGGTCCACATAGCGCTTCACGTCGCCGCGCAGGCCGTCAAAGGTGACGTACTGCTGCGTCTCGGCATGACGGATGGTATAGAGATGATAACCGGAAGTGCTCACGCCATCCTCTGTGATCGTCCAGAGCACATCAGCACTTCTGGCAGGAGAGGCCACATGCAGCAGAGGCGTGGCATTGTCGTAGCGCTCGCCAAGAGTCACGCCGCCACTGCCGATACTGGCGTTCTCTATGCGATAGTTCTTTCCGGAGCGGAAGGCCACCTGTGCACATAGAGAAGAAATACCAGTCAGCACAAGGATGAGACAGAGGAACAGGCGCTGCAGCGGACGCTTCTGGGCTTTCCCCTTTGTCTGGTGTCCCCAGTCGATGGCGCGCTGCGGACAACTATGGAAACAGCGCAAGCAACCCGTGCAGGAGGATTGGCCCCACTGCGGACGCTCGCCGTTCATAGCGATGTCACGGAGAGGGCACGACCGGACACAAAGGCCGCAGGCCGTACAGGCATCGGTGGTGCGGAAGGGTTTATCCTTCACGAGAAAAGTGTTGAAGAAGGGGCGCAGGACATAGGTCTTGAGCCACGCGGCGCCGCCTCGGACCACGCGAGTCACCATGCGGCGGGCGGTTATGTCGGCAGCGATGGTTGGAAGAACTTCCTGCGTGGTCTTCACTTTCTGGGCAGCAAGCGTTTCGCTATCGATAGTGAAACCCGGGAGACAGACGTAAGTGTTGGGCATCTGCACACTGAAGGCCGCGCAGAGTGAGAGTCCGGCCTTTGTCAATGCTTTACGCAAAAGGCGGTCGGTATGGCCCATATCGTCACCGCAAGTCATCACGGCCCATACGTAGGGACGCTCTCCCACCCTCTTCTCAAGGAGCGTGGGAAGTACGTCACGCAGAAAATCCTCCACGATACGCGGAAGACCCCACGCATAGACGGGAAAAACAAAGCCCACCATTTCATCCGCTGCCCTTTCTGGCAGAACGGAGGAAGCGGAGGGCGTGAGGAGCGTCTCTATATTATATAATAAGGAGTCGTTCAGGTGGCTAGCCAACTTCTCAGCCACCCAGCGGCTGTTGCCGGTGCCAGAGAAATAGAATATCATAAGCGAATAGTGAGGCGGCCATTGATAAGTCGGCCGGTAAGGTAATTGGGCACGGCATACTGATTGTTGGTAATGTCCGTCACCCAATAATAACTGTTCACGTTGCTGATGCCGAAGATATTGAAACAGTCCAATCCGAGCACGCAATCCTGCACCTTGCGGCGCACACCGCCCCGTTTGTAGGAGCCGGGCTTAATGATATAGAAACTGATGCCGAAGTCCACGCGTTTATAGGCTGGGGCACGGAACTTCTGGCTGGCGCGCTCGGTGTGAGGCGGACCGAAAGGCAAGCCTCCCGCTACGGCACCCTTGAGGGTGGCTGTCCAGCGGTTGGTGCCGGGGAAGTAATCGGTAAAATGGAGGTTGATGCCGTAGCGCTGGTCGGTGGGGCGCGGCAGCCACAGGCCACCCAGTTTCTCTTTCGTGCTCATCAATGAGAAGGTGAGCCAGGAGTCGTTGCCCTCCACAAACTCGCCGAAGATTTTGAAGTCCACGCCGGCGGCAAAGCCCTTACTCATGTTGCGGCCGTAATATACCACGCGGACATTATCCACACTGTAAGGGATGAGGTTTGAGAGGTGCTTGTAATAGGCTTCTGCCGTGAGTTTGAACGGGCGGTTGGACACGCGGAAGTTGTAGTCGGCGCCCAGCACGAAGTGGATGGAACGCTGTGACTTGATGTCACGGTTCAGGCGCACGGTGGCGATGCCGGCGTTAAGCGTCGTATCGCGCACTTCTTTGTAGAACGGTGTCTGATAGTAGAATCCCCAGGCGAAGCGTGCCACCCAGCGGTCGTTCTTGGCGGGCAGGAAGCCAAGGCTGACGCGCGGCGAGAGGAGGGTTTCCTTATTCCATTGGTTATGCGTCAGGCGCAGGCCGTAGGTAAGGTTGAAGAGGCCGGCATCGGTGCGGATGCGCCAGGCATCCTGGGCGAAAAGTTCCAGTTTGTTGGCATCCATCTGCTGCTGGGCGCTGAGGGCGTAGATAAGGCGCAGTTGCGAAGGGTCATGCGGCAGGGAATAACCCATAGAGTCGCGCATCTCCCACTCACGGGCGTTCTCCATAATATGCTGCACGGAGAAGTTGAGGCCGGCTTGTATGGTGTGGGCCGTGACTTTCGTGCGGAAGCGGAGGCCGGCGTTATAAACGTGGGCACGGAGTCGGTTGCGGGCGTGTTCCATATAGGTGCCTACGCCGAGTTGTTCCTGGTCAGTAGCCTGTTGCAGCCAGTATTCGCCGGAGATGTCGTAAGCCTCATGCTCCTTGGTGGCATAGGCCGAGAACTGCGCCGCAAGATAGGTATTGGGATTGAAATGGTGCGTGATGCTGGCAGCAGAGAAGAAGGTGCGGAAGTAGTCCTTCTCCCATCCGTCAAAATATACCGTAAACGAGCGCGGCTCGTCCAGCGTACCGAAGGTCGTAGAGCGGTCTTTGGGTTTGAAGTCGTAGCGGTTGTCGCTGTAGTTGGCCAGAAGGTCAAACGTCCAGCGCTGATTGGGGTGCCAGTTGAGGTAGGCCTGGTAGTCGAGGAAGTTAGGGTTGTACTCGCCATTGGTGTCCAGCGAACCAAGAAGGTAGCCCGTGGTCTTATAGCGCACCGAAGTCATAAACGACACCTTCTTATTCCCCAGACCAAGATAGGCCGAGGCGCCCAGCAACGAGGCGCTCAACGTCACCTCCGTCTTTTCAGGCCGACGATACGTGATATCCAACACCGACGACATCTTATCGCCAAAGCGAGCCTCGAAGCCGCCGCTGGAGAAGCCGATGCTCTCCACCATATCGCTGTTGATGATGGAAAGTCCCTCCTGTTGGCCGCTCCTTACGAGCATTGGGCGATACACCTCAAAGCCATTGAGATATACGCAGTTCTCATCAAACGAACCGCCGCGCACGTTGTATTGCGAGGAGAGTTCAGAGTGTGTGCTCACGCCGGCCTGCGTAGCGATGAGTTCCTCCACGCCGTTGCCCGTAGTGGAGGGCTGCAGATGGCTGTCCACTTTTGTTATCTTCTGTGTCGTACCGGTCTGCACGCCCTGTCCTTTCACCTCTGCCGTAGCGAGTTGCTGACCATACACGGGGAGCATCACGTCTATGCGCAGGGAATCCGTCTGGGCATGGTCCACCGTGCGTTTGCGCGACTCGTAGCCAATCATTGAATACTGCAGCGTCACGCTGTCCGTGGCGCTGATGTAGATGGAATATTGTCCGCTGAGGTTTGTCGTCACGGCATTGGCGGTGCCGAGCACGCGCACGGCGGCCAGTTCGATGGGGGCTCCCTGGTCGTCCTTCACGATGCCGAACACGCGGCAACGCTTCTGCGCCGCCATCGTGGTGGCCAGAAGCACAAAGAGTGAGAAAAGGGTAAAAATTCTTCGCATACGCACCTTATATAACGCGCGAATGTCTAAATTATTGTGTCAATCCCCTGTTCGCGATGGATTAGGTGTATGCTTATTTGCGCTCCGAAGCGTTCGTGAAGGTGTTCAGCCAGATGCTGGGCGCTGTACACGGAGCGGTGTTGCCCCCCCGTGCAGCCGAAAGCAAACTGTAGATGCGTGAAGTCGCGGTCCACGTAGCGCTGCACGTGGAAGTCGGCCAGTGCATAGACATGCGTGAGGAAATCCACGATTTCCCCGTCGTCCTCAAGGAACTTTATCACGGGCGCATCGAGTCCCGTCAGTTGTTTGTACTCCTCGTAGCGTCCCGGGTTGTGGGGTGCTCGGCAATCAAACACATAGCCGCCGCCATTCCCGCTCTCATCGGCAGGAATACCGCGCTTGTAGGAAAAAGAATAGATGGTTATCGTCAACATAATATAGAAAGCCCCCTCCCAGCTCCCCCTTTGGGGGAGTGCCCCTGCCACGAGAAGCACCTCTGGGAAGGGATTAGGACAGGCGTATAATAATTAAAATTGTAGCTATCAATGATTACTCGTAATCGCTCGTAAGCATCTCCGCCGCAGGCGGACACGAGCGTAGCGAGGCACTCCCCTTCGGGGGAGCGGGGCGGGGGCTTTTTATCAGCCCACACGTACACACGGCCACCAATCCTGCCGTCTCCGTCCTTAATCGGCTCTCTCCGAGGCTTATGCCCTGGAAGCCGGCGGCCTCTGCCACTTTCACTTCTTCAATGCTGAAATCTCCTTCCGGCCCTATCAGTACGAGCGTGGGCACGTCGGGCAGGCAGACGTCTTTCAGGTGAGGTTTGGGGGCGTCGGTGTCATAACAGTGCGCAATAAACTTCTGCCCTTCAAACGGCTGTGCGATGAGGTCGGCCAGGCGCGTCATCCCTATGAGTTCGGGCTTCTGCGCTTTGTGGCTTTGCTTCATGGCGCTCACCAGAATCTTATCTATGCGCTCCGTTTTCACCACCGTGCGCTCGGAGTTGGCTGTCAGGAGGAAAGTGAGGCGGTCGAGGCCCATCTCGGTGGCTTTCTCGGCGAGCCACTCCATACGGTCCATATTCTTTGTCGGGGCGATGGCCAGATGAATATCGCTCTGCCACGTACGCTGCCAGGCTTCGCGCTCGTCGATGCTCAGGTGACACGCCTTTTTGCTGCATAGCGTGATGGTGCAGTGGTAGAGCGTGCCGCGGCCGTCGGTACAGAGGAGTTCGTCGCCCTCCTGCATGCGGAGCACCCGCACGGCGTGGGCCGCTTCTTCCTCGGGCAGACACGAAGTCTGCTCTATCTCCGGCGCATAAAATATATGATATTCTTTCATTGCTCTTATTTTAAGGCTGCACGTCAAAAGTTAGTCGTAAGGCTATTTCTTCCAAGTACTTGTAGCGTTTGGCTGCGCCCATTTCTATCAGCGCGCGCAGATTTTCCAGGGCGGGCGGGATGCTGTCAAGGAAGTACTGCTTCCGTTCAAATCGGCCACGCAGCCCGTAGGCTCCCAACACCTGCAAAGTACGGAAGAACATAAACGTGCGCAGCCGTTCATAGTACGCAGTCTCGCCGGGCGCCCAATCTACAAGTCCCTGCAATTCTTCCAGATAGCAAGCCGCAAGCTCTTTGCGTAGCGTTTCAGGATAATGCGCACTGGCCTGCATCAGAAATGATGCTACGTCATAATATACGGGGCCACGCTGACCGCCTTGGAAGTCTATGAGACACGGTTTCCCGTTGCGCAGCATCACGTTGCGGGCCTGAAAGTCGCGATAGAGGAAGGTATCGTGCCCTTCATCCATCGCGGCCAGATCGGACGCCATCTGCTGCATATCGTCCTCCAGTCGCTCTTCATCAAAGGGCACGTCGGACGTGCGCAGAAACATGTATTTGAAGTAATTCAAGTCGTACATTGCTGCGCGCTGAGAGAAGTAGCGCGGCGTGGTAAGTCGCTCCCAATCCAGTCCTATCGCGCCTTCCACCTGTACGTGAGCCAAAAGCCGTATCGTTTTCTCAAGCAAAGACTTATCGCTGTCACTATAACCTTCTACTCTACCCTTCTTCAAGGCATCGTAGAGGGCTTCTCTTCCGAAGTCTTCCTGAATGTAGCACCCTACGTTTTCATCCGTGGCAAGTATCTCCGGTGCGGGTAATCCGCGACTGCGAAAATGGCGCGCGAGATACACGAAACACCGACTTTCATCCGTATCAGGCGTGACGACACCGAGGGTGGTTGTGCCGTCGGCCGCCGTCAGCCTCACATACTGTCGGTTGCTTCCCGCTTTGGCAAGATTCTCCTGCTGCACGGGGCGGGTGCCGAAAGTCTTTTCGTAGAGTTCAAGGAGTTTCATGCTGCAAAAGTACAATTTTATTTCCTTTCGTCCAACTTCGTGCTCTTTTAATTTCAAATTTAGCCCTTATTTCTGCATTATCTCCCCGTCTCCTTCTCTTTTCTACCACTTTATAAGGAAACTATTTGGCCGCCTCGTCAGATTTTCATACTTTTGCATCGCTCTTAAGGGAGAAAACTTGAGAGTTACATTAGCACAACCTGCTGTATCCCCAATCGAAATCTGGAAAATTTCTTACTGTAAGAGGATCAATAACAGGCTAATAGCTCATGTTGTACACTGCCGTGAACAGCCCCTCCCATGCCCAAACATGGACAGGGGTAGTACGTGATGTATATACGTGA
The DNA here is from genome assembly GCA_045600685.1 of Alloprevotella sp. GTDB lineage: Bacteria > Bacteroidota > Bacteroidia > Bacteroidales > Bacteroidaceae > Alloprevotella. The sequence goes on along the minus strand of JAZRYH010000076.1, from coordinate 14,794 downwards.
GGCTTTAGCGCGTATCGTCGTCTTACAAGGTTTTCCAGAGCCCCGATTGGAGACGAGCGCAAAGAAGTCTCACTTTTTTCATGTCTTGTTCTTCTCCATCTTGGCTCCATCGCCACCTAACGGTCTTTCTGACATTCCTGACGCTATGTCTCTTCACCGCCAGTGCCCAACAGGCTCGCATCAACATCATGGGCGAAGTCATCCACCCCGGCACCTACACCGTCCCAGTGAGGGCTCAGATGAGCGATGTCCTTCGCACGGCGGGCGGCACCACGCCCTATGGCAGCGTGCGTCACGTCCGCATCATCCGCAACGGCACCACGCTCTTCGTCCACGACCTTTACGCTGAGCTTGACGACACGCCGCAAACGCGACGGCCCTTCTTCCGCAACGGCGACATCGTACTCGTAGAGATAGCCGACCTTCACGTCAGCGTTTCGGGCCTTGTGAAGCATCCGGGGCGGTATGTCCTGACGGAAAACGAGACCCTTGCCGACCTTTTCCACTATTGCGGCGGCCCCACCGATACGCAGGAAGGCCTTATCATCCAGCTCCACCGCAGCGAGCATGGCTTGAAGACTCTGTACGACATAATAGACACGCCGTTCTCCGATATCCGCCTGCTCGACGGCGATAGCATATCGCTCCAGCCTATCGTGCGCCAGCGCAGAAACGAAATTATTATGTCAGGTGCCGTAAAACGTCCCGGCCGATACGAATGGGACAGCACCGCCACCCTACTCTCCGCCCTCAACGACGCCGGCGGCCCCACGGAAGAGGCTCGTCTTGACCATATTATTATACACCGGCGTGGCCCGCACTACGAGCGCACCACGCAGAGCGTGAGCCTCTGCGACGAGAACGGCATAAACTATCCCCTTTGCGCTGAAGACTCCATCGTCGTGCCGCAAGCCGACGCGGCAAGTACGAGGCGCACGGTAAAAGTCAGCGGCGGCGTGTTCCATCCCGGTACGTATCCTTTCGAAAGCCGGATGACCGTGGCCGACCTCCTCACTATGGCAGGCGGACTTCGCCCCGATGCGGCTTGCACGCGCCTTATGCTCTCCCGACGTCTATCTTTCAACGCCCCTTACCACGCCGACACGCTGGCCACCGCACTACAAATCTCGCTTAACGACTCCCTGTCACTCATCACACTACACCCCTACGACGAAATCTCTGTTCTAGCCTCGTCAAAAGACAAACTGCGCGGCAGCATCTGCATTCTTGGTGCCGTCAACTTCGTAGGGCAACACGCCTGGCATCCTTTCCTAACGGTGGAACAGGCCATTGAGAACGCCGGCGGCCTGGCCACGGGGGCTTATTACACACCGGCCGTACTACGACAGGGCCACATCGTGCCCGCACCTTCCACTGCTGACGACTTTTTGCTCATGGAGGGCGACACACTCGTCGTTCCCTTCACACCAACCTTCGTCAACGTCACGGGCGAAGTGCAGCGCCAGACGGTGCAAGTGCCTTACCGCGAAAAGGCTTCCCTGAAATACTATCTTTCCCAAGCAGGAGGTGTAAACGACGTAGCCTCAAAATCCCATATCTACGGCGTAACCGTCAACAACAAAGCCTTGAAAATACGCCGCCACGCGCGCATTCCACCTGGCACCACTATAGTCGTGCCGCGCAAGGGGCCGCCAAGAAACACGACACTTTCCATCGATGACCTTCAAGCTGCTATCATCAATGCCCTCCTAATAGCATCAAGAATCATGCATTTTTAACTTCTCATGCCAAATTTATTTCGTTCTTATCTCCGAGAAAAAGTCTTAAAAATTACGCTTCATTCACCGCCTCAAAAGAACAAAAAGCGCTCCATAACGATTTTTTCCAAAGTGTAAAAAATTTTGACAAAACGAAAAAAGGAGAAATCGCAGCGTTGTCAGACCTAATCGTGCTCTTAGACGAAAAGCGCGCGACAACCCGTCATTTTTTGCTCCGTCACTCTCCGTTAGTTTTGCCGATAGCCGACTTACGCGAAACTGAAAGGGACATCGGGAAAATTAAAAGGGACATCGGACAAAATGAAAGGGCTATCGTTCGCACTAAAAGGGCTTTAGTTGTAACTAAAAGGGCGATAGTTTTTGCTAAGAGGGGATTAAATTTCGCCCGCGCCCGCCGTTTTTCCAAAAATCGCAAAAAAAGTCATCTCACGACGGCCTTTTTTCGCACTTAAAGGCGGGTATAGCGCGCCAAAAGAAATCTTCGCAAAAATCTTCCTGGAGTTAAGCGTTTATAAATGAGGCGTGTAACGACGTCTTAAAAATCGCGTTTTTTCCGTCCGAGACACCGCGCGCTCGCCTCCACGGCCGGAAAATCGCCAAGTAAACGCACGAAAAATGTAAAAAATCTTGACAAAATAATCTAAGTTATGTCCGTTTATATGAAGTGTTACTTTAACTGTGTATTTCTTGAATAAAATCTCAAAACCGCACAAAGGCAATCATGCTTCCTGACGCTTTTCTTCGTCCTGCATTTTCACATTTTTTATCTCCGCCTTTACAATTTTGCAAACCACACACAATAAATCATGCATAATCTCGTTAAAATAGAAAATCTTGACAAATTTATCATGCCAGCATACTTATATCTCATCATAGCCTTCGCCACGGCAGCCATTTTTACTGCAGTGGCAATGCCTTGGCTCCTGCGCATCTGCCACCGCCTGCGCCTCTACGACCTCCCCAACGAACGAAAAGTGCACAAGAGCGGCATTCCGCGCTTGGGCGGCATCGTTTTCGTGCCAGCCGTGCTTGTGGGCATGATTGGCGCCCTGGCGCTGATGAGCCGCTTTGAAAGCACCATCCCTGAGACGATACGCTTCAGCACATTGCTCATTGGCGGCGGTGCCGTGCTGGTGTATTTCATCGGCGTCATCGACGATATTGCGGGAAGCAACGCACGGGTGAAATTCCTCATGCAATTTTGCGCCGCAATCACCTTTCCCGCATGCCATCTCTTCATTGATTCGCTTTACGGCTTCTGCGGCATCTACACGTTGCCGCTGTGGGTGGCGTACCCGCTGACGGTATTCGTCACGTTGCTCATAATTAACGCCATCAACCTCATTGACGGCATTGACGGTCTGGCCGGCTGCCTCTCCCTCATCGGCTTGGGCACGTACTGCACGCTTTTCTACGGCCTGGGGCTCATTACCTTCGTACTCTTCACCGCAAGTCTCTGCGGAGCCGTATGCGTGTTTCTCTGCTACAACATTTTGGGTAAGGCGGAGAAGCACACGAAAACGTTCATGGGCGACAGCGGCAGTCTGCTGCTGGGCGTGTCGCTGGCCTATCTCACAATGAAATATGCCATGGCCGACAGCAAGACGCTGCCCGAGCGCCCCGACGGCCTACTCATCGCTTACACCACGTTGCTCGTGCCGTGCTTCGACCTGTGCCGCGTAGCCCTCTGCCGCCTGCGCCGTCATCGCGGCATCTTTGAGCCCGACCGCACGCATATCCACCACAAACTGATGGCAGCCGGCCTCACGATGAGGCAGACGCTCGTGGCCATCGTGGCGCTGCAACTCTTCTTCATAGCGCTTAACATCGGGCTGTTCCGTTTGGGCGTAGGCATGGAAATCATCGTGGCCGCCGACGTGATAATTTTCACAGTGCTGAACATACTCCTGCCCAACGACAAGAAGATTCTCAAGAACGACTGAAAACATGCCGAACAATCCTGTCCACATGACCCTCATCCCCATCGGCGGCCTCTGCAACCGCCTGCGCGCCATGCTTTCGGTGGCGGAGAGCGGGAAAGACGTGGACGTGTTGTGGCATGCCAACAGCGAATGTGCCGCCCGCTGGGAAGAGCTCTTTGAGCCGGTGCCGTTCACCGGCCTTCACATTAAGCCATGCCCGCTGCGCCACAGACCCAGCCTCTGGCGGTTGCGGCTGAACAGGTTCCTGCACCTCCCGCAGGTGTATTCGGGGCTTCCGCTGCGGGAATACGACACGGCTCTCGTGCAGCGCATCACTCCCCTACCCGCTCTCATACAGCGCATCGACGCTCTCAGCCAGCGCTTCACACCCCACACCATAGGCCTCCACATCCGCCGTACGGATAATCAGAAGTCTATCGCCGTGAGCACCGACGAGGCCTTCCGCCGTCGCATAGAGAGCCTCATAGCCGCCGACACCGAAGCCACATTCTACCTCGCCACCGACGACGATGACCTGCGTCGCGAAATCGTCAAGACATACGCCCCGCGCATAACCTGTCAGGACATACCGGCCGAGCGCCACACGCTGCAAGGCATGGAGGCCGCCGTGGTGGATCTATGGACATTGGCCCGCACAGGGCGCATCATCGGTTCGCATTGGAGCAGTTTCTCATCCACGGCAGCCGAAATCGGGGGCATACCCTTTGAGGTGTGTAAGTGAGGGGCTCACAAAGTATCTACATACGCGCTACCCGATAGCGCATACACCTTATTAAATAAACGCGCGCGCAAAAGCGCCGCAATAATGGAAGAACAGACAAATGAAAAAAGTAATGCTCGTTTTCGGCACCCGTCCCGAGGCCATCAAGATGTGTCCGCTGGTGAAGGAATTCCAGAAACATGCTGATAAATTCGAGACCATCGTATGCGTCACGGGACAGCACCGCGAGATGTTGGACCAAGTGCTGCATATCTTTGACGTCACGCCCCACTACGACCTGAACATCATGAAGCAAGGGCAAGACCTTACCGACGTGACGGCACGCGTACTGACGGGCATGAGAGACGTCTTCGCACAGGTGAGGCCCGACGTGGTGCTCGTGCACGGTGACACGACCACATCCACGGCCGCCGCTCTGGCAGCATTCTATCAGCAAATTCCCGTGGGACATGTGGAGGCCGGACTGCGCACCCACAATATCTACTCGCCCTGGCCAGAGGAAATGAACCGCCAGATTACGGGTCGCATCACCACCTACAACTTCTCACCCACCCCGCTGAGCGAGAGCAACCTCAAGGCGGAGGGGGCCATGGGCCAAATTTTCGTGACAGGCAACACTGTCATTGACGCCCTGCACATGGTGGTGGAAAAACTCAAGGACGACGCCACGCTGGCCCGACAACAGGACGACGTTCTGCGCACCGCCGGCTACGACGTGGAGCGACTGAAAGACGGTCGCCGCCTCGTGCTCATCACGGGCCACCGCCGCGAGAACTTCGGCGAGGGCTTCATACAGATATGCACCGCCATACGCGACCTGAAGGAGAAGTACCCCGACGTGGACTTCGTCTATCCCATGCACCTCAACCCCAACGTGCGCCGGCCTATCCACGAGGTGTTCGGCGAAGATCTGGCGGGATTGGGCAACCTTTTCTTCATCGAGCCGCTGCAGTATCTGGAGTTCGTATATCTGATGGAGAAGTCCACGCTGGTGCTGACCGACTCGGGCGGCATACAGGAAGAAGCCCCCGGGCTGGGCAAGCCCGTGCTTGTCATGCGCGACACCACAGAGCGCCCCGAGGCCTTGAGCAGCGGAACGGTGCATCTGGTGGGCACAAGTTATGAAAAGATTATGGAAGAAGTAAGCACGCTGCTGGATGATGCCGCTGCCTACGCGGCTATGAGCAATGCCGTGAATCCCTACGGCGACGGCAAGGCGTGCGAGAGAATCGTGGCCAGCCTCGCCTGACAGGCTGCCCCCTCATCCTTACAAATAGACAAATAATAATAAAGACTATGATAAATGTTATCGGACTGGGCTACATAGGCCTACCCACAGCCCTGATGATGGCCGCGCACGGCGTGGAAGTCATCGGCACGGACTACAACAAGAAACTCGTTGACACCCTCAACGCGGGGAAGACCACTTTCAAGGAGAAAGGCCTCGACGAACTCTTCCTGGCCGCCGTAAAAGCCGGCGTGAGGTTCACAACGGAATACCAACACACAGACATGTATATCGTAAGCGTGCCCACGCCTTACGATAAGTTCTCGAAGAAGGTGGACGCCAGCTATGTGGTGGCCGCCGTGAAGGAGGTGATGAAGGTGTGCGAGAAAGGCGCCACGGTGGTGGTGGAATCAACCGTCTCGCCCGGCACGATGGATAGGTTCGTGCGCCCTGTCATTGAGGAGAACGGCTTCGTCATCGGAAAAGACATCCACCTCGTGCACGCCCCGGAGCGTATCATCCCCGGCAATATGGTGTATGAACTCCTCCACAACAACCGCACCATAGGCGCCGACTCCCGCGAAATAGGCGAGAAGGTGAAGCAATACTACGCTACGTTCTGCGAGGGCGACATCGTAGTGACCGACATCCGCACGGCCGAGATGACGAAGGTGGTGGAAAACACCTTCCGCGCCGTAAACATCGCCTTCGCCAACGAACTGGCCCGCATCTGCCGCCACGACGATATGGACGTGTACGAAATCATCCGCATCTGCAACATGCATCCGCGCGTAAACATCCTGCAGCCCGGTCCCGGAGTGGGCGGCCACTGCATCGGTGTGGATCCATGGTTCCTCGTGGGCGACTACCCCCAACTGGCAAAGGTCATCAGCGAGAGCATGAAGACCAACGACTCACAACCCGCCTACGTATTGGGTCGCATACACGAGATTATGAAGGAGAACCACCTGAGCGACACTTCGCGCGTGGGCCTTTACGGCCTGACGTACAAGGAGAACGTGGACGACTTCCGCGAATCGCCCGCCTTGCAACTCATAGAAGCGCAACGCCGCCATCTGGCACAACCGCTGAAGAGTTATGACCCGTTCCTGGAAAACAACGTCATCACAGAGAACCAGCACAGCGACTTCAACGCGTTCCTTGCCGACACCGATATGGTGGTGATAATGGTAAAGCACGACCACATCAAGCAAAATTGGGACAAACTGAAAGGCAAAGTCATCCTTGACTGCTGCAACATCTGCCCGCTTGAAGGCACGTACCATATTTAATGAGAAAATTCCAAGATTCCCAATGCGCATACTCATAGTAGCAGAGCGGTTCTGGCCCGAAGTGGGAGCAGCCCCCACGCGCCTGGCCAACCTCGCCTGCGGCCTCATCAAGGAAGGACAGGAGGTGGACGTACTGACGTGCCTGCCCAATTACCCCAAAGGCCGCATCTTTGAAGGCTACCGCCACCGTCTCTGGAAAAAGGAAGAATACAAGGGTGCCACACTATTCCGTATGTGGACCTACGCCAGCGTAAGCAAAAAGCCGTTGGCCCGCATCGCCGGCATGTTCAGCTTCGCCCTCACGATGTGGCTTTTTGCCTTCCGCATAGGGCGCATCAGGAAATACGACCGCGTGATTATCCAGACGCCCACCCTCGTGTCGGCCAAGTCGGCCATGCGCCTCTTCCACGGCCTCTACCGCAAGAAGTGCGTGCTGAACGTAAGCGACATCTGGCCCTCAACCGCCGTGGACCTCGGTGCCATACGCGAGGGCTCAGCCTCCTATAAATACCTTCTGGGCTGCGAGCGTTATCTCTACAAAAAGGCCGACGCCATCATGGGACAGAGTCAGGAGATTCTCTCCCATATCGCCACCTTTGAGAAACGCCCCAACCGCCTCTTCCTATACCGCAACCTGCCCACTCATCTCCCCGAAGGTAATGAGAAAGAACGACAAGAGCCTATGAAACTCGTCTTCAGCGGTATGCTGGGCGTGGCACAGGACGTGGCGGCTATCGTGCGGGAGGTGCCATTCAAAGAGTTGGGCGTAGAGTTCCACATTCTGGGCGGCGGTGCACAATATGACGAGATATGCGCTTACATAGAAAGTCATCCCGGCTGCAACGTCTTCGCCCACGGTTTCGTGGAGAAGGAGAAAATGCCCGAGTGGCTCGCGCAGTATGACGCCAGCATCGTGCCCCTTACCACCCGTATCCGCGGGGCCGTGCCCAGCAAGATATACGACATCCTCCCCTACGGTCTGCCCATCATTTTCTGCGGCGAGGGCGAGGCTGCCAGCATCATAGAAGACAATTGCCTCGGCCTCGTATGTCCATCGTCAGACTTTGCCGCCCTCACCGACAGGATAAAGACTTTGAAAGACATGACGCAGGAAGATTTCCAAACGTTGAGAAGTAACTGCATCGCTTTCTCACAAGCGAGCCTCAACTTTGACAAGCAAATGAAGGAATGCCTCTCTTTCTTGAAATTAGCAAATTAGCAAATTAGCAAATTAGTAAATTAGCAAATGACTTTTTCATCGCTCGTAAGCGCCTCCACCGCAGGTGGACACCGGCAAAGCCGGGCACTCCCCCTTGGGGGAGCGGGGAGGGGGCTTCTCTCCGTCATCATCCCCACCTATCAGCCCGGCCCGTACGTATGGGAATGCCTTGACTCCCTCTACCGCCAGACACTGGACAGCAGCGACTTTGAAGTCATCATCGTGCTGAACGGTCCGGAGGAACCCTATCTGCAACAATTGCAGCAGGGGGTGGCTACGCGCTATGAGGGACTGAACTGCCAGGTGCTCTATACGGAGGAGAAAGGCGTGTCAAATGCGCGCAATAAAGGTATTGATGCCAGCCAGGGGGAGTACGTTTGCTTTATCGATGATGACGACTGGGTGTCGGACACCTACCTCGCCACCCTTCTGCAGCAGGCTGCCGAGGATATCGTTGTCGTGAGTAACGTGAAGGACTACGACGAGGCACACGACCGCCTACAGGAGGACTATCTGACAAAAGCCTTCAACACATTAGGGGCTGGCCAACACGTATCCCTTTTCCGAGGCCGCTCCTTCCTATCCTCCTCGTGCTGCAAGATAATTCCGCGCAAGATGATTGGAACGCGGCGGTTCAATCCCCGCTTTGCCATTGGTGAAGACGCCCTGTTTATGGCCGCCATCTCCAACCGTATGCGCGAAATTGCACTCTCCGCCTCCGATGCCGTCTATTATCGGCGTCTGCGCCCCCTCTCGGCCTCTCGCAAGAAGCGCACGAGAGGACAGATTCTCTGCAACTCTCTTAAATTATGCGGGAGTTACATCCGCCTCGGACTCTCCGACATTCTCCACTACAATCACCTCCTTATCTCCAGCCGTATCGCGGCCGTCTTGATGTGGGTCGTGAAAGGTTAGTGACACTATATATTATATATAAGGAGTACCGCTCAAATTGCCAACATGCAACTTGAGCGGTACGCTTTATTAAGGGAAAGTTCTTTACTTCAACAGATACATAATGCAAATGACGGCGGCAGGCAGAGCCAGGAGGGCGGAGTCGAAACGGTCAAGGAAACCGCCGTGGCCTGGAAGAACGTGGCCACTGTCCTTTATACCTAACTGTCGCTTGAGAAGGCTCTCTACAAGGTCTCCCCAGGTACCGAAGAACACCACGACGAGGCCCACGACGAGCCACTGCCACACACACAGCTCGGCGGGACGCAGACAAGCCACGACGTAGGCTGCCGCAAGGGTCAGCAGACCGCCGCCGATGCTGCCCACCCAACTCTTGTGGGGGCTAATACGGGGAAACAACTTATAGGGAACATAGCGACCGAGCAGCGAGCCGACAAGATAAGCACCCGTGTCGTTGGCCCAAAGGAAGACGAAGAGGGCGAGCGGGTATATCCACTCGTATGGATTGTGGTCCTCGTGGGCATCATAGCGTACGGCGAGGAAGGGCAAGAGGGCGAAAGGCAGCGCAGTGTAGAGTACTGCGGCAAAAGATAGCGTCCAGTTGCGTATGGGGTCCTCCGCTTCGTTGTAAAGTTCAAAGACAAGCAGGAATATCAGCGATACTCCCGCAAAAAGGAGGAGTTCCAAACCATCAGCCTGCCCGATGCGCATCAGCCAGCAAGCACTGACCAGCAACAGACTGGTGAAAGATACGATGGGGGTGTTAACAGTAGCACCGTAGTGCTCATTCATAAGATGGCAGAACTCCCAGGTGCAAGCCATTGCTACGGCAGCGTAGAACATGTAGGCCGTAAGGGGACTGAACACAGTGCAACCTACAAGGAGGAGGACATATACAAGGCCCGTCAGGGCGCGGAGAATAAATGTTTTCACTATAAATTATGCGTTTTCTTCGTTATCGTTTGTATCTTGTTCGGTATCCAGGGCAACAACAGAAACCTCCTCGGCTACTTGCTGGCCCTCTAATTCACGGCCCCGTTCTTCGGCGAGTTTCTCCACTCTTTCCTTTTCTTCTTGCTGGAGGATATCAGCGCGGCTCTGCCAGGGACGGGGGCCAAAGATGCGCTCTACATCGGCTGCAAAGATAACCTCCTCGCTCTGCAGAAGGTCGGCCAGGGCATTGTGCTCGGCATGATGGGAGGCAAGGATTTCCTTTGCACGCTCATACTGGCCGGCAATGAGTTTCTTCACCTCTTCGTCAATGAGGCGGGCGGTCTCGTCGGAATAAGGTTTCTGGAAGCCGTACTCGCCGTCCTGACCGTAGTAGCACAGGTTGGGCAGGCTTTCGCTCATACCGAGATAGGCCACCATGCCATAGGCGCGCTTCGTCACGGTCTCAAGGTCGTTGAGGGCACCGCTACTGATATGGCCGGTGAAGAGTTCCTCGGCAGCACGTCCACCGAGCGTGGCACATATTTCGTCGAGCATCTGCTCGCGGGTGGTAATGTTGCGCTCTTCGGGCAGATACCAGGCAGCACCGAGGGCTTGGCCACGGGGCACGATGGTGACCTTCACCAGCGGATTGGCATGTTCCAGCAGCCAGCTCACGGCAGCATGGCCGGCCTCGTGGAGGGCTATACTGTGTTTTTCCTGCTCTGTCATCACCTTCGTCTTCTTCTCCAGTCCGCCGATGATGCGGTCCACGGCATCAAGGAAGTCCTTCTTGCCCACAGCGGGACGGTTATGACGGGCGGCGATGAGGGCGGCCTCATTGCACACGTTGGCAATGTCGGCTCCCGAGAAGCCGGGGGTCTGACGGGCCAGGAGGTCGATATCAAGGCCTGGCTCCAACTTGATGGGTTTGAGATGTACGTTGAAGATGGCGATGCGCTCGCTGAGGTCGGGCAGGTCAACGTGTATCTGGCGGTCAAAACGTCCGGCACGCAGCAGGGCCTTGTCGAGCACATCCACGCGGTTGGTGGCAGCCAGCACGATGACGCCGCTATTGGTGCCGAAGCCGTCCATCTCAGTCAGCAACTGGTTCAGCGTATTCTCACGCTCGTCGTTGCCCCCCATGGCTGCACGGCTTCCGCGGGCGCGGCCCACGGCATCTATCTCGTCAATAAAGACAATACAGGGAGCTTTCTCCTTCGCCTTCTGGAAGAGGTCGCGCACACGGCTGGCACCGACGCCTACGAACATCTCCACAAAGTCGCTGCCCGACATCGAGAAGAACGGCACGTCGGCCTCTCCGGCCACAGCCTTTGCCAGCAGCGTCTTACCCGTGCCCGGAGGGCCAACGAGAAGGGCGCCCTTGGGAATCTTGCCGCCCAGGTTGGTGTATTTCTTAGGGTTCTTGAGGAAATCTACTATTTCCTGCACTTCCTGCTTGGCTCCCTCCTGTCCGGCCACATCTTTGAATGTGACGCTGGGCGAGCCTTCCTTGCCTTTCTCAAAGAGTTTGGCCTTGCTCTGCCCCACGCCGAAGATGCCGCCGCCTTTTCCAAAGCCGCTGGCACCGCGGAACATGAATATCCAGAACGCAATAATAATAATGAGCGGCAGGAAATTCACGAGGAAACTCGTCCAGAACCGGCCGTTCTCCACATACTTCACTTCGCCCTTAAATTTTGCGGCGGCCAGATATTCGTCAATCTTCTCCGTTGACGGATAGCGGGCGCTAACCACGGGGGCCTTGCCCACCTGCTCTACGCCTTGGTGGAACACCTCGCGCACATGCTCCGGAGTGATGTGCAGCATAGCCGTGCCCTCGCTCTTGTTCACGTCAATGGCGTTGCCGTAGCCTTTCTGCACGTAGCTCTTGAACTGCGTGTATGAGATTTCCTTGTCGAAGGTGCTTTCGTCTGCCTGGTTCTGCCAGAGCATGATGCCCAGGCCCACGATGAGCAGCAAGTATATCCAACTGAAGTTATAGCCGGGCTTCTTTTCCTTACCCGGTCCACCCTGTTGTGGGTTTTGTTGCGGTATCCTCTGTGACATGATGGGAAATTAGCAAATTAGCAAATTAGGAAATTAGGATTATCAGTCCAGATCCTCAATGTGTTTCACCTCCGCATCATTCCAGAGGTGTTCCAGGTCATAATAGTCGCGTTCGGTAGGCAGGAAGATGTGCAGTATCACGTCTCCGAAGTCCATGGCCACCCACATGGAGTTGGCCTTGCCCACCACGGCGGCGGGTCTCTCACCCAGGCGCTCGCGGCAGAAGTTCTCAGCACTGTCTGCCAATGCATCCACCTGCTGCGGACTGCCGCCCGTACAAATCACGAAGGCACGTGCAGGTGCCGAGTCAAAACGGCTTAAATCCACCGTGCATATATTGCGGCCTTTCTTGTCCTGAAGGCCCTCAATAAGCGTGTCAATTATTTCTTGTGTCGTTGCCATATACTCATTATCTAATTATCATAACATATGCGCCAGCAAATTTAGTAAAAAACGCCGACAATAGCCCCCACGGAGCCTTGAAAAAGTGAACAAATCCGCCTATCACACCCACAAACTGCATTCTCCACAAGGCAATTCCCCCACTCACATCACTCACATTATTCATATTATTCACATCACCCCCACTCCATCTGCAAAAAAAACATTATCTTTGCAGACGCAAAGACAGAAAACTCATAGTGAACAATCACAAAGACAACAGCAAGATGGAGGCGTTTATCAAACGAACTTTCGACATCGTCATAAGCGCCCTCTGCCTCATCATATTCCTCCCCCTCTTCATCGTCTGCTACATCCTCGTGCGCAGCGACGACGGAGGCGCGGCCCTCTTCGCCCAGGAGCGCATAGGCCGCGGCGGCAAGCCTTTCCGCATCTACAAGTTCCGCTCCATGAGCCCCAACGCCGAAGCCACGGGCGTCCCCCAGCTCTACGACCAAGAGCACGACGCCCGCCTCACCCGCATCGGAAAGTACATACGCCAGCACCATCTCGACGAGCTCCCCCAGCTCTGGAACGTCCTGCGCGGCGACATGAGTTTCGTGGGCCCGCGTCCCGAGCGTCCCTACTTCATCGCCCAGATTATGGAGCGCAATCCGCGCTACGCCGACCTCTACGCCATCCGTCCCGGCGTCACCTCTTATGCCACCCTCTACAACGGCTATGCCGATACCCTCGAGAAGATGCTCGTCCGCCTCGACTACGACCTTTATTACCTTGAGCACCGCTCCTTCTTCTTCGACTGCAAAATTCTCTGGCTCACCTTCTACCGCATCATCAAGGGCGACAAGTTCTGACAAAGCCAGAAGAATACTACGCGAAGAACATTTTTCGCTACATTTGCTACATTGCTACATCATCGGTTTAAGGATAAACAATAAAGCGCCGCCACCAAGCTTACCTCGGTGGCGGCCACTTTTTATGCGGTGGTCATAATCACGCCCCATTACTCATAACTCATGAGCCGCATTAATGCTTCAGCACCTTCTTTGTCGTGCCGTTGCTCATCTTTTCAATGTTAATGCCGCGCTGGGCGTTGGAGATATACTGGCCGCCCAAGTTAATGAAGTTGGTGGGCGCAGTAGTGTTTATAGAGGTAGCCTCTACACCCGTAATATCCTCTTCGTAAATCTCAAAGAATTTACTCCACGTATAATCTGCCTGATAGCGTGCCACGGCATTACGGGTATTAGGCACATACACCACGGCTGCTTTATAGACATAAGAATCAAACACGCTGCTGTTGTAGCACGTAGGAGGAATGTAGTTATGGGAATGAATCTGCGTTATGCGCTCGCAACCCTTGAAAGCGTCCCTTTCTATTTGCCTTGTGCTCTCACCAAGTATCAATGTATCAAGACTTGTGCAATTCTCAAAACAACTCTCTGGAATTATCTCCACACTCTTGCCGGTGTAAACCTTTTTTAGATTACTGTAACCATAGAAGGCAGAACGTCCTATGTTCGTTACATTATTTCCTATTATTACTTCCTTTAAGTTCTTACCAAAGACAGAAGGAACGACGATATTACTATCATAATTCAAATACTCTACATTCGTGCAATTTCCGAAGGCTTCATATCCTATGTTTGTAACGCTATTAGGAATAGTGATGGAGGTAAGGCCAGTACAACTCCAGAAGGCACCTTCTCCTATGCTCGTCACGCTATTAGGAATAGTGATGGAGGTAAGGCCGCTGCAATATGAGAAGGCCAAGTCTTCTATGCTCTCTACGCTGTTGGGAATAACCAAATCCTTAATTTCATTTCTATTTAAGAACAATTTCTTACTTGTACTATTCATCATTAAATTACCTACTCCAGATATTCCGCACCAATGTGCTAAATCGTTTATATAAATGTTTTCAAGATGGTAACATTCTCCGAAGGCATAGTCTCCTATGCTCGTCACACTGTTAGGGATTGTGACGGAGGTAAGGCCGCTGCAACCAGAGAAGGCCCAGTCTCCTATGCTCGTCACGCTATTAGGAATGGTAATGGAGGTCAGGCCGCTGCAACCTTCGAAGGCAGAATATCCTATGCTCGTCACGCCATTAGGAATAGTGATGGAGGTAAGGCCGCTGCACTTATAGAAGGCACCGTCTCCTAAGCTCGTCACGCTGTTAGGGATTGTGACGGAGGTAAGGCCGCTGCAACCATTGAAGGCAGAATATCCTATGCTCGTCACGCCATTAGGAATAGTGATGGAGGTAAGGCCGCTGCACTTATAGAAGGCACCGTCTCCTAAGCTCGTCACGCTGTTAGGGATTGTGACGGAG
>JAZRYH010000075.1:0-10099 GCA_045600685.1 Alloprevotella sp. | reverse complement strand
GCATTGTCTTTCCATCTTATGCCTACTTGATTTACTATGTATGTTCCGGATAGTTATCGGACTTCAGTGCTTTTTGCCACCTTATCCACATACTTTAGCCTTATATCAAGTTTCTGTACGTTAGGCCAGATGTTTGCCGCTGACTTCTTTCAGATTCCACCTCGCGGTGGACACCCTTGTCTCTCTGGCTATACGATTCCCACTATCAGGGCTCGTTGGGGACTTACACCCGTTAGACAATGCTCATGCCGAGCATACAAAAAATAGCCCCCGCCGTGCAGGGGCTATTATATAATAATAAGGAGCGTGGGATTACTTGAGAATCTTCTTGCCGCCTACGATGTTGAGGCCATGAAGGCCGCCTCGCTTCCCCTTAAGGGAGGAAGTCCCGAGGGTACGGCCTTGCAAGTCGTACATCGTCCCTTCCTGGAAGCCCCCTCTAAGGGAGTTGGGGGTCGTTATGCCGTCGGGAATGACGGGCGTGTAGGCCACGGTGATGGCGAAGTCGTTGAAGACGACCTCGGCGGTGTAGCCGTCCACCTCGACGGCGGTCACCTCGGAGGAAAGGAGAGCCTGTTTGGTGTAGAAGTATTCGCCGTTGTGGTAGGCGGTGCCGTCGTAAAGGATACCGGCGGTGGCGTCGTCGGTACCGGTGACGCTGACGGTGTACTTGACGTATGGCCAGAAGGTAACGGTGAAGGCGTTGAGGGCTTCAGAATAGGAAATCTCATAGTAGTAGCCCTCGGCAGCGGTGACGGCGATGTCGGCCTCGGTGAGAACCTTGTCCACGGTGTAGGTGCCGCCGGCGGTGAGGTTCTTGCCGTCGAGGGTGATGACGGTGCCTTCGGGAGCATCTTTGACCACTACGGTATAGGTGATAGTCTCCTCGGCAGGAGCGGGAGTGATGGAGAATACGGCGCGCTCAAGGGCGTTCTTGTCGCGGAAGGCTGCGCTGGTCTCGCCGCCGGTGTAGATATCGTTGAAACCGAGGTAGCCCTGCTCGCAATGGAGAGGTAACTTTAAACTCGTTTTTAGTTACTCTCGCTCGGAAATACTCAAATTTCGCTGCGCTTATTTGGTATTTCCCTCGCTTATTCGTAACTTTGCCGCACGAGAAAGCCAACCTTTTCATCATCTCATCATTCATCGTCTTATCTTCTCATCGTTTCCTCTTCTCATCACCTATGAAACGCCACCTCTCCCTTTTACTCCTCCTCTGCGGAGCACTCCTTGCTCCGGCACAGATAACGCTCAACTACACAAAGGCCGTATTGCATGTAGGCGAAACGCTGCAACTCACAGCCTCTACGGCCGCGGGAACGTCCACCGACGTTGTGTGGGGCTCGTATGAGGACGATATCGCCACAGTCTCCGCCACGGGCCTCGTGACTGCCCGCAAAGTGGGCGAGACGCTGGTGTATGCCATGCTCAACGATGGCTCATACCTGAGCGGCGAATGCCTCGTGCAGGTCGTAAAGGCCGGCGACAATCCCATCGGCGAGGTGCTGGTAAAGCAAATTTCCTTCCCCGACGCGCCGGGGCAGTTGACCGTAGGGAACGCCTACCGTCTGCAAGCCATGGTGCTGCCCGAGAACGCCACTAACAAGGCCCTACAATGGAGCCTCACGGGCAATGCGGCCTACATCACGGGCGACGTGCTCTTTGCCACCGGTGAGGGCAAAGTAACCGTCACGGCTGAATCTACCGACGGCGGACGCGTGAAGGGTTCTTTCTCCCTGCAGGTGGTGAAGGGCAGCGGCGATAATACGGACGGCGACCTGCTTCACGGCACGCTCCTCGGCAGCAGTAATACACGCTGCGTCACCTTCGATTTGGGTGAGCGCCATGTCATCTCCGAGGTGGCATATTGCGCGAACAGCAACGCGGGCAGCATGCAACTGGGCGTGTTTGAAGGCGCCAACCGCAGCGACTTCACCGATGCGCTGCCGCTCTACATAATCCCCGTGCAGCCCGCCACGACGGAGCCGCTGCGCATCCCCGTGAGAACCACGCGGGGCTTCCGCTACGTGCGCTTCAAGGGGCCTGAGGGATGCCAGCCGAAGGATGCGGACGTGGCGTTCTACGGCAAGCCAGGGGACGGTGACGACAGCCACATCGCCCAACTCACCAACCTCCCCACCATCGTCATCAACACGCAGGACGAAGCCGAGCCCGTGGACAATATAAATAATATCACTGCCTACATCTCCCTCATCAGCAAGGACGGGGAAAAGGTGCTCACCGACACGGCCAAGATTCGCCTGCGCGGCAACAGTTCCAAGACGTTCCCGAAGAAACCCTACCGAATAAAGTGGGACGAGAAGCACCACGTGCTGGGCTCGACGGCGAAGGACAAGAAATGGGTGCTCATCAACAATTTCAGCGACAAATCGCTCATCCGCAATATGGTGGGGTTTGAGGTGAGCCGCTGCTTCGGGATGCCCTACACGCCCTTCTGCACCATGGCCGACGTCATCGTAAACGGCGATTACCGCGGCACATACCAACTGGCCGACAAGATAGAGGTGGGCAAGAACCGCCTTGACATTCCGAAGCACGACCCGCTCGTCTCCACGGCGGCGGCCGACGGCAGTTACCTTGTAGAGACCGACATGTGCGGCAACACCGAGCCCTCTGCATTCTCTACGCGCTATATACAGCCCGACGGCTATGAGCAGGAGATACCCTTCACCGTGCAGTACCCCGACGACGACGAGCGCACCGAGGAGCAATACGCCTATGTGAAGGAGGAAATCGCCGCCATGACGCAGGCGGGATTCACGGGGAGCGACATAGAGGAGCACTTTGACCTGCCCTCCTTCCTGCGCTACTTTCTCATTGAGGAATTTTGCGGCAATCCCGATGCATACTGGAGCGCACTGATGTATAAGGTGCCGGGCGACGCGAAGTGGTACTACGGCCCCGTGTGGGATTTTGACATTGCCTTCGACAACGACCTCATGGTCTATCCCACGAGCGACAAATCCTCATTCGTGTATTTCAACTACGGCTCGTCGAGCGGCATGAAGTATATGGTTGATGCCGTATTGCGTCACCTCCAGCCGCAGTATCGCGAAGGCGGGCCGAAGGGCACTCCCGTCCCGCAGATGATGGCCGACATCTGGGCCATGGCCCGCTATGAGGGCGGCCTGACGGAAGAGCATCTTATGGCCTATGTGGACAGTCTGGCAGAAGAGATTATCCACTCTCAGGACCTCAACTTCAAGCGATGGCCCATCCTCACCACGCAGGTGCAGATGGAGCCCCTTGCCTGCCTGTTCCCCACCTTCCATGAGCACATCGACCTTCTGAAGAAATACCTCCGCGACCGCCTCAAGTGGATGGATGACCAACTGGGCTACACCGGCGAACCGACTTATATCACGCCGATTCTTATTAACGGAAACAAATACGAAAACAGAAAAACCTCCACGCGCAAGCTCCCTCTTGAACAGCTATGGCAATACATCTGTCCCCCGCTGATCAGGCACGCCCCATGACCCATAACCCATAACCCATGACCCATAACCCATGACCCCGCACATCATTCCACCACGCCGTCCACTACAGTGAAGAGGCGGTAGTCGCGGGTGGTGGCGGCGAGAATCTGGTCCAGATGCTCACGGTTGGTGTCCGTAATAAAGATTTGGCCAAAGTCTGTGCCGGACACATATTCTATAATACGCGCTACGCGACCGGCGTCGAGCTTATCGAAAATATCATCGAGGAGGAGGATGGGCGTACCGGCCACGGCCTGCCCACCGGCGAGTTCGGCGCACTTCTGGCGAAGGAAGACGTACTGCGCCAGTTTGAGAGAAATGAAATAAGTCTTCGTCTGGCCCTGCGACCCTTCGCGGCGGAGTTCAAAGCCATTGAGCAGGCACAGGATATCGTCGCGATGAGGGCCGTGGAGGCTGTAGCCCACTATGCGCTCTTTCTCGCGATAACTCTGGAGGAGAGGCAGCAGGTCTCCGCGGTCGGCGTGACTGACATACGTGATGTCGGGGGCCTCAAAGTCGGAGTTGCAGAGGCGGGCATAGAGCTGCTGGAAGATGGGGCGGAAAGCCGTGATGAACTCAGCGCGGGCCGCGTAGAGAGACTTGGCACTGTCGGCCATCATCTCCTCCAGAATAGCCATATACTGCGCATCGGGCTCCGCCTCTGCCTTGAGGAGAGCGTTGCGCTGCTGATGGGCTTTCTGGTAACGCACGAGTTGCTCCAAATAGTTCGGATCATACTGCGAGATGACCATATCCATGAAGCGCCGGCGCTCCTCGCTGCCTCCTGAGATGAGGAGGGAGTCGGAGGGCGAAATCATCACGAGGGGTATAAGGCCCACGTGCTCCACCAGCCGTTTGTATTCCTTGTCATTTCTCCGCATGCGTTTTCGCTGCCCAAGTTTGAGGGAGCAAACGATGTGCTCCTCCACGCCGGAATGTTCCTGCACGTAACGGCCGTCGAGCATAAAAAATTCGTCGCCGTGGCGCACGTTGAGGGCGTCCTGACTGTTGACGCTGCTCTTGCAGAACGACAGGTAGTAAACGGCGTCGAGTACGTTGGTCTTGCCCATGCCGTTGCGGCCCACGAAGCAGTTTACATTATCTGAGAAGGAGAGCATCACTTCCTGCAGGTTTCGGTAGCCAATTATGTTGAGTTTGCGAAGAATCATAGAGTTTCTAACATGTTTACGCTGCAAAATTAAGCATAAAACTGCGAAAAAACGCAAAAAACACGTAAATTGTTTCGCTAAATGCACGATTTTTGCTAATTTTGTGCCCGCAAAAGTATGTAGAACCACCAGAAACAATAAAAAATTCACAAAATAATGGCAAAACAACAAGCACCCCAATCCCTCGACCTCAACAACCACATTAACAAAAGTGAGGACTTCGTAAACAAAAACAAAAAGACAATCATCATTGCATTAGTAGCCGTAGTCGTGCTCGTATTAGCCGGTATCGGATGCCACTCATGGCTCAAGAACCGCAACGACAAGGCTCAGGAGCAGATCTCTCTCGGTATGAGATACTACTATACCGGCGTTTTCCAGAACGACACAGAGAGTCTGAACAAGGCCCTCAAGGGCGACGGCACCCAGTACGCAGGTTTCCTGCAGATTGCCAACAAGTATTCCCACACCGACGGCGCCAACCTTGCCCACGCCTACGCCGGTGAATGCTACGCCCACCTTGGCGATTTCAAGAATGCCATCAAAGAACTCGAGGCCTTCAGCCCCCAGAGCGACGAATCCGTAACCCCTGCCATCCTCGGCTGTCTCGCCGACTGCTATGCCAATAACAAGCAGGTGGACAAAGCCATCGACACCTTCAAGAAGGCAGCCGACAAGGCCGACAACGAAAGCCTCAGCCCCCTCTTCCTTATCAAGGCCGGCCAGCTTCTGGAAAGCCAGAACAAGGCAGACGAAGCCAAGGCCCTCTACGAGAAGGTTAAGAACGACTACCCCACCTCAGCATACAGCATGCCTCAGCCGCAGAGCGAGAACCTCGTTATTGCTCCTGAAATCGACAAGTATATTGAACGCGCCACAAAATAAGCAGAGCACGAGCGGGCTTCTTTAGGCCGTCCCCCTCTGTTTCGACACACATAATGAGTAACAATTTCTCCTATACTCATTCCGCAACAACCGCCAAGCCCGATGCCTCCGATATGCGCATCGGGCTTGTCGTTACGCAGTGGAACAGCGCCATCACCGAGCGCCTCATGACCCTCGCCATAGAGCAACTCAAGGCCGACGGCGTGCAAGAACAGAACATCACCGTGCGCCGCGTGCCCGGCAGCTTCGAACTCATCTACGGTTGCGCACAGATGCAGCGCCACGGCTACATAGACGCCATCATCGCCATCGGCTGCGTCATCCGCGGCGACACCCCCCACTTCGACTACATCTGCCAAGGCACCACCCAGGGCCTCGTAGAACTCAACCTCCACGGCACCACTCCCGTCATCAACGGCCTCCTCACCGTCAACACCGAGGCCCAGGCCCAGGAGCGTGCCGAGACCAAAGGCCAGGAGTTCGCCCTCACCGCCATCCAGATGGTGGACTTCACGCGCCAGATGCAAAGTTAAGCCTCCACGGCCCCCCACTCCTTATTTATATATATACGCACGCACGCGCGCGCGAAGTACATTTTTTGCTACATTTCCTACATTGCTACATCATAGCCCCCCCACTTATACCAAAAGCGGATGCCTCCCTGATTGGGACGCATCCGCTTCTTTTGTATGTTAAACGAGGACTACCAGGCATCGCCGTAGCCTTCGTTGTCGGAATAGTCATTGTCCTCCGACGACACGCCTTCTTCAATGTTTATCGTCAATGAATTGTCAAAACTGCCGCAGAGCATCTGCGTGGGACGGGCTGCCAGAGTATCGACCTGGGGAGTTATGTAGGATTTTTTCATGCTATTATTAGACCCTCTAAATCTCCCTTAAAGAGACCCTCTAAATCTCCCTTAAAGGGAGACTTGCAGAGAGGGGTGAGGAAGACCCTCTAAATCTCTCTTAAAGGGAGACTTTTCAAGTCCTGATTAGACCCTCTAAATCTCCCTTAAAGGGAGACTTTTCAAGTCTTGATTAGTTAATTTTTTAATGTTTCGCTTATTTGGTGAGGTCACCCTCTGGGCCCCTCCCTTTAAGGGAGGTTGGGAGGGTCTTTACCTGATGACTTTCTTTCCGTTCTTAATCACGACACCCTTATAGTTATTGCTCACGCGCACGCCAGTGACGTCATAGGCCACAGCCTCTCCCTCCTCGGGGGAGTTGGAGGGGGTCGCAATTCCTGTCGTGCTGTCGTCCTCAAACTGGAAGATGAGTGCCTTGATGCTTGGGTCGGTTAGCGTCAGGTACGCCTTGTGTGCGCTGATGGTCATGCCGTCCCAGAGGTAGAAGCCCACGCCGTTATGACCGAGAGAGAGGGCATAGTCGTTTGCTCCGAGTTCTTCGATTGCCACGTCAGTACCCGTCAAAGCGTTGTTGGTGCTCTTGGTTGCCGTCGTTGTCGTAGCAGTCAGAGCAAACTGCTTCTTCGTAGCGGTATTGTCTGCCGTGGTCAGTCTCAGTATCACTGCTTCACCGGCAGGGATGATGCCATCTGTGATTGATGTCAGTTTCAGCACGTTTCCATCCACCACGCCAGTATATGCTGTCACGCCTTCATGCACCGCGTATGCCTTCTTGCCTGAATAGAACGTGGAGTAGTAGTGCTCCTTCTTCTTTGGGTCTTGATTGACCGTTAGGTTGCAGACATCATCCGTCACGGTTACATAGCGTTTGCCAGCCAAACTGCCTGCAAGGTTGGACCCCATGTTTCCTATCACGGTGGTAGGAGGATTGTTGCCGTCGGCTTTCACGACAAGGATAGTAGCCACTGTGATATTAGAGGAAGCAGAACCATTCCATCCATTTCCGATACCGTCAGCACTATCTCCACCATTTGCCGTAACCGTACCGCCATTGATGGTGATGTTAGAACCTGAACCCTGATATCCACCACCGATGCCAGCACCCCTTGCTCCACCATTTGCCGTGACCGTACCGCCGTTGATGGTGATGTTAGAGCCTACCCCATACGCACCACCACCTATACCGGCACCCGGTACTCCACCGTTAGCCGTAACAATACCGCCATTGATGGTGATGTAAGAGCCGTTAGCACCTGAGCCACCACCGATAGCGGCGCCACCTCCTTCGCCATTTGCCGTGACCGTACCGCCGTTGATGGTGATGTTAGAGCCTACCCCATACGCACCACCACCTATACCGGCACCACCAGCATAACCGGATGCCGTAATTGTACCGCCATTGATAGTGATGTTAGAGCCGTCACTATCCGTTCCGCCACCGATACCGGCAGCACCAAATTCACAAGTGGCAGTAGCAATAAGTTGTCCCGATTGGTTGGTCTGACCGTATATAGTCAGCGAATTGCCGTTGCCAGACACTTGGATGCCGGCTTGAAAATCTCCTCCACTTGCGGTCAGTTTCGCCCCATCGGCAAGGATAAGACGAACGTCGCCATTGCAGATGGCACCTTTCGATAGTGTCACATCAGTGCCGGTAACGATATACCAAGTGTCCGTGCCCGATGTTCCCAAATAAACGATTTCGTCAGAGGAAGTGACCTCGTCCACACTATTGACGGTTTGTTCTATACCATTCTCATCGATGTAATCTGTGCCAGTGGGAGGAGTGGGAGGAGTGGTGCTGATAGTTACATATTGTTTACTTGCCAAACTGCTTGCGAGGTCTGCGCCTGAATTTTCTATCACATCGGTAGGATCAGCGGTATCTCCAGCCTTCACAATACAGTTGGTTGCTACAAAGATGTTATTATCATCGGTACTTCCCAACGTTCTTCCGATGCCGGCAGCACCTTCTCCACCAGTTGCCGCAATTGTACCACCGTTGATGGTGACAATATTGTTGCCACCTTTTGCTGATCCACCACCGATGCCGGCAGCGTTCGTTCCACCAGTTGCCGTAATTGTACCGCCGTTGATGGTGATGTTAGAGCCTCCCCCCCTCGGCACACCACCGATACCGGCACACGAATAAGATCCTGTGGCAATGAGTTGGCCAGATTGATTGGTCTGACCGTAAATAGTCAGCGAGTTGCCATTCCCTGACACCAAAATACCAGCAAGTTCATTTTTAGGATCAACATCTCCCGTTGCTGTGAGTTTCGCCCCATCGGCGAGGATAAGGCGAATGTCGCCATTGCAGATAGCGCCTTTGGGGAGTTGCATATCAGTGCCATTGACAACGTACCAAGTAGTTGTGCCAGTCTCACCCCAATCAACACGATAGGTAGCGTCAAAAACAGGGAGGGCGTTGATATCGTGTGATGTACCATCCGCGTCAACGTAGGTAGTGGGAATGGTAGCAGCAGGGTCGTAGATTTCAAGATTATTCCAACCATCAGCAGCTTGATAAAGGGCTTTTGTCCCGGCAGGAACACGCAGCACTGCATGCGAAGCAATACCCAAGAAAACATTAGGGTCTATTTGGGGGATGTCGGATTCTTTTGTCCAAGAAACGAAAATTTTACGCAAAGAGGAGCAATCCGCGAACGCGCTTTTTCCAATCGAATTCACACTTGCAGGAATGGTTACGGATTGCAAATTCACGGCAGCATAAAACGCCAGTATGTCAATTGTCGTGAGTCCTTCCGGCATGGTGACGGATTGCAAAGAGGAAGCACGGAAAGCCAACATATCAATCGCCGTTACATAGAAAGTCACGTTTTGGTACGTTACAAAAGAAGGAATGGTGTAGTCTGTGCCATTATAATCGTTAGGAATAACCATAACGGTGTTGTTGTCGCCAACGGCGGTAACCTCAAATTCCAAGCCGGAGACATCGTCTGTAAAGCAGTCGCCTACGGTTTGTGCCCAAAGTCCGACGCTCAGCGTCAGGAAGGCAAAAAGCAAAAGTAATTTCTTCATATTGATTATTATTTACTGATTCTGTTTTTGAAATTTTCTTCTATATAACAAGAGTTATTACCCGCCTTTGTTGAGAGCATCTCAAGTTGACTGCAAAGTTACGGACAAGTATTTCAGCCGACAAATATATTGGCTGAACTGACGGAACAGCGAGAGCAAAAGCCAAATATATTTGGATAATGCGGAGTCGTGACGGAAGAAGACTGCAGCCACACAGCACTTGGCGTGGGTTCCAATATGAACGCACGCCGTTGGTAAGTGCTGCAACACACTGCCAGATGCCTTGCGAAAGCATCTGAAAATCTTGTATAAGTAAGTGGAATGGATGGATTACCGCACAATACCCCCCCCTAAATCACAGGCACTTAGGGGTTTGCGTGAATCGCCGGCGTTGTTCGCCAACACACGGGAGAGTATTGTGCTACAAAAATGCATTGAAACAAATGCGCGTAAAATCATTGCAAAAGTACGAAAAAGTAAGCGAAAGGCCAAATCTATTTTGCTTTTTCTGCATCGATTGCATCAATTGCGTCACACGAAGAGCAACTTTACCATCCGTCCGTTACGAAACGACAGATAACAAGAAGGAAATATGTAAAGCTGTTTATAAACGTGAAATGCCGTAGGCATGAGAT
>JAZRYH010000074.1:0-30836 GCA_045600685.1 Alloprevotella sp. | reverse complement strand
TAAGTTTTTCGTTTCCCCAAAACAGGCCGTGCAAAGCAGTTTTGGGGGATTTTTTTGTTTCTTATGCAAAGATACAAAAATCTTATAATATTGGCAATTAAATCGTTAGATTTATTTCGCTTAATTTGCGACAATCCCTAGGCTATACAATCAAGGGCTTTCAGCCCAATGTTAAGAAATTTCACTTTTACCGGACAGCAATAATACAAAATAAGCGGTGAGGTCTGTAAACTGTCAGACGACTCACCGCTTATATATGCTCAATATGCGGAGTCTTTTCTATTTCGTGCGATGTCTTTCCTTTTTCCTCAACGGCAGGAACGCCGCGGCAGAGGCGAGGGCGAGGAGTAGGTGGGTGGGGTCCACCATTCCATATTTGGGGACGGTGACGGCCAGACACCAGAGGACGCACACGGCAGCGAAAGGCACGGCCCATCTCTCGCGCCAGTGCCAGAGGAGTAGCGGCAGGACATTGAAGGGAATGATGAGCCAGTTCCATTCCGTGCAGGGCATGTCGCTGAAGAAGGTGAGGTAGGTCATAAAGATGCCTGCCAGAGCAAAGACCAAGAGCGCCGGACTGATGAGGGCCCACACGAGAGGGCCGCGGGCTTGGTTTTCCTTCCGTCGCCGTAGTCCGTCGAGGATTACGCCGACAAGGGCCAGAAGGAGGAGAATCGTGGAAGGACATTCGGGCTGCTTGAGCCAATAAGTCCATTTGCTGCGGTCGGTATCTACGAGATTCTTGGGTGGATAACTCATCAACACTTCCTGCTTGCTGGAGAGCATGGGCCGCCCGTAGGCCTTGCAGTTCTGGAGAACGCGCACCAGTTCGTAGGGGTGCATAATCTTGCGCGTAGGATTGACGCTCTTGTCGTAGGTTTTGCCGGCAGCAACAGTGCAGCCAAAAAGATGCACCCAGCGATTTTTGATACTGTCGCCGGCAATTTCGCGGGGAGACTTTCCATAATCTTCCGGCCACTCTGCAAATTGTATGCTGTCCTGGTCAACAGCGTCCATCAGCCATTGCATAAGGCTGACGGCGCAGCTTTTGTTGACAAGGTCGTATATCTCGTCGGGCTGCTGCAATCGCCAGTCCATCTGCTGCCAGAGGCGTTGCTTTATCCTGATGGGGAGGTTGAGCTCGTAGGAATATACGGAGCGTTGCTCGTCGCGGTAGATTTGCAGGTACTCCTGTGTAGGCACGGCGCGGACACCCACCCCAAGTTTTCCCCGGATGAAGCGCCATATCTTGTCATATTCATCCTCGCTCTCTTCGGAGAAGATGTAGTCCAGCTTCAGGTCGGGACATTCCAATCGTATCATGGAGTGTCCCAGAGAGGAGTAGATGGCCTCGCCGGGAGAAGCCACGACAACGCTGGCTCGCACGAAGTCTTCGGCGGGATTCTCGGGGGCTTGTCCTTGCTCTTGGCCCTTGGCGGAGAGAATAGCCAGGATGGAGGCGAGGGTCAGGAATAACCAATGAAGCGGGCGTTTCATTTTGAATGAGAAGTAAAACTTGCGGGCTTGCCTGACAGCAAGCCCGCAAAGGTTTATAGAGAAATCCTCAAAGGATTATTCGTCGCTGCCATCACCCCAGATGTTGGTGTTGGTAGGGAATGATTTCTGCTTTGTCTTGTCGCTGTCGTCAACGTCATCGTCAATGATGCTGACATCGTACATCAAGGCGCCGGCCTCAAGTTCTATGAGAATAGTCTTAGGATATATATATTTCTTCATAAGCGTGTGTTATTTAAGAATTTTACGGGTGGAACCATCGGTATTGCGCACGATGTTGATGCCTTTGCGCAGGGCTTTGCTCTGGCGGCCGTCAACGCTATAGAAGTTGTCGTTGCCCGTGGTGATATTGTCAAGGTTCATAATGCCCGTGGGCGTGTGGAACTGAATAGTCAGCGCTTTGGCGGGCATATTGGCGGGCTCTACCAGATAAGAACGGAACGGCGTGATGGTTGACGAGGCCGTTGTCTTCGTCAGTGCCGTGCCGTCGCTGTTCACTTTCAGATAGCCGAGACCGAGAGTCTCCTTGGTGTAGCTTCCCTTCATGACGACGGAGGCTACCTCGGGGCTTACGCTGGCGTTGCTGAGGAGGAAGTCCCAGAGTTCGGCATCGTCGGCGCACTTGATGAGGCAGGGCGTGCCTGCTGCTACGCTATTGACGGCTTCAAAAGAGGCAATGCTCTTCTCCATGTCAATGGTCACGAGGCTATAGATGGTGCTGCCCTCGGGTAGGTCGCTCGTGCTTATGGCAAAAGGCATGCAGACGGAGTTGAGACCGCCTACGTTGCTGCGCTCGTAGGAGCCGCTCTTGGCCGTGAAGGAAACGGGGGAGCCCCAGTTGATCTTGTCGGTCAGCACGAAGTTGGCGCAGTCGTAAGTGGCGGTAGAACCATAACCATGCTGCACGATGACATTGTCGATATTCTGGAAAGAGTCGGCAAAGTCCTCCAGCACGACGGCCATGATGTTGGGGTTCTCTTTTTGAGCGGCGATGAAGTCCTCGGCTGTTGCGCCTTCCTCGTCAAGTTCGCCGTCCACGTAGATGTCCAGAGAGGGATTCCACAACTGGATGAGAAGAATCTCGCCATCGTAGAAATAGTCGAGGTAGCCCGTGTTGCTGGCGAGGTAGGTGCTGGGGGTGTTGGTGTTGTTCTTATTGAAGATAGGGTCGTCCTTCGAGTCGAGGTCGAAGACGCGCATCGTCTTGTTATTGTCGCTGGCATCGAAGGCGGTGGTGGAGAGAACGGGGGTGTTGCCGTTCATCGATGTGTAGAGGTTGATGACGCCCTTCATCAGGTTGGTGCCCTCCAGGTCATCGGCTACTTCGTCGGAGCTGAGGGGCACGAGGCGGTTGTTGCTGGCGGAGGTGGAAGTGCACTCCAGGATGACAGGTGTTAAAGCCGGCACCTTGCCCGATGTTATCTCATAGCAGTTGGCCACGCCGTCGTCGGTCACATTGTCGGCATAGTAAGCCTTCATGTCGTCGGCGCACTGATAGGGGAATGAAGTGTAGAGCGTGGTGTAGTGCTTGCCGTTGGCGGCATGGCGCTCGGGCACGACGCCGAAGTAATAGCTGTCGATATGCTCTTCATCCACGGGCTCGAAGTACCAGACGTCCTCGTTGGCATTAGGATAAGCGTCGCTGACGAAGTAGGCGTTGGAGTTGCTGCCTACACTCTGGATGAAGAAGCCTTCGTCGCGATTCTTTATTCTGTAGCCGTCCTTGCCGTCCCATGTGAGCACAAACTCCTCCGTCATATCAAACTTGCTACTTTGCTGTTTTACTTTCTCAATGTCTGCCTTAATAACGTCCTTAAGATTTATGCCTTGGGCTTCCATATTAAACTCGGTATATACACCAGAGTTAAAAGCTTTATGGGAAATCTTCAAAATAGTGCTGGGGTCGGTGATGACATTTGTTTTGGTCAGTTTGATGGTACCGTTGAGGTTGAAGCCGTCAAAGAACGTCTCACCATCGTCTTCATGTTGTATTTCATAGCCCTGATTACCCACAATGGAGAGATAGTAGCCGTTCTGATTGCGCAGACGATAGTAGGTCACTGTCTTCTTTTCAAATATAGCGGTATAGTCACCGGCTGTGGCATTGGATACCGTGAGCGTATATTCCTTGTCGGTAGAGACTATTGATTCGTTATGCTCCCATCCTTTGAAGTTGTAGTCGTAGAGGTTGTGAGCCGTGAGCTTCACTACGTCATCTTTCTTATTGTTGATTTTATCAATGTAGGCAGCACCGCCTTCTCCTGCAAGCACATGTACCACACCCAGCTTTGTGAAGGTGGCCGTATAGGTGTAACTGGAAGGTTTACTCTCACTGGTACCGGTTGCCTTTAACTCGACAGAAGTCGAAAATACGCCGTTTTTCTCAATGCCGGGGGCAATTGTATTAGTTCCGTCCGACCATTTCTCCAGCGTGTATCCATCAGCAGGCTTTGCCCAGAGATGAAGAGTGATACTTTGGGCGGTATATCCGTCTACCGCGATGGATTTGCTTTCTATCTTGTCTGTGAAATCTTTGGATTTGGGCTCTGTTCCTGTCGTATTGGCATATACCGAGCCGTAGGTGGTATTGCCTGTAGATGTCTTGGCTGTGTACTTGTAGTAAAAGGTCTGACTCTTGCCCCATCCCGTACCAATACTCAGGATGCAGGCGAGAATGAATAATAGAAAACGATTTGCTTTCATGTGATTGTGCTTATGGTTGTTAATGTGAATTTTGCAGATGGAACAACTAGTACAGTTTTTGCGGCGAATTCCCAGCCAAATATAGTCAGAAGTGAGAAAAGACAGCAAAAAGTAACCGCTAAAAACGCACTTCGTTAAGTTTTTTTTGCAAATGGGGGGGGGGTAAATGCTATGTAGAGTTTTCTAATAGACAGGTAA
The DNA here is from genome assembly GCA_045600685.1 of Alloprevotella sp. GTDB lineage: Bacteria > Bacteroidota > Bacteroidia > Bacteroidales > Bacteroidaceae > Alloprevotella. The sequence goes on along the minus strand of JAZRYH010000074.1, from coordinate 26,420 downwards.
GTGGGTCTGCATAAGGCTCGGGGTGTATGAGGCGCGTGGAACAAGAAGGAACAGAAAATTCCTTGTAACCCTTTGTAAATGTGTGGCGATAAACGCAAATACTCGGGAAGTGGACCGTAAGATTTTTGCAAATTATCTTTTGAGGTGCCGCAGATGTAGCAATGTAGCAAATGTAGCAAGAAATGACCTCGCGCGCGTATTGTAAATAATGGGTCATGGATCATGGGTAAGAAGAAGCCCCGAGGGCAGTGGAGTGTCCTCGGGGCTGGGGGTGTGGTGCGACAAAGTTTTCGTTTTCGTTAAACTCCTACTCGTTGACGGCGGGCAGGAAGCCGTAGTCGCGGCTGTAGCGGAGCATCTGCTCGGCGTAGCCTTCGCCGTAGGTGAGGCGGACGTCGGTGACGGTGCCGTCGGGGGCGAAGGTGGCTTCGTAGCGGGGGTTGATGAAGCCCTTGTAGGGGGAGAGGTTGAGTTTTTCGTAGCGGGCGAGGACTTCCTTGTGGAGGGCAGGGTCCACCTTCACGGCGTAGGTCTCAACGAGGGCGCGGGCGGCGGCATAGTCGCCCTCACTCTTGATGCGCTGTATCTCGGCGAGGAGTTCGCCGAAGTAGGTGCGGAGGGCTTCGTAGTCGTTGACGCGGACGTAGGTCTTGCCCTTGCGCTTGATGAGTTCCACGGCAGGGGTCTTGCCACTGGCGGTGCCCTGTGCGCCCTGCACCTTCTCACCGCCCGCGCGAGCCAGTACCCAGTGGGCGATGAGGGAGCGGTTGCGCATGTGGGCCTCCTCAATGTTGTTGCCGGGCTTGATGCGCACGAGCTGGGTGATGAGGCCGTTCTGCATATAGGAGTAGAACTGTGCCTTGTAGGCCTCCATGTTGGGGGTGAGGCCGAGTTCGCAGAGTTTGGGGTCGGCCACGTAGTAGAGGCCGAAGAGGTCGGCGCGGGCCTCCTCGATGGTGGAGCCGTAGGCTTTGAGCGTGTCGGGGTCGGTGCCGGGGAGGAGCTTGCCGGAGCCGTGGCCGAGGCATTCGTGGAGGTCGGTGTGGAGGTCGTCGGTGAGGTCGCCGTACTGGCGGACGAGGGCGAGGGTGCTCTCGTCGATGGTGAACTCCTTACCCATACCGCTGCCGGCGGCCGCCTTGGCGTAGGCGGAGGTGAGGTTGCCGATGGTGACGCTCTTGGAGCCGAAGTCGCGGCGCACCCAGTCGGAGTTGGGGAGGTTGATGCCGATGGCGGGGCTGGGGTAGAGGTCGCCGGAGAGGATGGCGGCGGTGATGACCTTTGCGCTGATGCCCTTGCACTCTTCTTTCTTGAAGCGGGCGTCAACGGGTGAGTGGTCCTCAAACCACTGGGCGTTGGTGGAGAGTTTCTCCGTGCGGGCCGTGGCGGCGAGGTCCTTGAAGTTCACGATGCTCTCCCAGGAGGCCTTCATGCCGAGGGGGTCGCCGTAGGACTCCGTGAAGCCGTTGACGAAATCGATGGTGGAGGCGGTGTCCTTGAGCCAGAGGATGTTGAAGGCGTCGAAGGTGCGGAGGTCGCCGGTGCGGTAGTATTCTATGAGTTTTCTTATCACGCGCTCCTGCTGCGGCGTGTCGGCATAGGGGAGGGCCTTCTCCAGCCAATACACTACGCGGGAGAGGGCAGCGCCGTAGAGGCCGCCGACGCGATAGACATCTTCGTCGATGAGGCCCCACTCATTGCGCACGAGGCGGGAGTTGAGGCCCATCATGACGGGTCGCGGGTCGGCAGCGGGCTTACGCTGGGTGTAGAACTCCTCGGCCTCGGCCTGCGTGATGCCGGGGGCGTAGTAGTTGCTGGCGGAGGTGAGGACGAGGTCTTCGCCGTCGCGCTGGTTGGTGCGCATCTGCATCACGTTGTCGTCGAAGATGACGGGGAAGATTTCCTCGTCGAGGGTGGCGCCTACGCTCTTGAGGGCGCTGCGGAGCCAGGCTTCGGAGAAGTCGGCGTGGAACTTCTCGCAGCCGCAGTGGTGGTGTATGCCAGAGGAGAACCACAGCCGCTTGAGATACACTTCGAAGGTGAGGAAGTCCTTGGCTTTGCGGTCGCCTTTGTAGTCGGTGTAGATTTTCTCGAAGGCGTGGCGGATGCGGAGGTTGTAGCGTCCGTTCTGGTCAAAGAGGATGTCGCGGCCTGAGAGGGCGGCTTCCTGGAGGTAATAGACGAGGGTCTTCTGGCGCAGCGAGAGTTGGTCGAAGCCGGGCACCTGATAGCGGAGCATCTGGATGTCGGCAAACTGCTCGTCGGTGTACTTGAAGTCGTCGGCAGCCTGCGTGGCTGCGAAGGGTAGGGTAGCAAGCATTGCTGTAAGGAATAAGTGTTTCATAAAGACCCCCTCTAACTCCTGGCCTCTCTCTGGCTTCGCCATCTCTCCCCTGCTGGGGAAAGAGTTCGCCGCCAGCGGCGAGGGGGAGGATGGAATGGGGGAGGGGGAGGCCCTTTTTATTTCTTCCTGAACGGGGAAGAAAGGTTAGTATTCGGTGTGCTTAGTAGTAGCGGTACTTCATCCTCTGAATTCTCGCCCTTTAAGGGAGAGTTAGAGAGGGTCTTCAAAACAAAGCGCCCGGGCTCCGTGGTGGCACGGGGTCCAGGCGTGGTTTTGTGTGCCGTAAGTGGGCGACGCGGAGGATTAAGCCTCGGCGGGAGCCTCGGTCTCCTCGGCGGGAGCCTCTTCGGCAGCAGCTTCGGTGGCGGCAGCCTCTGCAGCAGCAGCGGCTTCAGCCTCAGCCTTGGCAGCAGCCTCGGCGGCCTTCTTCTCGGCTACCTTCTCAGCGATGGCGGCGTTGACCTTCTTCTCGGCTTCCAGACGGGCGGCGGCAGCGGCCTTCTTGTCGGCGGCTTCCTTGCTCTTCACGGCCGTGGTCTTGCTGGTCTGCTGGGCTTTCCAAGCCTCGAAGCGCTTCTGGGCCTCCTCCTCGGAGAAAGCACCCTTGCGCACGCCACCGTTGAGGTGCTTCATCAGCATCACGCCCTCGCGGGAGAGGATGTTGCGAACGGTGTCGGTGGGCTGTGCGCCGCACTCTACCCAATAAAGGGCGCGTTCGAAGCAGAGGTCAACGGTTGCGGGGTTGGTGTTGGGGTTGTAGGTGCCCAACTTCTCAATGAAACGGCCGTCGCGGGGAGCGCGGCTGTCGGCTGCCACGATGCTGTAGAAAGCGTAGCCTTTGCGGCCGTGGCGTTGCAGGCGAATACGAGTTGCCATGTGTGTAAAAAGATTTAATTGTTTGACTTATGCCGCCATCTCGTGGCGGCGACTCGATGCTATCATCACGTAATAGCGGTTGCAAAAGTACTACTTTTCCGCGAACGCACCAAACATTTCGCTGATTTTTTGCATTATAAGCCGCAAAAGGCAGCCCCGTTGCTCCCTCCTGTGGCAATTCTTGTGCTGAAAACGGCTTGTGCTCTTCGTTGTCGGGAAGAAGTCGTAGTCCTCCCCCTTAGGACTGCAATCCTTAGGGCGAGGACTGCAATCCTTAGGGGGAGGACCCCAGTCCTTAGGGGGAGGACAGCAATCCTTAGGGCGAGAAATTGGACGCTAAAGGGGGAGGGCCTTATTGGGGGAGGGGCTTAAATCTCTCGTGCCACTCCCAGAATTTGTCGGCACAGTGGCGGCCGAAGCGGGAGAGGCTGGCAGCGGCTTGTTCGGGGGTGCTGACGCGCTCGGGATGGCTCTTGGAGTAGAACTTGTCGGCGTAGCAGATGATTTGTTCCTCGATGGTTTCGGGCTCATATCCGGGGAGGCCGGTGCCGGTGTGGCGCTCGCAGATGCGGGCCAGGGCGGCGGCGTTCTGGAGCCCTTGGGAGGCGAGGCGGCGCAGGAGATGGCCGCCTACGCGGCCGTGGGCAATGTAGTGGTGGCGGCCGTGGCAGTGGATGCCGGCGGCGTCGCAGAAGACGATGCCTATGTCGTGGAGCATGGCGCCGTCGGCGAGGAGTTGGCGGTCGGCATGGAGTTCCGGATGGTGGTCGGCGACGAGGAGGGCATGGTCGCGCACTTGCTCGCTATGATGCACGAGAAGGGCGCGAAGAGGCTCGTTGTCGGCATAATAGATGTCAATAATTTCAGGAATTGTCATAATTTTTGGCTTTGAGGAGGCAAAGTTACGGAAAAATGTGTAAATTTGCAGCCGAAATACTTAAAAAAGCACAAGTTATATGCTAATTATCGGAATTGCCGGCGGCACGGGGTCGGGAAAGACCACCGTGGTGCGCAAAATTGTAGAGGCGCTGCCTGAGAACAGCGTGGCCGTCATCCCCCAGGACTCTTACTACAACGACCAAAGCCATTTGCCCCTCGACGTGCGCAAGCTCACCAACTTCGACCACCCCAACGCTTTCGAGTGGTCGCTGCTGGCCAAACAGATTGAGGAACTGCGCTCCGGCAAGGCCGTGGAGCAGCCCACATATTCTTATATAACGTGTACGCGCCTGCCCGAGACGGTGCACGTGGAGCCCCACGACGTGATAATCGTGGAGGGCATCATGGCGCTCTACGACAAGCAGCTGCGCGACCTGATGGATCTGAAAATCTACGTGGAGACGGGTGCCGACGAGCGCCTGCTGCGCGTCATACAGCGCGACACCGTGGAGCGCGGCCATCCGCTGGAGATGCTCATCGCCAAGTATCGCAACGTGCTGAAACCCATGCACGACGAGTTTGTGGCGCCTACGAAGCAGTATGCCGACATTATCATCCCCAACTTGGGCGACAACGGTTCGGCCATTGAGATGATGCGCGCCTATATCCAGGGCTTCGTGCGCGAACAGAAGAAGAAGGAACAGAAATAAGCACTCGCCATGAAGGAATACCTCAAGAAAATCAGCCAGAGCAGTAGCATGACGCTTTATCTCCGCCTCCTGGAGACGGTGACGCGGGGCAAACGCTACCTGTCGCCCGAAATGACGGCGCAGCAGATGACTCAGGAGTTGGAGTGTACGTCACGGCAATTGTCGGCCGCCGTACAGGTGGGAGGAGAAGAGAACTTCTCCAGTTTTATCAACGGCCTGCGTGTTAAGGAAGCGTGCCGGCGCCTGTCGTTGCCGCGCTATTATGAGCAGAAGATGGAGCAAATCGCCGAAGGCTGCGGCTTCAAGAGCCGTCAGGCCTTCTATATATCCTTTGAAAAGGTGATGGGTGAAACTCCTGCGCATTGGCGTGCACAGCACTGCGAGAAGCCCGCCCCCAAACCCAAACGTAAGAAAAAAACACGCGCAAAAACGCGCACAAAAAAAGCCAAAGTGCTAAAATCAAAGGTAAAAACGGACAGATAGAACTTTTTTTGTAATAATAAATCTAAATTTCTTGTTAGTCTCGCCTAAAAACTGTATTTTTGCAGCATTCTCATAAGAAATAACACTCTTAAGTAAGAAAAACCAACATTCACTATTATTATTAATCCTTAAAAATTAAACACAAATGAAAGGAATCAAAGTTACAATTTTCGCTCTTTGCGCAAGCATGATTCTCTGTGGCTGTAATGGCATGACCAACATGGCCAAGGGTGGTCTCATCGGTAGCACCGCAGGTGGTGCAGCCGGCACCGGCATCGGTGCTCTCATCGGTAAGCTCGTAGGTGGCAAGAGCGGCGCCAAGAAGGGTGCTGCCATCGGCGCTGCCGTAGGCGTAGCAGGCGGTACCACCGCTGGTCTGCTTATCGGTAAGAAGATGGATAAGGCTAAGGCTGCCGCTGCTGCCCTCGAGGCTGCTCAGGCTGAAGCTCTGACCGACGAAAACGGCAACACTATCGGCGTACGCGTCACCTTCGACGGTGGCCTTCTCTTCGCCAGTGGCAAGAGCACCCTCACCGCTACCGCACAGAACAACCTCACCCAGTTCGCCCAGAACGTAGTTACCTCCGACATGGATCTCGCCATCGTTGGTCACACCGACAATGACGCTTGGAAGGGCTGCACCGCTGCCGAGAGCACCGCAAAGAACCAGACTCTCTCCGAGGACCGCGCCAGCGCCGTGAGCAAGTATCTCAATGGCAAGGGTATCGCTTCCAGCCAGATTAAGACCGTCATGGGTAAGGGCGAGACCACTCCCGTGGCTGACAACAGCACCGCTGCCGGTAAGGCTCAGAACCGTCGCGTAGAGGTTTACATCATTCCTTCCGAGGAGATGGTAGCCGCTGCCAACGCCGGCACTCTGAAGTAATACGCCGACTCCTGTCGTAAATAATGCAAAGTCTTTTCCAACGGACAGACAAGCATCTCATACCCGCCCTGGAACGGTTCACGTTTCCAGGGCGGATTGAGATAGTACAGGGCGAAACTGAGGCTCGGCGCGCCGTGCAGTACCTGCGTCGCCACACGCTCCTCGGCATCGACACCGAGACGCGCCCCAACTTCAAGCCCGGCGCCATGCGTCCCGTAGCCCTCCTGCAGGTAAGCACCGACGACGTGTGCTTCCTCTTCCGCCTCACCATGACCGGCCTCACGCCCGAGATAATCTCGCTCCTGGAAGACGGGAGCGTAGCCAAGGTGGGCCTCAGCCTGAACGATGACCTCCGCGCCCTGCAACGCCGCCACAAAGGCCTGAAGGCCGGCGGCTGGATAGACATCCAGCACATCGTCAAGGAGATGGGCATCGACGATATGAGCCTGCAGAAGATATTTGCCAACGTCTTCCGCCAGCGCATCTCAAAGGGCGCCCAACTCTCCAACTGGGAGGCCGACGTCTATACCGACGCCCAGAAACTCTACGCCGCCACCGATGCCTACGCCTGCCTCGTGCTCTACCGACGCCTGAAGGAACTGCAGGAGAGCGGCGAGTATGTGGTGGAGCCATACGCCGAAGACTAGCCATCCTAGATGTTCTAGATAATCTAGCTTTTCTAGTTTTTCTAGGAATCACTATTATCTTTTCTCTTTTCTCTTCCCAATGTCCTACCCCCAAATCCATCTCAAGCGCGGCAAGGCCGAGAGCCTGCGCCGCTATCACCCCTGGGTGTTCTCCGGCGCCATACACTCCCTGCCCCGCAGCCTTGAGGAAGGCCAGCTCGTGGAGGTCTTCGACGACGAGAACCGCTACGTCGCCACCGGCCACTGGCAGATAGGCTCCATCGCCGTGCGCGTCCTCACCTTCCGCCAGCAGGAAATCACCCGCGACTTCTGGCTGCACCGCATCCGCCAGGCCTACCTCGTGCGCCGCACGCTCGGCCTCATCCGCCCCGACAACAACGCCTACCGCCTCGTCCACGGCGAGGGCGACCGCCTGCCGGGTCTCGTGGTGGATATGTATGCCGACACCGCCGTGGTGCAGGCCCACAGCGTAGGCATGCACCTCGAGCGCCAGACCATCGCCGAGGTGCTGTGTGAGGTGACGGGCGTACACAATATATATTATAAGAGCGAGACCACGCTGCCCTTCAAGGCCGACCTCCACCAGCAGAACGGCTTCCTCATCGGCGGTGCACCGGGCCTTGAGACTGTGGCCACGGAGAACGGCCTGCGCTTCAACATCGACTGGCTGCGCGGCCAGAAGACTGGCTTCTTCGTTGACCAGCGCGACAACCGCAGCCTCGTACAGCACTACAGCCGCGGACGCCGCGTGCTCAATATGTTCTGCTACACCGGCGGCTTCAGCGTATATGCCCTCCGTGGCGAGGCCGCCTGCGTCCACAGCGTCGATAGCAGTGCCAAGGCCGTGGAACTCGTCAACGCCAACGTGGCCCTCAACTTCCCCGATGAACCGCGCCACGAAGCCTTCTGCGAGGACGCCTTCAAGTTCCTGGAGCATATCCCTGAGGGCAAGGATGCCTACGACCTCATCATCCTCGACCCGCCCGCCTTTGCCAAGCACAAGGATGCCCTGCGCAATGCCCTCAAGGGCTACACGCGCCTCAATGCCGTGGCCTTCCAAAAGATAGCCCCCGGCGGCATACTCTTCACCTTCAGCTGTTCGCAGGCCGTCAATAAGGAGCAGTTCCGCCTCGCCGTCTTCACCGCCGCCGCCATGAGTGGCCGCCACGTGCGCATCCTCCACCAGCTCCACCAGCCCGCCGACCACCCCGTAAATATCTACCACCCCGAGGGCGAATATTTGAAGGGCCTCGTATTGCAGGTGGAATAAAGAGACCCTCCCCCCCGGCCCCTCCCATAAAGGGCGGGGAAGACCCTCCCCCGACCCCTCCCATAAAGGGCGGGGAGTATATACATACGAGCGATTACTTTGTCCTTCGGGCTTAATCCCCTCCCTGCCACCGTTCCCGGCGTATTTCCGCCGGGTAAAACCCTCCCCCATGACCAAGCACTTCTTCGCTGCCGACCTCGGCGCCACCAGCGGCCGCACCATCCTCGGCACCCTCGCCGACGGCCGCCTCTCCCTTGAGGAACTCACCCGCTTCTCCCATCCGCTCATCCAGACGGGCGGCCATTACTATTGGGACATCCTCTACCTCTACAACGAGATACTCCGCGGCCTCTCCGAAGTGGCCCGTCGCGGCCTCTCCATCGCGAGCATCGGCATCGACACGTGGGGAGTCGATTGTGTATGCCTCGGTGCCGACGGTGGCTTGCTCCGTGCCCCCCGTGCCTACCGCGACCCCGCTACCTTCGCTGCCATGGACGACTATCTCGCCCATGTTCGCTCCCGCCGCCAGCTCTACGACGTGGCCGGCACCGAGATTCTCAACTTCAACACGCTCTTCCAACTCCACGCCATGCGTCGCGATGCCGACAGCGCCCTCGCTGCCGCCGACACCGTGCTCTTCATGCCCGACGCCCTCTCCTATCTCCTCACCGGCCAGCGCGTCTGCGAGTACACCATAGCCTCCACCTCCGGCTTCCTCAATGCCCACACCCGCGACCTCGACGCCGACCTCCTCGCCACCGTCGGTCTGCGCCGCAGCCAGTTCGGGCGCCTCGTGATGCCGGGCGAGCAGGTCGGCACCCTCACCCCCGAGGTGCAGAAGCTCACGGGCCTCGGCCCTGTGCCCGTCCTCGCCGTCGCCGGCCACGACACGCAGGCCGCCATTGCCGCCATCCCGGCCCCCGATGCCGACTTCGCCTATCTCAGCAGCGGCACGTGGAGCCTTATGGGCCTCGTGGCTCCCGCCCCCATCATCAACGACCGTAGCTTTGCCCTCAACTTCACCAACGAAGGCGGCGTGGGCGGTACCACCTGTTTCCTCAAAAATATCTGCGGTATGTGGCTCCTTGAGAGCTGCCGCCGCGAGCATGAGGGCGACCCTGTCTGGGGCGACTATCCCGCCCTCATCGCCGCCGCCGAGGCAGCCCCCGCCTTCCGCAGTCTCATCTACCCCGATGCCCCCGACTTCGCCGCGCCCCAGAGCATGACGGCCGCCATCCAAGACTTCTGCCGCCGCACCGCCCAGCCCGTGCCCGAGACCACCGGCGAGATAGTCCGCTGCATCTTCGACTCCCTCGTGCTGCGCTACCGCCAGGTGCTGGGCCATTTGCAGGAGTTCGCCCCCCATCCCTTGCGCCGCCTCCACATCATCGGCGGTGGCAGCCGCAACGCTTTCCTCAACCAACTCACGGCCGACGTTCTCGCCCTCCCCGTAGTGGCCGGCCCCACGGAATGCACCGCCCTCGGCAACATCATGGTGCAGGCCTCCGCCGCTGTTCCCGGCGCATTTCCGCCGGGTTCCGCCCCCGCCACTTTCGCCCCCCAGCCCTGCCCGCAAGCCGAGGAAGCCTTCGCCCGTTACCTCCAAATTTGTCAGTAGAGCGTAGCAAAAGCCCCCAACAATCACACCGAAAAGCAAAAAAAACTCCCCTTTCTCTTGGCCATTTCTCCAGAAAGTCGTACTTTTGCACACGCAAACCCCTAAACGCCCTCCCCCTCAAGGGAGAAAAGAAGAGGTTTCCTACATCGCGGAGTGGAGCAGTTGGTAGCTCGCCAGGCTCATAACCTGGAGGTCGTTCGTTCGAGTCGAGCCTCCGCAACACAAACACAACAGCGCAATTCACCCAGACGTGAGTTGCGCTGTTTTTTGCATATATATTGGTGCCTCCGGACAGCAATAATAAATTTTTTTTAGTGTCCGCTAAAAAGTTTAGCCTGTACCCCGAAGGGGTTACACAACCCAGCCAGGGGCATCGCCCCTGGTCGCAAGAACAAAAGCCATGCACGCCCCAACGGGGCATAACGTCCATTGCCTCTTGTTGTTGTGCCCCGCTGGGGCGGATATGGTACTATGCCAACCACCAGGGGCGTTGCCCCTGGCTGGGTTGTTACGCCCCTTCGGGGCTAAAGTAAGCCCCCTTGCATAGAAAACCTCCGAACCTATAGCATTTACAAGGACTACGAAAGATTACTTTCTTTTCCTCCGGACAGCAATAATAAATTTTATACCCCCTCTTTATTGTTTCCGAGTCGCATTCCCTTGTTGCACAACCTAGGTTGCGTAATCAAACAACCTAGGTTGCGTAATCAAACAACCTAGGTTGTGTAACGAAATAATCGGCTTACGCGTACCCCTTCGGGATATTCCCGTGCCATTTCCCCGAACAACAAAAAAAAGCAACTGCGGCACGATGCCGTAGTTGCTTTTCTTATGCTTAAAAATCAAATACTAATCCATGCGGAAGGGAACCTTCTTCGTTTCGTAGTACTTGTCGTGGTTTCTCATGGCGGAGTAGGGCTGGTAGTTGAGATCCCAGAAGTATTTCTCGATGCCCACGCTGCAGCTGTGGCCATCAACTTGGTAAGTGGCAGTTGGTGCTCCAGAGGCACGGGTAAAGAGAACGATACCCATACGGGCATGATTGACCAGTTTTTCAGGCTCGTTTTGTCTTATCGTTACCAGGTGTTCCATCAGGTGGTTGTGGATAGTATTGGCAGAAACACGATACTGTCCGCAACTTTCACCTGTGCAAGTTCCCTTCTTTTCCTTGTTTTTATCGTGCCAACGGAAGCCTGTATCAATGATGTACCAGTGGTTGATATCGTGGTCTAATGCGCAGGTGTGCATGGCTGCATCTACAAGTTTTGCCTTCTCCGTACATTCTGCCGCATAGCCGCTCAATGACGTGATTGCAGCATTCAGATAGTTGTGAACATAGAGAGTGCCTTTGGGTCCTGTTCCTGCTACATCCTGAATTGTGCAAGTTGTAAACTGTGTAGTTTTCAGGTCGGCATCACCACCTGTATCTCCTTTAGGAACATTGAATTTCATGCCTGTGACATTCATACCCATAGGGTTGTCTGCCGCAGATTCGTTTATTACGATAATGCGGCCGCGCACATCTTTTACTTCTACATTTACAGGAACATTCTCTAGACGGAGGTGTTCGGGAATCTTATTGAGCAAGGCACGCAAGTTGGCGCTGTAGCTTGTTCCGGTTTGGTCATAGTTGGAGAAGATAAATATCAAGAACTCCGTACTGTGCTGGGCCAGCCAATCATCGGCTGCATTAAGCAAGCCCTCAAAGTCAAAGCTTGAGCCTGAGTTGCCGGCTGAAGAGAAACGGCGGGCTCCGAAGGGAGGAGAATAAGTGCTAAATAATGATTGGTCGTAAGAAAGTCGGAAGTCAAAGGCACGGTTGCCGTGATCCAGATAACTTGCCATTTGTCTTTCGTATGTAACGCCATTATCACTTGCTTTGCCCTCTGCCTCTATTTGTGGACCTGCATCATTTACATTACACTGTGACATATCGCACTCGCCAATATGCTTGCCAAACCCTACGAAGTCGTGCACGCCGGGGATGGTGAGGAGGGATACGTGGACATCGTTGTCGAGGGGGGCCTGCCAGAGGCCGTCGCCGGCTTCCTTGAGGTCTGCGTAGGAGGGCATGGCACCCATGCTGATGTGGTTGTACTTACGGGCGGCCACGGCGGTGGTGATGTTCTTGTAGGTGTAGTAGATGGTGTTCTCGTCGTCACCCTTGAAGGCACCGAGGGATACTTTTAATTTTTCAGCCACCTTGGGGAGCATGAAGACGGTGAGGCGGAGGGACTTGTTGCCGGACATATTGACCTTGCGGTCGAGGTTCACGCGGATGTTGCGGGCACCCTTGGGGGCATAGGCCTCATTTGTTCCTGCATAGGTGAGGGTTGTTGTCGTTCCGCTCTTGGCTACTGTGCCCTGGAAATCTCCAGCGAGGGGGCGGAAACCATTGACGGCATCGTCGTCGCTGATGGAGATGTCGAGGAAGGTGACGTACTTGTACATGCCTTCTTCGGGCTGAGGCTGCACGGTGATTTCCACGGCAGTGAAGGCGGGCTCAAACACCATCTTCAGGTTTTCGGGAGCAGAGGTGCGCTCACCCTGTGCGGCACCTACCATCACGGCGTAGTCCATGTTGGGGGCGCAGTAGTACTCGCCGTCGGTTTCGGTAACGGTAACTTCCTGCGTGGTGGGGATTTCGGCGGTGAAGGGGGCGGAGGTGGTCTTGGTGTTGTTTACGACGTCGTCGAATTGTACGAGGTTGGCGGGATAGCCGCCGTAGAAATAGTGGATGCCGATCTTCTCCCACTTCACGCTGCCCTGATAGGGCTCTACGTTGGAGGTGAGGTTGGAGTTCTCGTTCTGTGTGACGCGGTAGATGGCTTCCTTGTCGCCATGGGCCTGGCTGCAGGCTATGCGCACCATGTCGTTCTGCTGCCAATGGATGGGGAACTGTGTGCCGGTCTTATCGCCGAACTTGGTGTTGTGCTTGCCGTCGGGGGCGGTGTTGATGTCGGTCACGGTGAAGCACACGTCATCACCGGCCTGGGGAGTGCCGGCGGGTTCGTCGAAGTCGTCGCTACATGCTGTGGGCAGCAGCAGGAATGCGGTTGCAAGGGTTGCAAAGAGTATCTTTTTCATTGTGTCTTTCCTTTTAGATTATTAATTCATGTGCTGCCATTCGCCAGAATCTTCAATGGTGGGGCCGTCCTCGATGGGGTTGGCTTCCCAGGGGTCGATGAAGGTGGGGTAGTTGATGGCTGGGGGCAGTTCGCCGAGGATGATGTGGTTGTACTTGCCGGCCTGGATGGCACCTGTTGCCGTGGCGGAAGTTTTGCTGACAGGCGTGATGGTAGAGGTCTTGCCGTCGGAGGTTTCCTTGGTGCGGTTGATGCTGATGCGCAAGTTGGCGGGTTGTGCGGTGGGCAGCAGGAAGGCGGTAATCTTCAGTTTCTCACGCTGGGCGGGGTCGGCGTTGGAGGTCAGTTTGTAGGGAGTCTTCAGGGTGACGCGCACTTGGTTGCCGGCGATTTCGGTAAGTTCGTATGAGGCGGTGTTTACCTTCTCAGCCGTGGTGGAGGCATCGCGGTATATATCATCGTAGATACCCCAGAAATATCCGGAGAGAGGCGTGCCGTCCAGACTGGTGAGGTCGAGGGAATAGATGTAGTCTGCCACGCTGTTCTGGTCGGTGGAACTTGCCGAAACGACTACATCAACGGCGGTGAAGGCTGGGCGTGCCCAGAGGTCAATCTTGGAGTTCGTCTTGTTGTAGCGGCTCATGCCGATCATGGGGGCGTACTCCATATTGATGGCCCAGGCGTTGCCTTCGTAGTCGGTCTTGTTGTTTTCTACGATTTGCTCCTCATTGATGGCCGTTTCGTAGATCATGCGCTTGGTGGCGCCTGCTTCGAGCGTGTAGTTGCGGAGCTCTACATAGCCTTTGGGGTAGTAGTAATAGAAGAAGGTGTGGAGGTTCTTGGTGCCCCAGTGCAGCTTCTTTGTGTTGACGGTAGTGAGGTTTCCTACTTCGCCTTCGGAGAGGAGATATTCTGCAATCTGCGTGCAAGTCTCGTCGCCTCCTTCTTCCTCCTGGGTCATGGCTTCGGGGCTGTAGATGTGGAGGGTGTCGCCGTTGTCCCAGGAGATAGGCCATGTGGTACCGTCTAGTTCTTTATAGTGCAGCTTCTTCTTGCCGGATGGCGTATTGACCACCACGGGAGTGATGCCCGTCGTGGGGTCGTCGGTGGTACTGAGGTTGGAGTAAGCATTAAAGTCGATGACCTCACCAGTGTGGTCATTGACGGCAGGTGTGCTGAGGCTGGCAAGCAGTCCAGCGTTGGTGTCCAGCAGTTCCTCGTCGCTGGAGCATGAGCTAGCGCCGGAAAGCATGGCAGCCACACAAGTGGCGAATGTCAGTATTTTTTTCATAGCTATGTTGGTGTGTATCTATTATTGTTGTTACTCTTCCCAGTCCCAAATAGGGCTTGTTCCACCGCCGCCGGTGGTGGTTCCTTCCTCCTGCCCTTCGGTGTGCACGCCGCCGGATACGACTTGCAGGCAGTCTGCTTCTTCCATCAGGTTGATGATGCGCACTTGGGGGATTTTGTAAAAGATTTTCTTCATAAAGCGTCTATATTTATAAATAATGTATGTGTGCCTCGTCGGTGGGTGAGCGTGGTGGCGGGAGTTGAAAGCCACACACCACTACTTGTTGCAAAGGTACAAAAAAAATATAGGAAGTGGGGCTTGAAAAATAAAGAATTTAGTGTAAGTTGCAGATATTTAACACAATGGGGGGGGGGGTAAATGCTATATGCAGATTGCAATACGAGGGGGAAGGCTGCTGGTAATAGCGGAAAAAGTTGCCTTGGGCAGCCGAATTGCGGACGCAGACCTTTTGGCACGCTCTTTGCTTGGAGGAGGGTGAACGATAAAAACACATGACTATGAACAATCAGTTTCCTAATGAGCAAGAGGGCAAGGCCCTGGAACTCTATGCCCGCAACCTCGTGAATGAGGCCCGCGAGGGCAGGCTCGACCCCGTCATCGGACGTGACGACGAGATACGGCGCGTGCTGCAAATCCTGTCGCGCCGCACGAAGAACAACCCCATCCTCATCGGTGAGCCCGGAACGGGCAAGACGGCCATCGTGGAAGGCCTGGCACAGCGCATCGTGCGCGGCGACGTGCCGGAAAATCTGCGCGGCAAGCAACTCTACTCGCTCGACATGGGCGCGCTGGTGGCCGGCGCGATGTATAAGGGCCAGTTTGAGGAGAGGCTGAAGGGCGTGGTGAAGGAAGTGACGGAAGCGCAGGGCGACATTATATTGTTTATTGATGAAATCCACACGCTCGTGGGGGCCGGTAAGGGCGAGGGCGCCATGGACGCCGCCAATATTCTGAAGCCCGCGCTGGCACGCGGTGAACTGCGCGCCGTGGGCGCCACTACGCTGGAGGAATACCAGAAATACTTTGAGAAGGACAAGGCCCTGGAACGCCGTTTCCAGACGGTGATGGTGGATGAACCCTCGCCGGAGGACGCCATCAGTATCCTGCGCGGCCTGAAGGACAGTTACGAGCGCCACCACCGCGTGAGGATCCAGGACGATGCGCTCATTGCCGCCGTGACGCTGAGCCACCGCTACATAGCCGACCGCTTCCTGCCCGACAAGGCCATCGACCTCATGGACGAGGCCGCCGCCAAACTGCGTATGGAGCGCGACTCACAGCCGGAGGAACTGGACGAGATGTCGCGCCGCCTGAGGCAGTTGGAGATAGAGCGCGAGGGGATGAAGACCCACCCCCAGCCCCTCCCTAAAGGGATGGGAGTGGATGCTGGGGCCGATGTGAAGAAGGTGGAGGAAATGGACCGCGAGATAGAAGAACTGCGACGTAAGGTGGCGGTGATGAAGGCTCAGTGGGAATACGAGCGCAGCATCGCTGCCGATATACAGCAGAAGAAGGACACTATGGCGCAACTCGTGCTACAGGCCGACAGGGCCGAGCAGGAGGGTGACTACGCCCGCGTGGCTGAGATACGCTACGGCAAACTGCAAGAACTGGAGAAAGATATAGAAACGCTGACGGAGAAACTGCACGCTCCGGCTGGTGCCGCCCATGGCCATTCCTCGGGAAAGCAAGGAGCAGAAGCGCTTACTCCCCTCCCTTCATGGGAGGGGCCGGGGGTGGGTCTTCTTCTGCGCGAGGAGGTGACGGCCGACGATATCGCCGACGTCGTGGCGCGCTGGACGGGAATACCCGTGAGCCGCATGATGCAAAGCGAGCGTGAGAAACTGCTGCATCTGGAGGAGGAACTCCACCGCCGCGTAGTGGGGCAACAGGAGGCCATAGAGGCCGTGAGCGATGCCGTAAGGCGCAGCCGCGCCGGCCTGCAGGACCCGAAGAGGCCCATCGGCTCGTTCATCTTCCTGGGCCAGACGGGAGTGGGAAAGACGGAACTGGCGAAGGCGCTGGCCGAATACCTCTTCAACGACGAGAGCCTGATGACACGCATCGACATGAGCGAATATCAGGAGAAGCACACCGTGAGCCGCCTCGTGGGCGCGCCTCCGGGATACGTCGGCTACGACGAGGGCGGACAACTGACCGAGGCCGTGCGGCGGAAGCCCTACAGCGTGGTGCTCTTCGACGAGATAGAGAAGGCCCACCCCGACGTGTTCAACGTGCTGCTGCAAGTGCTGGACGACGGCCGCCTGACGGATAACAAGGGGCGCACGGTGAACTTCAAGAACACCATCGTGATAATGACCTCCAACTATGACCTGGAGACCTTGCGGCAGAGCGTGCGTCCGGAGTTCTTCAACCGTATCGACGACGTGATAACCTTCCAGGCCCTCACGCCGCAGGATATCGAGCAGATTGTGCGCCTGCAGATAAATAAAGTGGTCGCGCTGGCCGAAGATCAGGGCCTCACGCTGCACGTGACCGACGAGGCCGTGAACGCCATTGCCACGGCGGGCTACGACCCCGAACTGGGCGCCCGCCCCGTGAAGCGCGCGCTGCAGAGGATGCTGCTCAACGGCCTGTCACGCGCCTTGCTGAGCGGGCTGCTGAACAAGGAGCGGCCCGTGGTGGTAAGGCCGGGCGAGGGGGAGGATACGCTGCGCTTTGAGAATGAGTAAGGGGGGCGTAGGATAGAAAAGGAGTGAGCCAATCTTGGCTCACTCCTTTTTATATATAATGCGCGGGGGCAGGGGCTGTAATGCGGGCGGGGGGGAGGGGTTATAGGTCCTTGTGGATGTTGCGGCAGATGCCGTACTGGGCGGACTCGATGAACTTGATGATGGAGGCAATCTCGGGGCTGGAGGAGTGCTGCTCCTTGATGCGGGCCACAGCGTCCTCGATGGAGAAGTTACCGGTATAGACGATGCGGTAGGCGTTGATGATTTGCTTCATCGTGGTCTCGTCAACGTGGAGAACCTCCTCAAGGGGCTTTGCGTAGATGCCGTGGTAGGCGGCGGGCATGCCGCCGATGATGACGAAGGGCGGAATGTCCTTCTGCACGCAGCACGAACTCTGCACAAGGGCGTAGCGACCGATGCGGACATGCTGCTGGAGCACGCAGGAGGAGGAGAGTATGGCCCCCTTGCCCACGGTGCAGTCGCCGGCAAGGCTTACGCCGATGCCGATGACGGAGTCGTCGTGGATGTGGACGTCGTGGCAGACGTGGACGCGGTCCATGAGGGCGTTGCCGTTGCCAATCTCCGTCCAGCGGCCCTCGCGGAAACCGCCGGCGATGACGACGTTCTCGCGGATGATGTTATTGTCGCCGATGATGACGCGGCATGTCTGACCCGTGGGGACGTGGAAGTCCTGAGGGTCGGCGCCGATGACGGTGTTCTGATAGATTTTGTTGCCGCTGCCGATGCGTGAACCGTTGAGGATGCATACGCCGGGCATGATGACGCAGTTGTCGCCTATCTCTACGTCGTCTTCGATATAAACGAAGGGCTTGATATCAACGTTCTGGCCAATTTTGGCTTTTGGGGAAACGAAGTTTAAGGGTAATGTGTCACGGGTCATGGGTCATGGGTGATTTTAACGAAATACGAAGGACGAAAAACTATTTTTTTGATGAGGGATCGTTCAGAAGGATCTACTCCCCGCCCTTTAAGGGAGGGGCTGGGGGAGGGTCTCTGCCGGACCGCCGCCGAGGGCCTGATAGAGATTGATGCCGGAGAGGATCATCTGGTACTGGTCGTTGATGAGCGTGAGCTGGCCCTGAAGGAGTGACATCTGGGCGGTGAGGGTCTCGAGGTAAGTGGTGGTGCCGCCGGCGTGGAGAAAGAGCTCGTGGGTGGCTTCGTTGGCACGCTCGAGTTCGGCAACCTGTTGCTGCGTGAGGACGAGCTGCTGCTCATAGGAGCGGTAGGAGGCTACGTCGTTGCTCACCTCAGTGGCAGCGCTGAGGAGTGACTTCTCGAAGGCGAGCTCGGCTTGCTGCTCGGCGAGTTTGGAGACTTTGAGCTGACCGATGAGCTGTCCGCGCTGCACGATGGGCTGGACGAGGGAGGCTATGCCGGAGGCGATGAACTTGCCGGGGTTGACGACGGCGGCGCCAAGGCTATTGGTGAAGGCGCCGTTGCCCGTGATGGAGAGCGAGGGGTAGAAGGCACTGCGCGCACCGAGTTTCTCATAGAAGCAGCGGGCGAGTTCCAGCTCGGCGATGCGCACGTCGGGGCGCTGGCCAAGGAGGTAGAAGGGTATGCCCGTGTCGAGGTCAACGCTGAACGAGGCCGGGTTGAAGGCCGTGCGCTCTATGGCGTGGGGCGACTCGTGGAGAAGGAGGCAGATGGAGTTCTCCATTTGCGTGGCGCTGTTGCGGAGCGTGGGGAGCGTGGCCTGAATCTGAATGTATTGAGCCTTGGCGCTGGAGATGGCCGCCTGGTTGACCATGCCGGCCGTCTTCATGGCTTCGAGGGTCTGGATGTTCTTGTCCCAAAGCTGGAGGGTGGACTCGGTGATGGCGAGCTGGCGGTCGAGCACCTGCAGACCGTAGTAGAGCTGGGCGGTGGTGCAGATGAGCGAGGTCTGGATAGCGTGGTGGGACTCCTTTACTTCATAGAGCTGCATCTCCACCTGCTTCTTACTGTTGCGGAGCTTGCCGAAAGCATCGGCCTGCCACGAGGCTGAAACGGGGAAGTTGTAGGTCTTGGAGTTCTCCGCGCCCATGTCAAAGACCTTGCTGATGGTGCCGGAAGGCGAGAAGGAGATGGTGGGCAGGAAGAACTGATACTTGGAGAGTTTGAGGCCCACCTCGGCCTTCTGGAGGTTGAGGTCGGCAGAGCGCATGTCGGCGTTCTGGTCGAGGACGCGGGTGATGAGGCTCTGGAGCGTGGGGTCGGTGAATACCTGGCGCCAGGGTGTCGTGCCGAAGTTGAGGGAGTCGTCCTGCACGACCACGTCGCGATACTTGATGGTCTGCAGGAGGCTGTCCACCTCGGTGGGGCGCTCGTAGTTGCCAAAGATGTGGCAACCGGAGAGGAGCGTCCCGCTGATGAAGAGAATGAGGATATGTTGTAACTTCATAGTTGTTTTACTTTGAATATTGTTCAATGTCGGCGAGAGCCTCGGTGTTGTCGGTGTCGTTCCACTGCATGGGCGTGAACTTCTCCTGCAACGTCTGGAAGATGAGGAAGAGGGTGGGGACGACGAAAATCTGACAGAGCATGCCGAGGAGCATGCCGCCGATGGCCGTGGTGCCGAGGGAGTGGTAGCCGTTGGCGCCTGCACCGCTGGCAAACATCAGCGGGAGCAGACCGATAATCATGGCCATGGAGGTCATGAGGATAGGACGCAGACGGGCTGCAGCACCGAGCGTGGCGCTCTGGGCGATGCTCATGCCCATGCGGCGACGGTCGAGGGCGAACTCTACGATAAGGATAGCGTTCTTGGCCAACAGACCGATGAGCATGATGAGGGCAATCTGCACGTAAACGTTGTTCTCGGCCGCGCCGAGCACCATGTTGAGCATCTGGCCGGTGTCGCCGCCGATGAAGGTGCCGATGCCGCGGATGTCGGTGAAGACGAAGGAACCAGCAAGGCCGAAGGGCACGCTGAGCAATACGGCGAAGGGCAACAGGTAACTCTCGTACTGAGCAGCGAGGAGGAGGTAAATGAAGACGAAGCAGAGCAGGAAGATGAGGGCCGTGCTGGAGCTGTCGGTCTTTACTTCTTCACGCGTCAGGCCGGAGTATTCGTAGGAGTAGCCGGCGGGCAGGGACTCCTTGGCCACCTCGGCAATGGCCTGCAGAGCCTGACCGGAGGTGAAGCCGCTGGCGGGCGTGCCGTTGATGGTGATGGAGGTGTACATATTGAAGCGGTTGATGTTGTCGGGGCCCATCGTGGGAGTGAGGGTGATAAACTGGTTGATGGGGGCCATCTGTCCGCTGTTGGTGCGTACCTGAATCTTGTTGAGGCTCTCCACATCCTTGCGCTGTGCCTGCTCGCTCTGAATCATTACGCGGTAGATTTTACCGAAGCGGTTGAAGTTGGAGGAGTAGAGACCGCCGTAGTAGCCCTGGAGCACGGAGAGAATAGTGCTGGGGGAGACACCGGCGCGCTTACACTGGGCAGCGTCGATGTCGATGAGGAGTTGCGGGAAGTTGGTGTTGAAGTTGGTCTGGGCCGTCTGGATTTCGGGGCGCTTTTCCAACTCTGCCAGGAAGTCCTTGGCCACGACGAAGAAGTCGTTGATGTCGCCACCGGTGCGGTCTTGGAGGTTCATCGTGAAGCCATTGTTGGCGCTGAAGCCCGGAATCATGGGGGGTGAGAAGAAGAGCACCTGAGCATCGGGGAAAGCCTTCTGAGCCTCGAGGTAGAGGTTGATGAAGGTCATGTTGGCAGATTCCGTCAGTCCTTTACGCTCTGACCAGGGCTTCAGTTTGATCATCATAGATCCGTAGGACGGGCCCTGGCCACCGATGAAGGAGTAACCAGAGATGACGGTGTGGGTCTGTACGAGAGGTGAGGCGGCCACCATGCTGTCAACCTGCGCCATTACATATTCTGAACGGTCTTGCGAGGTGCCAGGGGGGAGCGTGACGACGCCCATCAGTGTGCCGGTGTCCTCGTTAGGGACAAGGGCCGTAGGTGTCTGGTTCATCAGGAAGACGAGGAGGGCGATGGCGCCGATGCAGAGAATCATCACGAGCTTGGTGCGGTGAATCATGCGGTCCACACCTCTCTTATATTTATTAAGGATGCCGTCGTACCAGTTGTTGAACCAGTCAATGAAGCGCTGGCTGAACAGACCGAGGAGGGCGGCAACGGCCACGATGGCGGCGATGACGCACTTCAGGATATTCTCCAACTGGAACCAGCCGAGAATCATGAATACGACGGCGGCGGTGATGAGAATCAGAGTGATGAGGGGCGGGAAGTTAATGCTGAACTTGCGGGGCGCATACTTCTCCTTCATAATAGCCACAGCCTCGCCCTGGGCTTCCTTGACGCGTTCGCCTAAGGGGCGCTCGTCGCCATGGGCCTTAAGGAAGACGGCGCAGAGGGCGGGGGAGAGCGTCAGGGCGTTGAGCGCGGAGAAACCGATGGCGAGGGCCATGGTGATACCGAACTGACGGTAGAACGTGCCGCTCACGCCGCCCATGAAGCTGACGGGGATAAACACGGCCATCATCACCAGCGTGATGCTGACGATGGCACCGCCCAGTTCGCTCATGGCGTCGAGTGAGGCCTTGCGGGCGTTGTCATAGCCCTGGTCAAGCTTCGCATGGACGCCCTCCACGACCACGATGGCGTCGTCCACCACAATGGCAATCGCCAGTACCAGCGCCGAGAGCGTCAGCAAGTTGATACTGAAGCCGAAGAGGTTCATGGCGAAGAACGTGCCGATGAGGGCCACGGGGATGGCGATGGTGGGGATGAGCGTGGAGCGCATGTCCTGCAGGAACAGGAATACCACGAGGAACACGAGGATGAAGGCTTCCACGAGCGTCTTCACCACCTCGTTGATGGAGGCGAAGAGGAAGTCGTTGGCGTTCTGCACGACGTTGATTTCCAAACCCGGGGCGAGCGACTTGGAGCACTCGTCAAGGGCGGCCTCGATGCTCTGGATGGCGGCGGTGGCGTTGGAGCCGGCGAGCTGGAAGACGATGGCGGTGCAGGCCTTGTGACCGTTCACCTTGCCTCCCCAAGCATAGCTCTCGCGGCCGAGTTCCACACGGGCCACATCCTTCACGCGGACCAGCGTGCCGTCGGGGTTGGACTTGATAATCATGTCCTCGAACTCCTCGGCTTGCTGCAGGCGGCCCTTATAGCGCAGTGTGTACTGGAAGGTGTTGCCTTCGCGTTCGCCGATGTTGCCAGGCGCAGCCTCAATGTTCTGCTCGGCAAGGATATTGCTGATGTCGGCAGGCATGAGCCCGAAGGAGGCCATCTTCTCGGGGTCGAGCCATATACGCATGGAGTAGTTGCCGCCCATCACGGAGGCTTCACCCACACCTTCGCAGCGCTGGATTTGCGGGATGATGTTAATCTTGGCGTAGTTCTCAATGAACTCAGAGGTGTAGCGGTCTTCGGTATCTACGAGCGAGAATACCACGAGCATAGAGCTCTGGCGCTTCATCGTCATCACGCCCACACGGGTGACTTCGGCGGGCAGATAACCCGTAGCCTTGGCCACGCAGTTCTGCACGTTCACGGCGGCCATGTTGGGGTCGGTGCCTTGCTTGAAGGTGATGCTGATGGAGCCGGAGCCGGTATTCGTGGCGGTGGAGGACATGAAGTCCATGTTTTCCACACCGTTGATGGCTTCTTCAAGAGGAGCGACTACGGAGTTAAGCACTGTCTGGGCGTTGGCACCCATGTAGGAGGTGCTTACGGAGACAGTGGGAGGCGCAATGTCGGGATATTGCGAGATAGGGAGCGACATCAGTCCCAGACAGCCGAGTATGACGATGAGGATAGAGATCACCGTCGACAACACGGGTCTGTTGATAAATGTATCGAGTCTCATATTATATTATTTATTACTGATTTTGAGCGGCAAGCTAACTTTTAACTGTCAACTCTTAACTCTTAACTCTTAACTCTTAACTCTCTCTTAGTCCTGTCCGGGCATTTTCTTCTTAGCCATGTGCTCCTGGGCCTTCTTTTGCTTGTCGGCGCTCTGGGCTGCAGTGATGGGCTTGATCTTCGTGCCGTCCTTCAGTTTGGCCACACCTTCTATGACGATGCGGTCGCCTTCTTTCAGGCCGCTGGTCACCACGTAGTTGCTGCCGTCGTGCTCGGGCATTACGGTGATTTCGGTAGTGCGGGCTATGTTGTCCTTATCTAAGATATACACGAAGTGCTTATCCTGCACGGCCCACGTAGCCTTCTGCGGCACCATCAGTGCGCTGCTCATCTGCGTGGGGATGACGATGGTGGCGGTGCCGCCGCTGCGCAGAATGTTCTGGGGATTCTTGAAGTCGGCGCGTATCTGCACGCTGCCGGTGGCGGACTGTATCACGCCGCTGATGGCCTGGATGGTGCCGGGGTAGTCGTAGATGGTGCCGTCCACAAGCTTCAGCTGCACCTGGGGGAAAGCCTTCACGGCAGCATCCTTCGAGCCGTGCTGGCGCGACATCTCCAACAAGTCCTTTTCCGACATGCTGAAGTAGGCAAACATAGTGCTCGTGTTGGCCACGGTAGTAAGAGGCGTAGGCAGGCTGGGACCTACGAGGGAACCTACGCGGAAGGGTATTTCGCCTATCACACCGTTGGCGGGGCTCGTCACGGTGCAGAAACTCAACTGGTCCTTGGCGGCATTGTAGGCAGCCTGGGCTTGAGAAAGCTGGGCTTCCAACGTGGCCAACTGGTTCTGGGCCAACTGGTAGTCGTAGTCGGAAATAATCTGCTTGTCGTGCAGCATCTTCTTGTTCTCAAGCGTGAGTTTCTGTGTGGAGATGCTGGTCTGCGCCACCTTCACGGCTGCTGCGGCCTGCTGTACGGCGGCCTGGTACTGCGTGGGGTCAATGGCGAAGAGGGCCTGCCCCTTGTGCACTGTGGCGCCTTCCTGCACATAGACCTTCACGATGTGACCGCTCACCTTGGCGGCGATGTCGCTCACCTCCTGGCCTTTCAGCGTGGCGGGGTAGGACTTCGTGAGGCTGGTAGAGGCGGTCTTCACTACGTCAACGGCATATTCTTCTTCTGCCGTCTGATTTTTGTTTTCCTTTTGGCTGCAGCTGCACAGAAGCAGACCACAGCTCAAGGCGATTGCAAAAAAATTGATTTTCATACGATAATTTTATTATGTGTTCGTTTTTCTCGTTCATAGCCTCTCTATACACGCGAGAAGCACGGCAAAGTTACAAAAAAACTTTCACACTATAATGAGTTTTCTCCCTCTCTTGCTTTTTTTTAGTAATTTTAGCAAAGATTGCAAAGCAAAGGCCACAAATATCGTAAAAAATGCGTACTTTTGCACCGCAAAAACTCTATTCTTCCCACAATGAGACTCAGCAAAAAGTATCAGCGCCTCATACGCACCCCTGAAGAAATCGCCGGAATCCGTAAGGCGGGCCAACTCAATACGGCCGTGCTCGACCACGTGGCCGAAAATATCCGCGAAGGTATGACCACCGAGGACATCGACCGCCTTGTGGCCTCCTTCACCGCACAGCACGGCGGCATCTGCGCCCCTCTGAATTACGAAGGGTTCCCCAAGCATTGTTGCACGAGCATCAACGAAGTTGTATGTCACGGCATACCCTCGCCCGACGAGTTTCTCCTTGATGGCGACATCATCAACGTGGACGTCACCACCATCCTCGACGGCTACTACGCCGATGCCTCCCGCATGTTTCTCATCGGCAACGTCCGTCCCGAGCTCCAGCGCCTCGTGCAGGTGGCCCGCGAGTGCATGGAACTGGGTGCCGCCGCCTGCCGTCCCAACGGCTTCGTAGGCGACCAGGCCAAGGCCATCACTGAGCACGCCCACAAAAACGGCTACACCGTCGTGCGCGACCTCTGCGGCCACGGCGTGGGCGTCAACTTCCACGACGACCCCGAAATGGACCATTACTACAGCGGCCGCAAGGGCATGCAACTCCTTCCCGGCATGGTCTTCACCATCGAGCCCATGATAAACATGGGAACGTACGAGTGCTTCATCGACGAAGAGGACGGCTGGACCGTCGTCACCGAAGACGAACTGCCCTCCGCCCAGTGGGAACACACCTTCCTCATGACAGATAACGGGCTTGAAATCATAACGCATTAATCCCTTCTAACGCTGCGCCGCCCTCCTTCTCCCCGGAAAATGGCCGTGAACGGCCTATTCCCCAGGCGCCTTCATCCTTCCCTCCCATCTTTACCATGATTACAATTCTCGCCATAGAATCCAGTTGCGACGACACCAGTGCTGCCGTCCTCCGCGACGGTATCCTCCTCAGCAACGTCACGGCCTCGCAGGCCGTACATGAAGCCTACGGCGGCGTAGTGCCCGAACTCGCCAGCCGCGCCCATCAGCAAAACATCCTCCCCGTCGTCGATCAAGCCCTCAAACGCGCCGGAGTGGCTCGCGAAGAACTCTCCGCCATCGCCGTCACCCTCGGCCCGGGCCTGATGGGCTCGCTCCTCGTCGGCGTCAGCTTCGCCAAAGGCCTCGCCGTGTCGCTCGGCATTCCCCTCATAGAGTGCAACCACCTACAGGGCCACATCCTCGCCCACTTCATCCAGACGGCCGACGAGCCCTTCTCGCCGCCGCCCTTCCCCTTCCTCTGCCTGCTCGTCAGCGGCGGCAACTCACAAATCGTAAAAGTCTCCGCCTACGACAAGATGGAAATCCTCGGCCAGACCATCGACGACGCCGCCGGCGAAGCCCTCGACAAATGTTCCAAAGTCATGGGCCTGGGCTACCCGGGAGGTCCCATAATCGACCGCCTCGCCCGCCAGGGTCAGCCCCTCTATGAGTTCTCACGCCCCGCCATCGAAGGTCTCAACTATTCCTTCAGCGGCCTCAAGACCTCATTCCTCTATTTCGTGCGCGACCGCATCAAAGAGGAGCCCAACTTCCTTGAGGACCACAAGGCCGACCTCGCCGCCAGCATTGAAAAAGCCGTAGTCGATATTCTCATGCAGAAACTCCGCCGCGCCGTCAAGGAAACCGGCATCACCCACGTCGCCCTCTCCGGCGGCGTGAGCGCCAACACTGCTCTGCGCCAGGCCTTCGTGGATATGCAGCAGAAAGGATGGACCATCTACATCCCCAAGTTCTCCTACACCACCGACAACGCCGCCATGATAGGCATCACCGGTCACTACAAATATCTCGACCACGACTTCTGTCCCCTCGACAAGCCCGCCTACGCCCGCACGACGGTATAGCCCTCGTAGCGTCCGCCTTTTTTCTCCGCTTTTTCCTCGCCTTATAGAATATCCCCCGTGCTCTCTTAATCCCTTAAGAGGACACGGGCTTTTCTTGCATGCCTTCTTTTCAAGGAGGACGCCGCCGTGCTCTCCCCTCCGCCCCTTTTTCCCCGCTCTCCTTCCCCTTCCGTAATATGAGCACATATGTGCTCATATATATTCACATATGTGCACAAATATGAGCACAACTGTGCACATATATGAGCACAATTGTGCTCGTATGACGGGGAGGGCGTTCCCCCGTGCCGGACGGGGGCTCCGCGGTGCCCTGGCGGCCGTACTTCCTCCTCCATGAAATCCCCGTGTTTTCCGCCCTTTTCCTACCCTCGCTTTTTACCGTTTTTTGGCCTGAAAATGCGCAGTACG
>JAZRYH010000073.1:0-71835 GCA_045600685.1 Alloprevotella sp. | reverse complement strand
TGCCAATCATGGCAGCAAGGAGGGGAGGGGCTATGATAAGGTGGGGGCTTTCAGTTGGTGGGGGGGGGCTTTCAGTTGGGGCTTTCTTTTTCGTTCTTCGTCTTCTCCCATTCTTCCCAGGCACGTAGGGCGGCCTGCCAGTCGGAGGCGGCGTCGGGCGTGTCGGCGGTGGCTGCCTCTTCTACGGCACGTAGGGCAGCGTCGTGCTGACGGTCGCGCTCACGCTTGGCCTTCATAGCGGCGATGGTGGCATCGTCGAGGATCTGGATGATGCCGCGGCGGATGCTTTCCTGCAGTTCGTCGGGGCCATAGGCTTTGCCCTGCGTGCCGAAGTCGGAGATGTTGAACTCAAACTCGGTGCGCAGGATGTGGCGTATCTGCTTCTGCTGGAAGCGCGTGCCGGCGCATTTGCGGCGGAGCAGTTTGCCTATGACGTCGATTTCGTGCTGAGAGAACTTGTTGCGTCCCACGGATGTCTGTAGATTTTATTTCTTGTTGATAATCTCACCCGTGCTCTTGCGGCGCAGGGTGGGGACTTTCACCTTTGTGCCAGCCGAAAGGTTAGTTATGCTGGTGGGGTCGTTGTAGAAGATAATGTAGTTGACGAGGTCGGCAGTTCCCAGCGCTTTCAGTGCCAGGTAGTTGAGTGTCTCACCTGCCTGCATGGTATGTACTTCTGCCGTGCCCAGTATTTCATAGGCGGCGTTGGGGAGTTGCTTTATGTTCCCAGGGGTGTCGTCCATGTCGAGGTCGGTGCCGTCGCCATAGGCCTCTTGATTCCCCATCGCTTTAAGTTCTGTTTCGCAAATGGAGTCAACAAAAGCTTTCTCGGCAGCATTAGTTTTTAAAGCTTGCTCCATTGCGGGGGGGGCGTCTTTTATTTCTTGCTTGGGTTCGTGGATATAGAAGAACCATAATACAAATCCTATGAGACACAATGCCGCCAGAACAATGAGACCAACCTTGAGAAAACGTTTCCATTCAGGTTCCTTGCTTTCCTCTTCTTCGGCTTCCACCCTTGGATGCCGTACGGGGCGGACAAAGGGGGTAAACTCCACCTCTGTGTCATCATGTGAGCGCCCGGAGGCCGCAGGACGTTGGGACAGAGCTTCCTGTGAGGGACTCTGGGCAAGTTCGCGTAATACCTCCATCACTTCCTGAGGCGATTGTGTCACCTCTTGCAGTGCGGTCATAAGGTCGGAGGGCGACTGCATGATTTCTTGCAACGAGGCCACGGCATCCTCTGAGAGGGAGGCGGAGGGTTGTGTGGCGGGTTGTGTGGTGGCGGAAGCCTCTACTGCAGGTGTGGCGGCCCGCTCATCTACGTGCTGTAAACCTTGTGTGGCCGACGTTGCTTCCGGGGCATTGTCTTCTGTCCCTGTTTTGTCTTCCGTTGCTGTTTCTTCCGCATTGTTGACGGCCGCGGCAGAATGCCGGATTTCCCCACGGGCGCGACGCCGCGAACTCTGCCTATCCTTCAGACGCACGGGTCTCGGTGTCGCTTCTTCTGCGGCTATGGCAGGGACTATATCTTCTTCTGTGGGACCGGTGATAGTTTCTTCTTGCTTTTCTGTCGGCGCGGCTATTGTTGCTGCAGCTGGTTCTGAGACGCTCTCCTCTTGCTGTTGCCCCATAGTGTTGATGCGCTTTCCGTCGCGGCGTGAGCGCCGTCTTTCGCGGCGACCTATTGTGGCAGTATGGGCCTCTCTTGCCACTTCTTCGGCAGGTTCTTCTTCGGGAGTTGGAGCGGCTGCCGGTGTCTCTGCTGCAGGCGCCTGCAACATCTGAAAGGCACTGACGAGTTCCTGAGGCGTGAGGTGTGCTCCCTGAGCTGTCTCAATGATTTTTAGGAGTGCGAGCGCTATTTCTTGGGCTTGATCGTGGGGGGCGGGAGAGGGGGAGTTGCCTACGGCCACGGGCTCTGCCGTCTGGGTCACGGACTCTGTTGCCAAAGGCATCGGCTCAGCCTTGTGTGCAATAACTGTCTCAACAGCAGCGACCGGCTCAGTCTCTATTGCAGGCTGGGCCATTTCCGGAGCTGAGGGCATTTGTACGAGGGGCTCTATGCTTTCCGTGACTGGCGGTGTGACGCCGGCCATAGGATCCGGAGTGGATGTGACGCCTTCTGCGGGCTCTGCAGAAACCTCTTCCTGCGTTTCGCCGGTCTCTATTTCACCGGCCAGCGCCTGATCCACCTTGTTGAGCTCCTCAAGGGTGGTCTCCTCTTCTAACTCTATGTTGGTGAGGTATGCAAAGGGCCGGTTGACGAGGTCACGCAGTTTTCCTTCTGCCACGAAACTGATTTTGCTGTGGCTCTCTATCTGTATGCGCTCTCCCGTAGCTACGTTCACACTCTCACGGTCGTTGACGTCTACGAGTTTAAACGTACCGATATCCTTGATTTTTACGAATCTGTCGCTGAGCATATTCTGCTCAATGAGGGCGAAGAACGTGCGAAGGAAGGATTCTGCTGCGCGCTTGGATATTTCGCTCTGAACGGCCAGCTTCTCGGCCAGCTCAGACAATAGTATCTTGTTGTCCATAGGGATTATTGTTGCGCTTTGTCCTTTAAAACGTTACTGGGCTTAAAATTAAGCGTGAGCTTTGGGGGAATGAGCAGACGCTTCTTCGTGGTGGGGTTCACGACGATGCGCTCGAACTTTTTCTTCACGTCAAAGTTGCCGAAACCCTGAATGCTGAGGGTGTCGCCGTTGCCGACGCAGTTGGCCATACATTCGGCGGTGTCGGCTATGAGGCGCTCGGCCTCTTTCATAGAGATGTTGAGCTGCCGGGAAAGGGCACCGTGGAATTCTTTGCTATTCATAGTAATCCGTTTGATGCATTAGGGGAAATCTCTTATATATATAAATAAGGAGTGGTCTGGGGGAAAGATTAAATGATGTGGGCGTAGAGGTCAAAGTCTTCGGCGGCACTGATACGTACGTCGTAGTACTGGCCGATTTCAAGGTCCCACTCGTCGGCGGGGATGAGCACCTCGCAGTCCACTTCGGGGGAGTCGTGTTCCGTGCGTCCGATGTAGTAGTCGCCGTCGAGGCGGTCGATGACGACGGTGCGCTCCTGCCCGATAAGGGCGGCGTTGGCCTCGGCACTGATGCGCTCCTGTATGCGCATAAGCTTGGAGAGGCGAACCTGCTTTATGTCTTCCGGCACGTCGTCGGTGTATTGTTCGGCGGCGTAGGTGCCGTTCTCCTCGCTGTAGGCGAAGGCTCCCATACGTTCGAAACGGGCCTCCTTGACGAAGTCGCAGAGTTCCTGGAAGTCCTCCTCCGTCTCACCGGGGAATCCCACCATCAGCGTGGTGCGCAGACAGATGCCGGGCACCTCTTCGCGCAGTCGGCGGATGAGTTCAAGGGTTTCGGCTTTGGTAGTGTTGCGGCGCATACGGGCGAGCACGGCGTCGGAGATGTGCTGAAGGGCAATGTCGAGATAGGCGCACACATTGTCGTTCTCCCTCATCACGCGCAAGAGGTCGTAGGGGAAATGGTTGGGATAGCCGTAGTGGAGGCGTATCCGGCGCACGCCGGGGATTTGGGTCATCTGCTCAATGAGCTGGGGAAGGCGTTGCTCGCCGTAGAGGTCCACGCCGTAGTAGGTGAGTTCCTGCGCGATGATGTTGAATTCGCTCACTCCCTGTGCCACGAGGTTGCGCACCTCGTCGAGGATGTCCTCCTCACGGCGGCTGTGGTGGCGCCCCGTGATGAGGGGTATGGCGCAGTAGGCACAGGTGCGGTCGCAGCCCTCGCTGATTTTGATATAGGCGTAGTGGGAGGGCGTGGTGAGGACGCGGCTGCCGCGCTCCAGAGTGTCAGGGGCAGCGGGCGTGGCGGGATTGATGGCGGAGAGGAGTGCGGGCCAGTCAAATTTGCCGAAGAAACCATCTACTTCGGGAATTTCGCTCTCCAGTTCGTGGCGGTAGCGCTCGGCCATACACCCCATAACATAGACCTTCTGCAATTCGCCGTCGGCCTTGGCCTGACAGAGGGCGAGGATGGTCTCTATGCTCTCTTCCTTGGCGTCAGCGATGAAACCACAGGTGTTCACCACGGCAATGTCGCCGTGGAGCGTCTCGGGATTGTGGTGGAAGGCGTAGCCACGCTCACGGAGGAGGTGGAGGAGCTTCTCCGAATCCACGAGATTCTTGGAGCAGCCGAGGGATATGAGGTCGATGGTGCGCATGGAGGGGAGGCCTATGGGCCTAATGGGCCTGACGGAGAAACATCAGGAACGGTGGCGGGGGTGAGGTTAGTTGAAGAGCGTTTCTACGAAATCTTTGGCGTTGAAGGGCTGGAGGTCGGTCATCTTCTCGCCGAGGCCGATGTATTTCACGGGCACTTGCATCTGATGGCTGATGCCGAGCACTACGCCGCCCTTGGCGGTGCCGTCAAGCTTGGTGATGGCGAGGGAGGATACCTCGGTGGCGGCACAGAACTGCTTGGCCTGTTCGAAGGCGTTCTGGCCGGTGCTGCCGTCGAGTACGAGTAGCACTTCGTGGGGAGCCTCGGGCACGAGCTTCTTCATCACGTTGCGAATCTTTGTGAGTTCGTTCATAAGGCCCACTTTGTTGTGGAGGCGACCGGCGGTGTCGATGAGCACGACGTCGGCGCCATTGGCTTTGGCGGAGGCGAGGGTGTCGTAGGCTACGCTGGCGGGGTCGGCGCCCATCTGCTGTTTGATGACGGGCACATCGACGCGCTCGCCCCAAATGGCGAGTTGCTCCACGGCGGCGGCGCGGAAGGTGTCGGCGGCGCCGAGCACTACCTTCTTGCCAGCCTGCTTGAGTTGGTAGGCCAGTTTGCCGATGGTGGTGGTCTTGCCTACGCCGTTGACGCCCACGACAAGGATGACATAGGGATTGCCGTCATTCGTGAGGGGGATGTCGAAGCCGGCCACGGTGTCGGTGTTGCCGCTCTGCACGAGCATCTCGGCAATCTCGTCCTTCAGCAAGGCGTTGAGCTCGGATGTGCCGACGTAGTTGTCGCGCTTCACACGCTCCTGCACGCGCTTGATAATATCAAGAGTGGTGTCCACGCCCACGTCGCTGGTGATGAGTACGTCTTCCAGGTCGTCAAGCACGTCATCGTCGATGGTGCTGCGGCCTGCCACGGCGTGGGTGATTTTTGAGAGGAGGGACTGCTTGGTGGTCTGCAGGCCTTCGTCAAGCACTTCCTTCTTTTTGAAAATGTCGAATAATCCCATAAAGGGGTAGGGTGTAAAAAGGGTGAAAGGGTCTCTGGGGCATTCCCGAGGGAGGTCCCAGAGACGATGTAGTAAGATTTAACCGAAGTTGTCGAAGCGTATCATGTCATCTTCCACGCCGAGGGAGTGGAGGAGGTCAAGCACGGTCTTGGCCATCATGGGAGGACCGCAGAGGTAGTACTCGATGTCCTCGGGAGCCTCGTGCTGCTTGAGATAGGTGTCGCCCATTACGGGAGCGATGAACCCCGGCGTGTACTTCACGCCCAGTTCGTCGGCCTTGGGATCGGGACGGTCGAGGGCGAGGTGGAAGTGGAAGTTGGGGAACTCCTTCTCCAGAGCGAGGAAGTCGTCCATAAAGAACACCTCGTCGATGGCGCGGGCACCGTAGAAGTAGTGCATCTCGCGGTCGCGGGTTTTGAGAGTCTTGAGCATGTGCATAATTTGGGCGCGGAGGGGAGCCATGCCGGCACCGCCGCCTACCCAGATCATCTCACGGCCTGTGCCGTACTGCGGGCGGAATTCTCCGTAAGGGCCGCTCATCGTCACCTTGTCGCCGGGTTTCAGCGAGAAGATGTAGGAAGAGGCTATGCCGGGGTTCACATCCATAAACTCGGGGCCGTTGGGGCACTGGTCCTTCGGCTTGAAGGGCGGGGTGGCGATACGGACGGTGAGGGTGATAATGTCTCCTTCGTCGGGGTAGTTAGCCATGGAGTAGGCGCGGATGGTAGGCTCGGTGTTCACGCATTTGAGGTTGAACATGCCGTACTTCTCCCATGCGGGGAGGTAGAGGTCGCCGATGTCTTCCTTGCGGAAGTCCTTGCCGTAGTCCAGTTCGAAGGCGGGAATGCGTATCTGGGCGTAAGAGCCGGGCTCGAAGTCCATGTGCTCGCCGGGAGGCAGGGCCACCTTGTATTCCTTGATGAAGGTGGCCACGTTCTTGTTGCTGATGACGGTGCACTCCCATTCCTTCACGCCCATGACGCTGTCGGGGACGTTGATGCCGAGGTCGCCGCGCACCTTGCACTGGCAACCTAGGCGCCAGTGGTCTTTGATTTCCTTACGGGTGAACTGGCCCTTTTCAGAGTCCAGAATCTCGCCGCCGCCTTCGGGCACCTGGCACTTGCACTGTCCGCAAGAGCCTTTGCCGCCGCAGGCTGAGGGGAGGTATATACCATTATCGGCCAGCGTGGAGAGGAGGCTGCCGCCTTGTTCCACGCTGAGGGTGTCCTTGCCGTTGATGGTGATGTTCACCTTGCCGGAGGGCGAGAGATAACTCTTGGCCACCAGCAGGATGACAACGAGCAGCAAGATGATGCCGAGGAATACTACAATACTTGTGATGATAAGTTCCATATTGCTATCGGGGATTTAGATGTTAAGGCCGCTGAAGCACATGAATGCCATGGCCATAAGTCCTACTGTGATGAAAGTGATGCCGAGACCTTGGAGAGGCTTGGGCACATCGGTGTAAGCCATTTTCTCGCGGATGGCGGCGAGGGCGGTGATAGCCAGAAGCCAGCCGATACCGGAGCCGAGGGCATAGGAAACGGCGTCCCACACACTGGTGATGGCCTGCGTGTTGGTGTCGGGCATGGTGATGCGCTGCTGCATGAAGAGCGAGGCACCCATGATGGCGCAGTTCACGGCAATCAGGGGCAGGAAGATACCCAAGGCGGCGTAGAGGGAGGGGGAGAAGCGCTCCACAATCATCTCCACGAGTTGAACGATACCGGCAATCACGGCGATGAAGAGGATGAAGGAGAGGAAACTGAGGTCCACGCCTTCCACGATGGCATCGGGGCCGAGGACATAGGTCTGGAGGAGATAGTCAACGGGCACCGTAATGAGAAGCACGAAGGTCACGGCCACGCCGAGGCCCAGTGCTGTCTTCACCGTCTTCGACACGGCCAGATAGGAGCACATGCCAAGGAAGAAGGCGAATATCATGTTGTCCACGAAGATACTGCGGACGAATAGACTGATGAAATGTTCCATTGTTGAAAATTAAATTAAAAATTAAGAATTTCGAGGAGATACGGGGCATTCCTTTCATTATTAATTTTTCTCTTTTAATTATTAATTGGTTGCAGTTATTCTTCTTTGCTGATGCCACGGTGTGCCCAGATGACGCAGCCCACGATAATGAGGGCCATGGCGGGCATAGTCATCATGCCGTTGTTCATATATCCGGCCTCATAGGCGCAGTCGGGGATGACCTGGAAACCGAGCAGCGTGCCGTTGCCGAGGAGCTCACGGAAGAAAGCCACGACGATGAGTATCCAGGCGTAGCCCAGACCGTTGCCGATGCCGTCGAGGAAGCTCTCCCAGGGGCCGTTCATCATAGCGAAGGCTTCGAGGCGGCCCATCAGGATGCAGTTGGTAATGATAAGGCCCACATAGACGGAGAGTTGTACGCTCACGTCGTAGGCAAACGCTTTCAGTATCTGGCTCACGATGGTCACGAGAGTGGCTACTACGACGAGCTGTACGATGATGCGGATGCGCGAAGGGATGGTGTTGCGCAGCAGCGAGATAATCACGTTGGCGAAGGCGGTGATGACCGTCACGCTGAGGCCCATCACGATGGCGGGCTCCAGTTGGCTTGTCACGGCCAAGGCGGAGCAGATGCCCAGCACCTGTACCACCACCGGGTTGTTCTGCCAAAGCGGAGCGCCCAGGGCTTCTTTATTCTGTTGGTTGAGTAAACTCATATTGTTTCTAATTAAAAATTAAAAGTTAAAAATTAATAGTTCAGTGTGCAGAGGCGGGACGCCTCTCTATTAATTTTTAATTGTCCGATTCTTTATTTCTTCAGCGAGCGGAAGAACAGAGCATAGGGCTGCAGTCCGTCGTGCAGCATGGCGGCTACGCCGTTTGTCGTGAGCGTGGCGCCGGTAATACCGTCCACCTGACAGGCGGCAGCATCGGGTTCAACCTTCCCATTCTTCACGGCGGTGAGAGCAATCTCTGTGCTGACACTGTCAGCGAAGAGTTTCTTGTCGTTGAAGAGCTCTTGGAATTTCGTCTCGGCGATGAGTGCGCCGAGGCCTGCCGTTTCGCTTTCGTGGCTGAAGTAGGCGCCATAGACGCTCTGGCCGTCAGCATTCACGGCAATGTAGCCCCAGAGGCCGCCCCAGAGGCCGCGACCCTTCACGGGTACGACGTACTTCACGTTGACGGAGTCCAGATGGCAGGTGAACAGAGGCAGGTCGGTGCCGGGCAGCGTACCTTCCTTCACGATTCTGTCGTAGGCAGGAGGGATTTCGCTCTTGTCCATACCGCGCATCCTCAGGGAGGCGAGCACTTGGCTCTGGCGGTCAATCTCCACGTTGTCGTCTTGCTTTTCCTTGAGCAGCAGGCTCACGCCGACCAAGAGGAACGCCACAATGACGACCATCACCGAGGCATAGAGTATCGTGTAGGTGTTACTGTTCTTGTTCAGTTTCTTGTTTCCCTTACCGCTGGCGGCTTCTGCGCCTTCCTCTGCCACTTCTTCAATGTTGGAGGCGCTGGCAGTGCAGATAGGGCACTTGTCGGGCATGGCGTCAGCCTCAAAGGTCTGTCCGCACACGTTACATTTGAATTTCTTTGCCATATCTTTTATTGTTTTTTGGCGCGCTTAGCACGGCGGTTAATGTTGCTGCTGACGAAGCAATAGTCTATCAGCGGGGCGAACATGTTCATGAAGAGGATGGCGAGCATCATGCCCTCGGGATAGCCGGGGTTGAGCACGCGGATGGTGATGGCCAGGGCGCCGATGAGGAAGCCGTAGATGAACTTGCCCTTCTCGGTGCGGCAGCTCGTCACGGGGTCGGTAGCCATAAACACGGCGCCGAAGCAGAAGCCGCCGAGGATGAGGTGCTCATACCAGGGGAGCGCGGCCACGGCGTTGTCGGCACTGCCGGCGTAGTTGAAGAGCATGGCCACGAGGCCGCCGCCCACGAAGACGCTCAGCATCGTCCTCCAGCTGGCAATGCCGGCCCAGAGGAGGATGAGGGCGCCGATGGCGATGGCAATAACGCTGGTCTCGCCGATGCTGCCCGGCATAAGGCCGGTGAACATGCTGGTCATGTCAGTCGTAATCGGTTGTCCGGCTGCCAGTTCGCCCAGAGGCGTGGCGCAGGTGTAGGTATCTGCCACCTGATGGCCCAGACCCAGGAACTGGTCCTTGGCCACCCACACGGCGTCGCCGCTCATCTTCGTGGGATAGGCGAAGAAGAGGAAGGCGCGGGCGATGAGGGCGGGGTTGAAGATGTTCATGCCCGTGCCGCCGAAGATTTCCTTGGCAAAAATCACGCTGAAGGCTACGGCCACGGCCAGCATCCACAGCGGCGTGCCTACGGGCACAATCATCGGAATGAGCATACCCGTCACGAGGTAGCCCTCCTGAATCTCTTCGTGTTTCCACTGGGCCACGACGAACTCAATGCCGAGGCCCACCACGTAGCTCACGATGATTTTCGGCAGCATCACGGCCAGACCATAGAGGAACATGCTCCAGCACGTGGTCTCTGCCAGTGCGCCGGCGGCATATGCGTTCTGATAACCTATGTTATACATTCCCACGAGCAGGGCGGGCATTAGGGCGATGACTACCATGCTCATGATGCGCTTCGAGTCGATGCTGTCGTGCACGCTCACGCCGCTCTTGCTCGTCGTGTTGGGCACGAGGGCGAAGGTCTCAAAGCCGTCAAATACAGAGCGGAAAGCGCTCAACTTGCCCTCGGTGAAAGTGGGGCGAAGTTTATCAAAAATTTTCTTTAGCATATCTTAAGCGTTCTCCTTTCTGAGGGTGTCGAGACCCTCGCGTACGATTCGTTGAAGTTCCAGTTTGCTGCTGCAGATGAACTCTGCCACGGCGAAGTCCTCAGGCGCCACCTCGTAGATGCCGAGGGCCTCCTGGCGGTCTATGTCGCCAGTGATGATGGCCTTGATGAGGTAGGAGGGATAGATGTCCATGGGGAATACTTTCTCGTATTCAGCGCTCATAATCATGTGGCGCTCACCGCCTTTCACGCGGCAGTCCAGATTATAAGCCCTCTTGGGCTGCAGCCAGCTGAAGTAGCTGCGGCTTGTGCTGAACTGATTCAGGCGAGGCAGTATCCAGCCGAAGGCTTCGTCCACGTCGCCGCCGTCGGGCAGCACGCAGAGTTCCGTGCTGTGGGCACCGAGGAA
This sequence comes from Alloprevotella sp., assembly GCA_045600685.1. Lineage (GTDB taxonomy): Bacteria > Bacteroidota > Bacteroidia > Bacteroidales > Bacteroidaceae > Alloprevotella. Next base: position 61,443 of record JAZRYH010000073.1, on the reverse strand, counting down.
ACCTTCCTCCGTGTCCTGATGGCCCACGAAGGGATTGCCGTTGATGATGCGCTGTTTGTGGTCGGTTTCTTCCAACTGGCCGTTTAGGATGTCGCCGATCTTGGTGCCCAGGGCCACCTCAATGTAGCGGGGCTCCTTCACTTCCGCACCAGCAAGGGCGATGCGGCGCGTCATGTCCACCTTGCCCGTGCGCAGCAGACGACCGATGAAGATCACATTCTCAGGTGCCATCGTCCACACCACTTCGCCCTTGTTTATCGGGTCGATATGGTTAATCTGCACGCCCACGTTGCCGGCGGGGTTGGGACCGTCGAAGATGCGCACGTCAGCCTCTTTCACGGGGAGGATGCCTGTGTTCACCTGCTCGGGGCAGATGCCCAGGTAAAGTTTGGCGATGCGGGCCAGGGCGCGCAGGCCGTTCTTGAAGTCATCTTCCTGGCCTTCCACCACGTAACTGAAGTCGGCAGTCAGCGGCATCTTGCTGAAGGCACTCACGAAGATAGCCTTCGGCGTGTCCTCGGGGCATGCCACCACGTCATACGGACGCTGGCGCAGCAGACCGAACATACCGCTCTCCAGGAGCAGTCCTTTCATCTCTTCGGCCGAGAATTTCTCCCAGCCTTCCACTTGGAATTCCTTGCAGGCCTGCTTGGAGTCGGGGCGCACGCGGACGCTCAGCACCTTGCGGCGCTCGCCGCGCTCCACCATTGTCACTTCTCCGCTCACGGGGCTCACAAAATTAATGCGGCCCGTGGCTTTGTCGGCGAAGAGAGGGGTGCCGCAGAGCACGCTCTCGCCTTCTTTCACCAGCACGCGGGGCACCACGCCGTGGAAGTCGTCGGGCACGAGGGCCACATCCGTGCGGAAGAGCAGGCTGTCAAGCGTGGGAGCGGCCTTGCCTTCGAGGTGCAGGTCCAGTCCCTTCTTGATTTTGTAGCTTTGTTTCATTTTGTTGTTATAAGGTTATTTGTTTTGATTGTTTCTGTGTGGAGGGGCCCAGTCAGGCGCAAAGCGTAACGTGGCCCAGAAAGTATTACTCCGTAATTAAGCGCGGCAAAGTTAACATTTTTTTGCGAAATGAGCAAATACTTTTATTCTTTTTTCGCGTATAGGCGCGCGAATACCTTTTCCGAAGGGGACGATGCAAAATGTAATTTGCGAAAAATGCCGGACGGGCAGAACGGGAGGTGTAGGGTGCCCTTCGTGGGAAGTCCGCGGTGAAAAAAGACATGAAGACACGTTTTTTTCATCCCTATCGGATTTGCGGTTTTCAGTTCTTTTTTTTTACTCATATAGAGTGACGAAAATGTACACTTTTTGTCAAGATATTTTTGATTTTTACCCCTCAAAAACGTGCCGTATTTTCAAAAATTTTTTTTGCGTTTACTTCTGTGCGATTCTGAGAAGAGTTGTTATATTGTTGATTTTCTTGCGTTTAACGCAAGGATGAATAAAAACGCCTCCCTAAAACCCTCCCTACACCCCCTTATAGGCGAAAATACATACACGATTTTGTCCCAATTTGCAGCACTCCCCCCTCGGGGGAGCGGGGAGGGGGTCTGTCCTAAAGCCCTTTTAATCGCAACTAAAGCCCTTTTAATTGAAATTATCTCCCTTTTAATTTGAACAATCGCCCTTTCATTTTTTCCGATGTCCCTTTTAGTTTTTTCTAAAATAGGGTATCGGGAAAAATGAGTGGAATCTTGGAAAAAATTGATGGAATTTTGGAAAAATTTGTACTGATTTCAAATTTTTTGAAAACGGGCGTTTTTTTGCCGAAAGCGGGTTTGGATTGTCGCGAGCCTCGAAAACGGCCCAAAATCTATACAAAAATTTGTCAAGATTTTCTACCACCTCGCAGAGGATGAAGTTTTGCGGAAAGCCGCATTGGCAAACTGTGCAGAAAAAGGGAATAATTGTTGCCCAAAATGGCGGCGCAAAATAAAAAAGGCCCACATTGGGGCCTTGTGAGGATTGCTCGTTTTTTGAAATCAGCGCTTGATTGTTTTTCTTCCCAGGCTGATGATGATGCCTTGGACATCGGGACGTGCGGGTTGTGCAGAAATTTGATAGGTGGCGGGGGATAGAGAACTTCCGAGGGCGGGTAGGGCGTTGACACTCTCGGTGGGCAGCGTGAAGGTGTGGCCTTCTGCCCAGAGGGGCTGCCACGGCTGACGCAGGAGGAGTGTATAGGTCTGGCCGGGGGTGAGAGCGCGGAAGTCCATATCGATTGTCTCGCTGGAGGCGGCAGGGGTGTAGAGGTAGGTGTAGTGGCGCGTGTCGCCGTCGGCGGGAGAGGGGATGTCAGTGCCGGGGAAGAGGCAGAAGATAAGGGGTGTGCCCGCATCGGCAGTGGGGGAGGTGTTGCTCACGTCAAGGGCGATGTGGACGGAGGTGGCTTGCGGGGTGATGCGTGGGGCGGAGAAATGGAGGGAAGGCTCGGCCGTGGCGGGGCGAATGGTGACGGTGCGCTGCCAGATGACGGTGCTGTCATCGGGACTGAGGCGAAGCGTGCGCTCTCCCGCTTCGGAGAAGAGCACGGGGAGGGTGAGGCGGCGCGATTCGCCGGGCGCGAGGGTGGCACCGAAGAGGCAGCCGTAGTCGGCCAGTTCAAAGATGGAGTCGGTGCGCTCGGGCTCGCTGCTGATGAGTTCAAAGGGCGTGGTGAGGGGCGTGGCGGCCGTGTTGGTGAGCGTGAAGGTGACGGGGGCGTAGCGTCCGGCCGTGAGGCCCTGCGCGGGGATGGCCACATCTACGCTTATCTCCGTGCCGGTGCGGGCGAGGGTGTCGGCGAGGAGCGGGTTGGCGATGCTGTCGGGATGGAGGAGGAGCATCTCCTGATTGCAGAAAAAGCCTTCGGGAATGTCGGCTGCGCGGCGGTCGGTGGCGGGATTGGCGAAGAAGAGTTCGTCGAGGGCATACCAGTTTTCGTCGTAGTGGCCGCCGTAGCCCCAGTTGACGTGGTAGAGACCGTCGTCGCGGATGCCGTCGATGACGAAGGCGTGGCCGTTTATGTGGCAGGTGTAGCCGGCATAGAGCACGGGACGGCCGGCCTGCAGTTCCTGAAGGATGATGGCGCGCCACGTGTCGGGCGTATATTTATAACTGTCGAGGTGATGCGCGTAGCGGTAGCCGAAAACGTGGCGCAGGGGACTGACAAGGCGCGAGATGTTGGCGCCGGAGGACGACGGGCCGTAGTTCATGTGGCAGGCCACGCCGAGCCAGTAGCCGAGAAGGGCCTTGGCGTCGTCGTCGGATTCGGAAGGCTGGAGCGAGAGGCCGGGAGGGATGTCGGCGATGGTGTAGTGGTCGGTGGTCCAGCCGTGGAGGGTGTCGGCGAGGGTGACGGGGCGGCCGTAGTATGTCATGATGGTCTCGCAGGATGTGGCTACGCAGCCCACGTCGCAGGCTTCGTCGCGCCCGTCGTAGTGGGGGCAATACTTATTGAAGGGCGCTTGCTGATGCCGCCAGACGTCGCCGAGAATAGGGGCGACCGACTGGGCATAAGAAGAAAAGAAAGCAAACCAGAGCAGACATAAAGCCTCACCCCGTCGCGGCCACTTCGGGCCGCGCCACCCCTCCCCGAATAGGGAGGGGAAGATACCTCTATAGGTAGAGAGCAGTAGGGATTTTAGGGGGCGATGGAATGAAGAAAGGTTTGCCATATATATAAAAAAACGGCGTAGCAGATTATGAATGGAGATGACGTTTAGTAGTATTTTCCCCTCCCTATTCGGGGAGGGGTGGGGCGGCCCGAACGGGCCGCGACGGGGTGAGGCTGTCTCCCTATTCGGGGAGCGGGGTGAGGCTTTCTACCACTTTTTCGGCAAGCGTGCGGAAGGCAAGCCCCGTTGCCGTTTCGGCAAGCACGGCGGGACGGCCGCCGTCGCCGCTTTCGCAGATGCTCTGCACGAGGGGAATCTGGGCGAGGAGAGGTACGTTCATCTCTTCGGCCAGGCGCTTCGTGCCCTCACGGCCAAAGATATAATAACGGTGGTCGGGGAGTTCGGCGGGCGTGAACCACGCCATGTTCTCCACGAGGCCGAGGATGGGCACCTGCACCTTCTCGTTCTGGTACATGTCTATGCCTTTGCGGGCGTCGGCAAGGGCCACCTGTTGGGGCGTGCTGACGATTACGGCGCCGGTAATGGAGAGCAGTTGGAGGAGAGAGAGATGGATGTCGGACGTGCCGGGAGGCGTGTCAAGGATAAGGTAGTCGAGTGCGCCCCATTTCGTGTCGGCAATGAGTTGCTTGAGGGCGTTGCAGGCCATACCGCCGCGCCAGAGGGTGGCCGTCTCGGGCTTGACAAAGAAGCCGATGGAGAGAATCTTCACGCCGAACTTCTCAGCGGGGATGAGGAGTTGGCGGCCCTCCACCTGTTCTGCGAAGATGTCGATGTGTTCCATCTCAAACATCTTGGGCATGGAGGGACCGAAGATGTCCGTGTCGAGAAGGCCCACGGCGTATCCCATCTGGGCGAGGCCTACGGCGAGGTTGGCGGCCACGGTGCTCTTTCCCACGCCGCCTTTGCCGCTGCTCACGGCAATGATGTTCTTCACCTCGGGCAGCATCTTGCCGGGCTCGGGTCGGCGGGCGGCAGCGTACTTCGTATGGATGGTGACTTCCACGCCTTTATCCACATAGGCATGGATGGCGGCCTCGGCGGCCTTTATGACGGAGCGCTGGAACGGGTCGGTGTCCTGCGGGAAGATAAGGCTGAAACTGACCTTCATGCCGTCGATGCGGAGGTCGTCCTCCAGCATCTCGGCTTCAATGAGGTTTTTGCCGGAGCCGGGATAACGCACCTGGGAGAGGGCGTCGGTGATGAGTTTGGGATAAAGCGTCAAGGTCGTGAGGGGTTAAAGGTTCGGAAATAGGCGTTTAGATTTTCATCTCGCCGGAGAGGCCCTGGGCAAGGGTGGGGTCGAGTTCCATGGCCCGCTGGGCGTCGGCCAGTGCGCCGTCGGGGTTGTGGGCACGGCGCTTCATCTCGCCGCGCTCCATAAGAAGTTGGGCGAGCATGGCGTTGGTGGCCGGACTGGGAGCGGCCTCAAGGGCGGCAATCGCCGTGTTGAGTTCTTCGTAGGTCATTTGGATTTCTTGTTGGCGTGGAGAATGAGGAGCACGGAGGCCAGGACGAATACGATGCCGGTGGTGATGCTCGTTGTGAGGCGCTCACCCATAAATATCAGCCCGACCACAACGGCCGTGAGGGGTTCGAGGGCTCCCAGCATGCTGGCCAGTGTGCTGCCGATAAGGCGTGTGGAGATGACAATGAAGAGATTTACGATGGCCGTGATGAGTATGGCCAGCACAAGGATGTATTGCCACTGGAATGCGGTGGTAATCGGTTGCATCTCATCGGTGCGGAATGCCTCGCCGGCAAAGAGGAGGGAACCGATGAAGATGATGTAGAAAGTCAGTTTGATGCCGTCCATATGGCTCACGCGGCTGTGGTTGAGGCGTACGACGTACAGGGCGTAGCAGATGGCGGAGAGGAGTTCGAAGATGATGCCGCGCGCCGTCACCGTCACGTTGCCGGAGGGCCATGAGAGGAAGGCCACGCCGCCTACTGCCATAAAGAGCGCCAGAAGTATGAGCCGGCTGCAGCGCTCCTTGTAGAATATCATCATAATGAGCGCCGTGAAGACGGGATAGAGAAAGTGTATGGTCGTGGCGATGCCTGTGGGCAGGAGGGGCGGATAGCCTTCTATCTGGAAGAGGGCGGCACCGTCGGAAAAGCCCGCCAGCACGATGAGCGTGATGAGTTCTGGCAGGGAAATGCGGAAGGATATGCGCTTCCACAGCATGATGAGAGCCAGAGGCAACGCACCGAAGATGTTGCGGTAGAACAGGATGCTGAGGTTGCTCATGTGGTTGACCCCGGCCTCTTGCAGCGGAACGGAAAAGAAAGGCAGCAGGCCGTAGAAGATGGAGGTGGCTAAAGCCAGCGTTACGCCTTTTTGGATTTTGGTCATTAGATGTTTAGGTTAAGGATAGTTTTTCAAATGGTTCAGGTCGCGAATTGTTCAGGACGTTTCCCCTTCAGGCGTCCCGCAGGAAGTCGAGCGCTTCGTTGAGGACTTCGCGCGGCACTTTCCAGTTCACGAGGGGCTTGCCGACGTCGGCGAGGAGGGTGAAGTTGATGTCGTCGCCGCAGTTTTTCTTGTCGTGCTGCATCAGGGCGAAAAGGGCGTCGTAGTCGTTGCAGCCTATGTCGGGGCGACCATAGTAATCGCGTATGAAATGCGCCGTCTGGTGCAGGGCTTCGGAGGGGAAGCCTGCCAGTGCGGCCGAGAGGTACAGTTCGGCGATGAGCCCGTAAGCCACAGCGTAGCCGTGGAGTAGGGGAGTGCGCTCCATGGCGAGGCTCTCCAGCGCGTGGCCTACGGTATGGCCGAGGTTGAGGGCCTTGCGCAGCCCTTTTTCGTAAGGGTCTTCCCGGACGATGCGCTGCTTCACCTCAATGCTCTGTCGCACCATTTTCTGCAAGGCGGCGAGGTCGGGTGCGGCAAGGTCGAAGCACAGGTGTTCCGCCCACATCTTTCGGTCGGTGATGAGGGCGTGCTTGAGCATTTCGGCATAGCCGGCGCGGAGGTTGGGCGTGTCGAGGGTGCGGAGGAAAGGGGTGTGGATGACCACCTCGTCGGCCTCGCGGAAGCACCCCACTTCGTTTTTCAGTCCCCCGAAGTTGATACCCGTCTTGCCCCCCACGGCGGCGTCCACCATAGCCAGCAGCGTCGTGGGCACGTTGATGAAGCGCATGCCCCGCTTGAAGGTGGCAGCGGCGAAACCGCCGAGGTCGGTCACCATACCGCCGCCCAGGTTGACGAGCAGCGAGTGGCGCGTGGCACCGTTCTCTTGCAGGGCCTGCCACACCTGTGAGAGCGTGGCAAGCGTCTTGTTCCCGTCGCCGCACTCCACGCTTATCACACGGGCCTCGGGCATCGCGAGAAGCGGCAGGCAGAGCCTCTCCGTGTGGGAGTCGCAGAGGACAAACATGCGGTCGGGCTCCATCTTCGCCTTCAGCGCGAGAAGAGTTCCTTGTATGTCTTCAGTGTAAATCACGGGCACTTTCATTCTTCTTTCAGGGCTGGTTCGTAAGCCGTGATGGTCTTTCGGTATTCGTCGGGCAGAGGCACGCTCTGCTTCGTCTCCATATCCACGCACACCATCACCGTGGTGCACGAGCACATCGTGTGTCCCGTCTTCTTGCTCACGGCCGTTTGTTCCAGAGTGAAACTCTTCGTGCCGAGGTGGCTGACGCGTGTCAGCACCTGAAGGTCGTCGCCGTAGAAAATGGGCTCCACAAACGTCGCGTTGATATTGGCGATGACGGGCAGCACCTTCCCCGTGGCGAAGTCCACGCCCAGTACGTCCCTGATGTAATTCTCCTTGCCCAGGTCGTAGTAGGCGAAGTAGGCATTATTGTTGACATGACCCAGCACGTCAATATCGTTGATGCGTATCTGGACGGGGGTGATATGTTTGAACTCTTGTTCCATATATGAGGGCTTGTAAGGATTGAAGATGGCAAATCAGTGTAAAATCCGCTGCAAAGTTACAAAAAACTTCCCATTCTTCACCTTGCCTCTATCGTTTTTTCGTAATTTTAAACAAGTTTTTAATTACTCTCGCTCGGAAATCCTCAAATTTCGCAGCCCTCATTTGGTATTTCTCTCACTTATTCGTAATTTTGCATCCCGTATGACAAAAGAAGCGTTATTACAGGCCCTGCGTGGTGGCGAAAGCCTCTCTCGCCGCCAGCAGTTGCATCTGGTGGCTCTACTCAGCACCCCCGCCATGCTGGCCCAGCTCTCCAGCATCGTCATGCAGTATATCGATGCCGCCATGGTGGCCCATCTCGGAGCCAACGCCATGGGCGCCATCGGCCTCGTGTGCAGCACCCTCTGGCTCGCCACCGGCCTTTGCGGAGCGGCGGCCACCGGCTTCTACGTCATGGCCAGCCATAAGGTCGGCGCCCGCCAATACGATGCCGCCCGCCGCGTTATGCACGTCTCCATTCCCGCCACCTTCTGCTGGAGCGGCATGCTGGCACTCGTGTGCTGGCTTATATCCTCCCGCCTTCCTCATTGGCTTGGCGGCGGTGCCGACATCTGCGCCGATGCCACGGCCTATTTCCTCATCTACGTCTCCTTCCTTCCCGTCTGGCAGATTAACGCCCTGGCCAGTGGCATGCTGCGCTCCGCCGGCAACGTCAAGGCCCCCAGCATCCTCAATGCCCTGATGTGCTTCTTCGACGTCCTTTTCAACTACCTCTTTATATTCAAGATGCACATGGGCGTGGCGGGAGCCGCGTGGGGCACGGCCTCCGCCGAAGTGGTCGTAATGATAGGTTTGCTTGTGTGTATGTTTAGACAGAGGGAATATAAAAGTTTCACAAGTCTCTCCAGCCTCTCCCCGTCAAAGCTTCCTTTGGAACTTTGCCACCCCTCCCCTGTTGCTTTTGGCGACGGCCAAAATGCCGAGGGGGAAGATACCCTTTCCATTGAAGAATATCGTTCTAATGTAATATCCCCCTCCCTAACAGGGGAGGGGTGGCGCGGTGCCGCAGGCAGCCGCGACGGGGAGAGGCTGGGGGAGATGTTAGGTATGCTGCTTGGCTTCCTCCGCATTGCCACCCCCATGGCCCTTGAGCGCATCTGCCTCGTCGGGGCCCAGATAGCCAGCACCGTCATCGTGGCGCCCCTCGGCACCATCGCCATCGCCGCCAACGCCCTCGGCATCACCATTGAGGCCATCTGCTATATGCCCGGCTTCGGCATCGGCGACGCCTCCTCCACCCTCGTAGGCCAGAGCCACGGCGCCGGTCGCCCCTCGCTCGTTTATAGTTTCTCCCGCATCACGCTGTGGCTCGGTGTGGGCGTGATGACGCTGATGGGCACCATAATGTTTATCGGTGCCCCCGCCCTCGTAGGCATCATGGGCCCCGAGGCCGACGTCGGGTCGCTCTGCGTCAGTGTGCTCCGCATCGAGGCCTTCGCCGAACCCATGTACGGCGCCAGCATCGTGGGCTACTGCATCTTCGTGGCCCTCGGCGACGCCCTCGTTCCATGCCTGATGAACCTCGCCACCATCTGGGGCATCCGCATCACCCTTGCCGCCGTCCTCGCCCCCGTCCTGGGCCTCCCCGGCGTGTGGCTCGCCATGGCCATAGAGCTCACCGTGCGCGGCCTCATCTTCCTCATCCGTTTACACTTAAAAATACGAAAACCATGACTCCCGAATTAGAAAAGCGCGTCCAGAGCGCAGTAGATTATTTTATGCAGGGCTACGGCTGCTGCCAGAGCGTCATAGCCGCCTTCTGTGACCTTTACGGCTACACCTCCGAACAAGCCTTCCAGATAGGTGCCGGTTTCGGCGGCGGCGTAGGGCGTCTGCGTATGATGTGCGGTGCCGTAAGCGGTATGGTCGTCCTCGCCGGCATGCACTGCGGCCAGACCGACGGTGCCGACCAGCAAGGCAAAGGCGAGTGCTACAAAGTGGTGCAGGACCTCCTCCACCGCTTTGAGGAACAGAACGGCTCCGTCATCTGTGCCGAACTCCTCAGCCTTAAAGGTCCCATCGCCCGCGGCAATTATCAGCCCTCACCCCGCACGGCGGAATACTACAAGCGCCGCCCCTGTGCCGCCAAGGTGGAGAGTGCCGCCCGCATCTTTGCCGAATATCTGGAAAAAGTTTAGCATCCACATTGCCCCCTATGTCAAAATTTAGCAAAAATGCATCCGAAATGATGTAATTTGTTAAAAAACGCCCCCTGATTCACCGAATCAGGGGGCTTGGGGCTACCAGGCTTCGCCGTAGCCTTCGTTGTCGGAATAGTCATTGTCCTCCGTCGACACGCCTTCATCAATGTTTATCGTCAAGTCGTCAAAGGGACTGCCGCAGAGCATCTGCGTGGGACGTGCTGCCAGAGTATCGGCCTGGGGAGTTATATAGATTCTTTTCATGTTATTATTAGACCCTCTAAATCTCCCTTAAAGGGAGACTTTCCAAGTCTTGATTAGACCCTCTAAATCTCCCTTAAAGGGAGACTTTTCAAGTCTTGATTAGTTAATTTTTTAATATTCGCTTATTTGGTGAGGTCACCCTCTTGGCTCCTCCCTTTAAGGGAGGTTGGGAGGGTCTTAACCCTCTGGGCCCCTCCCTTTAAGGGGGAGGTTGGGAGGGGCTTTACCTGATGACTTTCTTTCCGTTCTTGATGACGATGCCCTTGTAATCCTTACCGACGCGCACGCCGGTGAGATTGTACAGGTTTTCGTTTTCGTTTTCGTTTTCGTTTACGTTTACGGAGTTGATAGCCGTCGTGCTGTCTTCCTCGAACTTAAAGGCGAGTGCCTTGATGCTTGAGTCGGTTAGCGTCAGGTATGCCTTGTTGGCAGCGATTGGCTGACCTTCCCAGTGGTAGAAGCCCACGCCGTTATGGCCGAGTGAGAGGGCATACTGACCGGATACGAGGGTTGTATCCTTTTCAGTACCTGTTAGGTCATTCAGCAATGAGGCCTCTTCTTTGTTTGCAGATGGTATTAGCTCTATGCGATTGCCTGTAGCCTTCAGTATCACTGCCTCACCCTTGTGGATGGTGTTGCCGATGTTGGAGAGTAACAATTCCTCACCATCGACTTGGGCTGTGTAAGCCTTTGCATTATCAGGAACGCTATAGGCTATTTCATTGGAATAGAACGTAGCGTAATAATCTTCCTGGTTATCAGGGTCTTGGTGGGCGGTAACGGTTTTCCTTGTATCCAGTCCGCCATTGCTGCTTGTGTATTGAAGGCAAGCTGTCATCATTACGTAGCCTGCCCATTTTACCACATTTTTAGGTGCGTCATACTGGAACCTAACGATATCGCCGGTCTTCAAACCTGGCAGTGCAATGCAGTGGAGCCCGGATTTATACGAATCCTGAAGCGCATACACAGACTGGCCGTTAACGGAGATGTCCAAATCATAAGTGCCGTATTCTGAGTATTCTGTAACATTCCTATACCATATAAATCGGGCATTGGCAACGTCGGTTCCAAGAACCATGAAATCGGCAGTGTACGACTCGAACGGAGGGTGTGAGGATGTCGTTGCAGAGTAACCTACAGATACTCCCCAGTTGAACTGACAACCGTCAAATTCATTGCTCTCGTAAGTGGAGCTCTCGTAATCTTTTAACTTGTAATCGCGACTGTTGATTATAGGGTTCGACAGCAACTTGGCGTAAGTCAGCAGCCTGGCCGGATGGAGTTCCTGCGTGCATGAGTAATCTCCATAGAACTTACCCGTGTTGGTATCTTCCCAACAGTTTTGTGCATACCCATACTGTTCCATTGTCGGGTCGCATTGCGGGTGATAGACGAGATTTGGCACCTTTTCCGCAATCCTGTACATCCCGATGCCTGTTGCTTCGTCAAACTTCAGGTATGCGCTGTTCGCAGCAATCTCACCGCTAAAGGGGTAGTAGCCCAATACATTGTCTTCGATGCCAAGGCAATAAGTGTTGGCTCCTGCCTCCAATGTGCTTTCGCCATTCCCTATCAGGTCATTGCTTCCCTCATAGGTGAAATCTCCATAGTTGGGATTCAATGTGAACTGGTATTGACTTTCTGAGATATTTTCCAGAGTGAGTTTCAGTATCACAGGCTCACCTTTTGGAATGATGTTGCCTATATCTGAGAGCTGCACGATATTACCTACCACATTACCGGTGTATGCCTTTGCATTATCAGGAACGTTATAAGCTCTTTCTTCGGTATAGAACGTAGCGTAATAATCTTCCTGGTTATCAGGGTCTTGGTGGGCGGTAACGGTTTTCCTTGTATCCAGTCCGCCATTGCTGCTTGTGTATTGAAGGCAAGCCCTCATAATTACGTCGCCTGTCCACTTTACCTCATTTTTAGGTGCGTCATACTGGAACCTAACTATATCGCCGGTCTTCAAATCAGGCAAAGCAATGCAGTGGAGCCCGGATTTATACGAATCCTGAAGCGCATACACAGACTGGCCGTTGACGGAGATATTCAAATCATAAGTGCCGTATTGTGAGTATTCTGAAACATTTCTATACCATATAAATCGGGCATTGGCAACGTCAGATCCATAAACCATGAAATCGGCAGTGTGCCAATCGAGCGTAGGACCTAAGCCTCCTGTCGGTGCATTGTATTTTGTATATACTCCCCAGTTGACCTGACAACCGTCAAATTCACCGTCCTCGAAATAGTTGAAATGATCACGGGTGTTGTCGATGATAGGGTTCGACAGCAACTTGGCGTAAGTCAGCAGCCTGGCCGGATGGAGTTCCTGCGTGCATGAGTAATCTTCATAGAACTTACCCGTGTTGGTATCTTCCCAACAGTTTTGTGCATACCCATACTGTTCCATTGTCGGGTCGCATTGTGGGTGATAGACGAGATTAGATGCCTTTTCCGCAATCCTGTACATTCCGATGCCTGTTGCTTCGTCAAACTTCAGGTATGCGCTGTTCGCAGCAATCGTGCCGTCAAAGGGGTAGTAGCCCAATACATTGTCTTCAACGCCAAGGCAATACGTATTGGTTCCTGCTTCCAATGTGTTTTCGCCATTTCCTTTCAGGTCATTCTCTCCTTCATAAACGGCATCAGCACTGGTAGGAGCCAATGCAAACGAATATTCACTTTCCGAGACATTGCCCGGAGTGATTTTCAGTATCACCGGCTCGCCCTTGGGGATGATGTTGCCTATATTTGAGAGCTGCACGATATTACCTACCACATTACCGGCGTATGCCTTGGCATTATCAGGAACGTTATAGGCACTCTCATCGGAATAGAACGTAGCATAATAGTCAGCTTTGTAGTTGGGGTCTTGGATTGCGGTAATGTCTTTATACTGATTCTTTCCGCCATTGCTGCTGGTGTATTCAAGGCAAGCGGTCATGGTGAGATCGCATATCCAACCAGGTTGCCTTAGAGGTGCCGTAATCTTGAACGTGATGATGTCGCCGGTCTTTATGTCATTTATTGGAATGCTGAAGAGCCCTGTCTTGTATGTGTCGGTAAGCGTATATACGGGCTCGTCGTTTACTTTGACTTCCAGATTGTAATTGCCATATTCCGCGTGTTCAGATACGTTTCTGTAGAATTTTATTCGGGCATTGGCTACGTCCGTTCCATACACCTTGAATGTGGCAATGTAGTCGATTGGGGTTTTAGTCGTATAGTCCTTTACCACGTATCCCATTTTCACTCCCCAGTCAAACTGGCAGCCTTCGTATTTTTCACTTTCGTAAGTGCTGAATGCCCAGTTGTCAATGATAGGGTTCGACAGCAACTTGGCGTAAGTTATCACTTGGGCAGGATTGAGTTCCTGCGTGCAGAGGCCATCTGCATAGAACTTACCCGTGCTGGTGTCTTCCCAACATTTTTGTGCATAACCGATGGTCTGGTGTGTCGGTTCGCATTGTGGGTGATACACGACATTCGGCCCTAAATCTGCAATCCAGAATATCCCTATGCCTGGTGCTTGGTCAAACTTCAGGTAAGCGCTGTTTGCCGCCATCTCGTTTCTAATGCGACAGAAGCCCAATATCTCGTCTGTAACGACAAGGCCATAGGAGTTTGCAGGTGGCGTTGATGTGTTTTCGCCATTACCTTTCAGGTCATTCTCCCCCTCATAGGTGGCATCAGCACTGGTAGGATGCAATGTGAACGGGTATTGACTTTCTGAGACATTTTCCGGAGTGAGTTTCAGTATCACCGGCACGCCCTTTGGGATGATGTTGCCTACATTTGAGAGTCGCACGATATTATCCTCCACTTTACCGGCGTATGCCTGTGCATTATCAGGAAGGTTATAAGCGCTTTCATCGGAATAGAACGTCGTATAGTAGTCAGTTGTGCTGTTAGGGGCTTGGGTAGCGGTAAGGTCTTTATTCTGATTCTTTCCGCCATTGCTGCTTGTATATTCAAGGCAGGCTGCTACAACGACTTCGCCTACCCAGTACGGATAGTGAGGCCCTTCGACTTTGACCGTGACAATGTCATTATGCTTTAAGCCTTTCAGCGGAAAATCGGCAAATCCGGATTGATACCAACTTGTCCGTGTATGTACAGATTTACCATTTACCGAAATCGTTATATCATAATGACCGTATTTTTCGTTTTCAGTGTCATTTCGATACCATTTTATTCGGGCATTGGCAACATCGGTTCCATACACCTTGAAATCGGCGGTATAAGTGCTTGCCTGTGCATATTGGTATTGTTCCATTACGTATTTAACTTCCATGCCATGGTAGAACGGATGCTCGTCATACTCACGGCTTTCGTAGGTTTCGAAAGTGACGTAATCCTTGACTTCGGCAATGGAAGTATTGATGATAGGATTTGAGCGAAGCTTAGCGTAAGTCGCCACAACGGCACGATTGAGCTCTGTAGTGCAACTTTCTTCTGCATACAGCTTACCCGTCCCGGTGTCTTCCCAACACTCTTGTGCGTAACCGACAGTCGTGTATGTCGGGTCGCATTGCTCGTGATGCACGATCTCGGCCTGCATCATCACCGTGCAGCACAGGGCTGCGAAAAGTGTAAGTAGTTTTTTCATTGAATTAAGGATTATATTTAAAAGAATTAGCGCTCTTTACGGACGTTTGCAAAGTTACACAAAATTTATAACATACGCGTAAAAAGAGGAGAAATTTACGATATCGCGCCGCTTGCCCCCCCCCTATTTTGTCAGTTAGACATGACAATACCGCCTTGTAAAGAACGGTGAATCAAGGGGGGAGTTTCCCCTGATACAAGTGTTGTAGCACTGCAACCGACCGAGGTAGTGCCTTCCATTTTTTGTTACACGTGCTACACCGCTGCACAAAAAAGCCCGGATTCTTGGGGGGGGGGAGAGAATCCGGGCGAGGGAGGAAATTTGGGAGGGGGCGCTACGTGGCGGACGTGAGGGGTGCGGCATGGAAGCGGTAGCCGTCGCGGTGGCGGGAGGTCATGGGGAAAAGGGCGTGGAGCTGTTTGCCGAAGTCGCAGATGCGAAGGCCCTGGAGGAGGGTGGGGTGGGCAGAGGAGAGGGTGTCGAAGATGGCGCGGGAGGAAAGCGTGGGCAGGCCTTCGCCGGGAGAGGTGGGGCGGAAATGGCGGAGCACGGCTTCCTGAACAGCGGTGAGGGCGTAGTAGGGGGCGTTGTGCTGCCCGATGCGGGCCTCCTCCTGTTTGTTGAACCATGTGCGCTCACCATTCACGACCTCGGCGCGGAGCTGCGCATAGAGTTGTGCATGGTTGAAGGGGTGGCAGGGAATGACCCTCTCCACCTCCTGGCAGAAGAAGCGGCGCGAACCCGTGCGGTCGCGCAGGATGCGGCGCACGTTGGTGGTGGCGATGAAGGATGCCAGACGCGGGGAGCGGGAGATGACGGCGGTGCGGGTGCTGTGGCCCATGATGTCCGTCATCTGCGTGGCCGCCTTGAAGCGCGCCATGGCGGCAGGAGAGTAGCGGTCGAGTTCGTCGAGGTTGATGAGGCCGAACTGCGCCATCATGCGGTCGTACTCGCCGGCCTGGGTGAAGTCCAGTTTGTCGAGATAGTAGCTTTGCAGTTCCGGGGGCATGAGCATGCGGCAGAAGGTGCTCTTGCGCAGGCCCTGACGCTCACTCATAAGGACGGGCACCATACTGTTGGCAGCCTGCATGGGATGGCCGAGCCACTGTGCCGTAAGGCCGCGCATCCAGATGTGGAACACCAGCCCCCACAGCGCGTCACGGCTCACGCGGCGGGCGAGGGGAGTGAGGCGGTCGCGCCCGTCCCATGCAGGGAGAGCGTCCATGTAAGCGCGGAAGGGATGATACTGGGGCAGGAAACTGGAATAGAGGTAGCACTCCAGTTCGTGGAAGCGCACGGGAATCTTCTCGCGGCGCAGGTGCCAATAGACGGTGTTGAGCGCAAGGGAGTCGAGCGGACGGAAATCCCGGGATCCGGCCTCGGCATACTCCGTGGTTTTGCGCAGGAGGTTGATGCGGAAGTTGTAGTGGGAGGAGAGAAACTTTTCCATAATGTTACTGTTTTTTTTAATAATAAAGTTGTACCTTTGCATGCGAAACGGAGAGAGCCCCGTCAGCGAGTGCAAAAGTACAACAATGCAGAGACGCTTGCAAGTAATTCTTTTACAATGTGATAAGAAAAGTTTATGCAAAAAAACTCCTACACTTGCAAACCATTAACGCCCTGATAATTTTCACAACCCCCTATTCCCGTTCCGTCGGCACACGTGTCCCGAGCCTTTGGCACACGTGTCCCGAGGCCTCGGCACACGTGTCCCGAACTCTCGGCACACGTGTGCAAACGAAATTAATTCACCACTTATCCAAATAAAAGCTATGAAAATAAAAATTTCTGCCTACAAATCCCCCACCTCCAGCCTCAACACCTCCGACCCCAAATCCATGCACCCGCGCATAGTGGGAAGTCGCACGCTCGACACCCGGCAGATAGCTGCGGATATTCAGCACCGTTGCACCGTGACGGAGGCCGACATCGCGGCCGTGCTCTCCGCCCTGGCGCAATCCATCGGTCAGAGCCTGACGGATGGCCAAAGCATCAATCTCAAGGGCATCGGTTCCTTTGTGCCCGTGCCTGCCTTTACCCGCAAAATATATGAAGGAGAGCGCTATTCGGGCGCGGACGTGACGATGAAGCAAATACATTTTGCTCCCGCCCACGAACTTCTCCAGAAGGTGAAGTACGGGGCCGAGTTTGAAAGGGTGCGCACCACCCACAGCCCATCCCTCCTTCCGGGCGAGGCGTATCTCAAACTGGAGGCTTACCTTCGGGAGCACGGCACCGTGGATGTGGATGCTGCCGCTGCCCTTCTGGCCGTCAAGCGCGACAAGGCCTACCGCCTACTCACCGACCTCACGCGCCGCAACAAGCTCACGCGCGAAAAAATCCACTGTGCAAACTACTACCGGCTCTTTGAGGCGTGAGGGGATTATTGTTAACTGATAAATTGTTAACTGTTCACTTTTTATTTTAGAAAAGGGGGCCGGCGCCAGGCTATTCTCCCTTCAGGTACTTGCACACCTGGTT
Source organism: Alloprevotella sp. (assembly GCA_045600685.1). Lineage (GTDB taxonomy): Bacteria > Bacteroidota > Bacteroidia > Bacteroidales > Bacteroidaceae > Alloprevotella. Next base: position 44,366 of record JAZRYH010000073.1, on the reverse strand, counting down.
GGCGATGGTTGTCATGCCTTTCTGGGAGGGGTGGCCGCTTTGCTTGTCGATGTCGGTGAGGTCGAGGTGCTCGTAGCCGTAGTATTTTGTGATGACGTGGGTGCTCTCTACAATCTCGGGGCGCAGGCCGTCGTTGATGAGGAAGACGACGCGCGTGGCGGGGTACATCTCCCTGAGGTCGCGGCAGAGGCGGGCGAGGGCGGGACGATAGGTGAAGAGGTCGGCGCGCGTCCACTGGCCCCACTGGTAGTCGCCCACGGGGGTGCCGGCCCATGAGTCGTTGGTGCCGCCGAAGACGAGGAGAAGGTCGGGGGCACCGATGGTGTCGCACAGGTTTACGGCGCGGGCGATGAAGGAGCGGGGGCTGTAGTCGGCGGGATGGCCGGGGCGGAGGCTGTGGCCGTCGTTGGCGGCTTCTTTCTGGCGCGTGTAGCCCTGGAAGGCGATGGTGCTGCCGCTGTAGGAGTTGTTGATGACGAGGGTGGCGCCGAGGCGGTTGACGACCTGCATCCACCAGGTCTGCTCTACGCTGACGACGTCGTTGGCCTTGTTGTGGCGCTTGGAGTCGGCGGGGAAGTACCAGAGCTCGTTGATGGCGGGGCTCATGTAGCCCTCGAAGGTGGAGTAACTGTCGCCGAAGATGGCGATGCGGAGGGGTGCGGCGGAGACGGTGAGGCTGACGGCTGCAAGGATGAGGAAAAGCCTCACCCCGTCACGGATGCCTGCGGCACCGCGACACCCCTCCCCGAATAGGGAGGGGATGATACCTCTGAAGGATGAGAGGATGGTGGAAAGGTTGTTCATATATGAGGTTTTGAGGTTATGACCTTTAGGAGTATATCCCCCTCCCAGCCCCTTTCTGGCTCCGCCATCTTTCCCCTATTGGGGCAAGAGTTTGCTCTATGAGCGAGGGAGGGGTGGCGCGGCACGGAGTGGCCGCGACGGGGTGAGGCTGGGGCATATCTCGCGGAGTCCGCAGGCGGTGCATTTGGGGTTGCGGGCGGTGCAGACGTAGCGGCCGTGGAGGAGGAGCCAATAGTGGGAGGCGGCTACGTCGGCCTCGGGGATGTAGCGGCGCAGGGCCATCTCGGTGGCGTAGGGGGTGGTGCACGTGGCGGGTACGAGGCCAAGGCGGTGGCTGACGCGGAAGACGTGGGTATCTACGGCGAGAGCGGCCTTGCCGAAGGCTACGGCCTGGATGACGTTGGCGGTCTTGCGGCCTACGCCGGGGAGGCGGGTGAGTTCTTCGAGGGTGGAGGGTACCTGGCCGCCGAAGTCGCTGACGAGCATGCGGGAGAGGCCTACGAGGTGGCGGGCCTTGTTGTTGGGGTAGGAGACGGACTTGATGTAGGCCAGCACGTCCTCCTCCGTGGCTGCGGCCATGGCGGAGGGGGTGGGGTAGGCGCGGAAGAGGGCGGGCGTCACTTGGTTGATGCGCTTGTCGGTGCACTGGGCGGAGAGCACAACGGCCACGAGGAGCTCGAACGTGGTGGTGTAGTTGAGTTCCGTCTCGGTGGCGGGCAGGTGGGCGCGGTAGTAGGCGAGGACTGATGAAAAGCGTTCTTTTCTTGTCATTTAGGGTGACCCCCAACCCCCTTAAAGGGGGCTACTCGTTAGGGTTAGGGGGATTTTTATTTTACTTTTAGCAATGATATACTTGTTGGCATAAACTTATCTGTCTTTTATTTTATCAAGAATTACAGAATTAAAGAATTACTTCGTTAGCCTTCTGCCTAGATTTTTTTTGAATTAGCTGCTTGATGCAGCAGAATTCCTGCGGACAACAATTCAGCAGTGCAGCACTGCGTAATTCCTGAAAAACATTTTCAGAACACGATAAAAAGTCCTTAATTCTTTAATTCTTGATAAAATTAATTAAGTTCCTGCATCCTTGCGAGATATTTGCCGAGGATGTCGAACTCGATGTTGACGATGGAACCCACTTTGAAGGAGTGGAAGTTGGTGTGCTCGTAGGTGTAGGGGATGATGCACACCTTGAAGGTGTCCTCCGTGGGCTCGCATACGGTGAGGCTGACGCCGTTGACGGTGACGCTGCCCTTGTCCACGCAGAAATAGCCGCGGCGCGCCATCGCTTTGTCGTAGGCGTGGCGGAAGGTGAAGACCCACGAGCCGTCGGCCTCCTCGATGTGGATGCACTGGGCGGTGAGGTCCACGTGCCCCTGCACGATGTGGCCGTCCAGACGTCCGTTCATGGGCATGGAGCGCTCGATGTTTACTTCGTCGCCTCTGCGGAGGAGGCTGAGGTTGGAGCGGCGGAGCGTCTCTTGCATGGCGGTGACGACGTAGCGGGGGCCGTCGGTGCTGACGACGGTGAGGCATACGCCGTTGTGGGCGAGGCTCTGGTCGATGTGGAGCTCGTCGGTGAAGGGGCACTCGAGGGTGAAGTGGAGGTTCTCCTGTTCCTTACGGATGGCTACGACGGTGGCCGTGGCTTCTACTATTCCTGAAAACATTGATGATTTAACGATTTAACGATGAATGATGAATGGTGGTACAAAGGTACGAAAAACGAAAATGAAAGACGAAAACGAAAACGAAAAACGAAAAACGAAAGAGGAAAAACGAAGAAAAATACGTTTTTGCTTTGCCATCGTCTGGCTTTTTCGTAATTTTGCACGCAATATGTAAACTCGCGCGCGAATAATATATAAAGTAGATATGACAACGCAGGAAGAATTTCAGAAGGTAATGGGGCGCTGCCGCAGCCTCTTCGTAGATAAGATGCACGACTACGGCACGGCCTGGCGCATCTTGCGCCCGTGCTCCCTCACCGACCAGATATTTATCAAGGCCAACCGCATACGCACCCTCCAGCAGACGGGTGAGGCGCTGGTGGACGAGGGTATCGTGCCAGAGTTCATCGGCATCGTGAACTACTGCCTTATGGCGCTCATCCAACTGGAACTGGGCGACAGCGAGGACGGCCGCAATCTGCCCAACGACCGCGCCGCGGCGCTCTATGACGAGAAGGCCGAGGAATGCCTCAACCTGATGCTGCGCAAGAATCACGACTATGGCGAGGCCTGGCGCTCCATGCGGGTGAGCAGCTACGTGGACCTGATACTGATGAAGGTGTTCCGCACCAAACAGATTGAGGACTTGCAGGGCAAGACGCGCGTAAGTGAAGGCATTGCCGCAAACTATATGGATATGCTGAACTACAGCGTGTTCGGCCTGATACAGTTGGGCGAGGCCAAATAAGAAGCAGCCTCCGAACATCATCCTCCGTGACGGCATGAACGTACTGCGAAAACTCCTTACGGGCCTCGTGTGGCTGAGCCAATTGGTGGCCGGCCTCACGTTCCTGGCGTCGAGTCTGGCAAAGGCCAACGACCCGCTGGGCATGACCATCCTGCTGCAGGACTACCTGGGGCTGATGGGCGTACACACGGTGCCCAACAGCGTGCCGGTGACGTCGATGGCCGTGGTGCTGGCACTCGTTGAGGCCGCCCTCGGCATAGGACTGCTCATAGGCTGCTGCCGGCGGCGCACCACGACGGCGATGCTTGCCTTTATGGTGCCTATGCTGCTCATCACGGGCTATAATGCTGCCACCGGCGCCGTGCCGGAGTGCGGCTGCTTCGGAAGTGCGCTGCACATGACCAACGGCCAGTCGTTTATGAAGAATATCGTGCTCACGGCCATCGGCGTGCTGCTCTACTGGCGGCGCGAGGACATGTACCAGCTGCCGGGCCGGCAGGTAAGGGCGTGGGTGGCCAACGTGGTGGTCGTGCTGGTGGCCGTGCTGGGCATCTGGTCGTGGCGGCATCTGCCGATAGTGGACTTCACGCCTTACAAGACCGGCACCGACGTGATGGCCGCCATGATGGGCGAATATGGAGTGGTGGACGGCAAGAGCGTGGAGGTGGCCGCCCCCACCATCAAGGACTTCGCGCTGACCGACGCCGAGGGCAACGACCTCACGGACGACATCCTTATGGCCGAACGGGAGGTGACGCTCATCACTATCCCCTACGAGGCGAGTGCCGACACGGGTAATAGCGACCGCCTCAACAGCCTGTGGGACGAGGCCTGCGACAAAGGCCGCCCCTTCTACCTCGTAATGGCCGAGGATCCGAAAGCCGCCGAACGCTTCAAGGACCGCACAGGCATAAACAGCCCCGTGCTCTTTGCCAGCCAGGAGATGCTGCAGACCATCGTGAGAGCCAACCCCGGCATCGTGAGGCTGAAAGACGGCGTCATCAAGGAGAAACTCTCCCTCAAACATCTGTAATGCCAAGCGTTGAAACGCATAATCAATAACCCCTAAAACATATAAACAAAACAAAATGAGAAAGCACATTGTAGCAGGCAACTGGAAAATGAACAAGACCCTGCAGGAAGGCGTAGCACTCGCCACCGAACTGAAAGAAATCCTCGCCGCTGAAAAGCCCAACTGCGAAGTAATCATCGGCACCCCCTTCATCCATCTGGCCACCGTCAGCGAACTGGTGAAGGACAGCGTCATCGCCGTCAGCGCCGAGAACTGCGCCAATAAGGCCAGCGGTGCCTACACCGGCGAAGTGAGCGCCGCCATGGTAAAGAGCACGGGTGCCGAGTACGTCATCCTGGGCCACAGCGAGCGTCGCGAATACTATCACGAGACCCCCGAAATACTGAAGGAGAAGGTGGATCTCGCCCTGGCCGAAGGCCTGAAGGTAATCTTCTGCATCGGCGAAAGCCTGGAGCAGCGCGAGGCCAACGAGCAGGAAGCCGTCTGCAAGGCCGAACTCGCCGGCAGCGTATTCCATCTCACCCCCGAACAGTGGAAGAACATCACCATCGCCTACGAGCCCATCTGGGCCATCGGTACCGGCAAGACCGCCACGGCAGAGCAGGCCGAGGAAATCCATGCCTATATCCGTAAGTGCGTGGCCGAAGTCTATGGCGCCGAACTCGCCGACGAGACCAGCATCCTCTACGGCGGCAGCTGCAAGGCCAGCAACGCCCCCGAACTCTTCCAGAAGCCCGACATCGACGGTGGCCTCATCGGCGGTGCCAGCCTGAAAGCTCCCGACTTCAAGGGCATCATCGACGCCTGGAAGTAATACCGCGTACTAACTGTCCGAAAAACGTTTGTAGTTTCTATCGTTCACATCGCTCTCATAGCCATGACAAAGAAATTACTCATCATTATTGCTCTCATGCTGTCCGCTCCCGTTGGGGAGTGGGCAGTCATGCGGGCTCAAAGCACACTGATAGGCGACTATTCCTTCATGGATACTGTCAGCGTGCCCCGTTCGCAACGCTACAAAGCGCCCGGCTACCGCATACAACTGTATTCGGGTGCCAACGGACGGAAATCGAAAACGGAAGCCCAGCGAATAGGCGAATTAGCACAGACAATATATCCCGAACTCTCCGTGTATTGTCGCTACAATGCCCCGAGATGGGTGTGCCGGGTGGGAGATTTTCCCACGGTAGAGGCCGCAAAGCATTATTTTAAGGTGCTGAAGCGCTCTGCCCTGTTCAGTGAATGTCAAATAGTGAAGACACAGGTTTTGCTTCCCGTTAAGGAGGCTGCCCCCCTTGTTAAGGAGCCGGAACTCTTTAACATCCTACCATAAGAAAATGATTGAATCCCATATACAAGCCATCCTCCAGCACATAGGTGAGGATCCCCAGCGCGAGGGACTGGTGAAGACACCGGCTCGCGTGGCCAAGGCATTGGCAGAAGTCACCACGGGCTATCATCAGGACGCCCGCGAAATCCTGCGCAGCGCCATCTTCGACGCCACCGACAGCCAAGGACTCGTACTGGTGCGCGACATACCTTTCTACTCACTTTGCGAGCACCACATCCTGCCCTTCTTCGGACAGGTTCACATCGCCTATCTCCCTGGCACCCATATCACGGGCCTTAGCAAACTGGCCCGCGCCGTGGAGGTTTTTGCCCGCCGGCTACAGGTGCAGGAGCGCCTCACCCGCCAGATTGCTGAGGCCATCATGGAGGCCCTCGATGCACAGGGCGTCGTAGTGGTGGTAGAGGCTCAGCACATGTGTATGCAAATGCGGGGCGTGGAAAAGCCCGGCACCGTCACCACCACAGTGGCTGCCCTCGGCTGCTATGAAAGCGACGTGGCACGCCGACAGGAAGTGCTCACGCTCATACGCAAATAGTCGCGGAACAGCATAAAAGAAGTTTTTTTCTACGCAAATATTTAGTTTTATGAAGCAATACATACAACTTGTGAGCGTATGCCTTATCGCGCTCCTTCTCACCGCCTGTCACGCACAGCAGAATGTTATTTATCTTCAAGACATCGAGGCCGACGGGCAGATGATGGCACAGGCCGAGCGCTTGATTACCTTCCAGCCTGGCGACAAACTGGCCATCAACGTCAACAGTGCCGCCACTCCTGATATGGCCATACGCTATACCACGGGTCTGATCACTACTAAGTCATCCGGTGCCAACTATGCCCAGAACCAGACGCTCTACACGGTGGATGAAGAGGGCTACATCACCGTGCCGGGCCTCGACCGCGTGAAGGCTCAGGGTCTCACGCGCTCGCAACTTGCCGCCACTTTGCAGGAAGGCCTGCGTAAGGAATTGCTCCACGACGCCGTCGTCACCGTAGATTGCTATCAGCGCTACGTCACCGTGCTCGGTGAGGTAAAGAATCCCGGCCGCTTTGAAATCACCAAGGACCGCATGACCGTTCTTGAGGCTCTCGGTGCCTGCGGCGACCTCAACATTCAGGCCAAACGTGAAGACATTGTCGTAGTGCGTGAAGAGAACGGCCAGCGCGCCACTTACCATCTCGACCTCCGCAGTAAAGACATCTTCTCCTCCCCTGCCTACTATCTGCAGCAGAACGACGTGGTGTATGTCCAGCCCAATAAGTACCGCAGCGGCCAGAGCACCATCAACGACAACTCCTTCCGCTCCGTAGCTACCTGGCTCAGCGTCGCCAGCGTCCTGACCAGCATCACCATCTTGATTACGAACGCGGTGAAGTAATATGACACCCTTAGCAGAGCGGCTCCGTCCCACCACACTCGACCAGTACATTGGCCAGCAACACCTTGTTGGCCCGGGGGCTCCTCTGCGCCGGATGATAGAACAGAAACGTGTCAGCAGTTTTATCCTCTGGGGGCCGCCGGGGGTGGGGAAGACCACTCTCGCCAGCATCGTGGCGAAGGCCCTCGACGCACCCTTCTACACCCTTTCTGCCGTGCAGAGCGGCGTAAAGGATGTGCGCGAGGCCATTGACAACGCCGCCAAGAACCGCTTCTTCCAGCAGGCCTCGCCCATACTCTTCATTGACGAGATACACCGCTTTTCCAAGTCGCAGCAGGACAGTCTCCTCGCCGCCGTAGAGCGCGGCACCGTCACCCTTATCGGTGCTACGACGGAGAATCCCTCCTTCGAGGTCATCCGCCCGCTCCTCTCGCGCTGTCAGGTCTATACCCTCCAGCCCCTCTCGCGCGATGAACTCCTCCAACTCCTCCACCAGGCCGTCACCACCGACCCCTTCCTCTCCTCCCGCGAGGTGAAGGTGGAAGAATACGAGGCCATGCTGCGCTATAGCGGCGGCGACGCCCGCAAACTCCTCAACATTCTCGACCTCATCAGCGCCGCCGCGCCCAGCGAAGGTCCCATAATAATAAATAATGAGGTGGTCACGTTGCAACTGCAGCAGAATCCCTTGGCTTACGACAAGCAGGGGGAGATGCACTACGACATTATCTCGGCCTTCATCAAGTCCATACGCGGCAGCAATCCCGATGCGGCGCTCTACTGGATGGCTCGCATGATAGAAGGCGGCGAGGACCCCGAATTTATTGCCCGCCGCCTTGTCATCAGTGCCTCCGAGGATATCGGCCTGGCCAACCCCAACGCCCTTCTTCTGGCCAACGCCGCCTTTGATGCCGTCCACAAAATCGGATGGCCCGAGGGCCGCATACCTCTCGCCGAGGCCACCGTCTATCTTGCCACTTCCCCCAAGAGCAACAGCGCCTACAAAGGCATCGGTGCGGCCCTGGAAGAGGTGCGTCGCTCCGGCAACCTCCCCGTGCCCCTTCATTTGCGCAACGCTCCCACGCAACTTATGGCTGAACTCGGCTATTCCGACGGCTATAAGTATCCCCACGACTTCCCCGGCAATTTTGCCCTCCAGCAGTACCTCCCCGACGACATCAAGGACGCTTCCTTCTGGCACGCCTGCCACAACGCACAGGAAGACAAGATGGATGAGCGTATGAAGGCACTGTGGGGAAAAAGTAACCCATATTATGCGTAATCTTTCCGTTTTCCTTTTTTCTGTATTACTCCTGGCGGGGTGTACGGCCGACACCTCTTTGCAGCACCTTCTCATCGGCAGCGCGGCCACCGACAGTGCGTCCGGTGCCTTGCGCCTCTATACTTTCAATCCCGCCAACGGCGAGGTCCAGAGCGTTTGCGAGAATACGCAAGTCAACAACCCCACCTTCTTCTGCCTCTCCGCCGACCACCGACGCCTCTATTCCGTAGGCGAGGAGCCGCAGGAGAAGACGCCGTCTGCCAACCTCTTCGCCCTAGATGCCGAGGCCGGCACCATCAGCCTTCTCCAGAGCCTGCCTACCCGTGGGGCTTCGCCTTGCTTCATCACTTTCACGCCCGACAGTTCCGCCATTATCACCGCCAACTATATGGGTGGCAGCATCTCGCGCTTCCCGCTCTCTGCCGACGGTCGCCTCGGCGACGTGGAAGTCACGGCTTTCCAGGGCCACGGCCTCATCCCCGACCGTCAGGAGCAGTCCCACCCCCACGCCGTCTATTTTACGCCCTCCGGTCAGGTGCTTGTCAACGACCTGGGCTGCGACTGCACGCGAATCTTGCCCCAGGCCGCCTCCAACTCCCCCAAGGGGGAGAGCCTCGATAGCGCAGAATCATCTTCCCCCCTTGGGGGGATAAGAGGGGGGCTTCTCCAATACAAGCCCGGCACGGGTCCGCGCCATCTCTGCTGGGATGCCGACAGCTCCTATGCCTATCTCATCAGCGAGATTTCCGATGAAGTTTTCACCCTTGCGCCTTCTGCCGACACCCTTCGCGTTGTGCAGACACTTCATGCCGACAGTCTCTCCGCCACGGGCAGTGCCGACATTCATCTCTCCCACGACGGGCGCTTCCTCTACGCCTCCCACCGCCTTGCGGGCGACGGCATCAGCATTTTCCGCGTAGGCCCCGACGGCCTTCTCACCCGCATTGGCTACCAGCCCTGTGGCCGCCATCCCCGCAACTTCCTCATCACGCCCGACGATGCTTACCTTCTCGTGGCCTGCCGCGACGACAACCGTGTGGAGGTATATCGCCGCGATGTCCAGACCGGCTACCTCACACCCACCGGCCAGCGCATCCCCGTTTCGGTACCTGTCTGCGTGATGATGTTCCAGTAGCACGCCGTTTTTCCTTTTTCTATAAGCCTGTACCTCTTTCCGTGAATCCCAATCTAGAAGTCCAGCACCTTTCCAAGCGCATCGGCGACCTCGTCCTTCTCGACGATGTCAGTTTCTCGCTTCACGAAGGCCAGCGCCTCGGCCTCATCGCCCGCAACGGCACCGGAAAGACCACACTTCTCAATATCCTCGCCGGCAAAGAGGGCTATGAGGAGGGCAGCATCGTACTGCGCAACGGCCTCACCGTGGGCTATCTGGAGCAGGAGACCCATTTCCCGCCCCATCTCTCCGTGCGGGAAGCCGTGATGGCGAAGGTGCCGGCCGACGACGACAATGCCGCCCTCCGTGTGGAGCAGATTCTCACGAAACTCGGCCTCCGCAATCTCGACCAGTTCGTAAGCAACCTCTCCGGCGGTCAGCAGAAGCGCGCCGCCCTGGCCGCCGTGCTCGCCCAGAACCCCGACATCCTCATTCTCGACGAGCCCACCAACCACCTCGACATAGAGATGACAGAATGGCTGGAGAACTATCTCGGCCGCCTCAACGGCAGTCTGCTCCTCGTCACCCACGACCGCTATTTCCTCAACCGCATCTGCACCGACATCCTCGAGATTGACGGCCAGCGCCTCTACCACTACCGCGGCAACTACGAGTATTATCTTGAGAAGCGTCAGGAACGCCTTGATGCCACCAATGCCAACATCGACCGCGCCCGCAATCTCTATCGCACCGAACTGGAATGGATGCGTCGCATGCCCCAGGCCCGTGGCCATAAGGCCCGCAGCCGCGTGGAGGCTTTCGATGACCTTGAGCGCCTCGCCAAGACACGGCAGAGCGAAGCCGCCGCACGCCTTGAAATGAAAGCCACCTACATCGGCTCCAAAATCTTCGAAGCCGCCTATGTGAGCAAGCAGTTCCCCGATGGCCCCGTCATCCTCAAGGACTTCTACTACAACTTCTCCCGCTACGAGAAAATGGGCATCGTAGGCCCCAACGGTACGGGCAAGAGCACTTTCGTGAAACTCCTCCTCGGCCTCGTGAAGCCCGACAGCGGTCGCTTCGTCATCGGCGAAACCGTGCGTTTCGGCTACTATTCGCAGGAAGGCATGGAGTTCGACGAGCAGATGAAGGTCATCGACGCCGTGCGCCGCGTGGCCGAAGTAGTGGACCTTGGCGGAGGCAAACGCCTCACTGCCATGCAGTTCCTCACCCACTTCCTTTTTCCTCCGCGCCGTCAGCAGGACTACATCTACAAGCTTTCCGGCGGTGAGCGCCGCCGCCTCTACCTCTGCACCGTGCTGATGCAGCAGCCCAACTTCCTCATCCTCGACGAGCCCACCAACGACCTCGACATCGATACCCTCCAAATCCTTGAAGACTACCTCGCCAACTTCCACGGCTGCGTCATCTGCGTGAGCCACGACCGCTATTTCACCGACAAGGTGGTGGACCACCTCCTCGTCTTCCACGGCGAAGGCAAGGTGGAGGACTTCCCCGGCAACTATACGCAGTTTCGTGCCGCCCAGAAGGAGCGTGCCGCTGAAGCTGCCAAGGTTTCTGCAGCCGCTTCCCCCACCAAGCGCGACTGGAAATCCCAATCGCCGCAACCCGAGAAGAAGCGCCGCCTCTCCTTCAAGGAGCGCCAGGAATACGCCGCCCTTGAAGCCGAAATAGCCGCCCTTGAAACCGAAAAAGCGCGGATTGAGGCCGACCTTTGCAGTGGTACGCTCGACGCAGAGGCCATAACAGCCCATGCCCGTCGCCTCCCCGAACTCACCGCGCGCCTCGATGCCGCCTCCGACCGCTGGCTGGAACTCGCCGAGTACGCCGAATAGATGCTTTTGTCGCCTTGCAAGAAATTTCCGGTTCCCGATAAAATGTATAATCTCCCGCATCCTTTGTAGATGCAGGAGTTTTTTTATTAGTTAGTACGGTACGCGCTCCAGTTTTCCCCTACAAGGATTGGAGTTTTCCCCTATAAGGATTTAAACGTCTTCCTGAAGCGTGTTTACCCCTTGCCCTTTGGCCGCCGATTTTTCGCCTAAGGACTGCAGTCCTCGCCCTTAGGACTGGAGTCCTCCCCCTAAGGATTGCAGTCCTCCCCCTAAGGATTGGAGTCCTAAGGGGGAGGACTGTGACTTCTTCCCGTAGGCGAAGATTGCGAACCATTTTCGGCAAAAAATGTTCGCCTATATTCTGGAAGGGGGCACCTGTGCCATTTCGTCGGACAACAAAAATAAAAAAGCGGGATGGCCTTAGTACGCACTAAAGCCATCCCGCTGTTCAGTAGAACTGGATTTATTTCACAAGTTTCAACTTAAAAATAAGCGGAGCATACTGCGGAATGCTGCCGCTGCTGCCACGCACGCCGTAGGCCAGATGGAAGGGAATCGTTACCTCCCATTCGGCGCCGGGATTCATCAGTGTGAGAGCCTCGGTGAAGCCTTTGATGAGGTTGGAGGCGGGGCAGGTGAGGGGCTCCTTGTCATAGTTGGAATCGAACACGGTGCCGTCCATCAGACGACCTTCATAGAGGAACGTAACCTCATCGGTGGCTTTCGGGCTCGGGCCATTACCTTCGGTGATGACGCGATAGAGCAGACCGCTCTCCGTGCGCGTGAGGCCAGGCTCCTTGGCGCGTGCCGTCATGAAGGAATCGGCCTGGAGTTGTGGGGTGGGGTAGCCCTTTTCAAAGGCTCCCATGTAGCAACTCTGGTCGGCGGTGTAGAGAATGTAGCCTTCTGGGCCCTCGGGGACGCTGTCGGCATTGACGGTGCCGGTGTAGGTGCCCTCCATGGCGGGCGTGACGGCTGTGGCGGGGACGGTGTAGGGCATGTTGGTAACTTCCGTCAGGCCTGAACCTTGGCAAGCGGAGAGGGTGAGTAGGACTGCGGAGAGGGAGAGGAGAGAAGGAATGATTTTCATAATGAAGTAAGATGTTTTTCTTTTTTAAGAGGCTTATTATGCCGCAAAAGTACAAAAAAAGAATGAGAAAATGCGGAAAAAGGTGCTTTTTCCTGCTTGTTTGTCATAGTTTTGGCTACTTTTTTGTAAATTCGCACCATAAATCTATCTTATGCAAATGAAAAAACATCAATTTCGGCTTTTCTGCTTCCTAATGGCGATGGCTTGCGTGCTCTTTACGGCGGCACAATGCGAGCAGAAAGTCGGCAAAGATACCTCTTCCATTGAAGAGAACCATTCTGCTCCGGCATTGAAACTGGTCCGCATCGCGTGGGTCGACAGTATGGCGGTAAAAGATGCGCAGAGCCTGGTGGGTTATGACTGTATGCTGCCCGTTGACGGCCCAAAGGCCTTTGTGGACAGTATGCTGGAGTGGATAATCCCCCTGCTTGCCGACAGTACGGCGGCCGCCGGTTTCCGCTATACGTCAGAAGCCGACTGCAAGACGTTCATTGAGCGTCAGGGACAGGCCTACCTGCAGATGGACTATGACGAACTGAAAAGCATGGCCGAGGAGGGTTTTGCCCCGGGCACGGAGCGCGATACCCACGTCAGCGTGGCTTATGAGGACAGCACGTGCATCACCTTCCTCGTTACCAGTTATACATATCTTGGCGGCGCCCACGGATTTTCAGCCGTGCTGGGAGCCACCTTTTCAAAGACCGATGGCCACCGCATGACCTACGCCGACCTCCTGGCCGACCGCAGTGCGGAGCAGTTGCGCAAGGAGATTCGCGAGGGCCTGAAGGAGTATTTCATGGTAGAGACCGACGAGGAACTGCGCGACAACCTCTTTGGCCTGCAGGACTTAACGATGAGCGCGAGCGAGTATGAGGCCTTCCCCTTGCCTGCCACCGAACCGTGGCTGGAGAAGGACGGCGTGCATCTGCTGTATCAGCAATATGAGATAGCCTGCTATGCTGCCGGAATGCCCGCAGTAGTCCTTAAGCCTTCCCGCCGATGATGAACGCTTCCGACGAACTCTTCGTGTTCCGCCGCTTCCTCATAGATGAAGACGCCGGCCTGCTGCAGCGCGTGCAGGAGGCTGCCGTGGAGAAACTGCAGACGCTCTTTCCCGGTCATCGGCTCGTGGTGTATGACGCCCTCACCATCGGCATCGATACCGACTCGCCCATGAGCGAGACGGGCGTGGATACATACGAGACCGGCCTCGTGGACGGCGAAGTGCCCGCCATGCGCAACACGCGCGATGGCCACGTCATTACCCTAAGGGTATAATAGCACCATATTATATATATACGCGCGAGGCTCTTGCCCCGCCCCCATAAAACCAATTAAGAAATACAACAATCATCCCAAACCATTCCCCGCCCTTTAAGGGAGGGGTTAGGGGAGGGTCTTAATATGCCACTCATCAACGACCCCGTACACGGCTTCACCCCTATACGCAGCGAACTGCTGAAGCAGGTGGTGGCCCATCCCCTGTTCCAACGCCTGGAACGCATCCGCCAACTCGGCCTCTCCTCCTTCGTCTATCCCGGAGCGACCCACACGCGCAAGGCCCACTCCCTCGGCGCCTTCACTCTGATGCAGCGTGCCTTCCGTGTGCTGCGTGAGAAGGGCTTTTTCATCTTCGACAGCGAGGAAGAGGCCGCCGAAGCCGCCATACTGATGCACGACCTCGGCCACGGGCCATACAGCCACGTGCTGGAGAGCGAAATCGTGCGCGGCTACTCCCATGAGGATATATCCCTGATGATGATGGAGCAGATGAACGCCGACCTCCACGGCGCCCTGAACCTCGCCATACAAATCTTCAAGGGCGAATACCCCAAGCCGTATCTGCACGAACTCATCAGCAGCGACGAACTCGACATGGACCGCCTCGACTACCTCTGTCGCGATGCTTTCTATACCGGCGTGCGAGAGGGCTCCCTCGGTGCCGACCGCCTCATCCAGATGCTGGAACTCACGGAAGACGAGCACCTCACGATGTCCGCCAAGGCCGCCTACCCGATGGAAAACTACCGCGTGGCGCGTCGCCTGATGTATTGGCAGGTGTACCTTCACAAGACCACGGTGGCCGCCGAGGAAGTGTTGCGTCGCGCTCTGCGCCGTGCCCGCCAGTTGGCCGAGGGTGGGGCAGAGGTGCCTTGCACGCCCGCCCTGCATTACTTCCTCTATCCCGCCGAGCAGACGCCAGAGACCTTCCTCGCCCACTACGCTGCACTGGACGACAGCGACATACTCTGCGCCCTGAAGTCTTGGCAGTACGTGGCCGATGAGGAACTCGCCCAATGGGCCCGGATGTTCCTCACCCGCCGCCTCCTGAAAGTCCACGTTGATCCCGAGAACGCCGATGGCTATCTCTTCACCAAAAAGGTGGAGAAAGAAGGCGAAAGTCATATTTACGCATTCTATAACCAAAACACATAAAACACTATGTTAAAACAAATTCTCACAACTCTCGCCCTCGCCGCTTGCTTGACGGCGCAGGCCGAAATCAATGTAATTCCCCGCCCCGCACAGGTGGTGGAAAAGACAGGAACGTGCCATATCACCGGCCTTGACGCCAAGAACGTGAAGTGGCAGAAGGACAAGAAGGTAAAGGGTGCCGAGGCCTACACCCTCAGTGTTACGCCCAAAGGCATCGTAGCCAAGGCCAGCACTGATGCCGGCCTCTTCTACGCCCGCCAGACTCTCATCCAACTGATGGACAAAGACGGCAACGTGCCCTGCGTGGAGATTAAGGACGCTCCCCGCTTCGCCTATCGCGGTCTGCACCTCGACCCCTGCCGCCACTTCCACAGCGTGGCCGAGGTGAAGAAGCAACTCGACCTCATGGCCCAGTACAAACTCAACCATATGCACTGGCACCTCACCGAAGACCAGGGCTGGCGCATAGAAATCAAGAAATATCCCGAACTCCTTGAAAAAGGTGCTCAGCGCGTAGAGGCCGACGGCTCCATCCATAAGGGATACTATACGCAAGAAGAGGTGAAGGACGTCGTGGCCTATGCCGCCGCCCGCCACATCACCGTGGTGCCCGAACTGGAAATCCCCGGCCACGAACTCGCTGCCATCGCCGCCTTCCCCAACCTCTCCTGCCGCGGTGAGCAGACCACCCCGCGCATCGTCTGGGGCGTGGAGGACATTGTGATGTGCCCCGGCAAAGAGGATATGTTTACTTTCCTTCAGGACGTCATCGACGAGATGGTGCCTCTTTTCCCCGGCACGCTCTTCCACATCGGCGGCGACGAAGCCCCGCGCGGCGAATGGAAGCACTGTCCCAACTGCCAGGCCCGTATGAAGGCCGAGGGGCTCACCAAGGAGGCACAGCTTCAGAGCTACGTTATCGGCCGCATCGAGAAGTATCTGCGCGGCAAGGGCAAGACCATCATCGGCTGGGATGAAATCCTGGAAGGCGGAAACCTTGACACTACCGCCATCGTCATGAGCTGGCGTGGCGAAGAAGGCGGTATCATCGCCGCCAAGGCCCACCACCACGTACTGATGACGCCCGGCAGCCAGGGCCTCTATTTCGACCACTACCAGGGCGACTCGCAGGCCGAACCGCAGGAATGCATCGGCGGCTACAGCACGCTGGAGAAAGTGTATTCCTACGACCCCGTGCCCCAGTCCGTCCGTGAGGCAGGCGCTGCCGGCTACGTGCTCGGCGTGCAGGCCAACAACTGGAGCGAATACATCCACAACGACGCCGAACTGGAGTGGCGCATCTGGCCCCGTGCCCTCGCCCTCGCAGAAATTGCCTGGAGCCCCGTGGAAGGCAAGGACTTCAAGGACTTCCAGCGCCGCGTCGATGGTCCCGCCACGCAGAACCTCGTGAAGGCCGGCATCAACTTCCACATCCCCTCCGTGGAGCAGCCCGGCGGCTCGTGCGACAATCTCGTCTTCACCGACAAGCGCGACCTCACCCTCACCACCACACGTCCCCTCGCCATCCACTACACCCTCGACGGTACCGACCCCGAACTGGACAGCCCCCTCTATACCGCTCCCCTCCACCTGACGAAGACCACCGTCGTCAAGACCTGCGCTGAACTCCCCGGCGGCATCCTCGGCCCCGTGCGCACCATCACCGCCAAGAAGGTGAAGGGCCTCCAGCCCGCCGCCAAGCCAGCTGTGGCCGACCCCGGCCTCGTGTGCAGCATTCACTATGGCGGCTACCGCAGCGTGTCTTCCTTGCAGGACACCCCCGACGAAGTGTGCGTCATCGACAGCCTCTATCAACTCCGCAACCGTGTGCCCGTTCCCGCCAGCGTCCGCAATGTCCGCGACTACGCCGCCATCGGTGAGGGCTACGTGGAAATCCCTGCCGACGGCATCTACGAGTTCCGCACGATGAACACCCAACTCTGGATTGACGGCCGTCTCCTCGTGGACAACAGTGCCAGTCCCCTCCAGCGCCACAGCCGCAAGAACGCCGAGGTGGCCCTTGAGAAAGGTCTCCACCAGATAAAGGTCGTCTTCCTCGGTGGCATCTTCACCGGCTGGCCCACCTACTGGGATGATGCCGCCGTGGGCTACCGCCTCTCCGGCCACCACCGCTGGCACAACATCCGTCCCAGTCAGTTGTTCCATTAAGAACTGCGCCCATTTCCGAATTTCCGAATTTCCGAATTTGCTAATTTGCTAATGTCCTAATTTGCTAAATCCCTCCCCCTATCGCCCTCATAACCCGGGCCACGATTACTACGAGGCCGGGGCCTATCTCATCACGCTTGTCGTAACGGAGCGCGAGCGTTGCCTCAGTACGCTCGGCACCGACGCCCGCCAGCCCTCCGTCGCTCTCTCGCCCACGGGGCGCATCGTCAGCGAGGAGTGGGAAAAGACGGCGGCAATCCAGCGCGAGAAGGGCCGCAAGATACGCACCCTTGCCCAGGTCTGTATGCCCGACCATTGGCATGGCGTGATAGTAGTGGAGGAGCGGATGGATATTCCGCTCGGCACTATTATTAATGCCTTCAAGTCCGTATGTACGAGCCGTTGGCGGCAAGAAGTGACGGCATATGTCCAGCCGCCGTGCACGGCGGCGATGATTCGGCGCATGAGCAAAGAAGCCCGCCGCGCCTACTACGCCTCCCGTCCCCGCATCGAGCGTCCCCTCTTCGACGACGACTACGACGACACCATCTGCATCGACGCCGACCATCTCCAGCGTATGCTGGCCTATGTGGCCGACAATCCGCGCCGCGCCATCCTCCGCCATCAGCATCCGCAATTCATGCAGCGCTGTCTCCACGTGAGTATCGGTGGCGAGGACTACGCAGCCTTCGGCAATCTTTTCCTCCTCCGCTGGGCCAACAAGCTGCAGGTGTTCTGCCACCGCAAGGCGCGCCTCGCCCAGCTCTCCCCCGCCGAACGCCAGCAGCACGGCTATACCTACGATGCCCTGCCCACACTCACTACGAGCGTCCCTTACGAAACCACCCTCCATTTCCAACACCAGCGTGAGGCGTGGACGGCCCGAATACTGGCGGGTGCCACCGTCCTCGTCACTCCCGGCATCTCCAAGGGCGAACTCACGATGAAGAACGACTGCCTCTCCCACGGCTATCCTCTCATTCACTTGCAAGCCGAGCCCATCGGCTCCTATTGGAAACCCGAGCAGTCGCGCTTAGAGGCCTGCGCCAATGGCCGCCTCCTCATCCTCGCCCCCTGGCATTTGGACAGCAAGGCCCCCGTCAACGGCATACCCTCCGACAGCGACTACTCCCGTTTTCATAACCTCAACACCCTCGCCGCCCAAATCTGTTCTTTCGACGGCGAGGCCCGCATCGTCGGTCTATAGCCGTCAGTCATAATAAAGCAAAGCGCCAGCCCCCATTGAGGCTGGCGCTTTACACATTATTTCAGATACTTTTTCTTCCCGTACTTATAGCGGGTAATCTTGTACCATTCTTCGGGAAGCAGGTACGGACCTTTCACGTCGTCAACGATGAGGAGGCATATTCTCTTTGCTTCGTTGTCTATTTTATATAAATGGTAGTCGTTGAAGCGCGTGGAGTTCTCCTTCATATTCGTAATGAAGTGGTAGGTTTCTTTCTTATGCTCCGTCGTGTATGTTTGGACGGCTTTGTTGAGCGGCATAATTATCAGAGGAGCAGCGTTCTTGAAGTCTTCCGCCTTGCTGACATACAGCCGGCCGGTTACCTCTCCGCACGATTCGGGGTCGTTCTTGTCGCCGTATTCGTATTTCACGGCATGTTCCTCCAGCACGCCTTTTCCTTTCAGGCTGTCGGCCAGTTCGTCAATCCATCGCAGGTCGGCGGGCAGGGGCAGCAAGTCGTTTTCCTTCTCCTGGATATATTGTACCGTGCCTTTGTAGAGCCCGTCTTTCCCATATAACTTATAGGCAATCCTTTCTTTGAAGAGCCCGTCTTTCCCGAATAACTCATTGGCAATTCTTCCTTTAAAAGTATCATACATATTGCGGTGGAAGAAAGTAATCTCCAGCGTGTCGGCATGGGGAAGGTGTACCTCGCGACGCAGGATGTTGTTCGCATTCAGGCTCGTCAGGCGCTGGCAGAGACGTGCCACGGAGTCGGCATCGCTGGTAATCTCCGTCGTCATGATGATTTGTGTGGTCTTTCCTCCCGTGGCCTCGATGCGAGTGACGGGAATGTGGCCGACGCCCAAAGATTTCAGCGTCTCTGTTCTCCATGGAAAAATTATGTGCGTATCATTGCGTCTGGGCGTCCCCGCTTTATCCAGGGCCACATAACTGGGCAGGAGTTCCACCTCGCCGTGATTGTAGGACCGCATTTTCTCGTAGTTGTGCGGAAGGGCGAAAGTGGAGTCTATCCGGTCAATGTAGAGCATCACCAGCCGTCCGAAGTCATCAAGCGTCGTGCAGAAATGGTCGTTGGTGAAGTCATTTAAGTTATCAGTATCCAAGCTGATATCCTTGTACTCTGTGGAAAAGCCATACAGGAAATAGTTGTCCTTATGCTGTGTCACATAATCATAAATCCGGTTTGCCGTCCATTTAGCGATACTGTCGGCTTTCTCTGCGGGGAATACCAGCATCGTCCCCCTGCACGCTCCGTTCTTGGCATTAGGGTTGCTACCAATCATTATACTCTTTCCGAGGCTATCTTCGGAAATATACCCACGCATCTCTACATCTCCAATATTAAAGACATACTCCACCTCATACTTCTCCGCGTCGCTCCTGTGGGCAAGAGTCTCAAAAATATCCTTGACGGGCTTCATGTCCAGAGCTTTCGTTACCCTCTGTGTCGTATCTCTCTTGCTCAGTTCTACAGCCATATTCAGAGAATTTATATTCTCCTTATCAAACAGATAGTTGAAGTGGGCGGCTTCTTTCGTGTAGAAGCAGGTTCTATTCGTATCAAACTCCGGCGTGTTTCCAGCCTGGCCTCCGTCTATGGCCAGCGCATACCGTATAGTGTCAATTCCGTCCTGTGAAATACATTGCTGATAACTATGGGTAACGCGGCCCGCGAGCTTGGAGAAGGTGTTCTCGGCGCTGTCCTTCAATGCTTTGATCGCATCTTTCTCCTCGATTTTTCCATAGTAAACACGCCACTCATCAGATTCATAGTAGCCTTCGCCCAAGTTTACGATGCCCTTACGATAGTGGCCGGGGCTTTGCTCCTCCATTTTGTGGATGAGCCGCAGCACCTCGTCGCTGGCCTGTGCCATAGAGAGCAGGGGCACAAGACCTAATAATATAATAATGTATCGTTTCATATTGTGTCGTTTTCATTGTAAGCGAACTCTTTTTTACTGAAGGCGCGTTCGCATTCTGCCTTTAATTTGCGATGCAGATTGTCAAAGTCAGCCAGAGGGTCATCCTTGCTGTCGAACATTTCCTGCACCGACACGAGGTCGGACTGGTCGTATTCCTCCGCTTCGGTATAGGAAGCCAGCACAGGCGAGGGTGCGACTGCGGGAATAACCTCGGGCTTCAAAGTGTCGGGGCTGGGGGCGACGGCCTTTGTCGTTGCCACGGTCTTTTCCCCCGTGTCGCTCACTCTTGGTGGCTGGAGAATAACGGCCAGAATGGCGGCGATGCACGCGGCCACTCCTGCGGCCCAAACTATCCGGGTGTGCACGCGGACAGGTTTGGGAGCAGGCTTGCTCGTAAATCCTAAAAACATCACCCTGTAAGCCTGCCATTCCGCAGGAATGTCTTCGTGGGAGAGGAAATAGTCTTTCAGCAGGCTCTCCTCCTGTTCCGTAGTCTCGGCGGCCAAGAACCGCTCAAGCAATTGCTGTATCTGCTGTTCCGTCATATCATTCGTTGTTTTATAAGGGTGAATAATCTTGTGCGTGCCTTGCTCAAGGTGCCTCTTACGGATGATTCCGTCGTGCCGAGCGCCTTGGCTATTTCGGTGAAGGTCTGGTTGTGGTCGTTGCGCATCAGGAGAATCTTCTGCCAGGCCGGAGGCAACTGCATAAAGGCTTTCCTGTAAATTTCTACGGCCTCCTTGTCTTCCAGCCGCGACTGCGGCGTTTGCTCCGTAGCCTTCTCTGCGAAAGTGAAGGTCTCGTCGTCGCTTTTGTCATCGTGGTGTAGCAGGCGGAGCAAGGGATGGCGCCGGCGGGATTTGAGGATGTCCAGGCTCTTATTGCGTGCCAGGGTGACAGCATAGCCCTTCAGCCGCTTGGTGTCGGCATCCAGCGTGGCGTGTTGCTCCCACATGCGGAGCATCACGTCCTGCACCACATCTTCGCGGTCATTCTCTTCGGCGAAGAAACGGGCCACTTCCGCCTCCGCCACCTTGCGGAAAAGCGGCACCAGGGCTATGTATTCATTCTTGTCCATCTACTATTACTTACGACGCTGCGGCAGAAATGCTACGCAAAAGTACGGAAAAATAATGAGGCAGGCAAGTGTTCTTTTCTGCGTCACTTCCGTCACCTGCCCCATTCTGTTTATAATCGTCTGTCACCTGCGTGTGGAAAACAAAAATCAGAGCCGACCCGAAGGCCGGCCCTAAAATTATTATGTTGTTTTAAGTTTTAGCGTTTGAAGTGAATAGAAACGTGGACAGTGTTGGAATCGTAGTTACCTCTGTTGTCTTCTGCAGTGCCAGTGATATCTTCTGTCGTTTTATTATAGAATTCTCTATATTTGCCATCATAATAATTTGTATAACGTTCTTCTTTATTGTAATGGCGTTCGAGGCGCTGGCATTCGTAAGTGGGTACGGTGAAACCTATAAAACCGTGACCATCTTGTTCGCTCCAGCTGGCAGAACCATTACGCGTACTCTCTTTTTCGTCATATATTGACATCGTCTGGACATTTTCTGTTTCGGTTGTCTTGCTGAGGTATGATTCAGCGTACCTACTATAATCGTAGTCGTATGTAAAATTCTCTACAAACACTTCACTGTCGAACAGACGCATTTCCAAATTCATCATTATGATTTTGTTTAGATGGTCGTCGTAGTTGTTACTATCATATTTTTCTGTGCCCATTGCCGTAATATAGAGTTTGTCTCCTTTTTGGGTGACGCTGCATGATATCCAGTCAAACATGGCTGCTTCTAAATAGACATCTTGGTTTGCTTCGAATTTTTCGTCCCGGGTTGTCTCGCCATCCATACTGCTGAAAGCAGTCTTTTTGTAAGGGGCGTAGGTATCGGCCGCCGTACGCACCAATACTTCCTTTACATTTATGTCAACCTTCTGACGGATGGGGATGTTTACTACCTTGGTTTTGACACCGAAGACGTTCTGGAAATCAATTACTAAAGAGTCTTCGTGGTATTGTAAATCAAGGTTGGGGGCTGCCGTGATTGTTATCTTTTTTGCTTCGGGGTCATGCTTGATGGAGAAGCGAGAATATCTGCAATAGACTTTTACGGGGCCGTCAGTCGTATAGGTTATTACTGTGGATACTGAGTCGTTCATTGTCTTGCCCCAAGCATCGAGTTCTACTTTCTCAGCAGAAAATTCCACAGTCGGCATGATTTCAAAATTTTCACCGCGATATTGGGCCTTGATTTCACCACCCATAATCTTTACGATGGGAATAGCCGTATAGTAGCCGGGCTTGAGCTTGGGCGTATACTGCATGGTCTTATCTCCAGAGAAGTAATACTTCATATCGCTGCGAGCCACTTCGGCACCCAGGCTATAGTCCTCATTTATTTTAAAGATGGCTATGCCTATATCTTGGCCGAAGAGAACTTTTCCATCCCAACTCAAATCAAAGGAGGCCGACTTATAGTCATCGTCCTGCGTTACTTTTATTTTGTTGAGATTGACAAGAAGGGAGCGCTTATCTTCACCAATGGAATAGGAGCCCTCTGCAAACTTCACCGACTCTTGAGGATAGCCTATCGCTTTCACGCTGGCTTTGGCTTCTATATCGGCCGTACAGGGGCTGAAGGTGACGGAGGCTCCTTCCAGTAGGCTATAGTCTATTTTATCCTCTGCCATTTCCGGCAGCGAGAGGTCTATGTTGCCAGAAAGTTTTGGACCCACATAAGTTTCTAAACCTATGGACGACTGGAAGATGCGCGATGCCCAACTGTTGGTGTTAATTTTGTTGTCGAATTTGATGCCGGTCTGCACAAAGCCGCTGAAGGTCAGTTGAGAGTCGCCGGGCTGAATCAGATTCGTGTCGTCGTCGCCGTAACCGCTTGTAATATTGCTCGAAGCCTTGCAGTTCAGCCAGTTGCCTGTGCGGTCGCTGATGATGACAAGTTGCTTGGCCTTGAGGTTCACCGAGGGTAGCGTACTCTTGATGCCAATGCTTCCCCCTACGCGGAAGAAGGTTTTAGGCAGGACATTGGTTTCAAACAGAGGCAGGCACGCGGGGAACTTGATAGCCCCCACCCAGTCGGGCAGCAGACTGAACTCCGGTTCCCATGTGCCGCTAATCGTGCCGCTGAAACCGGCCTGGGCCGTGAGATCCTCATCCATTCCCAATTTGATGAAGACATGGTCCACAGTGATGTCATAAGTCACCTGAATGCCCACTCTCACGCCATAGTCAATGGTTATGGCCAGGTTGGAATTCTCCGTCTGTTTGTATTCGCGCGTCAGGGTTCCTTCAAGATTCAGCAGGTTGAATGAGGCGCTGCCGGCATCGCCTGCGATTTTGTCCAGCCCGGCCATACGTCGCACGGGCTGCCCGTTCTCATCGGCCGTGATGTATTCCGTTGTAATGAAGCGTTTGAAGATATCGCTCAGATTGGTTACTGCCACACCTTCAACAGTGTACATGCGTTGAAATTCCGTCACCTTCGTCACCTTGCAGGCTATGCCTGCGGGTGTATAACCTATTTGGAACGAATCACTTACTATAATATCGCCCACTTCAGGCACATTCCCATTTAAAATGTAAAATTGGAAAGAATATGTATCTTCCGTAGGCATACTGCATTTGCTGACACATTTATCCCAACCCTCGTCTTCCATTATCCTCAATTTGGGATTGAACTCTATGGGGGGCTGCACGAAGCCTATGCTGTCGATGGCGCAGAGCGGGATGCGGTAGAGGCTGTCGGCCGTCACGATTTCCTGCACCACGAACTCGTCGTACTCATTACCGGCGAGGTCCAGTTTGGAGTAGCGCATATCCTTCACCTGGTCGTAGAAGAAGCCGTTGAAGTCGCCGTCGTTGCGGTAGATGTAGAAGGCCTCGCCGTTCACCAGCGTCTGCCCCGCCATCTGTATGCTGCAAGCCACTGCCAGCAGAATACCAAGAATATGTCTCAACCCTTTCATCGCTTCATAAATTTAAGGCTCTGGTCGCCCACCTTCACGACGTAGGTGCCGGCGGGGAGATTCTGGAGCGAGAAGTGAACATTGTTTCGGTCGCCTTCAGTCGCGCGGGTTTCCAGCAGGCGGCCGTTGAGGTCGTAGAGCTGTGCTGTGCCATCGGGGGCGAGGCCATAGACATCGATGTCGTCGCCGTTCTGGCGGAAGCCCGTGCCGTCGGGAAGGGGAGTCTCGATGCCGGTGTTCACACCCTCGTAGGTGTAGCGCACGATGTTGGAAAGTTGGTACTCCACGCGAACCTTGTTCGTCGTGATGATGAGCAGTCCGTTCTCAAAAGTCGTGTGGGGCTCTTCAGCCAAGTCATAGAAGACCTTCTGGCCATTCTTCTGCCACACCACGAGTCGCGGAGCGGCCCATGTTCCGGCGCAGAACACGAGGCTCAGCACCAGCAGGAGGACAGTTCTTGGGACTTTCATAATAAATATAATAATGTATTAGTGGTTTAACGCCTCAAAAATACAAATAAATCCCCGCTGCTACCTAATTTTTTGTTCAAAAAGAGCAAATTAAATTACCCCCCCCCTGCCAATTTTGCAATCCTTGTATTGCAAATGTGCGTGTAGCTCTCTCTCTCAAAGTCTTAACAGCCTCTTGGTTTTTCGCAGAAGTTACATTTTCTGCTGCACATGCTACACACTACACTTCTGACGGCAACGAAGGGCGAAGAGCGGATGCAGGTATGGCGAAAATGGTGAAAAATTATGGAAGAAAACGCTTAATGTTTTTTGTCGTATGGAAAAAATGTCGTAATTTTGCAAAGAGATAAAGAGAAGGAGGCCCGGCCTCCGATGTTTAACCTTTTAATTCATTTAATGCCATGAAGAAAGTAAATTATGACGAAGTGCCCGTAACGTTTGCGCACTGTGCGAGCCAGAGTTGTCCGATGCGCGAAAAATGCCTGCGCTCCTTGGCGTGGCAAGCCCTGACAGAAGAACCGGAATACGTGACGGCGATAAATCCCGCCCGCACCCGAGAGGCCGCGGACTGCCCTCTGTGGGTCTCCGCCGAGCCTGCGGTATATGCCCGCGGTTTCCTCGGCATACAGCAGAATATGCTGACGAAGCATTACACGGCCTTCCGCGAAATTCTCTGCAAGAAGATGGGGCGCAACCACTATTTCGATTGCCGCAGCGGGAAGGTACTCACCACGCCTCGCGAGCAGGCGCTCATACGCCAGACCCTCGCAGAAGTGGGCGCCGACCCCGACCTGGCTTTTGACGCTTACGTGGAATCGCTCCTCTGGGAATAACGCCTGCAGGGCTCTCGCCACATGTGGGAAAGGGCAGGGTGAGGAGAATATCAGAAATCGTTTGTCATGAAGGGCATGGACAGAAAAGTCCGGCCCTTCTTTTTTTTCCTTCTCAAGATTTGCGCGCAGTCCTCCCCCTTAGGACTGCAATCCTTAGGGCGAGGACTGCAATCCTAAGGGGGAGGACTCCAGTCCTAAGGGGGAGGACTGCAGTCCTTTGGGGATAAATTGGAGCCTCATGGGCGTTACTCACTCCAAAACAGGGGATAAATGAGCAGAAAGGGGGCTTATTGACGTTTTAGGCGGGGGAAAGTTTGGCCGTGTCGCGGGAAAAGTGTAAATTTGCGGCGATATTATGTAGAGCAATATGGAGCATCAGAATTTTATCACCGTAGCGGACATGACGCGCGAGGACATACTGGACTTCCTCGCCCGTGCCGCAGAATTTGAGAAGCAGCCCAATCAGCACTTGCTGGACGACCGCATCGTAGCCACCCTTTTCTTTGAACCCAGCACCCGTACGCGCCTCTCGTTTGAGACGGCCGCCAACCGCCTCGGCGCCAAGGTCATCGGCTTTGCCGACCCCAAGGTGAGCAGTGGCGTGAAGGGCGAAACGCTGAAGGACACCATTATGATGGTGAGCAACTACGCCGACATCATCGTGATGCGCCATTTCAAGGAAGGCGCGGCGGAGGAGGCCGCCAGGGTGAGCCCCGTGCCCATCGTCAACGCCGGCGACGGCAGTAACCAGCACCCCTCGCAGACGATGCTGGACCTCTACAGCATCTACAAGACGCAGGGCACGCTGGACAACCTGACAATCCACCTCGTGGGCGACCTGAAATACGGCCGCACCGTGCACAGCATGCTGCAGGCCATGCGCCACTTCAACCCTACGTTCCACTTCGTGTCCCCCAAGGAACTGCGCATGCCGGAGGAGTGGAAGCAATACTGCCACGACAACAGTATCCGCTACGTAGAGACGGAGGAATTCACGCCGGAGAGTATCGCCTCGGCAGACATTCTCTATATGACGCGCGTGCAGCGCGAGCGCTTCGCCGACCTCGACGAGTACGAGCGCGTGAAGGATACGTATATACTGACGCGCAGTATGCTCTCAAAGGCCAAGGAAACGATGCGCGTACTCCACCCGCTGCCCCGCGTGAACGAGATTGCCGAGGACGTTGACGACGACCCCCGCGCCTACTACTTCCAGCAGGCCCGCAACGGACTATATGCCCGCGAGGTAATCCTGACAAGGGTGCTGGAGACCCTCCCCTAACAGACCCTCCCCCAACCCCTCCCATAAAGGGCGGGGAGTGGATACTTACGAGCGATAACTGTCAAGAATAAACTATAAACTGTCAACTATCAACTATAAACTATAAACTACTCCTAAAACCATGGACAACCAACTCTTTGACCTCATCCACGAGGAACACGCCCGCCAGATGCGCGGCATCGAACTCATCGCCAGCGAAAACTTCGTAAGCGACTCCGTAATGCAAGCCATGGGCTCCTGGCTCACCAACAAATACGCCGAAGGCTATCCCGGCAAGCGCTACTACGGCGGCTGCCAGGTAGTGGATAAGGTGGAACAGCTCGCCATCGACCGCGTATGCCAGCTCTTCGGCGCCGAATATGCCAACGTGCAGCCCCACTCCGGCGCACAGGCCAACGCTGCCGTATTCTTCGCCGTGCTGAAGCCCGGCGACACCTTCATGGGTATGAACCTCGACCACGGCGGCCACCTCTCACACGGCAGCAAGGTGAACACCTCCGGCATACTATACAACCCCATCGGCTACAACCTCAACAAGGAGACCGGCCGCGTGGATTACGACGAAATGGAGCGTCTCGCCCTGGAGCATAAGCCCAAACTCATCATAGGCGGCGGCAGCGCCTACAGCCGTGAGTGGGACTACAAGCGCATGCGCGAGATTGCCGATAAGGTAGGAGCCATCTTCATGGTGGATATGGCCCACCCCGCTGGCCTCATTGCCGCCGGTCTGCTGGACAACCCCGTGAAGTACGCCCACATCGTGACCTCCACCACCCACAAGACCCTCCGCGGTCCCCGCGGCGGCATCATCCTCATGGGCAAAGACTTTGAAAACCCCTGGGGCCTCACCACGCCGAAGGGACAGGTGAAGATGATGAGCCAGATACTGAACAGCGCAGTGTTCCCCGGCATACAGGGCGGCCCGCTGGAGCACGTCATCGCCGCCAAGGCCGTGGCTTTCGGCGAGTGCCTCAAGCCCGAATGGAAGGAGTACGCCGCACAGGTGCAGAAGAACGCTGCCAAACTGGCCGAAGAACTCGTGAAGCGCGGCTTCACCATCGTCAGCGGCGGCACCGACAACCACTCCATGCTCGTTGACCTCCGCTCCAAGTATCCCGAGCTCACCGGCAAGGTAGCCGAGAACGCCCTCGTGGCCGCCGACATCACCGTGAACAAGAATATGGTGCCCTTCGACACACGCAGCGCCTTCCAGACCTCCGGCATCCGCCTCGGCACGCCCGCCATCACCACCCGCGGCGCAAAGGAAGACCTCATGGTAGAGATTGCCGAGATGATAGAGACCGTGCTCAACGCTCCCGAAGACGAAAGCGTAATCGCCGCCGTCCGTGCCCGCGTCAACAAGACCATGGCCGACTATCCTCTCTTCGCCTGGTAAACGCCGCGCGTACACAATAAATCAGCGCATTTCGCGTTATTATCACAGAGCCCCTCTCCGCCAAAGTGCGGAGGGAGGTACTCTGCGCTATAAATGGCGCCCGCCTGCGCCTGTATATACTTGTATATACAAGAAAAGGGATGCCCCCTGATTCCACCGCCGGGCGAGGCGTACTATCCCCACAGAAAACAACCAAACTTGAAGATGAAACTAAAGACTTTAATCGCAGCACTCATCCTCCTCTTTAGCGGTGTGCCCGCCCTGCTGGCGCAGTCGTCAATGACCGACACGCAGGTGATGGAATTCGTCGTGAAAGAAAACGAGAAAGGTGTTTCCCGTTCCGAAATCACGAAGAAACTCATAGAGAAAGGCGTGCCTCTTGACCAACTTCGCCGCGTTCGCACCAAGTATGAACGCGAGAAGAACGGCGAAGGCCTCGGTGCCCGCAATATCAGCGGCACAGCAGAGAGCAGCCGCCTCCGCACCGCCAACGGTGAGGAGCGCGAGAACCCTGCCTTCCGCAACCGTTCCTCCCAGCAGCGCGACTCACGCATACTCACCGACAACCAGCGACGCCGCATGGAAGAGCAGCGCGGCTATGACTACGACGACCAACTCTATGCCATCGGCATGCGGGACTCCACCGACTACCTCGACGACTTTTACTATGGCCCTCGTGAGGAAGTGGATCCCACTCGCCAAGTGTTTGGCCGCAGCATCTTCAAGAATAAGAACCTCACCTTTGAGAGCGACATGAACCTCGCCACGCCCTCCGATTATCGCCTCGGTGCCGGCGACGTGGTGTTCGTTGACGTGTGGGGCGGCACGGCTAAGAGCTATCAGTGCACCGTATCCCCCGACGGCGACATCAATATTGACGGCTATGGCTTGGTGAGTGTGGGCGGCCTCTCGGTGGCTCAGGCTCAGGCACGACTGAAAAGCACGCTCGGCTCCCGCTATCAGGGCAGCCAGATAAAGCTCTCGCTGGGGCAGACGAAGACCATCACCGTCAACGTGTTCGGTGAGGTGGAGAATCCTGGCACCTATACGCTCAGCGCCTTTGCCAACGTCTTCAACGCCCTCTATATGGCCGGCGGCACCAACAACATCGGTACGCTGCGTAACATCAACGTGCTGCGTGGCGGCAACGTCATCGCCCACGTAGATATCTACGACTTCATCCTCAATGGCTCCTCGACCGGCAACGTGCGCTTGCAGAGCAACGACGTCATCTACGTCGGGCCTTACGACTGCCTCGTGCAGGTGCAAGGCAAGGTGAAGCGCCCCATGTTCTATGAAATGAAGAGCAACGAGAGCGTGGCCACCCTCATCAAATACGCCGGCGGCTTCACTGGCGACGCCCTCGAGGATAACGTCCGCCTCACCCGTAAGAAGGGCGGCGTGCTCAGCGTCTATACCCTCGACGAGTTTGAGCGCGGCACCTTCCAACTGGCTGACGCTGACTCACTCTTTGTGGACAGCACGCTCAACCGCTACATCAATATGGTGGAGATTAAGGGTGCCGTGCGCCGTCCCGGTCAGTACCAGATGGACGGCGGCGTGACCACCGTGCGCAGCCTCGTTGAGCGCGCCGGCGGCCTGCTGGAGGAAGCCTTCCCCAATCATGCCGTGATGCACCGCCGCAAGGAGAACCGTCAGCTTGAAGTCCTCTCCCTCGACGTGAAGGGTATTCTGGCTCACGAAGTGCCTGACGTGGTACTGGCCAACGAGGACGTGCTCTTCATTCCCACCCTTCAGGACTACAACGACGAACTCACCCTCACCATAGCCGGCGAAGTGCTCTATCCCGGCACCTATGACTATGCAGAGAACACCACCGTAGAAGACCTCATCCTCCAGGCCGGCGGCCTCACCGACGCTGCCTCCACGGCCAAGGTGGACGTGAGCCGCCGCCTGCGCGACAGCAAGGCGACAGGCTCCTCAAGAGAGAAGGCCCAGACCTTCTCGTTCTCCCTGCGTGAAGGCTTCGTAGTAAACGGCGAGCCCGGCTTCGTGCTGCAGCCCTACGACGAGGTGTTTGTGCGCCGCTCCCCCGGCTACGCCGAGCAGGGCCATATCAAGGTGAACGGCGAGATATCCTTTGCCGGCTCCTACGCCCTCACAAAGAAGAACATGCGCCTTTCCGAAGTGGTGGAGATGGCCGGCGGCATCACCGAGAGCGGCTATGCCCACGGCGCCCGCCTCCTCCGCGCCCTCACCCCTGAAGAGAAGGAGCAGCAAGAGGTCATCGTGAAGGCGTTTATGAACAACTCCATCGCCGTCAGCAATGACTCCAACGCCATCAAGCAGAAACTCGACATCAGCGACACCAAGAGCGTCGGCATAGAGCTGGACAAGGCTCTGGAACATCCCGGCGACGACCGCTGGGACATCGTCCTGCAGGATGGCGACGAACTCTTCATTCCCGGCCAGCTCAACACCGTGAGCATCACGGGTGAAGTGATGTACCCCAACACCGTAGCCTACAACAAAGACATGCGTGCCAACGACTACATTGACCAGGCCGGCGGCTACTCCCTCAAAAGCAAGAAGAGCCGCGCCTTCGCCATCAACCCCAACGGCACGGTGAAGCGCCTCTCCCACTACAGCAAGATAGAGCCCGGCGCCACCATCATCATTCCCGCCAAGAAGATGACGGACAAGATGAACTCCTCGCAGATTCTCTCCATGACCATGTCGATGGCCTCCATGGGTGCCGTCATTGTCAGCGCGCTGAAGTAATGGCGAGTGCGCTCGCATAAGAAAGTCATTCACATAGAAGGCGACTGCCCCAAGTATATTGGGCGGTCGCCTTCCTTTTATTATAATTGTGAACGGGTAAATTCAGAAGGAGCCCGGTATGTGCTCCAGTTTACCCCTATAAGGATTGGAGTTTACCCCTATAAGGACTGGAGTTTACCCCTATAAGGACTGGAGTTTACCCCTATAAGGATTGGAGTTTACCCCTATAAGGACTGGAGTTTACCCCTATAAGGATTGGAACGCCTCCTTGTGGCGGATTCAGTCCTCGTCCTCTGGCTACTGCTTTTTCGCCTTAGGACTGCAGTCCTCGCCCTTAGGACTGGAGTCCTCCCCCTTAGGATTGCAGTCCTCCCCCTTAGGATTGGAGTCCTAAGGGGGAGGACTGTGACTTTTTTCCGTTTCGGAAGGGCGCGAACTGTTTTCGGCAGAAAAAAAGCAAGGAGGCGAAGCTGCGGGACTTCGCCTCCTTGCTGTATATGAGGGAGTGATGTTATCTCTTGGGACTAATTCAGCTGTTCCGTGCCGGTAAGGGCCACGAGTGATGACCATTCGGCGGCTTCCTCTACCTCTGCCGCAAAGCGCTCACCCGTGGCAAGGCAGTGGATGAGGCTGCGGTCCATAGCGTAGTTCATGGGATTGCTCACGCCTCGGCTTTCGCCTTCCAGCCACAGGAGAGCGGCAGGACTCGTCATGTATTTGCGGGAAAGCGTAAGGGCTTCGTCGCCTATGAGAGGGGTGTTCATGCCGCGCAGGAATAGGGTGGGGATTGGGTATTTCTGGGCATAGCCATCCGTGCCGCAGATGGTCTGAAGACGGCTATAGGGGCGGGGCGTGCTCACGTCAAGTTGCAGGAGGACGGAGCGCCCACGCTGGGTGCGCAAAAGGGTATTGTTGAGGCCCGTGGTGAGTAGGCTGCTTAGGCTCTGCACTGTGACGAAATGGTCATCATCGATGGCCAACAGTTGGGCTATAGGGCCGTAGGCGTGGGTAGGGTAGGCGTTGCCGTCGTGGGATTGAAGCGCTTGAACCATCCAGGGTTTCGTAGCATCGTCGGCTTGTCCGAGGGTGTGGATGTAGGCTCCTTCCAAATGGGTGAGCGTGCCGAAGAGGCCTTGGCGCGCCATTTCCAAGCAGGCCAGGTGGAAACCGTCAAAGCAGCAGTTCTCGGCCATGAGGCATCGACGGCCCGTGCGCTGGCTTGTCAGGCGTAGAGCATTACATTCTTCCAGCGTGACGGCGGCGGGCACTTCCACCACGACGTCGTGGCCCTTTTCCATTTCGCTTTGGGCAAGGCGGGCGTGGGAATTCCAGTCGGTGCAGATATAAGCTGCATCGTAGTCGTCATTATCAACGGAATACGGACATAAAGCGCGGGCTGCTTCCACGCTGGCGGGGTCAATGTCTTCCAACTGGGTGAATGCGGCCAGTTCGCGCGGTATGTCTTGAAAGCGCTTGAGGGTATTGAGGCCGCGATTGCCCAGACCGATGAGTTTGAAGCGTAACATGATGATGAGCTTAACCTTAACCTTGACTTTAACCTTAACCTTAACTTTAACCTTAACCCTGGCAGAAAGCCCCCTTTAAGGGGGTTGGGGGTCTTGTTAGTCGCGGCGCTGCGCCATATTCTCAAAGTCCTTCTTGCGGAGTTTGAAGGAGTTTGTGAGGTAGCGGTCGCGCACCACCTGGTTCTCGGCGAGTTCTTCGGGCGTGCCCTGGAAGAGAATCTTGCCGTCGAAGAGCAGGTAGGCGCGGTTGGTGATACAGAGGGTTTCTTCTACGTTGTGGTCGGTGATGAGGATACCGATATTCTTGTCTTTCAGTTTCCAGACGATGTACTGGATGTCCTCCACGGCGATGGGGTCAACGCCGGCGAAGGGTTCGTCGAGCATGATGAACTTGGGGTCGATGGCGAGGCAGCGGGCGATTTCGGTGCGTCGGCGCTCGCCGCCGGAGAGGTTCTGGCCGAGGTTCTTGCGCACCTTCTGAAGGCGGAACTCTGAGATGAGATCCTCAAGCTTCTGGCGCTGGTATTCGCGGGGCTTGCCGGTCATTTCGAGCACGGCAGCGATATTGTCCTCTACGCTGAGGTGGCGGAAGACGGAGGCCTCCTGTGCGAGGTAGCCGATGCCGGCACGGGCACGCTTATAGACGGGATAGGAGGTGATTTCCTCGTCACCGAGGAAGATGCGTCCGCCATTGCTCTGCACGAGGCCGGTGGTCATATAGAAAGAGGTGGTCTTGCCGGCACCGTTGGGGCCGAGGAGACCTACGATTTCGCCTTGGCGCACGTTGAAGGAGACACCGTTGACAACGGTGCGGCTACCATACTTCTTGATGAGGCCTTCGCTGCGGAGAACGAGAGGCGTGGAGCTGGCGTTTTCGTTGTTGTTCATTCTGCAGTAAGGATATGTAGTAGGGAGGCGGGGACAAGGCCCTCAATGTTCTCTCCCTTTTGTAATCTTTGCCGTATCTCGGTGGAACTGATGTCGTAGAGGGGGCAATGTAGGGGGGTGATGCGGTCGGTGGGAGCGGGGAGGTCGTGGCCTCGCCGTGGGTAAACGATGAGGCGATGGTGGGCGAGGATATCCTCGGGCTCTCGCCATTGGGGGAAAAGCGTCCAGTTGTCAGCGCCG
Organism: Alloprevotella sp.; assembly: GCA_045600685.1. Taxonomy (GTDB): domain Bacteria; phylum Bacteroidota; class Bacteroidia; order Bacteroidales; family Bacteroidaceae; genus Alloprevotella. The sequence goes on along the minus strand of JAZRYH010000073.1, from coordinate 10,929 downwards.
ATGCAGAGGATGAACTCGTGTTGAGGATAGTCGGCGCGCAGATGGCGCAGCGTCTGGCAAGTATAGGACGGCCGCGGAAGGCGGAACTCGTAATCGCAGGCGTAAATGTGGGGCAGTTCGGCCACGGCGGCCTGTGTCCAGCGCAGACGGAGAGCCTCGGGGGCGAGGTCGGCCTGCTGCTTGAAGGGATTCTGCGGACTGACGAGTAGCCACACGGCATCGGCAAGTCCTTGCGAGAGGAAGGTCTGGGCGATGGCTACGTGGCAGTTGTGGGGCGGGTTAAAGCTCCCCCCGAAGAGTGCTATACGCATCGTTGATGGCGGTGGTGAGGTCGTCGTTGACGATGATGTGGTCGAAGTGGGGCGCCTGGCTAATCTCGTATCCGGCGCGGTCTATGCGCTGCTCGATGACCTCAGGGCTGTCGGTGCCACGGAGGATGAGGCGCTGGCGCAGGGCCTCGATGGAAGGTGGCTGGATGAAGATGGTGACGGTCTGCTGGGGGCGCTGGCGCTTGACGTTCTGTGCGCCTACGACGTCGAGATCCATCACTACGTTTTTGCCCTCGGCGAGCATTTTGTCCACCACGCTCTTGAGGCTGCCGTAGTAGCGGCCGGCATATACTTCACAGTATTCGAGGAATTCGCCCTGCTCAATGCGGCGCGAGAATTCCTCGGGAGAGAGGAAGAAGTACTCCACGCCGTCCTGCTCCGTGCCGCGCGGGGGGCGCGAGGTGGCGGTGATGCCGAAATGGAGGTTGAGGTCGGGGTGCTGCTCCATAAGAGCGTTGATGATGGTGCTCTTGCCGCAGCCGCTGGGGGCGCTGAAAATGATTATTTTGGCCATTATAAAGAAAAATTAAAAGTTAAAGGTACGCTTAGGCAAGCGGTGAAGCCGATTAGAAAAGGGGAGGATAGGGCGGAGAGTAATGAAACTTTTAATTTTTAATTATTAACTTTTAATTTTACAATACGTTGAGCACCTGCTCCTTGATTTGTTCGAGTTCGTCCTTCATGCCTACGACGATATTCTGCATTTCGGCCTGGTTGGACTTAGAGCCCGTGGTGTTAATTTCGCGGCCCATCTCCTGGGCAATGAAACCGAGCTTCTTGCCCTGTCCTTCTGCGCTGTCAAGGGTCTCGCGGAAGTATTTGAGGTGCTGGGCGAGGCGCTGCTTCTCTTCGTTGATGTCGAGCTTCTCAATATAATATATAAGTTCCTGCTCGAGGCGTCCGCGGTCGTAGTCCACGCCTTTGAGATTGCCGAGGCCGTCCTCCAGTTGCTGGCGGATTTTCTGCACGCGGCCCTCTTCGTAGGGGATGAGTTCGCGGGAGAGCTGCTCGATGCGGTCGATGTTGTGGCGGAACTTTGCTTCAAGGGCACGCCCCTCCTCGGCGCGGTAGGCACAGAGGGCGGTGAGAGCCTTGTCTATCGTGGCGCTGACGACGGCCCACTCTTCTTCGGTAATCTCCTCAGCGGGGGTCGTGGCATACACCTCTGGCATGCGGCTGACGACGTACCAGATGTTGTCGGGCTCGGGGATGATACCGTCCTTGTCCATTTGCTTTATCTGCCGGACGTAACTGCGCACAACATCGGTGTTGATGGTAGTGCCAGCCTCGGCCTCGGCCTTTTCTACCCACAGAGAGAAATCTACCTTGCCGCGCTGTAGGGCGGCGGCCACCTGCTTGCGGAAGTCAAGCTCGCGCTCACGGTAGACGTTGGAGATGCGTGTGGAGAGGTCAAGGGCTTTTGAGTTGAGTGACTTTACTTCAACGTGGATTTTCTTTCCGTTGTATTCGGCGTCGGCCTTGCCGAAGCCCGTCATGGAATATATCATGGGAGTTGACAGTTGATAGTTGGAGGTTATGCTTGACAGTTTATGCTTGAAGGTTGTTCGTCTTGCGTTTCGGGCATCTTTATTCTGCCGTCAACGATATGGATGGTGCGGTCGCACTGGGCGGCGAGAGTGTCGTCGTGGGTTACGATGACAAAGGTCTGTCCCATTTCGTCGCGGAGGCGGAAGAAGAGTTGGTGGAGTTCTTCCTTGTTCTGTGAGTCGAGGGAGCCTGAAGGCTCGTCGGCGAGGATAACGGAGGGGTGATTGATGAGGGCGCGGGCTACAGCCACACGTTGGGCTTCACCGCCGGAAAGTTCGGCGGGCTTGTGGTGGGCACGCTGGGCTAGTCCCATGAAGTGGAGGAGGTCAAGAGCTTGCTTGCGGGCTTCACCACGAGAGACGCCTTGGATGAGAGCGGGAATCATAACGTTCTCTTCGGCCGTGAACTCGGGAAGGAGCTGATGGAATTGGAACACGAAGCCGAGGTGCTGGCCGCGGAATAGCGCGAGCTGTTTCTGGCGCAGGGCGCTGATATCGGTGCCGTTGATAATGACGTTTCCCTCGTCGGGGCGGAGCAGTGTGCCCATTACCTGGAGCAGCGTGGTCTTGCCTGCACCGGAGGGGCCCACGATGCTCACGACCTCATGGGGATTGATGGTGAGGTCAATGCCTTTGAGCACGTGGAGCGTGCCGAAAGACTTGTGGATGTTGTGAAGTTCAATCATAGTGATATGGACTATTCTTCAATGCCGTAGTCACATTTCTTATAGAGGTGGCTATTCCTCGTAATGCTGGAAGAGGAAGTCGTTGTAGGGGTATTTCTGGACGTGGAGTTGGCGCACGCGGGAGTAGATGAGTTCGCGCAGGGCGTCAATGTTCTGACGTTCGCGGGCAGAGATAAAGATGCAGTCGCCGGGGAGCTTGGCCATCCATGTCTGCTGGAGTTCATCGAGGCTGATGTTCTCGCGGGTGAGCGGCGAGAGGTCGGCGGGATCCTTTTCTTGCCACGTGTAGGCGTCCATCTTGTTGAAAATGATTAGGCGGGGCTTGTCGGCACAGCCGAGGTCGGCCAGTGTGCGGTCCACAACCTGCATCTGCTCCTCAAAGTCGGGGTGGGAGATGTCCACGACGTGTATGAGGAGGTCGCTCTCGCGGGTCTCGTCAAGTGTGCTCTTGAAGGAGTCCACGAGGTCGGTGGGGAGCTTGCGGATGAAGCCTACGGTGTCGGCCAGGAGGAAGGGCAAGTTGTCAATGATGACTTTTCGCACGGTGGTGTCGAGCGTGGCGAAGAGCTTGTTCTCGGCGAACACCTCGCTCTTGGACAGCAGGTTGATGAGCGTGCTCTTTCCCACGTTGGTGTAGCCTACGAGAGCCACGCGGATAAGCCGTCCACGGTTTTGGCGCTGCGTGGTTTTCTGACGGTCAATGTCGGCCAGACGCTGCTTGAGCAGAGCCATACGGTTGAGAATGATACGGCGGTCCATCTCTAACTGTGTCTCGCCCGGGCCACGCAGTCCTACGCTGCCCTTTCCACCGCCACCGCCGGATCCGCCGCCCTGACGTTCCAGGTGAGTCCAGAGGCGTTGCAGTCGGGGGAGCATATAGCGGTACTGCGCCAGTTCCACCTGTGTCTTGGCGTTGGCGGTCTGGGCGCGCATGGCGAAGATATCGAGGATGAGAGAGGTGCGGTCGAGAATCTTGACTTTCAGTTCGCGCTCTATGTTGCGCAGTTGCTTGGCGGAGAGTTCGTCGTCAAAGATGACCATGCCCACTTCGCGCTCGGCCTCTTCCTCGGCCTCAATGTATTGGCGTATCTCTTCCAGTTTGCCTTTGCCGAGGTAGGTAGTCATATTGGGGCCGTCGCAGCGCTGGGTGAAACGCTTCACGGTGACGGCGCCTGCCGTCTCGGCCAGGAATTCCAGTTCGTCGAGGTATTCCTTGGTCTTGCGTTCGTCCTGCTGGCGCGTGATGAGGGCCACGAGGACGGCGGTCTCGGCTTTGGCTTCTTGTATGAATTCTTTCATATATTTGCAGATACGGAGAATTTACTTGTAGATACGGAGATTATTCATCCCGTCGTATGCGAGGCGATCCTTGTAGAGGCGAATGTTGCCTTCGCCGTTGATGGCTGCGCCCTGCACCTCAAGGTCATAGGTGCGATGGCAGCGTGGGCAAACCACATAGCGGGAGCATTTCTCCTGAAACTCAAGAGCGCTTACCTTTTTGTCATATTTGTCGCAATAGGGGCAGAGGCGTTCGTAGGCCACACGTTGCTGGTTGCCCGTCATCGGGTCGGTGCTGATGGTCATGCCTACGATGAATCCCGCCCCGCCGCTGCTGTATGGCTGGCCGCCCGTAATACTGAGCATATTGTCGGTGTCGCTCTGCCTGTAGTTGTTGTAGAAGTGGTACACATTGCCTTTGGCATAAATCATGCAGTATATGCCGGGGCTTTCCAGCGCACTGCGCAACGCTTGCTTCGTGGCCACTTGCCTATAGATGAAGTTGGCGGGGTAAGGGTCGTTATATTCCAGTTCGGCCTCGGCGCAGGCGACAAAAAGGCCGCAGAGTGCAGTCACCGCGAGGCTTTGCAGAAATGTATGTATTGATAACGTGCCCTTCATAGGCCTTCTTTTCTTTTTATTAATAAGGAATAACGCTCAACACCTGTGCCAACCCGTCGGCGGCCTGTTGCAGGGGCTTGCCCACCATGGCCTTCATGAAGAGATTAACCTCTGCGCCCACGGTTACTTTCAGTTTGCTGTTCTGCTCATCGGTAGGTAGCAACTGAATCCACAGGTTGAGAGGTATCGGGGCTCCCTCTGCACCAAACTTCAGGAGTTTGGGCTCTTCGCGTTCCACAATGTTGAGCGTTACATGTCCCAAGGGGGAGTCGATGGCTACGCTGTCTTCCGTGAACTCCATTTTCTCCAGCACGCTCTTTACCTGCTCGATTTTGTCGGCCGGCACCTGCGAGGCCATCATAGCCTGCACTTGCGGGTCGTCAATCTTGTCTTTAAGGATTTGCAGGTTGCGGAGGTCGGCCAGTCGCTCGTAAACAACGTTCACGGGGCGGGCCACGTATTTTATCTCGGATTCTTTCTTGGTCATCTTGTTGTCTTATCGTCCCCATTCGCTGGGATTGGCGCGCCACTCGTTGAGCATAGCGACGTGTTCCTCCTTTATGTAGCCAGTCTGCAGTGCTACTTCGCACACGGCTTCGTAGTTTGTCAGCGTGACGAGCCTTACGCCGGCTTCCTTGAAGGCTTCTTCGGCCACGGGGAAGCCATAAGTGTAACTGGCCACCATGCCCACCACCTCAAAGCCGGCGGCGCGCAGAGCTTCCACGGCCTTCAGCGAACTTCCGCCCGTGCTGATGAGGTCTTCCACTACGATGACCTTGGCGCCCTCGGGCAGTGTGCCTTCGATGAGGTTTTGCATACCGTGGTCCTTAGCCTTAGAGCGCACGTAGGCAAAGGGTAGGCCCAGTTCATCGGCCACGAGTGCGCCTTGGGCTATGGCACCGGTAGCCACGCCGGCCACGGCCGTTGCCTCGGGAAACTCCTCGGCGATGAGGCGTGCCAGCTCAATTTTTACAAAAGAGCGCAGGGCGGGGTAGGAGAGAGTCTTGCGGTTGTCACAATAGAAGGGCGACAGCCAGCCACTGGCCCAAGTGAAGGGCTCTGTGGGTTGCAACTTTATGGCTTTCACGTCAAGAAGTTTCTCGGCGAAGAGGGTGGGGAGCTTGTTCATGTGCAATATGTTCAATTTAAAGTTTTACAATTTACTATTTATTCTGAAGTAGCGAGGCCTTAACAGGGCGTACTTCAAAAGTTTTCAGTGTCCTATTTCTTTTTCTTATCGCCGTAACCATAGCCGTAACCATAGCCGTAGCCATAACCGTAACCATAGCCATATCCATAGGTGCGCTTATGCATGTCGCAGTCGTTCACCACGGCGCAGAGGCCCTTGAACTGCTCGCTCTGGTACATCTTCTCCAGCTGCGGCAGGAAGTCGCGGCGCTGCACGCCGATGCGGAGCACGAAGAGCGTGATGTCGGCCAGGCGGTCCACGATGCCGGCGTCAGCCACGCCGAGGAAGGGCGTAGTGTCGTAAATCACGTAGTCATAGCGTTCCAGCAGTTCCTTGTTGAGGTCTTCCAGACGGTCGGAGAGCAGCAACTCGGCGGGGTTGGGGGGCATTACGCCGGCGGGCAGGAAGTCCACGCCTCCTATGGCATCCTTCACGATGAGGTTGTCCAGATTCTCGTGCTCACTGGCCAGATAGCCCGTCAGACCGTCGCTCTGGCCCAGCATGTGGCTGACGGTGCGCTTGCGAATGTCGGCATCGACAAGCACCACTTTCTTACCAGTCGTACCGAGGATGTAGGCCAGGTTGCGGGATGTGAAGCTCTTGCCCTGTCCCGGTGTGGCGGAGGTGATGACTATGGTGCGGGCCTCGCGGTTGAGGAACTGTAGGCCGTGGCGCAGCAGACGGAAGGCCTCCACAACGGGATCTGTGGGGTTGGCCTCGCTGATGAGGGCCTTGGCTCCGGCCTCCTCCCAGCGGGGCAGAGAGCCGGCCACGGGGATAGAGGTGTATTCTTCAATGTCGGTGCGGTTGGTAATCTTCGTGTCGAAGAGTTCGCGCAGCCAGATGATGAGGGCAGGGATGATAAGGCCGATGAGAAGGGCGATAAGCATGATGACCTTCGTGCGGGGGGATGAGGGACCGCCGGGGCCGAGGGGCTCTTCCACCATGCGCACGTTGGCCTTACTGATTGCCAGCTGCAGGGCCACCTCTTCGCGCTTGTTAAGCAGGTAGGTGTAGAGTGCTTCCTTCAGTTCCTTTTGACGGGCCACGTCCAGGGCCACCTGCTCCTGTGCCGGCAGACTGGCCAACTCGCTGTTGAGCATGCCTTCCGCCGACCGGGCGTCGCGCAACTGCAATTCCACGGTGTGCTTGTAACTTCTCAGCGTGGCAAGTATGGCACCGCGCAGTTGCGACAGGTTACGGTCAAATTCGCGAATCACGGCTGATGACTCGCTGGCGTTCTCTGCGTTGCGGTTGCGCTCAAACATCAGGCGGTTGTACTCCTGTATTTGCGGTGCCAGTGTGGTGCCGCCCAGCCCGGGCACGGTGGGGATGGCCTCGTGCGTGGTGGAGTTCTGTGCCAGCCAGTCAGAGAGGTATTCGGCCATGGAGAGCTGCGTGCTCATCTCCAAGGTGTGCTTGCGGGCCTCGGCTGTTTCGTTGGCATAGTTGGCGGCCGAGGAGCGCACGTCTATCACCTTGCTCTGCGACTTGATGCTCGTCAGGTGGTCTTCCACCTCGTTCAGTTCCCTGCCGATGAGGGCTATACGCTCGTCGATGAAGTCCGCCGTGCTCTGGGCCACGATATTCTTATTATCGACGATGTCCTGCTTGTAGGCGTCATACACGCCCATGAGCAAGTCTTCGGCGCGCTGCGTGTTGATGTCGTTGACGGAGAGCACTATGAGCGACGACTCCTTGTCATATTCCGTGGCGCTGATGTGGCTCTTATACATCTGTGCGGCATATTGCGTGGGGAGGTAGTTCACCTTCACTGTCTTGCCCTTCCCAAATTCGTTCAGCGCGGGCTCTTTGCTTATGCACAATGTGCCGATGGGGGTGCTCACATACTCGCCGAAGGGAGCTTTTATGCTCTTTCCGCTTTCCGTCTTCCCCATCTTGAAGGCAGAGAGTTTCACCTCGTTGCCCACAATCTCCACTTCCATCGTGGCCGGTGCCTTCGGGGCCTCCTTGAAGTTCACGGTGAAGGGACGGTTCTTGTAGAGATCTATCTCATGCAGGCCGCTGCTCGTCGTATAACTGGTGTTAAGGTCAAGAGCGTCCACCACGCGTGTCATCAGTCTCACTGACGAGAGGATAAACATCTCGTTCTTCAGGTTGTCGCCGATGGTGATGCCGCCCAGGCCCATCATGGCCGACGTGGCATTGTTGCGCGAGCGCTTTGTGTAGGTGGAAGTTGAGCCGCTCGCCTCACTGTCTTCTATCAGGATGACGGCCTGGCGCAGATACACGCGATTCTTTCTCTGCTGATACACATAGCCCAGCACCATGCACACGATGGCAGAAAGGACAAACCAATACCAGAATTGGCGTAAGGCGCCAAAACATTTCTTAATGAGGGGCACGAGCTGCACTTCCTCCTGTTGGGTGCTGCGACGCACCTCTGTTCTGCGTTTTTCCATATAATATAGTATATATTTGCTGCAAATTTACACATTTTTTCCCACTTAAAGGCCCTCATCCCCCCTTTAATTTGAAAAAAGTGGTAAATTTGCAGCATGAAACGCCTCGTCTTGGCTCTTTTTGCTCTCTCCACCCTCGTTTCGTGTGCTCCTGATGCGCTCCATACGACGTGGAAGTACGCCACTCTGGCCCCCGACTCCGTGCCGGGGCCCTACCGCCGCGTTTTGGCCGCCGAGACGCTCCATGCTGCCCTCATCCGCGAACTCGGAGCCGCAGACTGCCTCGTCGGGGTGTGCGATGCCGGTTATGTGGCCGACTCCGCGCTTCACGCCCTCCTCGATTCCGGCCGCATAGCCGCTTTCGGCTCATGCCTCGCCCCCGACTGCGAGCGCCTGGCCGCTGCCCGCCCTGATGCTCTCCTCCTTTCCGATGTTCAAGGCGCCGACCGTGCGGCCTTCGAGCGTCTCGGAAAGCCCATAGTCCCCCTTGTCGATTATCTGGAGCCCCTTCCCTTGGGCCGTGCCGAGTGGGCCCGCGTCATAGGCCGCCTCGTGGGGCGCGGAGAGCAGGCCGACAGCCTCTTTGCGCAGGTGGAGGCGCGCTACGATTCCCTCTGCTGCATCGCTTCCCGGCGCCCCGACCGTCCTCTCCTCCTTTCCGACCTCCCGCAGGGCGGCACGTGGTATCTTCCCGCCGCCGACAGCTATCTCGCCCGCCTCTATCGCGACGCAGGCTTCTCTCTGCCTTCGTCCATTCCCGCAGGGACGGCTTCCGTGCCCCTTTCCGTGGAACAGGTACTGGCCACGGCTGCCGGGGCCGACGTCTGGCTCATCAAATATGCCGCTCCCGCCGACCTTACTTACGAAGAGCTCCTCCGTCAGTGCCCAGTGGCCGCGCGTATCAAGGCTTTTCGCGAGCGCCACGTCTATGGCTGCAACACGCTTCGCCGTCCCTATTTCGAGCAGACGCCTTTCCATCCCGACCGCCTTCTTCAAGACCTCATGCAAGGCACTCAAGTCTATTTCCGCCCGCTGGAATAAACTCCCCTCCTCCTCCTTTTCTCCATGCACAAGTTCCCTCCCTCCATGCCTTTTCACGTAGTCTTCAGGTCTTTGCTGCCCATAGGCGTGCTGTTGCTCCTTGTGGCCGCCAACATGCTCGTAGGCAGCGTAAGCCTCGCCGACGTGCCCGCCGCCACGGCCGATTTCATCGTGTGGCAACTCCGTATGCCTGAAGTTCTCATGGCTCTTGCCGCCGGCATAGGCCTATCCCTCTCAGGCTTGGTCATGCAGACGCTCATGGGCAACCCCTTGGCCGACCCCTCCGTGCTGGGCGTCACGGCCGGAGCCTCTCTGGGCAGCGGCATCGTGATGCTCGCGGGCAGTGCCCTGGGACTCTCTGCGGCACAGACGGCGGTGGGCGGCACGCTCCAGTTGTCGGCTTTCGCGGCAGCCTTCCTGGCGGCCGTCGCCGTCACCTGCCTGCTCGTATTCTTCAGCCGCCGTGTGGCTCATCGCACCACCCTCCTCCTCGTAGGCGTGATGCTCAATTTCCTGCTCAGCAGCCTCATCGGCGTGCTCAGTTTCTACGCCTCGGCCGACGGCATCCAGCACTTCGTAGTGTGGGGTTTGGGCACGCTTGGCGGCGTTCCACTGCCACTTGCAATGATTGCCCTTACTCTGATGGTAATCTGCGCGTTATTGCTCCACGTCTTCCGCTCGCCTCTCAACGCTTTCCTCCTCGGCGAGCCCTATGTCGCCACGGTGGGCTACGACGTGCGTCGGCTGCGCACCCTCTTCCTCGTTTTCGTGAGCTTTCAGTGTGCACTGGTCACCTCTCTCTGCGGCCCCATCGCCTTCATTGGCCTCGCCGTGCCCCATCTTGCCCGCACGCTGGTGAAGACCGATGCCCATCAGCGCGTCATCCCCGCCACGATTCTCTGGGGCTGCATCGTCATGCTCGCTTGCCGTCTTTTCTGCATGCTGCCCGCTCTCGTGTGGGGCACCGGCATTCTGCCCCTCAACGTCCTCACGCCCCTCTTTGGCGCTCCCGTAGTGTTGTGGGTGCTTTTGCGCAAGGTATAGGGGCGGCTTGAAAGAGGCTTTGTCATGTTTCCTTTTGAGCGATTTTTATTCTCTGCGAAGGTGTAGAAAATCTTGACAAATTTTTGTATGGATTTTTGACCGTTTTCGAGGCTCGCGACAATCTAAACCCGCCTTCGGCCAAAAAACACCCGTTTTCAAAAATTTGTAATCAGTACAAATTTTTCCAAAATTCCATCAATTTTTTCCAAGATATCACTCATTTTTCCCGATACCCTATTTTAGAAAAAACTAAAAGGGACATCGGAAAAAATGAAAGGGCGATTGTTTCAACTAAAAGGGAGATAATTTCAACTAAAAGGGCTTTAGTTGCGATTAATAGGGCTTTAGGACAGACCCCCTCCCCGCTCCCCCGAGGGGGGAGTGCTGCGAGTTGGGACAAAATCGCGCATGGATTTTCGCCTATAAGGGGGTGTAGAGAGGGTTTTAGGGGGGCGTTTTTATTTGCTCTTGTGTTAAACGCTAGAGAATCAGCCACATAGCAACTTCTCTCAGAATCGCACAGAAGTAAACGCAAAAAAAATTTTTGAAAATACGGCCCGTTTTTGAGGGGTAAAAATGTAAAAAATTTTTACAAAATGGTGTGTTTATTTTATCACCCCTACACAATTTGGCAGACAATGTATTTTTATCTATTGTTGTCCGGGGAAAATAAGTGTAATCTTTCAAACCTCTTGTAAATGCAGGTGATTTGAAAGATTCCTATGCGAGGGGGCTTACGCATACCCCGAAGGGGTTACACAACCCAGCCAG
>JAZRYH010000072.1:0-57406 GCA_045600685.1 Alloprevotella sp. | reverse complement strand
CCTATCCTCCAATCTGTCGCACCTTCGGCGCTTTGTCGTTGCAGGTTAAAAAGTAAGCCCCTCCTACCCATAACCTCCCAAAACTCCTGCATTTACAAGGGCTACGAAAGATTACTTTCTTTTTCCCCGGACAACAATAATTTTTTTACCATTACTAAACTACAACTGCTGCAATGTGCATTCAGTAGGATGCTTACGCTCATGCCGAGCATACAGACAAAGCGGCCCCGCCAACTTGGCGAGGCCGCTTATATTCAGTACGAGGTCAGTCGTTAGAGGTCGGAATCGGATTCATAGGAATAACCCCAGATAGAGGAATTGTTGAGATCCTGACGCTTGGTGCCGAAATCACCCTCTCCTGGCTTAATAGGGATGGAACCTCCCATCATATTGCTTTCACAAGCAAGATCTACATAGATTGCAGAGGGTGTACGATATATCTTCTTCATGTACATAACTTATTTTATAATGCACTTCTTTCCATTTGAGATGAATACACCGGCGCGAGGATTGCTTACGATGCGGCCTGTCAAATCAACGGTGGTAGCGCGGTTGTCGTTCCTGTTGATTGTGTTGATGGAGGTCGTCTGCTCATCGTTTTCGCCTCGGTGAATCAAGGTCATTTTCTGTACATTGCTGGAAGAGTGGGGGTCAAGAATACTATTCGTCTTCTTCTCGGTAATGTACATATAGTAACGATAAGGCTGAAGTTTGTATGTTGCGCTGGAAGTATAGGCAAATGCTCCAGAGTTGTCAAGAGCATAGTAAGGTTGCTCGCCGAGAACGAAGCTCTCGTAGTTACCTACGAAATCATATTCGAACTTTGTAGTAGAGCAGTCGATATGATTTTCCTCTGTAGCACACAAGCCAGTTGCCTTGAACTCGTAAGGCTCAGTGGTAGCAGCCTTAGCCTTGATGAGATAGGGAGTATTGGCTTTCAAAACATCGCCGGCTACGAGGTCTTCATAAATAATGTTAGTAGCCATGCCCGTTTTAACATCTACTCCCAGTGTCCAGATGTAAGCAAAATCAAAGGCATCAACATCCTCGGATGTGAGGGTGTACCTGAAAGGTACATACCATGCCTGCCATGCCGTTGCATTGTTTCCAGTGAAAGTGCGGGTGTAGGCTACATCGATATCGTCAACATCATTGGGGATAACGACCTTCGTGAGGCCTGTCGCACCGTCGTTGAGAACAATGTCGCTGCCTTCATAGTAATTGGTCTCGACACCATTGATTGTGAGGGTGGCGACAACTTCAGCAGGGGCAGCGGAAGACACATTGTAGGTGGCAGTGATTTCGGCAACAGGTACAGACTGGGCATTATCATCCAATGTCGTGAAGGTTCCTTCGGGGATGGTGAGTGTCCATTCGCCGTCGGTGATGTCGGAGGCATCAAAACAGATACTGAAGGTGCCGTCATCATTCATGGTGAAGCTTTCAATCCAAGCCCAACCTTCATCTGCTGTAGTCAAAGTGGGAACATAGTCTTCCATCTCATCCTCGGTGAGAGCGGTCACTCCCTCAAAGTCTCCCGTAAAGGCGAGGGTTATGGTAGCCAAGTCAGAGGCTTCAACATTACCGGCTGCAGGTGTGAGAGTATAGGTGGCCGTTACGGGCTCTTCACCTTCGGTTGTCAGGTTCAGGCTCTGGAGGGCCATGTAGCAACCGTTGTTCGTGGTGCCTTTGGTAATTGTGAAGCTGACGGTGGCAGACGTGCCCGTTATCGTGATAGGAGAGTCGCTGTTGAAGACAAGGCCGCTGTTTAGGTTACCATTCTTCTGCTCGGTGATGTTGAAGTTCTGCATGGTACCTGTATAAAGAGTCGTCTCACCTTCCTTGACGGTAACGGTAACGTTTATATGACTTGTGCCAGCATCAGGACCTTGATAGTTGCCACCACTATTTACGGCATACATCGGCAGGCTGATGCAGTTGAAGCTTGAGCCGGCAGGGAGATTGGAAATGTTGAAATTGAGAGTAAGGCTGCCGCTGCCACTGGTCTGATAGTTAATTCCCAGTTTGTCAGCACCTACATTAAGATTCTTGGGATTGCTTGTACCAGAAGCAGATACCGTCACACCCTGCACGACATTGTCGTCAGCGTCGGTGGCATTCGCCGTAAAGCCTACGTCTGTCCAAATGGAGCCACTGTTGGTGAACGTCACACGGATGTCCGTAGCAGGATTGCTATCGGTGGGCTCGGGCTCTTTTGCTGTGATAGTATAGGAAATATTACCCTTCGTGCCAGAAATGCTGCGCACATAGTTGGCCCAAGTGCGGATGGTGTATGTGCCGGCAGGGACATTGAGAGTGTAGGTGTTATTCTTGTTGGGATTTCCTGCATAACCGGCATGGCCATCATAAGTTCCTGCGGTCTGGACGAGATTGCCACTGGCATCGAGGAGTTCCACGCCGATAAGGTCAACACGCTCGCTTCCGGCAGTGTAGGTGTAGGTAACCTCAACTTCGGAATCCGTTGTAAAGGTGACCCGTTCGGAATCCATGTGCCAATAGTTGTTGGTTCCGACGCGTGTAGTATAAAGAGCTTTGAGGCCAGCAGCCACTAAGAGGCTGTTGTCGTTCGTCCAGTCTTGCTTGCTCCAGTTCTTAGTGGCAGAGGCTGCACCAGCCACGGTAATGGTGCCGTTGCAGTCAATATAATCATTGTCGGAGCGGTTGTTGGACCAGCAGCGCACGGTATAAGTGCCAGCGGCAACATTGTTGAGGGTATAAGTGTTTTGGCTGTGACTGCCTCCGGTGCTACCATTGTGATAATCGTAAGCCACAACATTGCCGTTGGCATCAATGAGTTCGACACCCTCGAGAAGTTGACGGTGATTACCATTCTTGTATGTCATTGTCACGGTGACATCACCGGCCGTAGCCACGGCAACATTGGGGATATCAATGTTTACGCACTCGTAGAAATTGGAGGTAGGCGTGGAGGAGTTGGCCTTTACCCATGATGACTCCGTCCAAGAGCCGTCGGTGGGGAGACTTTCGGTGCCAGGTTCCTCGGGGGTGAGATCTACATTCTCAACGGTGGCGATAACGATGGCAGAGCCGTTATCTGTACCGAAGGCTTTTGCATCATTCCAGAGGGCGAGGTAAGAATCACGGTCATTCCAAGCATTATTGCCGCTGATGTAGAAGCAATGGTCACCATTCTGATTCTTCTTGTAGAAGAACTTGGTGGTAACGCCGCTGGTGCTGCTGACATCATAGAGTTTGGCGCGGGCATTTCCCTCACTGCCTGTCATGCCGAGCACCTTGGTGGCGCCTGCACCGACATTGTAGAAGGAGTAGCCCTGAGAGTCGTTGCCGCTTACTATCCAGTAGCCGGCCTTGGTGGTGGGAGCCGTGCTGTTGTTCAGTTTGAAGTTCTGGCTTCCATCCACGGCATCCGTAGTGATATAGCCAGACTTCTTCACCTTCATGGTGATGACCTTGCTGCCTTCATCAAACTGGCCGTTAGCAGGAGCCTTGGAAACATAAGGGAAGCTGGCGGCATTGGTGATGAAAGCCTTGACGGCTGCCTCAAGGGTGGTGGCAGCAGTGGTGGCCGTATTGCCGGTGGCATTGCCGGCCAGAGCGGTCTGTGCGGCTTGAAGGGCAGCCTTGAAGGTGGCTTGGTCTTCCGTATTGCAGTTGATGTTGGGGTCAATCTGGAAGGCACTGATGATGAGGTCGAAGAGTTTGAGGGCCTCGGCATCGGTGGGCAGGTTGAAGTTGGTCTTCAGGGCTGTGTCGTAGGTAGCGAGGTAGTCGGTGTAGGTGGCCAGGGCGAGGTCGCGGGTAGCCACGGCATCAATGGCCGCCTGAAGTGCGGCGGCACTCTTGGGCTGGCCTACGCTGCCGTAGGAGCCTGTGCCCCACACACTGGTCTGGAAGCCCTGGAAGCGGCGGGTGATACGGGCGAAATCCTCGTCGGAGGGCACGCCGATGTAGCCGTCGGCTTTGGAGAGTGTCCAGGTGGAACCGGAATAATAATTGGTGGTGCCGGCATCCTTGTAGCCGTATGCTTCGGGCACGCCGTTGGCATTGTTCATGTGAAGAGCCTTGTTTGCACCTATTCCTTCGGGAATGAGGGCGTAGCGGGTGTTGGCCTCGTCAAGTTCATAGCTCATGCCGGCGTTGATGCTGGCGATGTATGTCTTGGCGGTACCGTTTTCCCAAGTGAGCGTCTGGCCGTTGCGGTTTTCCATGCGGACGGTGCCGTCGTGGTTATCGACGAAGCGCCATATCTGCTCGTTTGTGGCCTCGGTGGTCTGAGCCTTGACGGTGCTCTTCACGCCGTCCACTTCCGTTGCGGTGAGGGAGCGGTCGGTATAGGAAGGATTGTTGGAGTTGACGAAATACCAGTGTGTCGCGGCGTCGGTGCTGACGGTGAGATTGTTTTTCTCAATGATAATCTCGCCGGCCTCACGGGCTTCCTCCACGAGGGCCTGTATGTTGGCCAAGAGGACAGCGTCGGAGGTATTGGAACTTGTCATGCCGCCGGCCACCAAGGTCTTCTCGTCATTACCCAGATAGTAGCCGGGCGTGGAGAGTTCAGGTGCATCGGTAGCCACATCGCCGTTGGGGGTGAAGGTGCGTTCTATGTCGCGCAGGTTGCAAGCCGTGCCGTTGACGAGCTGGTTGAGTTCTGCCTTCAGGCGGGGGAGGTAGTAGTCGCGGATGATGCCGGCGTAGATACGGCTGGCATAGTCGTTGACGGCCTCGTGGCTCTGGTGATTACCATACCATGTGGTGACGATACGGCGGGCATTCTTCACATATTTCTTCTGCGTATCCACGTCGCTGCCGGCCAGGGCGCGAGCCTTGGCTTCCCATTTGGCTTCGTCGTAGATGGGGTGGCCGGTGAGGATATAGTCCATGTCGGTCATCACTTTGTCAAGCTCTGTGATGAGTTCGTTGGCGAGCGTCTTGTTGCCGGTGTTGTTGGCGGTGGTGATGCGCTTACAGATTTTCTCCACGCGGGCGGCGGCATAGAATGCGGAGAACTCAATGAGGTCGGCACGCATGGTTTCGTCAAGGCCGCTGCCTTCGGCGATGGTTCTCAGTTCACCTATATTCTCGTCACCGAAGAAGGCCTCAAAGCCCTCGAAGAAGGCATCGTTGGTTGTGCCGATGTTGCCGGCGTTGTAGTATCCACCGCTCTTATTATTACCCTGCCAGCCGAAGTTAGCATGGTCGATATAGGAGGTATAAACGGTGTTGCGCATCGTGGTGTGGAGGTTCTTGAACTTCTGGGAGTACTTGTCGCTGCCGTAGCGGGCATTGCCGTATTCGAGAACCCAGTTGTTCAGATCCTTACCCGTGGAGGGCTCTGTCCAGCCCATATCGGCGATGAGTTCATAGAGCATTTCGTTGTACTCGATGCCCTCCATCGTCATGCCCCAGCCGGTGCAGTTGCTGGCGGCACCGCTGTTGGCCATTGACTTGGGCCATGTGGTGGCATAGTTCTGCAGGTTACCAGTCCAGAAGTTCTTGCCGCCCATGTTGGGGAGCATGGTGTAAACCCAGTCGTCGCCATCGAAGTTGTCGTAGCTGCTCCACTTGCCATTGCCGTATTCGGGCGACATATAGAGCGACATGAACTTACCCTGAGGCACGCCAGCGGTGAGGGCCTTGTACTTGGCATCGGAGGTGGAGCCGTTGGTCCACTTGCCAGAGCCATAGACAAACTCCCAGCCCTGGGTCACCCACACGGCATCGTTGTTGCCGGAGCCTTCCTTGATGGCACCATAAATCTGCTCGCCATAAGTCTGAAGAGTGGCAGATTCGAATGGCACGTCCATTTCGTTGAAGGAGTCGGAGAGGTAGTACTTGAACTGTGAGCCATAGGACGACTCATATTCCTGGTCCCAGAGTTCGATGAACTTCTTGCCGATTTTCTTAAACTCGCCATCCTGTCCGCCGGTGCCGGCGGTGGGAGTGAGGCGGTAGTTCTTGTAGTTATTGGGAACCCAGCCCCAACCGGTGGTGCTGGCGTTGCCCAACCGCTGAGCCACTGCTGGCGGAACAAAACCGCCAAAGGCAGGAACGACAGGCTTCATGCCCAGCTCGCCCATCTTCTTAAGGATATGCTTGGCCAGGGCTTTCTGCTTGCTGTGCCAGTGGTCGCCCAGAGGACCGTCGAAGCTGTTGCCGGCGAGGTTACCCATACGCATCCAGGGAAGATGAGCAGGGCCTACCTCCCACACGTCCAGTTCCGCGTCGGAAGTACTATACAGAGCCTTGAACACATCGCGATAGATAGTCTCCGAGCCGACAAGCATCAGAGGCATGTCGATGCCGTGGAGAGCCATCCAGGCGATTTCCTTGTCCCAGCGGTTCTCATCCCAATAGGGCATGGAGTAGCCGTAGGTCACTACGTTGAGGTACTGATGGTCACGATAGGGAGAGGTGACAGTCTTGCTGGTGGTTGTGGGGCTGGCGGGAGCCTTGAAGCGGTTGGCGCTCCAGGAGCAGATGCCCGCACCGTTGCTCTTGGTGAAGTCATAGAAACCACGGCAGGCGGACACACCGTTCGACGCTGTAATGTTGAGCGTCGAACCGCTCAGCGTGTAGGTGAACTTGTCCTTGCCATTGACCTTCATGTTCGGGTCAATGGTGACATTCACCGTCAGGCCGGAGCCCGTACCCATGAAATCGTTGATAACTTCCTCAGCAGCTGCCTTTTGAGTAGAAGCAGAAGCCTGAGCCCATGCTCCCGTCACCACGAGGCAACAGAGAGCAAGAAAGGTTAAAAATTTTTTCATTTTGTATTTATTATATTATTGATTCAGTACGCGCTTTATCGTTAGAGGTCGGAGTCGGAATCATCCCAGGTAGAGGTGAATTCACCGAAATCTTGGCGATTGGTGAAGTCTCCCTCTCCATCTTTAATAGGAATGGTACCGCCCATCATCTTGCTTTCACAAGCACGCTCTACATAGTTTGCAGAAGGAATACTATATATCTTCTTCATATACTTATTTTACAATGTACTTCTTACCATTTGAGATGAATACACCGGCGCGAGGATAGCTTACGTGGCGGCCAGTCAAATCAACGGTGGTAGCGCGGTTGTCGTTCCTGTTGATTACGTTGATGGAGGTCGTCTGTTCATCGTTTTCGCCTCGGTGGATTAAGGTCATTTTCTGCACATTGCTGGGGTCGTGGGGATCAAGCACTTCACTGGTCTCTTTATCAGTAATGTACATATAGTAACGATAAGGCTGAAGTTTGTATGTTGCGCTGGAAGTATAGGCAAATGCTCCAGAGTTGTCAAGAGCATAGTATGGCCACTCGCTGAGAACGAAACTCTCGTAGTTACCTACGAAATCATATCTGAATCCTGTGGTAGAGCAGTATATACTATTTTCCTCTGTGACACGCAGGCTAGTTGCATTGAACTCGTATGGTTCAGTGGTAGCAGCCTTAGCCTTGATGAGGTAGGGAGTATTGGCTTCCAAAACATCGCCGGCTACGAGGTCTTCATAAACTATGTTAGTGGCCTTACCCGTTTTAACATCCACCTTCAGTGTCCAGATGAAAGCAAAATCAAATGCATCAACATCTGCGGATGTAAGGGTGTAGTCAAAAGGTACATACCATGCTTGCCATGCCGTTGCATTCTTACCTGTGAAATTACGGGTGTAGGTTACATCGACATCGTCAACATCATTGGGGATTACGACCTTCGTGAGGCCTGTCTCGCCGTCGTTGAGAACTATTTCAGTGTCGCTTACATAATAATTGGTCTCTTCGCCATTGATTGTGAGGGTGGCGATAACATCGGAAGCGGCTATAGTATAGGTGGCGGTGATTGCCTTCACTTCAAGCATCTTGGTGTAGTCATTGACATCAAGCGTAACGAACGAACCCTGAGGAATGGTAAGCGTCCACTGGCCTTCTGCCAAGTCTGTAGTTGGGAAGAAGATGGTATAGTCTGCGATGCTGGACACATTGGTATCCTCATTGGCATCAAAGGCTGTAGCGCGTACGGTTTTCGTGCCGCCAGCATTGGTGAGCGTAGGAACATATTCGCTCATCTCTCCTTCTTCTGAAAGCCATACATCGGTGATATCACCCGTGAACTTGACATAAACTTTTGCCAAGTCGGTGCTTGCTACGGTAGCCTTATCGGCAGGAGTAAGGGTGTACTCCACATCTATGGCCTCCGACTCTTCCTCACCAGAGATATTGATGACAACCTTGGCATTGGCTGCTACGGCAGCGAGTTTGTAGCCCTTGCCTTCTACGAGTACAGGAGTGGTTTCTACGCCGTTCACAGTAACCTTAACGGTTGTGAGGTCGAAGTCGCTTGTTTCGCCGAGGGCCTTATATTGTACATAGAGGTCCTGAGCGGCGCTGTGCTTGTTGACGATGGTGGCCTTGACGAGTTTCTTGTTGGCCCACTCCTGGTCAACCTGGAAGTTGCCAACGGCCTTGAGGCCGGTGATGCTGCCTTCTGCCCATGCTTCGGGAAGGGCGGGGAGGAGTTGGATGGTGCCGGTGTGGCTCTGGAGCAGCATTTCGCTGACACCGGCGCAGACACCGAAGTTACCGTCAATTTGGAAGGGAGCGTGGGCATCCCACAGGTTGTAGTAGATACCGCCGGCGCCCTGGTCGGTGCCATAGCTGCGGGCGTGCTTCAACGCATTATTAATTAATGTACGCGCGTGATTACCGTCGAGGGCGCGGGCCCAGAGGTTGACGCGCCAGCCCATAGCCCAACCCGTGGAGTTGTCGCTGCGCTGGATAAGGGATGCCTTGGCGGCATCGAAGAGCTGCTGTGCCGTATAGGTGGTACCGTCGGCAGTAGTTACATTCTGCGTCAGCTGGCTGAAGGGATAGAGAGCCATGAGGTGGGAGGTGTGGCGGTGCTGGTTCTCACCTCTGGTGTAGGGGCTGGTCTTCCATTCCTTCAGGATTTCGGTGCCTGTCGGGATGAGGGAGTTCCAGCCACTGCCTGCAGTGTAGGTTTCCGTGCGCAGGCCGAGGTCAAGGCTGGCACGCTTGGTCGTGAGGTCGGTAAGTTCGGCCTGTGTCATAAGGCCGAGGCTTACGGCATTGATGGCGGTGGCTGCATCGATGGTGTTGTCGAAGAGTTCGCGCACGAGCTGCTGGCTGTGAGCCGTAGCATTCTCGTCGGGACCATGTTCGGGCGACCATTCGTTGGGGCACTCGTAGGAGCCGTCGGTGCCTTGCACGAGGCGCTGTGACCAGTATTTGGAGGCACTCAGCATGGCGGGGAAGGCGCTCTTGAGGAACTCGGTGTCCAGCGTGTAGCGGTAGTGCTGCCAGAGGTGGGTGACGTACCAGGCGTTGGCGATGGTGTAGTTGTCCTTGAAGGTGGACATACCGCCGAAGAGGTTGCTCTCGGTGTTGATGACCCAACCTACATTGACATTACTTGCACCGGCACGGGTGTTAGCGGTCACAGCCTGATTCTTCGGACCCGGAGCGTCGGCCAGCATCTTGATGTGGTCGAGCAGGGGCTTGTGGAGGTCGCTGAGGTTGTTGGGCTCAGCGGGCCAGTAGTTCATCTGGATATTGATGTTGGTGTGGATATCGGAGTGCCAGGGGGCATTGCCGTTGTCGGTATCGTTCCAGAGGCCCTGCAGGTTGTTGGGCACGGAGCTGTTGCGGTTACTGCTGATGAGCAGGTAGCGGCCGTAGTTGTAGTAGAGCTGCTCGAGGTAGAGGCCGTCGGCCGTGCTCTTGTTGTCGCCGGTGTTGTAGTAATCTACCAGCTCCTTGGTGTTCTTGCTGGAAGAGACGGAGGCTCCGTTCTTCTTCAGGTCGATGGCCACGCGGCCCATATAGCCTTGGAAGTTGCTCTTATGAGCAGAGAGGATGCTCTCCCAGGTCTTGGCACTTGCCGTATTGATGCGACTGGCCATTTCAGAAGGAAGCTGTGCGGCCTGACCCGTCACGAAGGAGGTGGCTGGGTGTGCGGCCGTGAAGTCGGTGCCGCCGGCGAGGTAAACGATAACCTCGGTGGCATTGCTTACGGTGATGCCCTTATAGTCCTCGGTCACGGTGCCGTCGGTAGCTTTGACGGTCATCTGCGAAGCGTAGGATACGACGGGGAGCTTGCCGCTGAACTTGGCAGTGCCTACGAGGCCGCTGACGGCGTATTCCGTAGTGGGCTTCTTGCCGCTCTCGCTGCTGCTGGTAAGCTGACCGCCGGGCTCGTAGGCGAACTGGAGATTGAGCTTGTTGGTGCCCGTAGCGGTGTAGCGTACAGCCATCACGTTGTCGGGTTCGCTGGCAATATAAGTACGGGTGTATTGGGTGCCCTGGGCGTCGCTGAACTCTACGCCTGCCACGGCGTTGTCGATGTCGAGGTAGCGTACGTAGTTCTTCACGCCGTTGGTGTCGAAGGCCGTGCTGAGGTTCTTCACCCAGACGTTGCCCATCTTGACGTAGCCGGCATAGCTGTAGTTGGTCTCGGACTTGCCGTCCCAGAGGCTCTTCTCGTTGATGGTGATCTTGTCGTTCATCACGGCGCCGAAGACGCTGCCGCCGAAGTCGCCGTTACCGATAGGCAGGGAGTACTCCATCCAGTTGTTGTAGTTGGTGCTGGGAGCCTCGGTGTACCACAGCGTGTTCTTGCTGGGAGCTGTGAAGGAGGCGGCACCCTCGATGTCGTATTCGGAGCGGGGGAAGATGGGGGCTATTTGCTGCAAGTTCTCGGGATTATAGAAAACAAGTTTGTTGTTGTTGTCGCCTACACCCCAGAATCCTATATATTTCCCAGCACCAAGGCCTGTCCAACAGTTGAAGCCGTTACCCTTTGCAGATGTCTGAACAATTTCAAAGGTAGTGGCGTCATCACGCACAATTGTGAAGTTCGTAGCATGTTCGGCATCAGTCTTGATAAGTTTGCTATCGCTGTTCACTCC
The DNA here is from genome assembly GCA_045600685.1 of Alloprevotella sp. GTDB lineage: Bacteria > Bacteroidota > Bacteroidia > Bacteroidales > Bacteroidaceae > Alloprevotella. The sequence continues at coordinate 46,502 of JAZRYH010000072.1, read as the reverse complement.
AATATAGCTACCATCACTACTCAGGAGCTTGAAACTATCCAAAGAGCCTATGAAGGCCCAAGTGGTGGTGGCGGTGGCGGTGGTCTTCAACTGCTGATTGTTGCTGTCAACGTCCGAAGATGTGATATAGGCACTGCTGCTGTTCTTGAAGCGTATCTGATGATAAGCAGGGTTGCTTACGCTTGAGAAGAAGGGGTCGTTCTGTGTATAATCCACGTTGGCTACGCCTTTATAGACGGTGATGGTGGCCGTGTAACCCTCTACGGCTGTAGCTTCAAGTACGGGAGTTTCAAAGAAAGCGGTGAACTTCTGGCCATTGGCGTAGGTCGTGCCGTTGTAGGACACGCCGCCCTGACCTGTAAGGCCATGTACGGCCACGGTGAGTTCGGTGGAGGGAACTTCTTCGATGTACCAGGCAGAGCCGTCATCGGCACTCCAGGTCTTGATGTCCGTCTGGTGATTCCAACAGTCGTTACCCTTGCTCGTACCCGGTGTGATATTGAAGGCATTCTCGCGTGAGCCAGCCTGACTGATATACCAGTTCTTGGCTGTCGTGCCCCAAGTGTTCATGCCGGTCATCATCTTGCTGGCATCAGCGGTATAGTTACGAACCTGCACAGCCTGATAAGTTTCGTTGCCGCCCGTACCTTCAGTAAAGTAGAACACGGCGGAGGCGTCCTTGGAGGAAGAAGCCTTCAGATAAGCGGCATCGCCGATGTAATGGGCGTAATCGCTATTGTGATTGTAGCTGCGGATGGAATAGTAATACTTCTTTGTATCCGTGCTTATCTTCACAAAGCCACCGGTGGGCTCGTCAGTTTCCTCTGCCGTTTCCTTTACCAAGTCAATATACTTGACACCGCAGAAGCAACCGGCGCCTTCCACTTTCGTTAAGCGAAGCTTGAGGGTCAGGGGGCTGCTATAGTTTACTTCGGAACCTGTTACAGAGAACTCATGATGGCGTGGGTTGTTGCCATAATTGGGATTGCTGATGTCGCAGCGGCTGGCTGTGCCCAGGGCAGTGCCATTGGTGCTAACGGTCATGTCCCAATACTTGATGTAACTGTCATTCTGGTAACCTCCGCTACTATTCAAGGCGTGAAGGTCAACTTTTGCCTTATTGAAAGATCCGGAAGTCAAGCCGGTAATCTGGAAAGTAACTTCCCAACCCTGGTTAGTACCAGTGTTGTCATAAACAGGGGTCAAGATGTCTGAACTTGCCGTCTGAAGCGTGGTGTTGGAAAGTGTACCGCCATTGTGTTTCTGAATGCTCGTAATGGTAGCCGTAGCCCCAGAAATAACATTCCCGTGCTGGTCAGTTACTGTTACTGTCTTGCCGCTGTTGCTCGTTCCTGAGAAGGTGAGGCGCACGGCAGGTATGTCGTTGGCTTCATCAATGTCCTCAAGGAGTTCGTTTACGCTCACGGCATCGGGTGTGATGCCGTAGTTGTCGCGAAGCTGCCAAACGGCGCCGTCGGTGGTGCTGGCACCGAGGGTAGCGCTGGTACCATTGGCCGTGAGATAACCGTTGGTGGTTTCTGCAAACTGGAAGGTGAAGCCTTCGAATGTGCCGCCGCTGGAGCGCGTGCCGACGGTGACGGGGGTAGGCTTATCGGTAAGTGTAGCCACGCCGCTCTTGAAAGCCAGAAATTTCTGAGCACCGATATTGTAGAGGTAACTCTTGCCGTATTCTGCGGAGGTCAGCAGCTGCCAGTTGTTGTAGAGACTGGTTACATCGACGGTGTTGTCGGCAGCCACGGCGGGCGTGGTGTTTACGATAAGGTCGCCGAGGCCCTTGGCATTGTGGAGCTGATAGGCCTTGAAGGAGCCGAGGGCGGCGGTGGACGTCGGTGTGCCGTACTTCAGGATGGTGCCGTTGGCGGCGAGATTGGTGAGGGCTGCCTGAATAGCCGTCACGTCAGTCCAGTTGCCGTTGTTGTAGGCGGTCTTCAGGGCTGCGAGGTCAGAGGTGGGGTAGCCGTCGAAGCGGTTTTCCTTGGCAAGGATGGCTTCTATCTGTTCGTCGATGGCCTCGTGGGAGGGAGCCGTCTTGAAATAGATTTCATTCAGGACGAGGTGAGTGCCATAGCCGGTGTTGAACTTCAGACGAATATACTTCTTGCCGGTGATGACAGAGGCCAGAGTGAGCGTGGGGCGTGCTACGTCGTCCAGGGTGAACTCGCTGCCTACCTTTGTCCATGTGCTGTTGTTGGTGGAATAATACACCTCAACGGTCTTGGCACGGTAACTCGTGCCGCGGCCCTGATAGAGCACAATCTGCTCAATGTTTTCAGCCTGCATCTCTTCGCTGAGCTGTATGTCGAGGGTGTAAGGATAGTTCTGCGAGCCAGAGCCAGAGCCCCAGTTGGTGTGCCAATAGGAGCTTTCGTTGCCGTCAACGACGGCTTCCTTTCTGTTGCCGGTGCCTTCGTTGGTAGCCTCGGAACTTGCAGCTATCACGGTGAAGCCCGTGTTGCTCAACTGTTCGCGGGCGTTGCCCAGCTCTTCAGCCAACTTGCGCTCCTGTTCCTTCTGGATGGCCTTGTCCACGCGGCCGAGGAGTTTGTCCATCGTTGCCTGCGTCACGGGCACGAAGTCTGTCTTCAGCGTCATTGTCTGATTCTGGGCGAAGGGCTCATCGGCCAAGCCGCCATTAGTCATATAGAAGGCGGGCTCGCCGTCAACGGTAGCGATGCCCGAGCCGTAGTCGTTACGCTTGCCGGCAGCATTGCCGCCGTCGGTGTGGGAGCAGCTTACTACATTGCGGTGGCTCCACTTGCCACTGTTCAGGGCATGCATGGCACCGTTGCGGTAGTAGGCCGTGCGCTTCATATTGCCGGTGGGCCAGTTGTAGTTTTCCAGGAAGGAGTACCAGCCGCCGAAGTAGTTGTTGCCGCCGGAGAGGCGATGGGTAGCTATGTAGTGCCAGCCGTCATACTGGTCTTCGCCTTCCTCGGCGTTCGTCACGTTGTCGGCGCCGCCTTCGGTCTTATACCAGGCGGTGACGAGGGTGTTGGTATAGGTGATGGGGCCGCTGGCCGTCTCCACCGTCACGAGTTCGGGACGGGCGTTGCAGAGGAACTGCACCCACTTGCCAGGCACCCAGTACTGTCCTGAGCGGAAAGCCTTCGCACCCGTACCCTCGCCGCCGAAACGGGTGAGGGCTACGCCGCCGTTGCCGTCGAGGGAGCCGGAGCGCAGATAGTCGGGGAGGTTGGGGTCACTGTCGGTGGAACCGTTGTCCCACATTGAGAAGATAATGTCGTGCGTGTTGTTGCCGTTCACCTGGATACCCATATAGCCGCCGAGCACGCCGAGGCTCATGCAGTAGGTGCCCACGATGTCGCTTTCCTCAGGAATCATCACTTCCTCATAGGTCCAGTCGTAGCTGTTACCGGAGGGGGCACTGGTGTCGGTGGTCTTCCACTCGTTGGTATGAACGGAGGGAGAGGAGAGGTAGTCGGGCAGGTAGGCCTGCTCGCTGCTGGTCTTCGTTACCTTCCAGCGGGTAATCTTTGAGATGTTGGCGTGGCCGCTCGTCGGCTTGATGCGTACGCTGTAGTAGGCGCTGGCGGGAAGGCTCACGTTGCTCATCACATCCACCAGGGTGTTTGTATTGCTACCGCTTACGGTCTTTGTCGTGGAAGAAAGCTGTGTTCCCGTGGCCGTCTTCACGATAAACTGGAAGGTCACGTTACCAGTGGTGGAAACCTCCAGTTGTAGCTTTGTCGAGCCTGCGGGTAAGTGGAGATAGGCCTCCAACTCTTTGGGATTACTGCCATCCACGGCCCACGAGGTCAGGGCGTTGCGTTCATCGCCGGTGCTCGAGGCATCGTAGTAGTGGTCTTCGTAGCCGCCGCTGGCCTGGCCGTTCACTTGCCAGAAGTAACGGCCAAAGGCGATGTAACCATTCTCGTCTTGCACGACGGTGTCATGGTTGTCGGCCACTGCTGACAGGGGCGCAAGCGTAAGCGCCAGCATCAGCATCAGATAGTTAATGATACGTTTCATAGAAATTTGTAGTTAAATTATAGTGTTTAGTAATATATACATATTCAAGTTTCGCATGCTCACTTGAATGTTCAAAGTGTTCAAAATGTTCAGATTGTTCAGTGTTTACCTTGGAACAACTTGTAATTGCAGAAGTAGCTTTTGAACTTACTGAACGGCCCAGAACGGGCGAAGCCCTTTGAACCTGAGCAAGCCCGAAGACTTGCGAAAGTTAAGTATACATATTATATAAATAGCGCGCTCGTGCGCATCTGCACGCGGTAAGCGGTGCAAAATTAACATAAAGGAATGAAGGACAAGAAAAAAAGTCTATAAATCAAGCGAAAACCGCTTTTACCCCCCCCATTTTGTAAACTACGAGATTGCAATTTCAACAAAAAGCAATAAGAAATGGAACAAAAAGGAACATAGAGGCAAAGGACTCACAGGACGCGCCCCTGCCCATGTTGTGCTGTCCCTATGGTGCGCACGTTGGCCGACAGCAGTTTTTTGCACCCCCTTGGCATTTTTTTGAATCCCCTTGGCAATTTTTTGCACCCCCTTGGCAATTTTTTGCCAGCCGACAGCAATTTTTTGCCAGCCGACAGCAAAAAATTGCCAAGGGGGGTGCAAAAATTCTTTTCGGGGTGTGAGGACAAAAAGAAGCAGGCCCCGAAAGCAAGGGTTGGTGCTTTCGGGGCCTGCATTCTTTGCAGGTTGCCGCCGCCGCGGCTATTTCGGCAGGAAAGGGCTGACGTCCTTGCCGTAGCGGATGAGTTCGCGCAGGGCCGTGGACGACACGCACTGGTACTCGGGCTCGGTGAAGAGCAGCACGGTGTCGATGCCGCTGAGACGCTTGTTCATGGCGGCGATGTCGCGCTCGTATTCAAAGTCGTGGACGGAGCGCAGGCCGCGCAGGATGTGTGTGGCGCCCACGCGGCGGGCCATATCCACGGTGAGGTCGGTGTAGGCCTCCACGCTGACGTGGGGGTTGTCCTCATAGAGCGCACGGATGGCGGCGAGGCGGTGCTCCATCTCGGAGGTGGGGGTCTTCAGGACGTTGACGCCGATGCCGATGACAACTTTGTCGAACATCCTCAGGCCGCGCTCCACGATGTTGGCATGACCTACGGTGAAGGGGTCGAAGGAGCCGGGGAAGAGGCAGGTACCCCCTCCGGCGCTGCGCGCCACCTCCCCCTTTATGGGGAGGCCATGCGGTTGGGATTCGTTGTTATTCATATTATTGTAAGGTCTCTCGTAGTATTGTAGTCGCTCGTAAGTATTCCTCCCCATAGAGGGGGAGGTGGCGACCGAGGCTTTAGCCAAGGTCGTCGGAGGGGGTAACTGGGTCTTCCTCCACCACCAGGTTATCGATGATGAACTGCTGGCGCTCCATGGTGTTCTTGCCCATATAGTATTCCAGGAGGTCCTGCACCTTGTCGCCCTTGTGGAGTTGCACCTGTTCGAGGCGCATCTCGGGGCCGATGAAGTGGACGAATTCCTCGGGACTTATCTCGCCGAGGCCTTTGAAGCGCGTGATTTCCGGGGCGGGCTGCAGCTTCTCGATGGCGGCGAGGCGCTCCTCCTCGGAATAACAGTAAATGGTCTCAAACTCGGCGCGCTGGCCTTTCTTCAGGCCCTTCTTCTTGTTGCGCACACGGAAGAGGGGTGTCTGGAGGATATATACGTGGCCCTTCTTGATGAGGTCGGGGAAGAACTGGAGGAAGAAAGTAATCATCAGCAGGCGGATGTGCATGCCGTCCACGTCGGCGTCGGTGGCCACGATGACTTTGTTGTAGCGCAGGTCGTCGATGCTCTCCTCAATGTTGAGGGCGGCCTGCAGGAGGTTGAACTCCTCGTTCTCATACACCACTTTCTTCGTCAAACCGAAGGAGTTGAGGGGCTTGCCGCGGAGGGAGAACACGGCCTGCGTGTTGACGTTGCGACACTTGGTGATGCTGCCGCTGGCGCTATCGCCCTCGGTGATGAAGATGCTGGAATCGAAGCGCGGGTCTTCGGGCTGGTCCTCGCCCTTGCGGGGCTTGGGGGGCGTATCGTTGAGGTGTATGCGGCAGTCGCGCAGTTTCTTGTTGTGGAGGTTGGCCTTCTTGGCGCGTTCGCGGGCCAGTTTCTGCACACCGGCGATGGCTTTGCGGTCGCGTTCGCTCTCCTGAATTTTCTGGAGCATCACCTCGCCGATGTCGGTGTGTTTGTGAAGGTAGTTATCCACCTGCGTTTTGATGAAGTCGCCTACGAACTTGTTCACGCTCACCCCGCTCAGGGCAAAAGGTTTGCCGCGCTTGTCCTTCTCAGGGGCCATATAGAGGGAGCCGAGTTTGATTTTCGTCTGGCTCTCGAAAGTAGGCTCTATCACGCGGATAGCAATGGCGGCTACCATACCGTTGCGCACGTCGGCCACGTCGAAGTTCTTGCCGAAGTATTCTTTTATCGTCTTGGCGATATGTTCCTTGAAGGCTGCCTGATGTGTGCCGCCCTGCGTGGTGTTCTGGCCGTTGACGAAGGAGTAGTATTCCTCGCCGTTCTGTGCCACGTGGGTGAAGGCTATCTCTATGCCGTCGCCCTGAAGGTGGACGATGGGGTAGCGCAGGGGTGCCGTGATGCGGTCGTTGAGGAGGTCTTCCAGTCCGTTGCGCGACACGGTGCGGTGGCCGTTGTTGAAGATGGCGAGGCCTGTGTTCAGATACGTGTAGTTGCGGAGCATCTCGCTCACAAACTCACTGTGGAAGCGGTAGTTCTGGAAAAGTGTGGGGTCGGGCTCGAAATAGATATAGGTGCCGTTCTCCTCCTCGGTCTGCCCGCTGACATCGCCCGTCAGCCTGCCGCACGAGAACGTGGCCTCGTGGTATTCGCCGTCGCGCACTGCCTTTGCCACAAACTTTATGCTGAGCGCGTTCACGGCCTTCAGGCCTACGCCGTTCAGGCCCACCGATGCCGTGTAAGTATCGTTGTCATACTTGCCGCCGGTGTTGAGTTGGCTCACGGCGGGGATAAGGCTGCCGAGGGGTATGCCGCGGCCGTAGTCGCGGATGGCAGCGTACTGGCTGCCCGTGTCGGCTGTACCGATTTCCACTTCTATCTTCTTGCCGAAGCCGGCGTTGAACTCGTCGATAGAGTTGTCGATGGTCTCTTTCAGGAGCACGTAGATACCGTCCTCGGGGTGCGAACCGTCGCCCAGTCGGCCGATGTACATACCCGGACGGCGGCGGATGTGTTCCGTGTCGTCCAGATGGATGATGTTGTCTTCGGAATAGTTGCTTGCAGGCTGCTGTGTCTGCTCTTCAAGGATTGTTTCGTCTTGCATATTAGGCTATTTGGTGCAAAAATACAAAATACTCGGGAGATAGCCAAGGATAAAGCCGAAAAAAGCCCCCGCAAAACTTGCGAGGGCTCTTATTGAGGGTAAAAATAGGAGTATCAACTGTAGGATTGTCGGCAAGCCTTACTTCACGAGTACCTTGTGGCCACCCACGATGTTCAGACCGCGCTGGGTCTTCACCATGCTGCGGCCCTGGAGGTCGAAGATGCGACCCTGAACCTGGGCGTCGATGACGGTCTGGATGCCTGCGGGATACTGACCGTTGAGGACGACGATCTGACTGCTGGAATCAAACTCGTGCGTGCCGTTGAAGTCCTTCACCTTGCCATAGACAACGACGTTGTCGCCCTCATTGATGAGAGTGGCACCGTCGGCGTTGAACTTCTGGCCGCCGAGGCCGTAGCCGCGGTACACTTCCAGAGGTTTCTCATCGGTTGCGGTGTCGCCGATGTAGTAAGTGGCGTTGCCGTATGTACCTTCGATGTCAATTTCGTCAATCTTCGTGATGATGCCCTTCACATAAATTTTGTTGCTGAGGCCCTTGCCTGCCACGATGAGTTCGTGTGCCTTGGCCACGGTGTAGGCCGTCTCGATGGTGTTGCTGATGTTCTCGGAGGGATCTTCGGCGGGCTTCACGGTGAGTTCGTAGGTCACGGTCTGAGCCTCGTAAACATCGTTGCCGGCGAAGGCTGCGGAGATGACAGTCTTGCCTTCAGCCACGAGGGTCACGACTCCTTGGGCATTGATGGTGGCTACGCTGGGCTCGCTGCTGGCGTAGGTCACGGGCAGGTTGTTCACATTGGAGAGAGTGGGAATCTTGTTCTCTTCATTGCTCTTGCCGAGGAAAGCATCGCGGGAGGCGGTGCCCCAACTCAGGCCGGCGGGCTTCAGAGCGGTGCCCTGATACAGCTTGGCGTCGTCAAAGCGTACGTTGGCGCTGCCGGCGGTGAAGGTGAAGGTTACTTCCTTGGTACCTGCAGCTACGGTGACGGGATACTCGTCGGTGTTGCCGGTGCGGGTGCTCTTGCCCAGTTCTGCACCAACGGCAGTCACGGTGAGGGCCTTGTCGTTGCGCTTGAAGGAGAGGGTCATCTCGCCGCTCTTGCCGTTCATGGGAATCGTCACGGAGAAGCTTCCGGGTTCGGGGTGCTTCTTTGTGTCGTACTTGTTGATAAGCAGTTCAGGAACCTCGCCGCCTGCGAGTTTCTCGGCGTAAATCTTGGTGGGGCCGTTGCCATCTACGCATACATACTTGTAAGTGCCGCCAGCGGGTACGCCATCAGCTTCATAAGAGCTGAAATCTTCCTGCCAGAGGATGTCCTCGGCCATTGCGGTGTTGCAAATCATAGCCATTGCGGCCACGAGAAAGAGTAAAGTTTTCTTCATAAAGTAATGTTTTATAGGGTTAATAATGATTTGAATGCACATTTCCGAGTACAAAATTACGAAGTTTATTTCACTTGACCAAGCCCTGACAAGAAAATATAATATATAATAATGTGAGGTGCCTCTTTTTGAAAGTCGGCAGCCCTTTTTTCGCGTCATTGTTCCGCTGGAAGGGGACATAGTGGAGCCTTACGAAATTTCGTGTCAGAAAAAGCTTCGCGCGCTTGCTTTTTATTGCAAAATTTTGTACCTTTGCAGCACGAAACTTTCCTTGTGAATATCCCTGCATCATGTCCCTCAACGACTTTATCCTTTCCCACCGCACTGCCGACGTGCATTCCCTCGCGCTGAACCTCAAAGGTTTCACGCCCGAGGAGTCACGCTATATCCTTTGTCAGGTGGAGGGCTGGCAGCGACTGAAGGACAAGGTGCCATCGTGGGCCGCCGTGGATGAGTTGCACTATCCCGCCCGCCTGCCGCTGGAGCAGTGTTCGGGCGAGGAGGCTGCCCGCTATAAGGCTGGCCTTCTCTCCGGCGGCAACCTGCTTGTCGATCTCACGGGCGGGCTGGGCGTAGATTTCAGTTTTATGGCACGCGGTTTCAAGGAAGCTATGTATGTGGAGCGCGACGAAGCCCTTTGCCTTCTGGCCCAACATAATTTTCCGCTCCTCGGTTTATCCCACGCTACTGTCATACACGGCGACGGCGAAGCCTATCTCCGCACGATGACCTCCCCGGCTGACGTCATCTTCCTCGACCCTTTCCGCCGCGACGAGGCGGGGAAAAAGACCGTATTCATCGAAGATTGTACGCCCAACGTCATCGCGCTGCTCCCTCTCCTGCGCGAGAAGACGCGCCGCCTCATCGTGAAACTCTCCCCGATGCTCGACATCACGGCCGCCCTCCATTCCCTCGCCTCCTCCGAGGCCCGCACCGACGTGCACGTGGTGGGCTCCGGCGGTGAGGTGAAGGAGGTGCTCTTTGATGTGGACTTTTCACAAAAACCGGCGGATTCACCGAGGATTTTCTGCATCGACGGCCGGCTTTCCTTCTCCTTCTCCCTCGCCGAGGAGCAGGACGCCACGGCCTGCGCGGCTTTGCCTCCCCTTGAGGGCGGTTTCTTTCTTTTCGAGCCGTGCGCGGCATTGATGAAGGCGGCCCCCTTCCGCCTTCTCGCCCAGCGCTTCGGCCTTGTGCCGCTCCACGCCAACAGTCATCTCTATTTCGGCCCGCACGACGTGGAGGACTTCCCCGGGCGCCGGTTCCATGTCAATCGCGTGTCGGGTTTGAGCAAGGCCGAACAGAAAAAATTGCGCGGCCAGCAGATAAACTTGGCCGTCCGTAACTTTCCCCTTTCCGTTCCGCAGTTGCGCGCCCGCCTTCATCTCCTCGACGGCGGCACTCAATATGGTTTCGCCACTACGCTTGCCGATGGAAGCCATGCCCTCCTTCTCTGCGAAAAAGCAAGGACTGATACGCCCTAATCCCCTTCGCCTTTTGTAAAAAATCGCCCTGATTCCATGAAAAAACAGTCGGATTTATCCGGCTTTTCTTAACTTTTAAGCTGTCCTACACCCGCTTTCCGTTTTCCCGATACCTTATTTTACGAAAAACTAAAAGGGACATCGGAAAAATTAAAAGGGACATCGGAAAAAATAAAAGGGACATCGGTGAAACTAAAAGGGCGATAGTTTTAACTAAAAGGGCGATAGTTTCAACTAAAAGGGCGATAGTTTCAATTACTTCGGCTATCGTGAAAAATGAAAAAGCAAAAGGCTGGAAAAAGTCATGAAAAACAAAGAATAAAAGAGGGTAAAAGAAATATTTTGTCACTTTTTTTGCAATTTCACAGCATCTAAAACTACCTATATGGACATAAAAACACGCGTTGCGCAAGTTCGCGCATGGATGAAGGAACAGGGTCTAGACCGCTTCATCGTACCGACTAACGACCCCCACAACTCCGAGTATGTGCCCTTCCACTGGCAGTGTCGTGAATGGTTGACTGGTTTTAACGGATCGGCAGGAACGGCCGTGCTGACGGCCGACGAAGCCTTCCTTTATACGGATTCCCGCTATTGGATACAGGCCGAAGAGCAACTGAAGGATACGCCTTTCGTCTTGGTTAAGAGCGATGTCGTTCCCGAAGATGAAGGCGACGTAGTGTATAACCCACGGAAATTGCCCGACCCCTTTGACCTTTGGTGGAGCGACCGACCGGCCTTCCCCCTCTCCAAAGCGTGGAAAATGTCCGATGAAACCGCGGGAGAGAGTGCCGAAAGCAAACTGGCGAGGCTCGTAAATTACCTGCGGAATGAGGGCGCGGAGGAACTCCTCGTGGAAGAGCTCTCCGAGGTGGCGTGGACGCTCAACCTGCGCGGCGCCGACATCCCTTACAATCCTTTCCTCATAGCCTTTCTTCTCGTGCGCGCCAACGGAAGGCACACCTTATATATAAATAAGGAGCAAATTTCTTCGGAGATTGCGGACTACCTGCACGGCCTGGGCGTGAGCCTGGCACCGTATGAGGACGCGCCGCTGGGAAACGGGGTGAAAAGTCCCGTAGGCGACTGGCGCAACGTGAAGAATAAGGCAGAGGCTGACGGTTTCCGCCGCGCCCACGAACTGGACGGCGTGGCGATGGTGAGATTTCTGCGGTGGTTGCGCGAAAAAGACGTGACGGAACTCACGGAACTGGACATTGACGCGAAACTCACCGCCCTGCGCGCCGAGGCTCCGGAGTTCCTGTCGCTGAGTTTCGGTACGATAGCGGCTTATGGTCCTCACGGTGCCATCGTACACTACGAAGCCACCGAAGAAACGGCAGCACGCCTCGCCCCTCGCGGACTCCTGCTCCTCGACAGCGGAGCCCACTACACGATGGGCACGACCGACATCACGCGAACCATCAGCCTCGGCACGCTGACGGAAGAAGAGCGCCGCGTTTATACGCTCGTGCTGAGAGGTCACCTGCAACTGCAGAATATGCGCTTCCCCGAGGGCACTACGGGGCTGCAACTCGACACGGCCGTGCGTATGCCGCTGTGGCGGGCCGGTCTGGACTTCGGCCATGGCACCGGCCATGGCGTGGGACACGTGCTCGGCGTGCACGAAGGGCCTCATCAGATACGTAAGAACGTGCGAGCCAACACGCTGTTACCGTTCCGCGCGGGCCAGACGATGACCGACGAGCCGGGAGTGTATCTTGAAGGAAAGTTTGGGGTGAGAATTGAGAATATGTTGCTGAGTGTGGAAGCAAAAATTGGCGAATCCACCGAAGGAAACGGGTCTTGCAATCAGCCCGTATGGTTGGAGTGGGAACCCCTCACCCTTTGCCCCTACGATTTGCGGCCCGTCATGCCGGAACTTCTCTCTCCGGATGAGAAGAACTGGCTCAATGCGTATCACAAACTGGTGCGCACAGGTCTTATGCCCCTCTTGCCCACGGAGGAAGACAGGCAATGGCTCATAAAGGCGACAGAAGCCATTTAGAAAAAGACGGATACGAAAATGCCGGCGCACTGGACAGCAGTGTGCCGGCATTTTGTGTGAGGGAATTTAGATGGCTGCGCCGAGAGCCATGAGTATGAGAATGTAGCGGAGGGCTTTTCCTATGGTGGAGGTAAGCGTGCTGAGCCAGAAGTTGACACGCATGAAGCCCTGCGCGATGGTGATGGCGCTACCGAGGAAGGGCACCCACGCCAGGAAACCACCCCAAAAGCCGTACTGCTGTGTCCAACGCTTACTCTTTTCCCATTTCTTCGGCTTGATTTTGAACTTGCGGATAATGTACTCCTCGCTGCAGAGCATGCCCACGCCGTAGTTGAAGACACCGCCGAGAACGTTGCCGAGGGTGGCGGTCCAAAGGAGAGTCCACATCAGGCTGCCGTCGGCCACGCCTTGCTGTTTCTCAAGGGAATAGACACCGCCGATAACCACCTCGCTGGGAAACGGAAAGAAACTTCCCGCGAGAAAAGCGGCGATAAACATGCCCCAGGGACCCCACTGTATCAGAAGGTCGATAATATAGTCCATAGTCCAAGGTTATTGAAGATGAGAAGAGCGAGGATGCTGAATGTGAAGAGCCAGAAAAGGAAATTGTGGAAGCGACCTTCGGCCAGTGCGGCGTAGTGACCTATGACGGGTGCCGTGCTTACGATGAGGGCAGCCGTGAGGCATTCCACCTGGTCGGGCCATAGGGCAGCGAGGATGATGAGGAAATAGAACTCCATCGTGAGCATCTGGAGGGATAGGCGGGCGCGGGTGCTGTCCTTGTAATTCGTGCGGCCGAAATGGGCGATGCTCCAGAAGGCGATGACGAGAAGGGTGGCTACGCTGACGATGATGGGGAGCGGCGGCCAGGCGTAGTGGGGCAGATGGAGATAAGTTTGCTCAAGATTGGGGAACGGCAAACCTTTCCACACGAAATAGAGGGCGGCATAGAGGGCCGGAACGATGAGGCCGAAGATGGAAGCACGCCACACGCGGAAAGATAATATCTGAACGTGGTGCTGACAACCGAACCACAAGACTGGCACGAAGAGAATGAGCGGCGGGAAAAGGCAGGCCCCAGCTCCGAGAGAGAGGAACGCGGTAGCGACCTTCCACACAGGGTCGCGCTGCTGATAAGCCGTGAGAAGACAAAAGTTAACAGTGCTCAGAGAGAGGGTAAGGAGACAACTGCACAGGTCGTCGTGGAGAAAACTCATACAAGCCACAAGGAGAAGGAAAACGGTGCTCATCATTCGGGAACGTTCGCGCATGAGGTGGCAGCGGTTGTTCATTTCAAGGATGAGATAGGCGGCAAGGAGGCAGGCCAGGAGGCACAGCCACCTGTGGATATCACTCCAATGACCCGCCATCCAGATGGGGATGGTGGCAAAGAGGATGATGACGAGCGTGCCGTCGCTCTGGGTGATGCGGGAGCGGAGAGTGTTGCGCATTACTGGGGGATGATGTCGCGGCCAATGTCGCGGCGGAAGTATTTGCCGGGGAAATCAATAATCTCGGCAGCCTGCATGGAGAGGTGGAGGGCTTCGGCGTGGGTGGCAGCTCGGCTGCTGACGGCGATGACACGGCCACCGTTGGTGACAAGCTGGCCATCCTTTTCGGCGGTGCCGGCCTGGAAGACGATGGTCTGGCCATCGTTGAGCGTGGGAGCGACGCCGGTGATGGGGAGGCCCTTGGCGTAGGCTCCGGGATAGCCTCCGCTGACGAGCATCACGCAGACGGCGGCACGGGAATCGAAAGCCACGGCGCGGGAATCAAGGGTGCCGGACGCTACGCCCTGGAAAAGATCCACGATGTCGGCATCGAGGCGCAGCATGACGGTCTCCGTCTCGGGGTCGCCCATGCGGCAGTTATACTCGATGACCTTGGGCTGGCCCTGGCAGTTGATAAGACCGAAGAAGATGAAGCCCTTGTAGTCGATATTCTCGGCGGCGAGGCCTTCCACGGTGGGACGGATGATTTCGTCCTCCACCTTCTGCATCCACTGGGGCGTGGCGAACGGCACGGGCGACACTGAGCCCATGCCACCGGTGTTGAGGCCGGTGTCACCCTCGCCAATGCGTTTGTAGTCCTTCGCTTCGGGCAGGATTTTGTAGTGTCGTCCGTCGGTGAGAACGAAGACGGAGCACTCAACGCCGGAGAGGAATTCCTCGATGACGACGCGGCTGCTGGCCGTGCCGAACATACCACCGAGCATCTCGCGCAACTCGTGCTCGGCCTCCTCCAGCGTGGGGAGGATGAGCACACCCTTGCCGGCACAGAGGCCGTCGGCCTTCAGAACGTAGGGCGGGGTGAGCGTGTGGAGGAAAGCGATGCCGGCCTCCAACTGTGTGCCGTCGAAAGTCTGATAGCGCGCCGTGGGGATGCCGTGGCGCAGCATGAACTGCTTGGCAAAATCTTTCGAACCCTCCAACTGGGCACCAGCCTTTGAGGGACCGATGACGGCCACTGCGGGACAATGCTCGCGGAAATAGTCATAAATGCCCTCCACAAGGGGAGCCTCGGGACCTACGACTACCATTTCCACGCCTTCCTGGCGGACAAGCGCCTCAATGTCGGGGAAGGCCGTGAGGGAGGTGCGTAACAACTGAGAGCAACGGGGGCTCTGCTGAATTTTCCATGCTAAAGCGTGCTCGCGGCCGCCGTTTCCGAGAAGTAGAATTTTCATAATGGGGAGGTTTTGACTGCAAAAATACAAAAAATCCTGCATTAAACTGTGCTAATACAGCAAAAAATCGTACTTTTGCAGACGTAAATCTTAATAATTAAAACTTTATTCATAATTTAATATGAACTTTGTAGAAGAACTTAAGTGGCGCGGCATGCTCCATCAGATGATGCCCGGCACACAGGAACTGTTTGACAAAGGCGAGATGGTTACGGCCTACGTAGGTATCGACCCCACCGCCGATTCCCTCCATATCGGCCACCTATGCGGCGTGATGATGCTCCGCCATCTACAGCAGGCCGGCCACAAACCCCTCGCACTCGTGGGAGGCGCCACCGGCATGATAGGCGACCCCTCCGGCAAGAGCCAGGAGCGCAACCTCCTCACCGAAGAAACGCTGCGCCACAATGTGGAGTGCATAAAGAAGCAACTCAGCCACTTCCTCGACTTCGAGAGCGACGCCCCCAACGCCGCTGAGCTGGTGAACAATTACGACTGGATGAAGAATTTCACCTTCCTCGACTTTGCCCGCGAAATAGGTAAGAGAATCACCGTAAATTATATGATGGCGAAAGACAGCGTCAAGCGTCGCCTCAACGGAGAGGCCCAGGACGGCATGTCATTCACCGAGTTCACCTACCAGTTGCTGCAGGGCTACGACTTCCTGCACCTTTATCAGGAAAAGGGCTGCCGCCTGCAGATGGGAGGCTCCGACCAGTGGGGAAATATCACCACCGGCACGGAACTCATCCGCCGCACCCTCGGTACCGAGGCCGAAGCCTTCGCCCTTACCTGCCCCCTCATCACAAAGGCCGACGGTAAGAAATTCGGCAAGACCGAGCAGGGCAACGTATGGCTCGACCGCGAGCGCACCAGCCCCTATCAGTTCTATCAGTTCTGGCTCAACGTGGGCGACGAGGAGGCCGAGCGCTACATAAAGATATTCACATCGCTGCCTCACGACGAGATAGAGCGCCTCATCGAAGAGCACCGCGCCGACCCCGGCCGCCGCGTGCTGCAGAAGCGCCTCGGCGAGGAAGTGACCTGCCTTGTGCACAGCCGTGAAGACTACGAGATGGCTCTGGAGGCCACCAACATCCTCTTCGGCAAGGCTACGAAGGAAAGCCTCCTGAAACTCGACGAACAGACTCTCCTCGACGTCTTCGCCGGTGTGCCCCACTACGAAGTGGAGCGCGAGAAGGTAGTAGGCGCCAAGGCCGTGGATCTCCTGGCCGAGACTACGTCGTGCTTTGCCTCCAAGGGCGAGATGCGCAAACTCACTCAGGGCGGCGGCGTCAGCATCAACAAGGAAAAACTCGCCCAGTTCGACCAAATTATCACCGAGGCCGACCTTCTCGACGGCAAATACCTCATCGCCCAGCAGGGAAAGAAGAAGTATTTCCTCATTATCGTGAAGTGAGGCCGCGATATTATGAAGTGAGGCCACGTTATGGCGAGGCTTTTCCTCATTATCGTGAAGTAAGGATAGCATCTGGCGGGGCAAAATACTGTATAGTCCCACATTTTCAGGGAGAAACCTTGGATGTGTGACGAATAGTTCGTATTTTTGCACCCGCAAATGCTTCGAGGACAGATTTGATTGCTTGCAACCTCGCTAAAACAATGCTAAAAAGGCCCACAACCTAAAGGGCCGCCCCTGCAAGCGAATGCCTGTCCCCTGCCTCCGAGCAGAAGACAGGCATTTTAACTTTTAACTATTCTCTTTTAACTTTTAACTTATACAATGTATCTATTTACTTCCGAATCGGTGTCAGAAGGACACCCCGACAAGGTGGCGGATCAAATCTCCGACGCCGTGCTTGACGAACTGCTGTCGCAAGACCCCAGTTCAAAAGTAGCTTGCGAAACCCTCGTCACGACCGGACAGGTCATCGTGGCAGGCGAAGTAAAGTCTGAAGGCTACGTAGACCTCAACGACGTGGTGCGCCGCACCATCCGCCGCATCGGCTACACGAAGGCCGAGTATCAGTTCGACGCTGACTCCTGCGGCATTCTCTCTGCCATCCATTCCCAGAGCCCCGACATCAATCAGGGCGTGGAGCGCGAAAAGCCCGAGGAGCAGGGCGCGGGCGACCAGGGTATGATGTTCGGCTATGCCAACAACGAGACCGACCGCTACATGCCTCTGCCTCTCTCTCTGGCCCACGACATTCTCATTGTGCTGGCCGAGATACGCCGCGAGGGCAAGGTGATGACCTATCTCCGCCCCGATGCCAAGAGCCAGGTGACCGTGGAATATGACGACCAGGACCACGCCCGGCGTATCGACACCATCGTTGTCAGCACGCAGCACGACCCCGACGTCTCGCAGGACCGGATTCGCCAGGACGTCATCAACATTCTCATTCCCCGCGTCCTCGAAGAGCGCGTCAACACTCCCGAGGTTAAAGCCCTCTTTACCCAGAGCGCAATCAAGTATTTCGTCAACCCCACGGGCCAGTTTATCATCGGCGGCCCCCACGGCGACACGGGTCTCACCGGTCGCAAGATAATAGTTGACACTTACGGTGGGCGCGGTGCCCACGGCGGTGGCGCATTCTCCGGTAAGGACCCCAGCAAGGTGGACCGTTCCGCCGCATACGCCGCCCGCCATATCGCCAAGAACCTCGTGGCAGCTGGTGTGAGCGACGAGTGCCTCGTGCAACTGAGTTACGCCATCGGTGTGGCCGAGCCCATCAGTATCTACGTGAACACCTACGGCAAGGGTCACCTTGCGCTCAGCGACGGCGAGATAGCCCGCAAGGTGGGCGAGATTTTCGACCTCCGTCCCCACGCCATCGAGCAGCGCCTCAAGCTTCGCAAACCCATTTATGAGGAAACCGCCCGCTACGGCCACATGGGCCATCAGCCGCGCCTCGTAAAGCGCCTCGTGGAAGGCCGCGAAGAAGAGGTGGAACTCTTCACGTGGGAAAAACTCGACTACGTGGAGCGCATAAAGGAGGCCTTCTCCCTTTAACATCCCCATTGCCTCGAGCGCTCCGGGCCTTAACGCCTGCCGCCGAGGCTTCCATGCAAACATAATCCCTTACAAAAACAATGAAAATAGCAGTATATTGTGCCTCCAGCAGTAAGCTCCGCCCCGTGTTCTACGAAATGGCCGCCGAACTGGGCCGCCTTATGGCTCAGCGCGGACATACGCTCCTCAACGGCGCCGGCACGATGGGCCTCATGGGGGCCTCGGCCGACGCTTGCCTGGAGGCCGGCGGCCAAGCCGTGGGTGTGATTCCCCAGTTCATGGTGGACGAAGGCTGGGCCCACCAGGGCATGACCTCCCTCGTCATCACCCAGACCATGCACGAGCGTAAGGCCCGTCTGGCCGAGATGTCGGACGCCTGCATCGTGCTTCCCGGCGGACTGGGCACGTATGACGAGTTCTTCGACATCGTCACGCTCAAACAGCTCGGCCTCTACCTCAAACCTATCATCATTCTCAACACCGACGGCTTCTACGACCGCCTCCTCGCCCACCTTTCCTACGCCATGGACGAGCATATGCTCCGCACGGAGCACGCCGAAGCCTGGCGCGTGGCCACTACGCCGGCCGAGGCGCTCGACCTGTGTGAGCAGACGCCGCTCTTCGACGCCGACATCCGCAAACTGGCCAAGGTATAAAGCCCTTCACGACCCTCTACACAGAGCCTCCCATGACCGCCACCGACAGTTTATACTATTTCTTTCAGCAGCCGGACAGCGTATGCCTCCCCTCCCTCGAGTCAGCGCTGCCTTCCTGCCTGAAGGACAGCCCGTGGGCTCATCTGAGCGGCAACTTTACCGCCCAGCCCGGCATCGCCCCCACGGCACTGCCGTATAATCTCGCGGCCGACGACGGAGCGGTGGGCTCTCTGCTGCTTCTCTTCGTGCTGGGCGTGATTCTGTTCGTCCGTTCGTGGTATTACATGCGGCATGCTGCCAGCGAGTTCTTCTTCCCGCGCGGCCACAACAACATCTACGACGCTGCCACCCCCGACAGCGTGCTCCACGGCGGCCTGACGCTTTTCCTCTTCATATCATTGGCCGCCGCGCTCACCCTCTACGTAATAGGAGGCGGCACGATGCTCCAGTTCTATGACGCACTGGACACTCCCCTCCCCCTTCCCAGCCTTCCACGCATCGTAATGCTGCCCCTGTGCATCATAGTCACGATGCTGGGTCTCATCCTCAAGGTCGTAGTCCTCCAGATGGTCAACAGCACATTCTTCTCCGACCACGCCCGTGCCACATGGCGCGAAGGCATGCGCCTCGTGGCCCTTCTTACGGGAGTAGCCCTATGGGCCGTCTGCACGGCAGCCGCATTTTTCCAGATTTCGTCCCACTATATTATATGGGCCGCCGTTTTGGTAATCGCGGTTGCCAAATTACTGATATTGATAAAAACTCAAAGTGCTTTTTTCCCAAAAGTCAGCCATTTATCCCGCCTTATTTTGTACTTTTGCACCCTTGAATTAGCACCTACGCTTTTCTTAATCGCTTTTTTCACTCATCAATGATAAAAAAGATCCTCATCTCCCAGCCCGCCCCCGCCACCACCGCACACAATCCTTACGAGAATTTCAAGAGCGGCCTGGGCGTTGACGTCGTGTTCCACCCCTTTATCAAGGTGGTGCCCGTCACAGAGCGCGAGTTCCGCAATCAGAAGGTGAACATCCTTTCCCACAACGCCGTGGTGTTCTCCTCGCGCTATTCCATCGACTATTTCTTCCACGTATGCCAGTTGCTGCGCATCAAGGTGCCCGACGATATGAAATATTTCGGCATCAGCGAGAAGGTGATGCTCTACATTCAGAAGTATGTGCAGTATCGCAAGCGCAAGGTGTTCTTTTCTCCCACCGGGCGCTGGGAAGACCTCATCCCGGCCATGCTCAAGCATAAGTCCGACCACTTCCTCATTCCCCAGAACAGCGAGCACAACAACGACGTCACCTCCCTCATGGCCGCCAACGGCCTTAACTTCACCGAGTGTGTGATGTATCGCACCGTGCCCAACGCCCTGGCCGAGGGCAACAGCCTCAACGACTTCGATGCCGTGGTGCTCTTCACCCCCTCCGGCGTGAAGTCGCTCGTCAGCAACTTCCCCGAATGGCAACAGGGCGACACCCGCCTGATATGCTTCGGCGACAGTGCCTGCCGCGAGGTAGAACACTCCGCCCTGCGCCTTGACTTCAGCCAGAAAAACACTGCGGGAATGTCCATCGCCAAAGTGCTTGAAACATATATCACCCAGACCAACGCCGCAGGCTGACCCCAGCGATGAAAGCCAACGGTTTCCCCAAGGCTGAGCACCTCTGCCTCAAGCGCCACATCGATGCGCTCTTCGCCCGTCCCGACGGGCATGCCACTGCGTGGCCCCTGCGCCTCGTATGGCAGCACACCGATGAAGGAGCGTGCCAGATGCTCGTCAGCGTGGCCAAGCGCCACCTGCGCCATGCCGTGGACCGCAACCGAGCCAAGCGGCAAGTGCGCGAACACTACCGCCTCAACAAATACCTCCTCCACGAAGACGGCGGCCAGCCCGAGGGCCTGCACCTCGCCTTCATCTGGATGGCCGACAAGCCCATTGAGTCCGACCGCGTGGAGCAGAGCGTCATCCGCCTGCTGAAGGCCTGTCGCGCAGCCCTTGATAAATCAGCCCTCTCCCAAGAATGAGCATTTTCGCCCGCCTACTCATCGCGCCCATACGCTTCTATCAGCGCTTCATCTCCCCGCTCACGCCTCCCGCATGCCGCTTCACGCCCACGTGTTCGCAATATGCCATAGAGGCCTTGCAGACCCACGGCGCCCTACGCGGCAGTTGGCTCGCCCTGAAGCGCATCTTGCGCTGCCATCCCTGGGGAGGTAGCGGCTACGACCCCGTGCCGCCGAAGAATGGCTCCAAGACGCCGTGACATTGTAAGATATATAGAATATCAGCAGCAGGAACAGGAAATCTTATGCTCCATTTTTAATCTTTAATACATAATTACTATGTTTACCAAGAAAATCTACACAATCGTTGCCACGGCACTTCTCGCTGTGATGTCCTTCACGACAGCCAGTGCCACCGATTTTGCTCCCACGCCACTGACAATAAACACGCAGTCGCTTGACGATTGTTCTTTCGACATTAAGTGTGCGAATATCGAGTCCTCTGGCCTGACAATGTACTTTGCTGACGGCGTCACCGCTACCAGTTTCACCCTCACCGATGCCGACGGCAAAGTAGTGCCTTCGTCAGTTGTGACGGCGGAATTAACGAATAAGTTCACCGTGAACTTCAAAATCAGCGGCGTGTCCTCCACTGCGAAAGGCACTTATAAGATTCCCGTGCCCGCTGACTCCTTTGGCCTTGTGGAGACACCTTACTTCATAGGCAACGATGCCTTTGAGATAACCATCAACTGCAACAACGGCCAGGGCGGCGGTGAAGGCGGCGAAGGTGAAGGCGGCGACGTGACCGACGACCCCAGCAAACTGGGCAACGTGGCCACTTTCTTCCTCGACAACCACAAGGAAGAGAACTCCATCTACTACGACAGCCACGCCATCATCAACTCCAATGTCAAAGGGGTGGATATTAAGTTCGTTCGCACCGGAAAGGACGCCAGTTCCTACTCCTGGTGCTACAAGACCTGGTACGGCTACACGCAATTCAAGGACTGCGAGTTTATCATCTCCGCCCCCAATGCGGCAGCCCATATCCTGAAGATAGAAGTCGTGCCCTTTAACACCACCAGCCCCACCTACAGCGTTGACAACCTCGTGGCCGACGGCTATGATGAAGGCGTGTGGAAGGGCAATGCCCACGACGTGACCTTCAAGACCGCCACATACCAGCAGCCCATTTACGATTGGACGGATGATGACGATGAACCCATTATCACCGGCTATACCGAAGAGATTACGGGAACGCGCCTGACGAAAATCTACGTTTATCTCGACGTGGATGTGAAGAAGGAAGAAGTTGACGGCATCAGCACAGCGGTTTCTCCCCTTTCTCCCTTGTCCGCCGGCATCAAGTATGACCTTCAGGGCCGGCAATACAATGGCTCTGGCAAACTCCATAAGGGATCCGTCATCGTGCGCTAATCACCTTTAGAAAGGGCAACACGCCACCTACCCCGAAGGGGTGCAAAGTCTGGAGCAACGCCTCAGGCTTTGCACCCCTTCGGTCTTTTTACCGGAATTTTCCCTCACGACAACAGGCTTTTTTTACGGTTATTAAATGCGGCTTTCGCTTTTTTTCCTATTCGCCGAAAGTGTAAAAAATTTTGACAAAATTTTTGCATAGATTTTTGACCGTTTTCGAGGCTCGCGACAATCTAAACCCGCTTTCGGCAAAAAAACGCCCGTTTTCCGAAAAACGAAAACAGTTCCGTTTTTTTTCAAGGTTTAATCCATTTTTTCCGACACCCTATTTCATTTTTCCCGATAGCCCTTTTACGCGGAACTAAAAGGGACATCGGAAAAAATGAAAGGGCGATAGTTTCAACTAAAAGGGAGATAATTTCAACTAAAAGGGCTTTAGTTGCGATTAAAAGGGCTTTAGGAGGGACTCCCTCCCCGCTCCCCCGAGGGGGGAGTGCTGCAAATTGGGACAAAATCGTGTATGGAAATCAGGCTAAGAGGGGGATTAGGAGGCCTTTTAGGGAGGCGTTTTTATTCGCCCTTGCGTTAAATATAAGAAAATCAGCGATATAGCAACTTCTCTCAGAATCGCACAGAAGTAAACGGAAAAAATTTTTTTGAAAATACGGCCAATTTTTGAGGGTAAAAACGCGTAAAAAATTAAAAATATCTTGACAAAAAACAAGAGGAACGACAGGCTATTGGAATGCCCCTCTAATGCAAAAACGCTGAATGAAAAATAAAACAGAAAGCCCGCCGACAGAATGTTGCTGGCGGGCTTTCCCGTTTGTATGGTAAGGAGGTGGAACCTCCGCCTGATTACTTGATGACTTTGCGGCCTTGCCGGATGTAGAGGCCGTCGGGATTGATGAGGCGACGGCCGGCGAGGTCGTAGGGAGCCTGCAGTTGACCCTTGACAGTTGACAGGGGGGCTATGCCTTCGGGAGCCTGACCTACGAAGAAGGTGAAGCGGCGCTCGGGCTGGGCATAGGCCTCCTCGGTGGCGTCGTTGCCCTGCACGATGTAGCCGTCGGGGATGACGAGGGTGTACTGGCCGCGGGTGCGGGAAGTGGAGAAGGTAAACTGAATCTGCGTGCCCGTGGTAGTGACGCCGGTGGTCTCGACGAAATCTACGTACTTAGCCTCTTGCTCCACGCCGTTGGGAAGGATAACGTAGGGGCGGCGCGGGGTGTCGATATAGAAATAGTTATAGACGAGGGGGAGGTCGGTGTGGAGATAGTCGAAGATGGCGTCGTTGCTGTTGAGCGTGACGACATCCCACTGCTCGAGTTCGCTGTACTGGGCGGGCTGGAAACGGGCGTCGTAATGGCCGAGGAGGGCGGGGGATGAAGCCGTCACGGTGTAGTCGGCGGTGTATTCGGGGGTGGTGCAGAGCTCTTCGGCGGCGTTGTAGTAAACGAAGGAGTTCTGGGGCACGACGAGAGTGTACTGACCGGCGGGCACGCCGTCGAAGGAGAGCTGGAACTCGTTGACGTTGTAGGGGTCGGCGCCGGCCACCTTGCCGTAGTTGGGATTGAGGGTCCACATAACGCGGGAGGCCTTGGCCACGGTCTTGCCGTCGGCTGTCTTCAGGTAGGGACGTGAGGAAATCTCCACGGAGGGGGCTCCGTAGTTGGGAGCCAGATAGTTGTAGTAGCCCACGTGGTTCATGCCGGCCTCGGCATCCTTGCCGTGGAAGGTGACGATGACCTTGTCGAGCGCATTGACGGTGGCACCGGAGGCGGGGGAGAGGGTGCAGGAGAGGTCGGCTACGGGACCGTCGGGGTCGTCAATGTCGCCGGCGTTGAGGCCGTCAATCTTGCTTATCTTGACGGCGTTGAGGATTTCGCCGGTAGCGCCGTTGAGGAGCAGGGCCACGGCCTCCACGTTGGCGGGATTGGAGAGTTTGGGAAGGGCAGTGGTGTAGGAATAGTCATAAATGGTGCTGGCCTTGATGGTGGCGGGCAGGGCTCCCTTCTCGCCGGCGGGCGAGGGATAGATGCCGCGGGCCACGTCGTCGATGTTGATGTTGACGGGCGAGCCCATACTCTCAAAGCCTCCCATAACGGTGGTACTGCCCTTGTAATTATTGGTCTGGCGGATGGGGAGCTGGTTTTCGAGGAGCACGAAGGCCACGCGGTAGTCGGCATCGGTGGCGTTGAAGACGAACTGCGAGTGGGCGTTGAAGGTAATCTTACCGTCGGCGCAAGAGGCGTCGAGGGTGACGTCGGCATCAGCCGTGCGGTCCATCTTCAGCCAGCGGCCGGCAAGGTTGGTGTAGGAGGGGTCGCAGGCAGAGCCGCTGCGGTTGATGATACTGTTAGGATAACCGCTCATATAGCCTGAGATGAAGTTGTCGTAGGCCTCCACGGCATACATATCATCGTTGTGGATGCCGATGCCAATGAAGTCGTCGCCGTACTTCTCCTTCATTTCCTTGAGGCCCACGATGCCGCGCACGCACCAGCCGCACCAGGAACCCGTGTGCTCCTCCACCACCATGCGGCGGGTGAAGGAGAGGCGCGTCATCTCCACCTGTACGGAAGCCACGTTGTCGGCGGGCGACTGGTCGGGCTGGCCGTCGGCCCACTCGAGGGTGAGGTCCACGTTGGCGGTGCCTTCGGCGGTGATATTTCCTGTGGGAATGGTAAGGGTAAAGGGAACGGAGGCGCGGGAGGCAACGTCGCCTTTATGGGTGTAGGAGCCCACGGGCTGGCCGTTGATGCTGTAGCGGATGACGGGGTTGGTGGCCACGTCGGAAGCGTTGTTCTTGATAATGCCGCTTACCTCAAAGTCCTGGCCAATCTGCACGGCACGCTGTCCGGCGGCGACATTCAGGAGGGCGAGGTCGCGCGACTTCACGCCGGCACCTTCTACGACGGCCTCGAGGGAGAGGCTGCCCCATCCCTGGGAGGCGTAGTTGGTCCAGGTGGTCTTGTCGGCGCAGACATAGCAGCCGTCGGCCACGGCGGTGCCGGCAAACGACACGGCATAGTAGGCGCGGGTGTCGTTCTTGTAGGTGGCACCTACCCAGAGTTCCTTCTCCTGGCCGGTAATGATGTAAGGCTCTATGCTGCCCTCGTGCCAGCCGTAGTTGGTGTTGGTAATCTTACCAGTGGCAAGGGGCTCGCCGTCGAGAGAGGAGCGCACCCACACGGTGACAGTGCCGAGGCCCTGGGAGGTGGGGAAGCCGTAGTTGACACCTACGATGTTGCAGCCCTGATAGGCGGCGAGGAGCGACTGGGGCAAACGAATGGCGAGACTGACGGTGCTACCCGTCTCACCGATGCTGGTGTACTTGCCGGAAGAACTGGAAGCTATCAGTCCGTCGGAGTAGCCCAGATATTGTTTTCCCTGCGCAAAAGACAGGGTAGCACAAAGAATAAAGCCTGTGAGGGCGAGGAAAATTCTTTTTCTCATAATAAAGATGGGAGATTACTGATAAACAGTGTGCCTCACGGAGCCGTTATTTCCAAACAGGCAACGGCTGTCCGCGGCGGGCATACTGCACAAGCTGAATGTCGAACTGCAGCATGGAATAAGCGGGAATCTTGTCTTGCTTTTCCGTTCCGTAGCCCAGTTGCTGCGGTATCCATACGTGCCAGATATCACCGATGTGCATATACTGCAAGGCGGTGGAGAAGCCAGGGACGGTGCCGCTCACGAGCATGGATGCGGGGCGGCAGAGTTGGGGCGAGAAGACGCTCTCATAGTCGGAATAGAAGCCGGAATGGTCGAAACTCTTTCCCGTGAGGAGCGAACCGATATAGTTTACGCGCACGCTGTCGGTGTAGTAGGGGCATTCAGTGCCGGCGCCTTCCTTGTCGATGCGCACGACGATGCTGTTGCTCTCGCTCGTAGGCAATGTGGAGTCATAGCGGCGAATGATGCGCCACTTCATATCGCCCTGCTCAATGGACTTCTGTGCCTGAGTAAACACGGCGTGGAAGGCTGAATCGTTGCGTTCCTGCCAGCGATCGTAGGTGTGGTCCTCGGTGCCGTCACTGTCGGTGCAGGAGGCAAGACCGGCAAGCCCAATGGCAGCAAAAATAATATAAAAAAGTCTTTTCATTATTTCAGGGTCTTTAAGAGCGAAGGTATGCTGACCTTGTCCTCAATGAGGGAGCGGAGGTCCTCAATGCGGACGCGCTGCTGCTCCATGGTGTCGCGGTCGCGGAGGGTTACGGTGCCGTCCTGAAGCGTGTCGTGGTCCACGGTGACGCAGTAAGGGGTGCCTATGGCGTCCTGGCGGCGGTAGCGCTTGCCGATCTGGTCCTTCTCTTCGTAGATACAGTTGAAATGGAACTTGAGGTCATCGACTATCTCGCGGGCCTTCTCGGGCAAGCCGTCCTTCTTGGTGAGGGGGAACACGGCGAGTTTGATGGGGGCGAGGGCGGCGGGCAGATGGAGCACGGTGCGCACGTCGCCGCCTTCGAGGGTCTCCTCTTCATAGGCATGACAGAGCACAGTGAGGAACATACGGTCCACACCGATGGAGGTTTCTATGACATACGGCGTGTAGGACTCGTTGGTCTCGGGATCGAAGTATTCAATCTTCTTACCGCTGAACTTGGCGTGCTGCGAGAGGTCGAAGTCTGTGCGGGAGTGGATGCCTTCCACTTCCTTGAAGCCGAAAGGCATGCGGAACTCTATGTCCGTGGCGGCGTTGGCATAGTGGGCCAGCTTGTCGTGGTCGTGGAAACGGTAGTTCTCGGCGCCGAAGCCGAGGGCTTGGTGCCAGGCCATGCGGCGCTCCTTCCAAGTCTGGAACCAGTCGAGTTCGGTGCCGGGCTTTACGAAGAACTGCATCTCCATCTGCTCGAACTCACGCATACGGAAGATAAACTGGCGGGCCACAATCTCATTGCGGAAGGCCTTGCCTATCTGTGCGATGCCGAAGGGCAACTTCATACGGCCGGTCTTCTGCACGTTGAGGTAGTTGACAAAGATGCCCTGAGCGGTCTCGGGACGCAGATAGATGGTGCTGGCACCCTCGGCGGCGGCACCCATCTCGGTCTTAAACATAAGGTTGAACTGGCGCACATCTGTCCAGTTGCGTGTGCCGGAGATGGGGCATACGATTTCCTCATCAATGATAATCTGGCGGAGGGCCTCAAGGTCGATGCCGCCCTCGGCGTTCATGGCCTGCTGGAAGCGCTCGTGGAGGGCGTCGCGCTTGGCAGCGTTCTCCAGACAGCGGGGATTGGTGGCGCGGAACTGCTCCTCGTCGAAGGCCTCGCCAAAGCGCTTGCGGCCCTTGGCCACTTCCTTGTCAATCTTCTCGTCGTACTTCGCCATCTGGTCCTCAATGAGAACGTCGACGCGGTAGCGCTTCTTGCTGTCGCGGTTGTCAATGAGAGGATCGTTGAAGGCGTCCACGTGGCCGGAGGCCTTCCAGATGGTGGGGTGCATAAAGATGGCGGAGTCTATGCCCACGATATTCTCGTGGAGCAATACCATGTACTGCCACCAGAATTGCTTAATGTTGTTCTTGAGTTCTACGCCGTTCTGGCCGTAGTCATACACGGCGCCGAGGCCGTCATAGATGTCGCTGGAGGGGAACACGAAGCCGTACTCCTTGCAATGGGACACGATTTTCTTAAAGGTTTCTTCTTGTGCTGCCATTTTTATTCTTTTTATTTATATTTGTTATTTATTACTTCTTTATCGCGGCCCTCACTACGAACCACGCGTGGCGGAGGCTGGTAGAGATGAGGCCGTAGTGGGATGCCATAATGCGGAAACGCTCACGCAGCGAGGCCTGATGATGTTTCTGTGTGAGGCTATCGTCGGAGTCGAGATAGTCGGTGACGATGAACATCTGTCCGTCCGTCTGGCGAGCGGCGGTGAGGGAGCGTTTCTGCCGCGCGGCCTCCCTCATGATGCGGATACACCAGTCGAAGTCGGCACTGTAGCGGTATTTCTCCATACGGTAGGGAAACTGCTTCGCCAAGGCCGTGAGGGCGGCAAAACTTTGGTGGCACACGAGCATTCCAGAGCGGAAACTCTTCCATGTAAGCTTCTCCGGTGGCTCCAGGCGTCTGTGGCGCAGGAAGCGACCCTCATTATCTACGATGTCAGTATGGCCATAGATAACGGCAGGCCTGCCAGCCTCCGATGTACCCCCTGCTGCGGCAGCGAGGAGGCTTAGCGTGTCGGGACCATGCAGCATATCGCCAGCATTCAGGTAGAGAATATAGTCGCCAGTGGCCAGTTGCAAGGCCTTGTTCATGGCATCGTAGAGCCCTTCGTCGGGCTCCGAACGCACGATTATCTCATGGCGATGGGCGGCAAGGCTGTTGCGTTCCAGATAATGCTGGATGAGCGTAAAGGTACTGTCCTGCGAATTGCCGTCAACGATGACGTGCTCCACCCAAGGGTAGTCCTGCTTCTCCACACTCTCAATGGTGCGTTCGATGAGGGCGGCAGCGTTATACGTGACGGTGACGATGGTAAATTTGATTGTTTCAGCGGAGTTCGGTCGGGGAGGTTCCGCGACAGGGTCAGGGGACATGGTGAAGTTAAGAGTTAAGAGTTAAAAAATAAAAGTTATCAGAGGGTTTGGCCCGCCAGTGCCTTGGTGTAGAGGCTGGCGTATTTTGAAGCCACGGCAGGCTCAGAATAAGTCTGCACGGCCTTGAGACGGGCGGTGTGGCAAATATGGTCAAGGTGCGGACTTTCCAGCACGTAGCGCAGGCCGCGGCGTAGGTCGGTGGCATCCTTATAGGCACAGAGGTAGCCGTTCTTGAAATGGTCTATCATTTCGGGCAGGCCGCCGATGGTAAAGCCCACGCAAGGCAAGCCGCAGGCCATGGCCTCGACTATGGTGTTGGGGAGATTGTCGCGCAGAGTGGGCATGGCCAGCACGTCGCAGGCTCTGTAAAGGGTGCGGATGCGGTCATCGTCATCCACAGGACCAATGGGGATGAGACGCCCCGGGCGACGGCCGCCATTTTTGTCGGAACAAAGGGTGTCGGCGCCGTGGCCCACGATGACAATGTCGACGTCTATCTCGCCGGTAGCCTCGAGGAGATACTGTATGCCCTTTTGTGGGTCGCTGGCCTTATAAGCTATGAAGAGCACGAGGGGGCGGTCGGCAGGCAATCCCTGTTGGGCACGGGCCTCAGTCTTGGAGCCGGGAGTGTAATACTGCGTGTCGATGGGGTTAGGGATGGTGCTGACGTCGTGGTGCTGCAAGAGCGGAGACTTCTGCGCCATACGGGTGAGCCACTGGCTGCATCCCACGAAATGGATAGGCTGCAGGCCACCCGTCAGGGCATAAGCGGCCTCTTTCTCGCTGTATGTGCGCCGTGCCAAGCGGGAACAGAGCGGACAGGTGTGGCATGCGGTGCCGTCGTGCCAGGCTGTGCACTCATCGGCATGGTGGCACACTCCGGTGAAGGGCCACATGTCGTGCATTGTCCATACCAAAGGTTTGCCGCTTTCGCGGATGCGCCGGATGTCAGCCAGCGACAGGAAGCCTTGGTTTACCCAATGCAAATGTATAATGTCCGCCTCCTGAAAAGCAGGCAGGAGGGTGATGTCGGTACCCCGTGAGGCGGGGTCAATGGCCCATAGGTTACGACGGCGCAGGCCTTGGTTTACCCACACCTGTAGGCGCTCTCCGAGAAAGTGCAGGCGGTCGATGCCAGGACGAGGGAGACTGTCGCGCGTCAACAGGGTGGCATCAAGGCCATAGCGTTGCTCGGCCTGAATGATACGGCGGGCGGCTATGGCGGCACCGCCGGCTGTGGCACTGGTGTTGACGTGGAGTATCTTCATAGGTGGGGCGTGTCTTGAAGTTTCTTGCTATGGTACAAGCCGGCGGAGGGCTTTGCTTATGTCGTCGTTGTTCACGTCGCGGGAAACTATGGTTCCCTGCGCGTCAATGAGGATGTTGCTCGGCAGATAGTGCAGGCCGTAGGCGCGGCACAAGGAGTCGAGATCGCGATTGTCGGCTGCGACCTCCACGACGCGCAAGGTCGCAGGGCGCTCTATGCGGTCTTTCAACTCCTCAACAGTGGCGTTGACCTGCCGCATCATCTCGTTGCTCTTATACTGCGAACTGAGCGTGAAGACATACGCCACGGGCACACCGCCCTCCGTCATCTCTGCCGGTGCCTTACTGCCGATGGCGGTGGGAAGCATCTGCTCCATGCGCTGCTTGATGGCAAACAGCCCTTTGTGCTGCGGGTGAGCCTTCACGAGCATCCTGAGCAGCGTGGCGGCAGGTTCGGCACGGAGAATCTCGCCGCGCTCAAAGTATTTCACGAAGAGGGCCACGGCGGCCATGTCGCCGGGGTGCTGGCGTATATAGGCCTCAGCGGCCTTCTGCTGTTCTGACGGTTTAGCCGCGGAATAGCGCTCACGGAAGGCCGTCAGCGAGTCGTTGGCGGCGGAACCCGTGATGCGGGCCTCCTGAAGGTTGGCGGCATCGGCTTTCATCTTCAGCACGACACCGGGCTCGGCCACGAAATAGGTCTCTGAGAAATTGGGGTAGAGGATTGTGAGAACCGTAGGCTCGGAGAGCGGCGTGGAATAGTCAAAGTCGCCGCCCTTCACGGTGATTGTGTCGAAGCGGTTGTAGGCCTGCGCATCGGAATAGACGAATATCTTTGCCTGCTGAAGGTGCTTGAATGAACCCTTCAGTCGGGCCGTGTCTTTATCCGCGTCCGAGCAACTGGCAATGAGGCTCATCAGCCCCACCACGCCTATTATTATATACGCAAGTCTCTTCACTTTTACGATGATTTCCCTTCCCGAGCCTCCGCCCCCCCCCTTTGAGGGAGGACGGAGAGGAAAGGTAAACTATATTACTTCACCAGTTTCTGGAACGAACTGTCGCCCATCAGTGCAGCAAACTCAATGTCGTTGGCAGCATAGGTCTTCAGGCTGGCATCCTGGCTGATGGCGTTGCGCAGTTGGGTGAGGGCCTCACTCTCCTTGTTGGTGCGCATGGCCACGATGGCACGCAGATAGGAGGTGGTGGCGTCCTGATGGATCACGCTCTGCAGCGTCTTCTGGGCGGCGGCATAGTCCTTGTTAAGTATCTGGGCCAGTGCGGCGGAGTTGGTGCGGCTGTTGCCGAAAGCGCTCTGTGCCTGATTGTACTGACCACGGGCGATGCAAATGTTGCCCAGCACGTCGTTGTAGTTGCTGGCGTTGGTAGCCTGTCCGAGAAGTATTTCGGCCTGGTCCACATCTCCCTGAGCCAGAGCCAGCAGGGCCTTGTTGGCCTTCACTTCCTGAGCGTCGTTACCCTTGGCGGCAGCCTTCTCCAGTTGCTCGGCAGCGGCCTTGGCATCACCGTTTGCAAAAGCAAGCTGGGCCAGATTGTTGTAGGCGCGGTAGTCGTCGGGGTACTGCTTCACCGTCTGCTGCAGAATCTGCTCCTGCTGCTTAGCCTCGTCAGTCAGCGTGGCGGCATACAGCATTTCCTCCAGTGAGAGTTTGGAGGGGTCGGCCTTATATTGCTCCACAATTTCGCTATCGCTGCGACCGATGAGTTCGTAGTTCACTCTGAGGCGGGCGCGGCGCAGGGCGGGCAGCACCTCCTCGGTCAGCTCCTTGTAAGCGCTGCTGAGACCCATGATTTGCTTCTCGCGCTCCTCGGGGTCGTCATACATGCTGAGCACGCGGATGATTACCTCTTTGTCCTGGATATTGCTGGCGCTCACGAGCTCCTTGAAGCCTTCCCAGTCCTCGGCCGTGTATTTCTTATCCACGGGAGCGTTGAAAGCCATCTTCTTCAGTTCGCCTTCCAAGTAGTTGCTCGACGTCTTGCTGCGGGCTTCTGCCAGGGCGGTGTTGAGTTTCAGCGCGCCGTCGGGAGAGGCGTAGGCACTCACCTCGATATTATCAAGCGCAAAGCCTTTCTGATCTTCCTTTATCTGGCGCAGCGTCTTCACGAAGTCCTGCACGCTGACGCTCTTCATCTCGCTGGTGCGGATGTTCGACTGCCCGATGAGATACTTAATCTCTGCGGCCGTGCTCTGCTCGATGGCATACTGGAAAGCGTCCTTGCCCGTAGCGGTCTGTGCACCATATACGGTGCGGCCCAGCAGGGTGCTGGTGGCCAGCACACCGTAGCCTACCTCAACGTCGGGAATGTTCACCGTCTTCTTGCCCTTCTTAGCCTGGAACGTCATCCACAGGTGGCTGTTCTCCATCTCCGGTACGTAGTCAAACGTAGGGCGCATCGTATAGTTGGCGCCGAGTTTGTATGCCACGGTCTGGTCGTTGCCCAGAATCTTCTCGCCTTGGAAAGTCTGGCTCTGGCCCACGGCCGTGCCGCCGTCGTAGCGCAGTTCGGGAATCACCGTCACCACGGCCTTCTTCTTCATGTACTTCTCCGGGAACTTGCCGTTGATAACGGCCGTCACCTTACCACCGTTGGCCTCCAGGGGCTGGGGCGTTACGGTAAAGTTTTCAGGACCCAAGGGGCCCATCTTGCTGCAACCGCACACCATGAGGGCAGTTGCCGAGAGAATGATAATCTTTTTCATCTTGTTACTTTATGTTTTGTTGTCGTTTGTCCATTTTAACGCCTTGCCACAATGTGACGAGGCCCAGTATGATAAAAGGTATGCTCAACATTTGGCCCTGGTTGAGGCCGATGAGCTCCTGCATCTGCAGTTCCCACGGCTCCTGCACCTCCTTAAACATTTCCACGAATAGGCGGAACGTGAAGATGCTCGTCAGGCACCAGCCGAAATAGAAGCCTGTGCCCACGCGCTTCGGCCACTTCTTATAGAGCGCCAGCCCTACGAAGAAGAACACGAAGTAGGCCACGGCCTCATACAACTGTCCGGGGTGTCGCGGCAGCGTGTCGCCGTTGGCAGCGAAGATGAAGCCCCAGTCCGTTCCCGTGTATTTTCCCACGATTTCGCTGTTCATAAGGTTGCCAAGGCGTATGCAGCACGCCGTTATCGGCGTAGCAATGGCAATGTTATCCAGCACGGTGCGGAGTGTCACCTTCGTCTTGCGGCAGTAGAGCCACAGGGCTATCATCAAGCCCAGCGTACCGCCGTGCGACGCCAGTCCGGCGTAGCCCGTGAAGTGCCAATCGCCCAGGTAGTCCTGCCTTATCGGCAGCAGCATCTCTATGGGGTGCGACAGGAAATATCCGGGCTCATACAGCAGGCAATGGCCCAGTCGTGCGCCGACGAGTATGCCCAGGAAGCAGTAGATAAACAGCGGCTCAAATTTCTCTCGCCCTATTTCCTGCTTCTTATACAGCCACTGCACCACGAAGTACGCGGCCGCCAGGCCTATTACCCAGAAAAGAGAATAATAGCGCAGCATAAAGCCTCCCATCTGCAAGCCTTCCGTCGGTTGCCAAACTATTGAAAGCAAAGTATTCATATTATTCCGTTATGCCCTCTCCTCCTTTTTTCAATTCCGCGGCGTTCTAACGCCTACACGTTAAACCTGAAGTGCATAATATCGCCGTCCTGCACCACGTATTCCTTGCCTTCCACGTGCAGCAGACCGGCATCTCGCACGGCCGACTCGCTGCCCAGCCGCACATAGTCCTCATATTTGATGACCTCGGCGCGGATGAAGCCCTTTTCAAAGTCCGTGTGAATCACGCCGGCGCACTGCGGAGCCTTCCAGCCCCTTCTGTACGTCCACGCCTTCACCTCCATCTCGCCGGCAGTGATAAACGTCTCCAGCTGCAGCATCTTATAGGCAGCCTTGATGAGGCGGTTGCAGCCGCTCTCCTCCAGACCTATATCCTCAAGGAACATCTGGCGTTCCTCATAACTTTCCAGTTCGGCGATGTCGGCCTCCGTCTGGGCAGCCAGCACCAGCACCTCGGCCTCTTCCTCGGCCACGGCCCGGCGCACCTCCTCCACGTAGTGGTTGCCCGCCACGGCACTGCCTTCGTCCACGTTGCAGACATACAGCACCGGCTTGCTCGTCAACAGGAACAGCCCCTTGGCCACCTGTTGCTCGTCCTTCGTTTCAAACGTCACGCTGCGGGCGTTCTTTCCCTGCAGCAGAGCCTCCTTATAGGCCATAATCACGTCATATTCCAGTTTTGCCTGTTTGTCGCCGCCGACCATGGCCACCTTCTCCACCTTCTTCTGGCGGGCTTCCAGTGTCTCAAGGTCTTTCAGCTGCAATTCCAGGTCGATAATCTCCTTGTCATTCACGGGGTCCACGGGATAACCGCCCTCGCGCACCACATTGTCATTGTCAAAGCAGCGCAGCACATGGATGATGGCGTCCGTCTCGCGAATGTTCCCCAGGAACTTGTTTCCCAGGCCCTCGCCCTTCGACGCGCCCTTCACCAGTCCGGCGATATCCACGATTTCCACCGTCGTCGGCACGATTCTTCCCGGATGCACCAGCTCCGCCAGTTTCGTCAGTCGTTCATCGGGCACCGTAATCACGCCCACGTTAGGTTCAATCGTGCAGAACGGGAAATTAGCGCTCTGCGCCTTTGCATTACTCAAGCAGTTAAACAGCGTTGACTTACCCACATTAGGCAGTCCCACTATTCCACATTGTAAACTCATCTATCTATATGTTTTTTTAATAATTTCTTTCCCCGCAAGTCCCTGCGCGCGTCCGCTTCAGCGGCGCGTCCGATCCCCTTGGGCCAAATATCGCTACAAAGATACAAATTATTATTTACATACGCGCACGAGGAAAATCATTTTTAGAAAATTTCTATTTT
Source organism: Alloprevotella sp. (assembly GCA_045600685.1). Classification (GTDB taxonomy): domain Bacteria; phylum Bacteroidota; class Bacteroidia; order Bacteroidales; family Bacteroidaceae; genus Alloprevotella. Next base: position 11,804 of record JAZRYH010000072.1, on the reverse strand, counting down.
TTTATGAACGATTTTCCGTTTTTTTCATTAACTTTGCACCCATGATTAGCAGAAAACGCCTTCTCCTACTTTTATTCGTCAGCCTTCTCCTCCCGCTGGCCGTCCCCGCGCAGACCATCATCGATCTCCACCGCGGAGGAGCCGCCGTGCGCGCCAAATCCGCCGACGACTACGCCATGCAAAATCGCGATGCCCGCCAGCTCCGCGAAGACTCTCTGCTATACATCGACTGCCTCACCCGCGCCTACAATCATCTCCACACCGATTCCCTACCCCAAGCCCGCGAATGCTTCCTCCAGGCCCTCAAACTCCGCCCCGAAGCCCCCGCCAACTACATCATACATCGCGAACTCGGCAAAATATACCTCGCCGAATCAAAATTTCACGAATCCACCGAAGAATTTGACCTCGTCCTCCGCCAATATCCCGCCGACTTCGAGGCCCGCCGCCACCGCGCCGTCTGCGCCCTCTCCCTCAACCACCCCCAGCAGGCCCTCGACGACTGCCGCACCCTCTTCCAGCACGCCACCGACACCACCTCCGCCATCGCCGTCCTCTTCCTCCAGGCCGAAGCCCACCGTCAGCTCCGTCAATACCCCCAAGTAGCCGCCGATCTCGACAAGATTCTCACGATGAATCCGCAAAATACCGGCGCACAACTCCTCTACGCCGTCAACCTCCAGAACCTCGGCCAACCCCAGGAGTCCCTCAACCGCCTCAACCTCTATCTCGCCGCCCATCCCCAGGACGTAGAAGCCCTTCTCGCCCGCGCCGAACTCCATCTCCAGCAAGGGCATCCCATCCTCGCCCGCGAAGATGCCGACACCGCCGTTACCGTCTCCCCCTCTTCTCCTTCCACCTATCTCATGCGAGCAAAAATCCTCGATGAAATCGGCCAAAAGCACCTTGCCGACCAAGACCGCCGCAAGGCTTTCCAACTCAGCGGAACCCCATAGCCTTTTGTATGCCATAAACGCGACTTGGCTTTTTCCAAGTCCCTTTTACCCGGAATTACTCCCTTTTTGATTTGAACTAATCCCCTTTTAGTTTGAACTATCTCCCTTTTAGTTTGAACTAATCCCCTTTTAGTTTGAACTATCCCCCTTTTAGTTTTTCCGATAGCCCTTTTAGTTTTTCCGATGTCCCTTTTAGTTTCGCCGATGTCCCTTTTAGTTTTTCCGATGTCCCTTTTAGTTTCGCGTAAAATAGGGTATCGGGAAAAGTAAAAGAAGGGCTCGGAGCAACCCGGGCGGGGCTTGTCGTATTTTTACGCACTGTTTTTGCAAAAAAAGGCCCCGAGAAAAGCCCTACACCCCCTTTCCCTTTCTCAAAATCACCTCCAAATTCCACAAAAAGGTGTAAGAGGTGTAAGAGGTGTACCAAAAAAGTGACTCACGCGCGCATAGAATCATCTCAAACCGTCAAAAATGTCATTTTTATGCGCAGTTTTCTTCCTTAAAAAGGAACAAAACGGAATTACACCCTCTAAAATTTGTCTTATTAACATTTTTTTTGTAACTTTGCCCCGCTTTTACATTGCGCATGCGCACGTACAAAAAGCCTTATTTCCCCCTTTGTGACGCGGTCTTACGCCCCGTTCACGCCCTCCCCGCCTTTTCCAAAAGTGGGGTGAAGTAAAGGAATACACCGTATAATACCTTATCTGGAATATGCAAGCAATAATTTTAGCAGCAGGAATGGGAAAACGCCTTGGCGAATATACCAAGAGCAATACAAAATGTATGGTGCCGGTGAATGGTGTGAGGTTGATAGACAGGCTTCTTGGCCAATTATCAAAACTGAACCTTCATCGTGTGGTCATCGTAATAGGATATGAAGGCCAACAACTAATGGACTATATAGGAGACAATTATAGTGGACTTAAAGTAGAATACATCAACAATCCCATTTACGATAAGACCAACAACATCTATTCCCTTGCTTTGGCCAAGGAACAGATGATTGAAGATGACACTCTTCTTTTGGAGAGCGACCTCATCTTTGATGACGGCATGTTCAATCTTTTGCTGGAGAGCCCCTTCCCGAATCTCGCGCTCGTGGCCAAGTATGAGAGTTGGATGGACGGCACGATGGTGCGTATTGATGAGGAAAACAATATCGTTAATTTTATCCCCAAGGCCGACTTTCGTTATGCCGATACCGACAAGTACTATAAGACGGTGAACATTTACAAGTTCTCCAAGGATTTCTGCCGAACCAAGTATGTACCTTTTTTGGAGGCCTATACCAAATCCGTCGGGAACAACGAGTACTATGAAAACGTGCTGCGCATACTTACCTTTCTCAGCCCTGGCGATCTAAAGGCGCTTCCCATCGCTACAGAGAAATGGTATGAGATAGATGACAAACAAGATTTAGACATAGCCGAAGCTCTTTTCTCCGAGCCGGAAGAGCTGCTCAACAAGTACTATACCCGCTACGGAGGATTTTGGCGTTTCCCGCAGATGCTTGATTTCTGCTATTTGGTGAATCCTTATTTCCGCCGCTCCAAAATCATTGATGAAATGGAGGCAAACTTCCGTACCCTTCTTGGCGAATATCCTTCAGGTATGCGCATTAACTCCCTTCTGGCCAGTAAATGCTGGGGCGTTAAGGAAGAGTACATCCTGCCGGGCAATGGAGCCGCCGAACTCATTAAAGCCCTCGCAGAAAACCTTCAAGGCAAGATAGGTGTGGTGCGCCCGACCTTTGAGGAATACCCTAACCGTATGGCCGAGGAGCAGATTGTAGCCTTCGTGTCTCAGAATGCCGACTTCCGATATACGGCCGACGACCTCATTGACTTTTATGGAAGAAATCCCGTAGAAACCCTCCTGCTTATCAATCCCGATAATCCATCGGGCAACTTTATCCCACGTCCCGACGTGCTGAGACTCGCTGCCTGGTGCGAGGAAAAAGGCGTGCGGCTCGTGGTTGATGAGAGTTTCGTTGATTTCAGCGATGAGTGGGAGACCAGCAGCCTGCTCTCCAATTCCATTCTCGAAGGCTATCCCCACATGGCAGTGATGAAGTCCATCAGTAAGAGCTATGGAGTGCCCGGCCTGCGTCTTGGCATCCTTGCCAGTGCCGATACGGCCCTCATTGTCAAGATGAAGAAACAGGTCAGCATTTGGAACATCAACTCCTTTGCCGAGTTCTTCATGCAGATATTCAACAAGTACGAGAAGGATTACAAGCGTGCCTGTGCCCGCTTCATAGAGGTGCGGGCCGATTTCATTCAGCGCTTGCAGGACATCCCTTATCTGCACGTTATGCCCACCCAGGCCAACTTCGTGATGTGTGAAGTGCATGCTCCTTTCACTGCCAACCAGCTTGCCCTCACCCTCCTGCGTGAAGCCAACGTGCTCATCAGTGCATGCGGAGTCAAGAAAGGCATAACTCCTAACCGGTACATACGTCTGGCCGTGCGGAACAAAGAAGATAACGACAAGTTGGTGGAAGCACTTAAAAAAATCAAAGCCTAATGACACGTATCTGCATTTGCGGCGGCGGTTCGCTTGGTCATGTCTGTGCAGGCGTGCTCGCCTCTCAGCCAGACGTGGAGGTTAATCTCCTCACACAGCATCCCGAACAATGGGCACAGCAATTAAAAGTGACCGACTTAGAGGGAAAAATCTATCAAGGCAAATTGGCCAAGATAAGCAGGCAGCCCGCAGACGTTCTCACAGGATGCGACATTATATTCTTTTGCTTACCGGGCTTTGCCATAGAAGGGATGCTTACCCGCATAAAGCCCTATGTTAATAATGCTATCGTCGGCTCCATTGTCAGCAGCACGGGCTTCTTTTTTGCAGCCCACCGCATTATAGGTTCAGAAGCGCGTCTTTTCGGATTCCAACGAACACCCTTTATAGCCCGTACAGACCATTATGGTCGCTCCGCCAATCTCTTAGGCTACAAATCACAGGTGGCTATCGCTACTGAAAACATAGCCGATAGTGAAGGATTCCGCTGCCTCGTTGAAAAATTGTGGCTGACACCTACGCAACTCTTGGGTAGTTTCTATGATGTAGCGCTCACCAATAGCAATCCCATCCTCCACACCGCCCGGCTCTACACCCTTTTCAAAGACTGGCATGGAGAGACCTACGATTACAACATTCTCTTCTACAAAGAGTGGACCGACGAAGCCAGCGAAACGCTAATAGCCATGGACAGCGAATTTCAAAACTTGCTACGCGTTCTCCCTACCACCCCAGGTGCCATTCCCTCTCTTCTAGATTATTACGAGAGTCATGATGCCCATAGCCTCACCCATAAGATTAGCCATATCCCAGCCTTCCAAGCCATCGTTTCTCCCATGAAAGAAGTCCCAGGCGGTTGGATTCCAGACTTTCAAAGCCGTTACTTCACAGAGGACTTTCCCTTCGGACTAAAATTCATTGCAGATTTGGCTCATGAAAAAAGAATTTCAACACCTATAATAAACAATGTTTATTCATGGGGAATGAGCACGCAAGACCCTTCCCGCCTCTTTTCAAGAAGCGGGGTGAAGTAAAGAAATGTGTTTCAGCAAAGATTATGAGTGAGCATCAAAGAAAAATCACAGAATATCTAATCTGTTGCGTAGGTGCTTTTGCACAGCGTTACAAGGTAAGCAATGCTCAGGCATTTCGTTATCTTAAAACTTTCAAGGGCATAGACTTCCTACAGAAATGTTACGAAGCAGAGCACACCCTATCTGTGGATGACGCAGTAGAAGATTTAACACGTATTTGCGCGCGTAACGGAGGTGCTATTATATGAAACTGTATCATGGTTCCAATGTGAAGATAGAGAAGATAGACCTCTGTCGCGGTAGGGTAGGAAAGGACTTCGGGCGAGGTTTCTACCTCAGTTCTGACAAGCAACAGGCAGCCGTTATGGCCCAGACGGCAGTAGAGAGAGAGGGGCACGGAGTGCCTTTTCTTAACTGTTTCGACTTTGATGAAAGTTGTCTGAAAAGCGGAACTTTGCGAGTAAAGGTATTTGAGGGATACTCGCAGGAATGGGCTGAATTTATTGTTGCAAATCGCAATAATCGCACTGATAAGCAGGTGCATGACTATGATATTGTTTATGGCCCAATAGCAGACGACCGTGTAGGTCTTCAGCTCAGGCGTTTTCAGAATATGTATATAAGTCTGAGTCAGTTGGTGGAGGAACTTCAATATATCCATCCCACGTTCCAGTACTTTTTCGGTACGGAGCAAGCGTTAGAATATCTAAAACATGAGTGAGCAAGAGCGACATGAAGCAGATAAGCAGTTTCTAATAGAAGGTCTGACACTTGACCTTGTAGAAATGCTGATGGCCGACAGGGGCGTGACGTCCGATGAGGCGATGACCCTCCTGTATGAATCCGACACCTATGCCAAGATAGAGAACGAGCGTACGGGCTTGTATTATAGTAGTGCTGTGTATGTATATTCCTTCCTTAAAGAAGAACTGTCTTGCAAGCAATCTTATGCAAATGCAGATAAGCACGAGCACATAGCTATCGCATCAGAACCTTAACTAATACATAAGATATGGCCCTGTCTGACAATAAGCGAATAGCGATGAATTCGGCGATACTATATGCTAAACTTATATTATCGACGCTGATAGGACTTTATGCCTCCAGACTGGTGTTGCAGGCACTGGGCGTGAGTGACTACGGCATATATACCGTGGTGGGAGGCGTTGTGGCTATGATGAATTTCCTTGGGACTACGATGGTGTCGGTGACGAACCGTTACATCGTGGTGGAGATGGGAAAGGGAGAGTCTGGTGACTGCAACAAGGTCTTCAACACAACACTGGCTATCCATATATTTCTGGCTCTGTTTATTCTTGTACTTGGCGAGACCATAGGCGTGTATTACGTGGAGAATATTCTGCATGTACCGGAAGGGAAAACGGCCGATGCCTTGTTCGTGCTGCATGCCAGTATTGCAGCGTGTGTCCTCAACATTCTTTATGTGCCGTATAACGGCCTGATAATGGCGCGGGAGAAATTCCTGTTTACTTCTTGCGTGGAGATAGCGCGCACGCTGGTGAAGCTGGCCTTGGTAATATGGCTTGTGACGTATATGGGCAACCGCCTCAGGGCGTTCTCGTTGATCGTGGTGGTGTTCTCTGCGCTGTTGCCGATATCGATGTATCTCTATTGTTATGTCAAGGACAAGCAGATAATCAAGTGGAACTTCAATCGTTGCTGGAGCGACTACACGGACATATTTAAGTTTACCTTCTGGATGATGATAGGTGCCTTGGCCAGTATCGGGCAGTCGCAGGGAGCCAATATGGTGGTAAACCTGTTCTTCAGCACCGCTGTCAATGCGGCATACGGCATTGCCAATCAGGTAAACAGTTATGTGATGATGTTCGTAAAGAGTTTCAATCAGGCAGCAATACCCCAGATAATGAAGAATCAGGAAAGCAATGCCGAGCGCTCTATAAATTTGGTGTATGCCACCACGCGCTATTCCTTCTTCATACTCCTGTTGCCGGCCTTTCCGCTTCTGCTCAATATGAATCATGTGCTTAATTTGTGGCTTGGCAAGGCGCCGATTTATACAAGTTCTTTTGCCTCGTTGCTTTTGGTGTGCAGTCTTATCCGCTGCCTGGGAGCCGGATTCGATGCCATAATACAGGCTACGGGAAAAATAAGGCTGAACCAAATCGTTTATAGCGTAGCCTATCTTGCCGTGCTGCCCGCGGCTTATTTTCTTTACAAAGCTGGGGCCCCTGTCGATACGGTGAATGTGCTTATTATCATCGCGGCCATCATTGCACTCGTGTTCCAGACCTTCTATTTGAGCCGAATAACGGACTTGACAATTATGGGTTACGTGCGGAAAACGCTGCTGCCCGTTCTAGGAGTGACACTGGCTTTGTTACCCGCAATGTATCTCGACAGCCTGTTGCCTGACGACAATAGAGGGTTCCTGCTTTCGCTTTGCCTTTCGGCAGCATGGGTTATTCTGGCCGTCTATTGTGTGGGGATGAAAAGTGAGGAAAAAATGAAATTGAAAAATTTAATAAGAAAAAAGCAATGAACGAGAGTAATGTGTCGGTGCTGTTAATAACTTTTAATCGCCCAAAGTTTGTTAAGCAAATGCTTTCTGTGTTAAAACAAGCAGAAATAAAAAATTTGTTTGTTTTTAGAGATGGCCCGCGTCCCAATAATGAGGAAGACAAGAGAAAATGCCAAGAGATAGAGACATTATGCTCCCAAATAGACTGGCCGTGTAATTTGCAAACAAATTTTATGCAGAACAACTTAGGTTGTGGTTATGGCCCATTTTCTGCTATATCTTGGGCTTTTCAATATACAGAAGAACTCATAATATTAGAAGACGACTGCATTCCCTCTTTACCTTTTTTCAATTTTTGCAGTTACCTGCTTGAGAAATACAAAGACGAAGAAAAAGTACGCCTGATTTCTGGACGGTCGCAGATGTCCGAACATCCGTCATTAAGAAACACAGATTACCTCTTTACTCAATATGCCCCCACATGGGGATGGGCTACATGGAAAAGAGTGTGGAACAACTTTGATATGCAACAAAGGGAACTTGCAGATTTCTTCCGAGATGGAGGTTTTACAACACAATTCTCAAGTAAGGAAGAAGCTCGATTCTTTAATCTTCGTTATAAAAAAGGTAAAAATAGGGTTAGAGATGTATTCCACACATGGGACGGACAGTTTGGTTTACATTCGCGAATGAATGGTGCATTAGGGATTATCCCTTCGAAAAATCTTATAAAATATATTGGTATTGAAGGCACTCACCCCGTAGTAGAAGGTTGTGACAATCACATTCTGGATTCAGAAACGAATTATAGCATATTATCGGAACCCTCAAATATAGTATTTGACCAGCAATATGAGCGGGCTTGGTTCGAGCAATATCTGAAGCCTAAAGGACTTAAAAACAGAATAAAATATATGTTTGGTTTTTTGTAATAAAAAGAATATGTACACCAACATCAAGAACATTCAGATACTCGTATCGGCGCTGAAGACATACGGCGTGCGCCATGTGGTGCTTTCCCCTGGTGGAAGCGATATACCTATTGTCCACAGTATAGAGGCGGATCCGTGGTTTAAGTATTATTCCGTAGTGGATGAGCGCAGCGCTGCCTATTTCGGTATGGGACTGTCGCAACAGCTGAATGAGCCCGTGGCCTGTGTATGCACTTCGGGTACGGCTGTAAGTAACTATCTGCCAGCGATTACGGAGGCTTTCTATCAGGATGTGCCCCTCATTGCGATAACGGCTGACAAGGACCCACTCTTCCAAGGCCAGATACAGACGCAGAAGATAGAGCAGCGCGGTATCTTTGGTGAATGTGTCCGTGCCAGCGTGGACCTTCCCCAATGTCGTGATGCCAACGAGACATGGTACTGCGAGCGCCTTGTCAAGGAGACCTTCATGGCTTGCTTCCAGAAAACACACGGTCCCGTACATATCAATGTGCCTGTGGTGAGTGCTTACAATGTCTATGATTGCAAGGAACTGCCGAAAATTCGCAAGGTCAACTATGTGACTTGTGAAAGCCGCAAAGAAGAATGGCAAGAATACACCCGGATTATGAAGGGGGCAAAGAGAATACTTGTGTTCGTGGGTCAGAATGTGGTGTTTGCCAGGGAGGACATTGAAGACATGGAGCGTTTCTTTGAACGCTATAACGCAGTCTTTGCCGTGGAGCATCACTCCAATCTGAATTGTGCTGGCTGCATACATACTTATCCTGTGACGGAGACGCAGACACCAAAGGAAGACAACCTTGTTCCCGACCTCGTCATCAATATCGGAAACAACGTGACGGGCTACGGCATGAAACCTTTCCTGCGTCGCCACAGAGCCGAATTCCGTCATATGGAAGTAGATGTTAATGGGCGATTCCGCGATGTGTTTATGGGACTGAATGACCTCTTTGAGTGCAAGCCCCAGACCTTCTTCCACTATTTTGCCACCTGTCCGGAAGGAGAGGGGCAGAGCGACCACTCCTATTATAAGGTATGGGAAGAAAAGGCTGCTACCATTGCCGTGCCTGAATTTGATTTTTCGGAACTCTGCGTGGCCAAATATGTCACAGAGTCGATACCTGCAGGCTCCGTGCTTCACACGGCCATACTCAACAGTTCGCGTATTGTGCAGTATTTCCCTCTGGCGGAAGGTGTGCGTGTGTTCAGCAATACAGGAGCATTGGGTATTGACGGCTGCCTGTCCACATTTATGGGGCACGCTGCCGCTACTGATAAGCTATGCTTCCTGCTGACAGGCGACCTGGCCTTCTTCTATGACATGAATGCTGCGGGACTCAGGAGTTTAGGCAAGAATGTGCGCATCGTACTCTTGAACAATGGCGGAGGAAGCGAGTTTCATCTGTTCCTTGACAAAAAAGATGTGGCTACAATGAATGAGAACATCTGTGCCCGTCATCAAAAGGTGGCAGAAGGTTGGATAAAGTCATTAGGATATGAATACCATGCCGTTCGCAATGTGGGCGAATTGGAAGATGCCCTCAAAGACTTTTGTGCTCCCTCTGAAGGCCCGAAATTTATCGAAGTATTTACCAATCTTGAAGGCGATGCGGCTACGACGAAGGCATTCTATGCCTCATTTGCCAAGCCTTACGACGTAGTAGAGATTGCGAAGAAAATAGCCAAAAAGGTTTTGAGAAAATAGCCGATGAGTTCTATTAAAGATTTTATAAAGAAATTTCGCACACGGACGGTGTTAAAACCGATAATAGTGCAGAAAGAAGCCTCTGACCTGCTTTCTGGCAAGACAGCCCTTGTGACAGGTGGCAGTTCCGGTATAGGAAAAGCCATTGCCAAGGCGATGATAGAGGCCGGTGCCAAAGTCTATATCATAGGCCGCAATGCAGAAAAGTTACAAAAGGTAGCCGAAGAAATTGGCGGACGGTCACTGGTTGTTGATATAAACGACATTCCAGCAATGGAGAGTGCCGTAGAGCAACTTTCGGAACAAGAAAGCATCGATATACTCGTCAACTCTGCCGGAACGCATGGCATGGACGCTTTTCTGGAAGTGACAGAGAAAACTTTTGACGAAGTGATGAGTGCCAACGTGAAGGCTCTCTATTTCATCAGCCAGGCCGTTGCACGTCAGATGGTAAAGAAAGGGATAGCCGGACATATACTCAATGTAAGTTCAGCCTCAAGTATCAAGCCGTCATGGACACCTTACGAAATAAGCAAGCGTGCCGTTAATGGCATCACGCAGGGAATGGCGCATAAACTCATTGGCCACGGCATCGTGGTGAATGGTATTGCCCCCGGTCCCACGGCCACACCGATGATGCACCGGGACAACGACTTAAACTGGCCAGGCAATCCCTCTGGCCGAATGTCCACTCCAGAAGAAATAGCCGCTCTTGCGCTCTTTATGGTAAGTGGCCGAGGCGACGGAATCGTAGGCGACACCTTCTTTATGACAGGGGGAAGCGGCACTGTGTGTATTGACAAATGAATATGAAGAAGTTTATACATAAATATCTGGGGTGGCTGTATCTGCCTATCAAAATGCCTATTTATAACTATAGGCATCGCCAGCATGTGAAAAGGTTGTTAAAAGCCTCTTTACAGGAACTGAATTCGTTACCCAAAGACAAAGCAGTCGTTTATTATCTTGGCGTGACCAATCATCAGAACTTAGGAGACTTGGCACAGCATTTCTGCATCCTGAAGTGGATAGGTCAAAACTACCCTGACTATACATTGGAGAAGATAGAATCAGATGTAGTCGTTGAACAGCATGATGCTTTTATGCCTGTCTTCAAGGGTGCATACAAAGAGGGCGACATCATCATTTTCCAAAGTGGCTACACCACTCAAGACTTAGGAGGCAACCATGAAGAAATGCATCGTATCATCTGTGACGAAATACCGCAAGCTCACATCTTGATGATGCCCCAGACCATCTATTTTCAGTCAGAAGAGAACAGGGCACGAACAGCACGCTCATATAATCAGGCCAGGCGTATGCTCTTTCTGGCTCGCGATGCCGTGAGTTTTGAGCAGGCCGAGAAAATGTTCCCGGATATCAACACGAGGCTTTTCCCGGATATTGTCACGTCTCTCATTGGCACATATAAATTTGACAACAACCGGGAGGGTATCTGTCTCTGTGTAAGGAACGATGGCGAGAAGTTGTATGGGGAGAAAGAAATCTCATCACTTGTGTCAAGACTAAAGCAGGTTGCAAAAGTCTCCGTCAAAGATACCCAGAGCCGAAAATCTGTTGAGGATATCCGGCGAAATCTACAGCAATTTATTGAGAGCGAAATAGAGAGTTATTCGCACTATAAAGTTACCATTACCGACCGCTATCACGGCACGATATTTTCTCTGATAGCCGGTACTCCCGTCATTATCCTGAAAACAACCGACCACAAAGTAACGACAGGCGCCGACTGGTTCAAGGGAGTATATGACGGCTATGTGTATGTGGCAGAGGATTTGAATGACGCGAACAGACAGGCTCAAAAGTTATTGATGCAAGGGAACCTCAAACCTCTGTCTCCGTATTTTGCAGAGAATTATTACGCAAAGTTGAAAAAAGACTTTGAGCAGATTTAGTAATGGTAAAAAAATAACTTCCTAAAGTTCGTAACTAAGTGCATTCGTCAGCTTTGGCTGTCTTTTTGGCTCTTTTTGCGCTGCTTTTCAGTCACATAGCCCGCTGCTTTTGCAGACGTGCAAAATGCAGTCCTTCAAGAGCAGCACAAAAATAGCTCAAAAATCCTATCCAAATCTTCTGAACTTATTATTTCACCATTACTTA
>JAZRYH010000071.1:0-10487 GCA_045600685.1 Alloprevotella sp. | reverse complement strand
CCTATCCTCCAATCTGTCGCACCTTCGGCGCTTTGTCGTTGCAGGTTAAAAAGTAAGCCCCTCCTACCCATAACCTCCCAAAACTCCTGCATTTACAAGGGCTACGAAAGATTACTTTCTTTTTCCCCGGACAACAATAATCCAGAATTATTGCTGTCCGAACAAAAAGAGCGCTGCCCAGCCATAATACTGAGCAGCGCTGCTGATATGTCAAGGGAGCATCGTCTTAGGAATGGCGCAAGCGCCTGTCTCCCTGTGTTATAGGATTCTTATTTCACTTCGAAGCACTTCACGCGGGTGCCATCGTAGCCCACGGCCATGATGTACTTGGAGCCGGAGGGGAAGAGGCAGACGGTCTTCGTGCTCTTCTGCTGTGAGTCGCCGAGGCCGTACATAGAGATGGCGGTCATCTCGCCGGCGGCATTGTAGGTCTCGAAGCCTACTACGCCGGGCCACTTGGAGTGGGTGACGGTGACCTTCGTGCCGTTGCGGGTGCAGCCGGTGCCTACCTTGACGGTGGTGTCGAGGGCCACTTCGTCCTTGAAGTTCTTGAGGTTATAGGCATTGATGTAGTTGAGGGCCTCGGGGATGGAAGCGTAGTTCTTGGCCTCGATTTCAGCCTTGAGGTCGGCAATCTGCTTCTCGGTGATGGTGAGCCATCCGCGGGAGTAGTCCTCAATGTAAGCGTTGATGGGACGGAGCATACCTGCCTTCTCGAAGAAGGGAAGGAAGTTAATCTTCGTGGAGTCGCAGAAGTTGCGCATGAAGTTGAGCTGCTGCTGTCCGCTGGAGAGGCTGGTGGAGGTACCGGCGAGATTGCGGTAGCCCTGTATTACCTTACCGTAGGCATTGGGGGACTTCTCGCAATCCTGCGTCCAGAGGTTGAGCTGGTAGAGGGGCACTACTTTCACGAAGTGGTCGTAGTTGCGGGAGCCGTTCTGGCCGTCGGCGGCGGCACCATGGTAGTCGGGGCCGTCCTGCAGCTGCCAGCACACGCCCTTGCGCACGCCTTCCTCGAGATAGGTCTCGAAGCGGCCGCCGCGGGTGCCACGGTAGTCATCGATGCCGGTGACTTCGTCCTCAAGGCGGTGGTAGCCCTTGCCTTCCTTATGCTCTACCCACGAGGCGTAGATATTGTTGGTGGTTTCGCCGCAACCGGGCCACTTGAAGCCGTTGTTGATCTGGTTGTTGTGGCCGAGCTCGTGGGCGATGCCCCAGAAGCCGAAGTTGTCGGGGTTGCACCATTCGCCGAGCGAGCCGAAGGCGGCATAGGCACCCTCAGTAGAGGCGAACATACCGCTGGAAGCGGGACGGGCGAACTGGCGGTTCTTGGGTTCTTCGGTGAAGCCGGGGAGGCCCTGCACGAGGCCCATCACCTCACGCTCGCGATAGACTACGCGGTCGTAGATGGTGGCGAGTTCCACACCCTTCTTGGGGCATGCGCTCTTGAGCGTAGTGAGGGGCATAGCCACCTGGAGGCGCTGGGAGCGGATGTCGATGATGTCGCTGACGGCGTTGGCGAGGAGGTTCTGCCAGTCGGTGTTGGTGTCGCCGCGCTGGAGGTCGAAGTAGCCGTTGACGGTGCCCATGGCGAAGTGTACGCGGACGTTGGGCAGGGTCTTCCACTGCTCGCTGTAGTAGGAGATGTAGCTGTTGCCGCGCGTCTGGGCGGTGATGACGTTGAGACCGTTCTTCAGGGGGTAGGAGGAAGACGTCTGGAAGTCAGCGCCCTCGCCGAAGCAGTAAATCTTGAGAGAGGGAGCCACAGTGGTGATGCCCTCTACGAATACGGCCACGGTCTGTCCCTTCTCGAAGTAGATGCCGGTGGGGTTCTCGTAGGCGCAATAGGGGTTGGACACCTTGAGGCGCTCGCGCAGACTGTTGATGTCGTCGTAGGGCTCGTAGGTGCCGACGCGGTACTTGGTGTCGTACTGGCCGGAGAGCATGTAGAAGACAAGCTGCTTGACGAAGGGGTCCTCAATCTTCGCAGCCTCCTCGGCGGTGACGCCGGGGCGGAGTTTGGTGCAGAGCTGGTCGGTGAAGAACTGGGAGATGAGGCTCTGGAGCGTGCCGTTCTTCTGATAGAAGGCCATCTCGGCGCAGGAGGCGAAGTTGTTCTGGCCGCTCTTGACGGTGATGGTCACGGTGGTGACGTCGTCGATGCCGTTCTCACCGAAATCTACCTGCGAACTGGAACTGCTGCCGCCGAAGGAGAAATTGCCGAGGGTGGTGGTGCCGGAGGCTGTGGTGTAAGCCACGGTGATGTCGCGGAAGTTACCGTTGCTGTTGCCGTCCTGACGGGGCGTATAGACCATATAGTCGAGGTGCTCCGCCTTGCTGAACTTGTAGGTCAGCGTGATGGGGAAGGAGGTGGAGCCTCCGCTGTAGGGGGAGTGCCAGATGGTGTTGTTCTTGCCGTCGATGGTATTGGAGATAGGCTCTCCGCTCTGGGCCTGAGAGGCCGTGGCGGACTTGACGGTAATCTTGTGGTCGCCCTCAAGGGTAGCGGCGGCGGAGTTGCCCTCCTGATTGATGACGAACTTACGCACGCAGGTGCCGTCCTCGCTGGTGAGCTTCATAAAGCCCTGGCGGGGTTCGGTGAGGAAGTGGTAGTCGCCGCTGAGGAGGAGTCCGTACTTATCCTGCTCGGCATGGAGCCAGTCGGCACCGGTGCTGGAGGTGAAGGTGCAGTTTGCCATCACGCCGAGACGGGTGGAAGCGCCGTCGGCAGCGATATTGAGCGTATCGTGGGTGATGAGAATCTGCTGGCCTTTGAGGGGGTCGGTGGTCATAGGAATCTGAGCCCGCAGGATGGAGGGGGCAAAGAGCGCGAGAGTGAGCGCGAAAAGAATGCTTTTAACTTTCATGGTGCGGGATTATTTGAGGATTTTACGACCGTTGTGAATGTAGAGGGTGGCTCCCCTTGAACTGCCGTTCAAGGCACCGGACTTGACGCGACGACCCTGGAGGTCATAGGTATTTCCTTGCAGGAAGCCCCCTTTAAGGGGGTTGGGGGTCTCTATGCTGGTGGCATCTTCCACGAAGCTTACGGGGCGGGTGGAGAGGACTACGTCGGGATAGTAGCGGCTTGTGGCCTTGATGGTGACGTAGCGGTTCTCTTTGAGGAATTTGTAGGTGTAGCTTGACTTGCTGAAATCCTCGCCGCTGACGAGTTCGTGGCCGTCGGAGGCAACGAAGGCGAGTTCCTCGCTGAGGGCTGCGTTCCAGGCGTTGTAGCGGAAGAGGTCGCTGGAGTCATAAGCCTCATACAGGAGTTTGTAGTCGAAAGCGTGGAAGGGACGCTGGGGAACCACCACGGCAGCCACGGTGTACTTCTCGGTGGAGGTGTTGAAGATAGTGGGGAAGGAGTTGAACCAAAGTGCATTGTCGTGGGCATAGAAGTCGGTGAGGGCCTTCTTGCTGGCGCTGGAGGCGTTCAACTTGATAAGCGAGAAGTCGTTGTGGTCGGCAGCGAGGGTGATGAGGCCTGTAGCCTCGGAGAGGTCGAGGGTGCCAGAGAGTTGGTTGTCGTTCACCCAGACGTGGCGGAGGTCATCGCTGGCCAGCTTGAGCGTTTCGAGGGCGTTTCCGCTGACAACGAGGTTGTTGAGGCGCGTCTGCTTGGAGAGGTCGAGGGCCGTGAGGGCGTTGTCGAGGAGCCAGAGCACCTCCAGTTTGGTGAGGGAGGCAAGGCCCGTGATGGCGGTGATGCCGCTGGCGGGGCAGACGAGGGTGGTGACGTCGCCCGTGGCGACCTTGACGGTGAGTTTTTCACCCGGAGCCGTAGTGGTATAGACCGTGCCGGGTTCAAGGGTGGCGGTGGTACCGTCATCCCATGTGAGGGTGGCCGTGATGCCGTCGTTCAGCCACAGCGTGAAGGGCGAACCCTTCGTGGTGGAGAGCGAGAAGGAGGTGGCGGCCACGGCATTCATCACCACGCAAAGAAGCATGGCGACGAGTGCGGAGAGGCGGGATTTGTGTTGTGTCATTTATAATTAAAAGTTAAAAATTAAAAGATAAAAGTGAATTTCTTTACTTGCTTACCTTGTTCAGCTTCTTAATAATGCTGAAGATGAAGAGGGCGGAAAGGAGGCAGATGCCAGCGAGCACGGCCCAGATGTAGGGGAGTTTCCAGTTGGCATCCCAAAGATAGCCGGGGATGGCGACGAGTTTGTTGCCGATGGCGGTGGCAGCAAACCAGAGGCCCATCATAAGGCCGGCATACTTGGGAGGAGCCACCTTGCTGACGAAGGAGATACCAATGGGAGAGAGGAGGAGTTCGGCGAAGGTGAGCACGAGGTAGGTGCTGACGAGCCAGTTGGCACTGACGCGGGCAGCATCGGCACCGGCAGCCACCTGCTGTTCAGGAGCGAGGAGGCCAGCGGAAGCCACCATCATAAGGCAGTAGGCAGCGGCAGCCACGAGCATACCGAGACCTATCTTGCAGGGGCTGGTGGGTTCCTTACCCTTCTTGCCGAGCCAGCCGAAGAGGGCGACGCTGACTGGGGTGAGCATCACGACGAAGCAAGGATTGAACTGCTGGAAGATGGGAGCCTCGATGCCGAGGGCAGCGGCGTTGGAATACTGCCAGATGAGATAGGCAGCGGCAACGGCGATGATGCCGAGGCTGATGCCGCGGCCCTTCATGGTCTTGCTCTGGAATATGCCGAAGAGAGCATAGACGATGAAGATGGCAGCCACGAGGTTGGTGACATCGAACATCAGGGACTGCAGGCCTTCAGCGGAGGTCTGCACATAGTCGCGGGCGAAGAAGGTGAGGGTAAGGCCGTTCTGATGGAAAGCCATCCAGAAGAAGATAACGACGGCGAAGACGAGGCAGAGACATACGATGCGCTCCTTCGTCTCGGCAGGGGAAAGTTCGTCGGCCTTTTTGCTATCGTCCGTGGTCTGCTGTCCGGCCTTCTTGTCGGCGAGGACGTGGCTGAAGGTGCTGCGGAAAGCGTAGTAGATAGCAATGCTGACAATAAGCGAGAGGCAGGCTACGGCAAAGGCGAAGTGATAACTGTCGGCCTTGCTCACGCCGAGGCTGTTCTGTGCCCAGGCCATGATAGCGATGGCGGCAGTGGGAGCAAACATGGCACCGATGTTGATGGCCATGTAGAAAAGGGAGAAGCCAGCGTCGCGCTTGTCAGCGTACTGAGGCTCATCGTAGAGGCGGCCCACCATAACCTGGAGGTTGCCCTTGAAGAGACCGGTGCCGAGGCTGACGAGGATAAGGGCGGCACCCATAGCGGCGATGGCCACCCAGTTACCGCCGAGAGGCACGGCGAGGAGCAGATAGCCGAGGAACATGATGATGATGCCCGTGGTGACCATTTTGCCGAAGCCGAAGCGGTCGGCTGCGATGCCGCCAATGACGGGGAGGAAATAGACGAGCATCAGGAAATCGCTGTAGATTTCCGACGACACGCCCGGAGTGAAACCGAAGTTTTCTCCGAGGAAGAGAGCGAAGACGGCGAGCATGGTGTAGTATCCAAAGCGTTCGCCAGTGTTGGCCAGGGCAAGAGACCATAGGCCTTTCGGTTGTCCTTCAAACATAGTTTTAGAGATGCCTCACCCCGTCAAAGATGCCTTCGGCACTTTGCCCCCCCTCCCCGAATAGGGAGGGGAAGATACTCCTAAAGGACAGAAACGGGGTATAAGGACTTTGTTAAGGGTTAATAAATTATTATGTTTATAAAAAAGATTTTTTGTTCGCGTTTCAACTTGCTTTACATTATCCCCCTCCCTATTCGGGGAGGGGTGGATTGAGCGGGTGCTCAATCCGGGGTGAGGCTACTCTTGAGGAACTGGGCGGTGTAGCCTTTGCCTTTCTTGACGATTTGCTCGGGCGTGCCGGTGGCTATGATTTGTCCGCCGCCGCGACCGCCTTCGGGGCCCATGTCTATGATGTGGTCGGCCATCTTGATGACATCGAGGTTGTGCTCAATGACAATGACGGTGTTGCCTTTCTCCACGAGGCGGGAGAGCACGCCCATCAGCACGCGGATGTCCTCGAAGTGGAGGCCGGTGGTGGGCTCGTCTAATATATATAAGGTGCGGCCGGTGTCGCGCTTGGAAAGTTCGGTGGCGAGTTTCACGCGCTGGCTCTCGCCGCCGCTGAGGGTGGTGGAGGACTGTCCGAGTTTGATATAGCCGAGACCCACGTCCTGCAGCACTTTTATCTTCTGAAGGATATGGGGCACGGCCTCGAAGAACTCGCAGGCCTGGTTGATGGTCATGTCCAGCACGTCGCTGATGCTCTTGCCCTTGAAGCGCACCTCCAGCGTCTCGTGGCTGTAACGGCGGCCGTGGCAGGCTTCGCAGGGCACATAGACGTCGGGGAGGAAATTCATCTCAATGGTTTTGTAGCCGTTGCCCTTGCATACTTCGCAACGGCCGCCCTTCACGTTGAAAGAGAAGCGTCCGGCCTTGTAGCCGCGCGCCTTGGCCTCGGGAAGACCGACGAAGAGGGTGCGGATGTCGGCGAAGACGCCGGTGTAGGTGGCGGGGTTGCTGCGCGGCGTGCGGCCTATGGGGCTCTGGTCCACGGCCACCACCTTGTCGAGATGCTCAAGGCCCTCTATTTTCTTGTAGGGCAAAGGCTCGCGGAGGCTGCGGTAGAAATGCTGCGAGAGGATGGGCAGGAGCGTGTCGTTGATGAGCGTGCTCTTGCCGCTGCCACTGACACCGGTGACGCAGATGAGCGTGCCGAGGGGCAGAGAGACATTCACGCCCTGCAGATTGTTGCCTGTGGCACCGCGGAGGGTAAGTACCTGGCCGTTGCCTGTGCGCCGCTGGGCCGGCACTTCTATGGTGCGGCGACCGGTGAGGTAGTCGGCCGTGAGGGTTTCGCTCTTCAGCATCTCGGCTGGCGTGCCCTGGAAGACCACTTCCCCACCCTTGCGACCGGCACGCGGGCCGATGTCCACCACATAGTCGGCGGAGAGCATCATGTCGCGGTCGTGCTCTACGACGATGACGGTGTTGCCCGTGTCGCGCAGGCTTTTGAGGGAGTTGATGAGGCGCACGTTGTCGCGCTGGTGCAGACCGATGCTGGGCTCGTCGAGGATGTAGAGCACGTTGACGAGCTGCGAACCTATCTGCGTGGCGAGGCGTATGCGCTGGCTCTCGCCGCCGCTGAGGGTGGTCATGCTGCGTGAGAGCGACATGTAATCGAGGCCCACGTCCAGAAGGAAGCGAAGGCGCGTGCGAATCTCCTTGAGTATCTCGGCGGCGATGGTGGCCTGCTTGCCGCTGCAGCGCGAGGGGGCCTCCTCCACCCAGTCGTATAGTTCCTGGAGGTCCATGCAGGCGAGTTCGTGGATATTTTTGTCGAGGAAGCGGTAACTGAGGGCCTCGCGGTTGAGGCGCGCACCGTGGCAGCAGGGACACTCCTGCACGGTATTGAACTGGTCGGCCCACTTCTTTGCGGCGGCCGTCTGCTCCACGTCGGCCAGCTGCTGGATATAGACGGCGAGGCCCTGGTAGCCGATATAGTCGTCGGCAGAGCCGTTGATGAGTTCATCCACGGCCTCGTCGGGGAGTTCGTCCACGGGGGTGTCGAGCGTGCAGTCGTACTGCTTCAACACGTCCTTGATGCGGGCAAAGATATTGAGGTCGCGATACTTGCCCAAAGGCAGGAAGGCACCCTCGGCTATGCTCTTGCTGGGGTCGGGACACACCTTCTCGCGGTCTATCTCCACGACGTAGCCCAGACCCTTGCACTTGGGGCAGGCGCCCTGCATGGAGTTGAAAGAGAAGTTGTGGGGCGCCGGCTCACGATATGAGATGCCGCTGATGGGGTCCATCAGGCTGCGGCTGAAATACCGCACACTCTTATCGTCGGCATTGTAAACGAGCAGGAGGCCTTCGCCGAGTTCCAGCGTCTTGCCCACGCTCTTGCGGAGACGCTCTTCATCCTTCTGCTGCACGCAGAGACGGTCCACCACGACCTCGATGTCGTGGTTCTTATAGCGGTCCACGCGCATACCGGGAATTATCTCGCGAAGGTAGCCATCGACACGCACGTGGAGGTAGCCTTTCTTGCGGGTGGTCTCAAAGAGTTCGCGGTAGTGGCCCTTGCGGGAACGTACGAGGGGGGCGAGGAGGTAGATACGCTGTCCGGAATACTGGGAGAGTATCATCTCCACGATTTGCGTCTCGGTGAACTTCACCATCCGCTCGCCGGTCTCGTAACTGAAGGCATCGGCGGCGCGGGCAAAGAGGAGGCGCAGGAAGTCGTAGATTTCCGTGACGGTGCCCACGGTGGAGCGCGGGTTCTTGTTGGTAGTCTTCTGCTCAATGGAGATGACGGGTGAGAGGCCCGTTATCTTGTCCACGTCGGGCCGCTCCAGATGGTCGAGGAAGTTGCGGGCATAGGCCGAGAACGTCTCAATGTAGCGGCGCTGCCCCTCGGCATAGATGGTATCGAAGGCCAGCGACGACTTTCCCGAGCCGCTCAATCCCGTAATGACGTTGAGGGCATAACGCGGCAGCTTCACGTCCACATTCTTCAGGTTGTGAACGCGAGCACCAAAGACGTTGAGGGAACCCGATTCCTTTATATTTTCGCCCGTCTGCTTGCTCATTACTCTACATCCTCTCTATAACCTGTCAGCACGGAGATGGTCTTGCGGATATTGTACTTCCTGCCGTCGGCACCGCGGGCCTTCACCACGAGGTAGTAGGCGCCGTCGGGGCATTTCCGGCCGTGGTCGGTGCCGTCCCAGCCGGCCTCCTTGGTCTTCCAGTCCGTCCACGAGTATATCTTACGGCCCGAACGCGTAAACACGGCAGCCTCAAACTCCACGATGCTCTTGCTATTGGCAGCCTTGGCGTTGAGGTAATCGTTCGTGCCGTCGCCGTTGGGCGAGAAGGCGTTGGGGAATTCCAGGTTACTGTCGGAGATGCTCACGGAGAAGGGGCTGTCCATCAAGGGGCCCATACGCACGATATGCTCCGTGTCGGAGTCCTTGGCGTCCTCGCGGTCATAGACAATGGTGTCGCCGTTCTGCACGAAGGTAACGTAGAGGTCTATCTCCCAGGTGCCGCGTTTAAGGAAAGTGTAGTCCAGGTCGGCATCGGTGCGCACGAGGATGGGTTCCGCCACGTCTTGCTGACAGATGCGCCACTCATAAAGTGCCACCCACCCCTTGGTGTCGGCATTTGCCTCAAAGCGCACGCTAAGCGGAGCTTCGTACTCGTCGCTTCCCAACTCACCGGCGTGGTCTTCCGGAGCCGTAATCGTGGCGGTAGGGGATGCCGTGGGATAGTCGTCATCGGCCTGCGCCGGGATGAAACCCAGCAGGAGGCAAGGTAATATTAATAATTTCTTCATTCGAAAATATTTGTTTGCGAGACTACCTAAAAACAGTCTCATTGTTAGTAATTCGTGAGTTATGACAAAAGAAAGAATAGCGGACTTCGGATTGAAGTTCGCGACAATGGTCATTAGGTATTCTATGTTTTTGAAACAGTCGAGTAATGTTGAAATTTCATTCGCATGCTCGAAGCAATAGTCTTTACCTCTCGGCTGTTTAGGCCAGTTTCATATTCAGGCTTGGGTGTCCCAGTAAAAATCGGCCTTGGGATGTGTGCGCCCTATGCGCTTTGTTCCCCGGGCATATCCACTCCGAGTTCCTTGAGTGCATCAAGATGATGCTTTATGAGGTGTGACTTTCGGCTGTCATCTACATAGTCGGCTCCAAGCTCCTTGTAGTGCGTCTTGTCCTTGAGCATGTGGTAGACAATCTTGAGTAGCTGATTTCCTATTGCTACGAGGGCTCTCTTCTTGCCCCTGCGTCCTGCCAGTCTCTTGTAACGTGACGATATGAAGGTGCCCTTGGTCCTGCTTGCCGCCCATGCGCATTCGGTGATTACCGCTTTCGTCGCCTTGTTGCCGTGGTTCGTGTGCGAGCTTTTTTTTTGCCTGCGCTCTCGTTGTTGCCCGGACTCAGTCCCGCCCATGATGCAATGTGCGCATCGGTCGGAAACACTTCCATATCCACGCCAATCTCTGCAAGGATGTCGATAGCGGATGTGCGCTTGATTCCCGGTATCTCGCACAGGAGCGACACTTCCTCCTCGATAGGTTGCATATAGCGGTTGATTTCCTTGTCAATGACCTTTATCTGACATTCGAGGTTTGTTATACTCTGGCGGATGGCACGAAGCATGAACTTGTGGTGTTCCGTGAAGTTGCCTTCCACTGCAAGGGCAATTTCTTCCTGCGAGCTCTTCAACTTCCAGTGGGTGCAGAGAGAAGCGAGGAACTTAGGATCCGTATTGCCTACAAGAACATTGTCTATGACCTCCGTGCAGGTTTTGCCCGTCACATCACTGAACACGCTGGAAAGTTTGAGGTTTGCGTCCTCAAACACTCGTATCATGCGATTGTGCTCTGCGGCCACATTCTGAACAAGCTTGCGACGATAACGTGTCAGGTCACGGAGTTCGCGCTGTTCCTTCGGGGGAACAAATCTGTC
>JAZRYH010000070.1:0-20091 GCA_045600685.1 Alloprevotella sp. | reverse complement strand
GAATGTTACCGCCAGTGACCTTGTTCTCAAACTGCAGGGGTCCGTTCTCCTTCCAGTCGTAGTCTTCGTCGATGGGACCGACGTTGACGATGATGTCGGCGAACTTACCGCGACCACCGCTCTGCTTCTTATAGACTTCGCTATATGCAAATTCGCAAATGGGGGAATGGGGTAATTCGCTAATTCGCTAATTTGCTAATTTCTGATGCTCCTGGCACCAACGGCGGGCGTTGGTGAAGGCGGCGAGCCAGGGCGTGCATTCGGCATCGGGGCAGGGGTAGTAGGGATTCTGCCAGGGGAGGAAGGCACGCTCCAGGTGGGGCATCATGGCCAGATGGCGACCGTCGGGGGTGCAGATGCCTGCGGCGGCGAAGTCGGAGCCGTTGGGGTTGCCGGGGTACTGGTCGTAGGTGTAGCGGAGAACAAGACCCTCTAAATCTCCCAAGACCCTCTCAGGCTCCGCCTTCTCTCCCTTAAAGGGCGAGAGACTGCTCTGCGAGCAGGGAGACTTTTTGCCGGGGAAGGAGAACTTGCCCTCGCCGTGGGCCACCCAGATGCCGAGCTTGCTGCCGGAGAGCGGACCGAACATCACGCTATCGTTCTGCGGGATGGTGACGCCGAGGAACTGCGACTCAAACTTGTGGGAAGTGTTGTGGAGCATCTTGGCCTTTGCCTCGCCGGCGGTGGTGCCTACCAGTCCGAGTTCCACCATCAACTGGCAACCGTTGCAGACACCGAGGGAGAGGGTGTCGGGACGCTGGTAGAAGCGGTCGAGGGCGGCCTTGGCCTTGGGGTTGAAGAGGAAGGCACCGGCCCAGCCCTTGGCGGAGCCGAGGACGTCGGAGTTGGAGAAACCGCCGCAGAAGACAATCATCTGTATGTCGTCGAGCGTCTCGCGGCCGGTGATGAGGTCGGTCATCATTACATCCTTTACATCGAAGCCGGCGAGGTGGAGGGCATAGGCCATCTCGCGCTCACCGTTGGTGCCCTTCTCGCGGATGATGGCGGCACGGACACCGCTGCGGGTGCGGCGGTCGGGGTCGGCGCCGAGATCGACAAGGCGGCCGGTGAAGGCGGCGGGGAACTGGTACTGGAGAGGCTGGTGCTTGTAATTCTTGTAGCGCTCGTCGGCCTGACCGTTGAAGGATTGGTAGCGGTCGAGGAGGTGGGAGGTTTCGTACCAGACGTCGCGGAGACCCTCTATATCTCCCTTAAAGGGAGACTTTCCGTCAGGGAAGGTGATGTTGATGGTGCGCTCGGCGATGGGCTGGCCTATCAGGACGGCGAGGACGTCGTGGGCGTCGAGGATTTCGGAGAAGCGGACGACGTCGGCCACCTGTACGACTACGCCGGGGTTCTCGGCGAAGAGGAGCGTGGCGGGGTCGGTCTCGGCGAAGGTGGAGAGGTCGAGGGAGACGCCGCCCTCGGTGTTGGCGAAGCACATCTCAAGAATGGTGGTGATGAGACCGCCGGCGGAGATGTCGTGGCCGGCGAGGATGATGCCCTCGTTCACGCACTGCTGCACGGCCTGGAAGGCAGCGCGGAAGTAGTCGGGGTCGGTGACGGTGGGGACGTCGCTGCCCACCTTGCCGAGGCTCTGGGCGTAGGCGCTGCCGCCGAGACGGAGAGCGTCGCACGAGAAGTCGATATGGAAGAGCGCGCCCTCTTTCTGGAGGGGTACGCTGACGGTCTTGCGAACGTCGCTCACCTCGCCGCCGGCGCTGACGATGACGGTGCCCGGGGAGATGATCTTCTCGCCGTTCGGATATTGCTGGGAGAGGGACAGGGAGTCCTTGCCCGTGGGGACGTTCACGCCGATGGCGCAGCAGAAGTCGGAGAGGGCCTGCACGGCGGTGTAGAGGCGGGCGTCCTCACCCTTTTGGCTGCGGCAGGGCCACATCCAGTTGGCGGAGAGGCTGACGCTGTCGAGACCTTCGGAGAGGGGAGCCCACACGAGGTTGGTGAGGCTCTCGGCCACGGCGAGCACACTGCCCTTGGCGGGGTCGGCGAGGCCGGCCTGCGGGGCGTGACCTATGGCGGTGGCGATGCCGGCGCGGCCGCGGTAGTCGAGGGCCACTACGCCGCAGTCGTTGAGGGGAAGCTGGAGAGGACCGGCGGTCTGCTGATGGGCCACCTTGCCCGTGACGGAGCGGTCCACTTTGTTGGTGAGCCAGTCCTTGCAGGCTACGGCTTCGAGGCGGAGAACTTGTTCGAGTTGACAGTTGAGAGATGATGTTTGACAGTTGGAGGGGGCCTCATACTTGCGCTCCACGCTCTCGTCCACCATCACCGTCTTGGGGGAGTGGCCGAACATCTGGGCGACGTCGAGGTCGAAGGGGCGGCGGCCGTCACCCTGCTGGAAGGCGAAATGGGCGTCGCCGGTGCACTCGCCGACGACATAGAGCGGAGCACGCTCGCGCTCGGCAATCTGGCGCACGTGGTCAATGTGCTTCTCGTCAATGAGGAGGCCCATGCGCTCCTGACTTTCGTTGGCGATGATTTCCTTGGCGGAGAGGGTGGGGTCGCCCACGGGAAGCTTGGTCATATCAATGAGGCCGCCGCATTCCTCCACGAGTTCGGAGAGACAGTTGACGTGGCCGGCAGAGCCGTGGTCGTGGATGCTGACGACGGGGTTGACCTCCTCCTCGCAGAGGGCGCGGACGAGGTTGTTGGCGCGCTTCTGCATCTCGGGGTTGGCACGCTGCACGGCGTTGAGTTCAATGCCGCTGCTGTAGCGCCCCGTGTCAACGCTGCTGACAGAGCCGCCGCCGAGGCCGATACGGTAGTTGTCGCCACCTACGACGACGACCTTGTTGCCCTTCTGGGGTTCACCCTTCAGGCAGTCGCGCTTGGTGCCATAGCCCACGCCGCCGGCGAGCATCACGACCTTGTCATAGCCGTATTTTTCGCCGTTTTCCTGATGCTCGAAGGTGAGCACGGAGCCCGCGATGAGCGGTTGGCCGAACTTGTTGCCGAAGTCGGAGGCACCATTTGAGGCCTTGGTGAGAATCTGCTGGGGCGTCTGGTAGAGCCAGTCGCGGACGGGCAGCACCTTCTCCCATTCGGAGGCCTGCTCACGCAGACGGGGGTAACTCGTCATATAGACCGCTGTGCCGGCAATGGGCCAGGAACCTACGCCGCCGC
This sequence comes from Alloprevotella sp., assembly GCA_045600685.1. Lineage (GTDB taxonomy): Bacteria > Bacteroidota > Bacteroidia > Bacteroidales > Bacteroidaceae > Alloprevotella. The sequence continues at coordinate 16,947 of JAZRYH010000070.1, read as the reverse complement.
CCATGCGGTCGCGAATCTCGCCGCCCGTACCGGTGGAAGCGCCGTTGAAGGGTTCCACGGTGGTGGGGAAGTTGTGGGTCTCGGCCTTGAGGGAGATGACGCTCTCAATGTCGCGGATGATGAAGAAGTCGGAGGTGCTGTGGTCGGCGGGGGCGAACTGCTCCACTACGGGGCCCTGGGAGAAGGCCACGTTGTCCTTGTAGGCGGAGAGAATCTTGTGGGGATGCTCGCGGGTGGTCTTCTTGATGAGGTTGAAGAGGGAGGAGGGCATCTCCTCGCCGTCGATGATGAAGGTGCCGCCGAAGATTTTGTGGCGGCAATGCTCGGAGTTGATCTGGGCGAAGCCGAAGACCTCGGAGTCGGTGAGCTGGCGGCCCAGTTGTTTCTCTACACCGTGGAGATACTCGATTTCTGCGGGCGAGAGGGCGAGGCCTTCCTGTTCGTTGTAGGCCTCGAGGTCGGTGATAAACTGAATCTCTGCCGGCTTGATATTGACGGTGAAAATGTCCTGGTCAAGGCCCTCGTACTCGCGCTGGAGCATCGGGTCAAGACGGCCGTCGTGGGGGAAATATTCCTCAATGCGGGAGATACCGGCGAGGCCCATGTTCTGGGTGATTTCTACGGCGTTGGTGCTCCACGGGGTAATCATCTCGCGGCGCGGACCTATGAAGCGGCCGGATACGACGGGACCTTCAAGGAGAGAGGCGCCGCCGTAGAGCCATTGCAGTTCGTTTACTTCTTCGGGGGTGAGAGCGTGGTTAACCTCGGTGGCAATCACACTCTTGGAGGGGGTGAGGAAAAAGAGTATCATCTGTGCTTTGGTGGATAGTTGACTGAAAGAAAAAGAAAATGCACAATGTAGAAGGGCGTGCCTACTTGGCGCTGTAGGTCAGGCGTGCTTCGTTCTACATTGTGCATTCATAGCGGTGCGTTGGTGTGGCGTTAACTCAAGAGTTTCTTTACGAGTTGGCTGATGGCTCCGCCGTCGGCTCTGCCGGCCAGACGCTTGGAGGCCGTTCCCATCACCTTACCCATCTCCTTCATGGAGGTGGCGCCGACTTCGGCGATGATGGCGCGGACTTCGGCTTCCAGTTCCTCGGGCGTGAGGGCCTTGGGGAGGTATTCCTCGCATACGAGAGCCTGGGCCATTTCCTCCTCGGCCAGGTCGGGGCGGTTCTGCTCGGTGTAGAGCGTAGCCGTGTCGCGGCCTTGCTTGGCGAGTTTGGCGAGAATCTTGATGGCGGCCTCGTCGGTGAGTTCGTCGTTGGCGCCCGGGGCCGTCTTGGCCTCGATAAAGAATTTCTTGATGTTGCGGAGCGCCTGGAGGCGGACTTTGTCCTTCGCCTTCATGGCGGTGATGATGTCTTTACTTATTTGGTCGAAAAGCATAATGGAAGACCCCCAACCCCCAAAGGGGACGCCCCCCCCCTTAAAGGGGGCTTTCTGCTGGGGTTAAGGTTAGGGTTAAGGTTAAAGTTAAGGTTAAGGTTAAAGTTAAGGTTAAATTAGAAACGTCCGGGACCGAAGCCGGGGCCACCGAAGCCGGGGCCGAAGCCGCCGCGACGGAAGCCTTCACCACCGCGTTGGCCGTTCTGGCCGCCGCGATTCATGGCGGGGCCCATGAAGACGAGCATCATCTGCTTGGGAGTGAGGCGGGTGCTGAACTTCTCATAGTAGGCACGCTTCACGGCCACCTGTTTCTCCTCCATGTTGAACTGGTTGAGGAGCATCTGCTGAGCCTCTTCATCGGAGAACTGCTTCATCTCGCGCATACCGTTCACCTCTTCGGGCTGTGTCTCGGGGCGCAGAGCGTCGCGCAGGGCGTTGAGGGAGTCCTGGTACTCAATATAGAGCGCCTTGAACCAACCTTCGTCCTCGTCGGTGAGTTTCATATTCTTTACGAGTTGTTCGGCACGTTTCTGCGTCCATTCAGCGCGGCGTGCGGCAAAGTCTTCTTTCTGTGCGAATGCACCGCTGGCGATAAGCACCAGGGCGAGAGTCATAAGTACTTTCTTCATAGTTTTTGTTATTTTGGGGTTTGAATAATTGTTATCTTTTAACTTTTAATTTTTAACTTTTAGAAGTAGCCTTCGCGCTTCTTCTGTTCCATGGAGGCCTCCTGGTCGAAGTCAATGACGCGGGTGGTGCGTTCGCTCTTCGTCGTGGTCATCATTTCTTCCACAATCTTCTCAATGGTGTCGGCCTCGCTCTCCACGGCGCCGGTGAGAGGCCAGCAACCGAGCGTGCGGAAGCGAATCTTGCGCATCTCGATGCGGTCGCGGTATTCCTCGGGCAGACGGTCGTCATCGGGCATGATGAGTTGGCCGTCGAGGTTCACTACGGGGCGCTCCTTGGCGAAATAGAGGGGCACGATGGGTATCTTCTCCAGACGGATGTACTGCCAGATGTCCAGTTCCGTCCAGTTGGAGAGCGGGAATACGCGGATTTCCTCGCCGCGGTTGACGCGGGCGTTGTAGATGTCCCACAGTTCGGGGCGCTGGTTCTTGGGGTCCCACTGGTGCTGGGCGTCGCGGAAGGAGAAGATGCGCTCCTTGGCGCGGCTCTTCTCTTCGTCGCGGCGGGCACCGCCGAAGGCTGCGTCGAACTTATGCTTGGAGAGGGCGGCGAGCAAGGCCTTGGTCTTCATCAGGTCGGTGTGCACCTTGCTGCCGTGGGTGAAGGGGCCCACGCCCTGATGGAAGGCTTCCATGTTGCTCTCCACGATGAGGTCCCAACCGTATTCCTTGGCGTACCAGTCGCGGAACTGAATCATTTCCTTAAATTTCCACTTGCTGTCGATATGCATCAAGGGGAAAGGCACCTTGCCGGGGGCGAAGGCCTTTTCTGCAAGGCGCAGCATGACGCTGGAGTCCTTGCCGATGCTGTAGAGCATCACGGGATTCTCAAATTCGGCGGCTACCTCGCGTATAATATATATTGACTCGGCTTCGAGTTCTTTCAGATGACTGAGGTTGTATGTTTCCATTTCTTACAGGATGCTTAAGATTTGATTGACGCACTCCTCTACGGAGAGACGGCTGGTGTCAAGGGACAGGACGGGCTTTTCGGGAGTCTCAAAGGGGGCGCTGATGCCCGTGAAGTCTTTCACTTCGCCGCGGCGGGCACGGGCGTAGAGGCCTTTCACGTCGCGCTGTTCGCACACCTCCAGCGGCGTGCTCACATAGATTTCCTTGAAGTCGTCGGCGCCCACTATCTCGCGAGCCATCTCGCGCAGCTCCTTGGTGGGGCTGACGAAGGAGCAAAGGGTGATGATGCCGGTGTCCACGAAGAGGCGGCCCACCTCGGCTATGCGGCGGATGTTCTCGCGGCGGTCTTCTTCGGAGAAGCCGAGCCCCTTGTTGATGCCGGCGCGGATGTTGTCGCCGTCGAGGAGGCGGCAGATGCGTCCGCGGCGATGGAGTTCTCGCTCCACGGCCAGGGCGATAGTGCTCTTGCCGGCACCGCTGAGACCAGTGAGCCACAGGAGTTGGCCCTTCTGTCCGAGGAGTTCCTCGTGGGCGGCGCGTGGCAGCATTTCGGTGAGCGGGTAGATATTGTCCCCTTCGGTGTCGTCGGCGCACGACTGGCGTATCATGCCCACGGCGGCCGTGTTGTTGGTCAACGGGTCAATCAGCACGAAGGAGCCCGTGGGCTTGTTCTGCTGATAGGGGTCGAAGATGAGAGGCTTCTGCGTGGAGAAGCGCACGAGGCCAATCTCGTTGAGGGCGAGGTGCTCGGCATCGTGGTGTTCCATTGTGTTGACGTCCACGCGGTAATTCACCTGGTCGATGTGGCAGCGCGTGGTGCAGGTGGCCTGCTTGATGAAGAAGTCCTTGCTACGGTCCATGGCCTGTTCGTCCATCCACACGAGCATCGCCTCAAACTTACGGCTCTGTTCGGGCTGTTTCTCGCCCACCTTGACAATCATCTCGCCGCGGGAGATGTCAATCTCGTCCTCCAGTTGCAGGGTGATGCTCTGCGGCGGGAAGGCGTAGTCCAGGTTGCCGTCGTAGGTGACGATGGCCTTCACGTGGCTCTTCTTGCCGGAGGGCAGGGCCATCACCTCGTCGCCCTGGCGGATGATGCCGCTGGCCACCTTGCCGCAGAAGCCGCGGAAGTCGAGGTTGGGGCGCAGCACGTACTGTACGGGGAAACGGAAGTCGGTGAGGTTATGGTCGTTGCCGATTTCTACGGTTTCGAGGTAGTCCAGTATGGACTTGCCCTCGTACCACGGTGTGCGCTCGGAGCGTGTCACCACGTTGTCACCTTCTTTTGCGGAGAGCGGGAAGCACTGCACGTCGGGGATTCCGAGGGGAGCGACGAAGGCCTTGTAGTCGGCCACGATGCGGTCGTAGGTGGCCTTGTCGAAGTCCACGAGGTCCATTTTGTTTACGGCCAGGGCGATGTGCTTGATGCCGAGGAGGCTCACGAGGAAGGTGTGGCGGCGCGTCTGGGTGATGACGCCGGTGCGGGCGTCCACGAGGATGACGGCCAGGTTGGCCGTTGAACCGCCCGTAATCATGTTGCGGGTATATTGCTCGTGGCCCGGGGTGTCGGCAATGATGAATTTACGTTTGTTGGTGCTGAAGTAGCGGTAGGCTACGTCAATCGTGATGCCCTGCTCGCGCTCGGCCTTGAGGCCGTCGAGCAGAAGGGCGTAGTCAATCTCGCCGGCGCCGGCATTACCCACGCGGGCACTGTCGCGCTCTAGGGCAGAGAGCTGGTCTTCGTAGAGTTTCTTCGAGTCAAAGAGGAGGCGGCCGATAAGTGTGGACTTTCCATCGTCCACGCTGCCTGCAGTGAGAAATCGCAGGAGGTCTTTCCGCTCGTCTTGGTCGAGATATTCAGTGATATTTGTAGTTGCCATAGCAAAATTAGAGGTTTTCGCCCGCAAAGTTACAAAAAAAGGGCAAGAGTGACAACCTTAATGCGGCTTTTTTAGTATTTTTGCCGTGAAATAAGTACATTTAATATATATAAGTATGGCAACTACCCCCGATTTTAAGTATGCGCCGATGTTCCAACTCGGCGAAGATGCTACCGAGTATTATCTGCTGACCAAGGAAGGCGTTTCCGTCAGCGAGTTTGAAGGTCACAAGATTCTGAAGGTCGCTCCCGAAGCCCTTACGCGCATGGCTAACGCCGCTTTCCGCGACGTCAGTTTCCTCCTGCGCCGCTCCCACAACGAGCAGGTGGCCAAAATCCTCTCCGATCCCGAGGCCAGCGACAACGACAAGTACGTAGCCCTCACCTTCCTCCGCAATGCCGAAGTGGCTGCGAAGGGTAAACTTCCCCTTTGCCAGGATACCGGCACCGCCATCATCCACGGCGAGAAGGGTCAGCAGGTGTGGACCGGCTTCTGTGACGAGGAAGCCCTTGCCCACGGTGTTTACAAGACCTATACCGAAGAGAATCTCCGCTATTCGCAGAACGCCCCCCTCGATATGTACAACGAGGTGAACACGCGCTGCAACCTGCCCGCACAGATTGACATTGAGGCCACCGAGGGCGCTGAATACCGCTTCCTGATGGTCACCAAGGGCGGCGGCTCCGCCAACAAGACCTACCTCTATCAGGAGACCAAGGCGCGCATCCAGAATCCCGGCACGCTCGTGCCCTTCCTCGTGGAAAAGATGAAGAGCCTCGGCACGGCTGCCTGCCCTCCCTATCACATTGCCATCGTCATCGGCGGCACCAGTGCCGAGAAGAATCTCCTTACCGTAAAACTCGCTTCCACCCACTACTATGATTCCCTCCCCACAACGGGCGACGAGACAGGTCGTGCCTTCCGCGACGTAGCCCTGGAGCAGCAGTTGCTGGAAGAGACCCGCAAGATAGGCCTCGGTGCCCAGTTCGGCGGTAAGTGCATGGCTCACGACGTGCGCGTCGTTCGCCTTCCCCGCCACGGTGCCAGCTGTCCCATCGGCCTCGGCGTGAGTTGCTCCGCCGACCGCAACATCAAGGCAAAAATCAATGCCGACGGCGTGTGGATAGAGAAGATGGACGACAAACCCTACGAGCTCATCCCCGCCGAACTCCGCAACGCCGGCGAGGGCGATGCCGTGAAGGTGGATCTCAACCGCCCCATGAGCGAAGTCTGTGCCCAACTGTCGCAGTATCCCGTAAGTACGCGCCTCTCGCTGAACGGCACCATCATCGTGGGCCGCGACATAGCCCACGCCAAGATTAAGGCACGCCTCGATGCCGGCGAAGAAATGCCGCAGTACCTCAAGGAGCATCCCATCTACTACGCCGGCCCTGCCAAGACTCCCGCCGGCATGGCCTGCGGCAGCATGGGCCCGACCACGGCAGGCCGTATGGATCCCTATGTGGACGAATTCCAGGACCACGGCGGTTCCCTCATCATGCTGGCCAAGGGCAACCGCAGCCAGGCCGTCACCGATGCCTGCAAGAAACATAAGGGCTTCTATCTCGGAAGTATCGGCGGGCCTGCCGCTATCCTCGCCCAGAACAATATCAAGAGCATCGAGTGCGTGGAATATCCCGAACTCGGCATGGAAGCCATCTGGAAAATTGAGGTGGAGGACTTCCCCGCCTTCATCCTCGTGGACGACAAGGGCAACGACTTCTTTAAGAAACTCTGATAACCCGTTCTCCGCGGCCTAATCCTTGAAGGGCATCAGCCTTTGCCCTTAGGATTCCATTTTTCCGCGATAGAATTGCAATCAACCCCGTTCGGACTGTAGTCCTCCCCCTTAGGACTGCAGTCCTCCCCCTTAGGATTGGAGTCCTCGCCCTAAGGATTACAGTCCTAAGGGGGAGGACTACGAGCAAAACGGCAGACACTTCCCGGCAAGGGGAATAACCGCCCGCTAAAAGCGGACTATTTGAGATAACAATTAATACAAAATCCAATAATAGTGAAAAGAATCATTCTATCTTCCGTTCTGTTGCTCTGTTCCCTGCTGGCCTTTGCCGGCGGACAGGCAAAATACGTCTTCTATTTCATCGGCGACGGCATGGGCACCACGCAGGTGAACGGCACCGAGGCCTACCTCGCCGCCGTAGAGGGCCGCATCGGCACTACGCCGCTGTGTTTTGCCTCGTTCCCCTACTGCGCTTTCATCACGACGCAGAGCGGCAGCAACGGTGTGACGGACAGCGCCGCCGCAGGCACAGCCCTCGCTACGGGCGTCAAGACTTTCAACGGTGCCCTCGGCGTAAACCTTGACACGCTCAACGTTAACTCGCTGGCCTACTACGCTCATCAGGCCGGAGCCGCCGTGGGTGTGACCACAACGGTGACTGTGGACCACGCCACCCCCGGTGCGTTCTACGCCCACGTGCCCCATCGCAGCCAGGCCGACCGCATAGATGAGCAACTCATGGCTTCGTGCCTTGACTTCGTGGCCGGCGCCGACGTGACCAAGCCCTCCGAAGGCCTCTACCGGAAGATGGAGGGCGCAGGCTTCACAATCATCCGCGACGTGCAGGACTACAAGAAGGTGCGCCAGGATGCCCGCCGCCTGATGCTGCTGCAGACGGCCGACGGCCAGCGCCGCAGCAACGGCTCGGTGCCCTATGCCATAGACCGCTTCCCCGGCGACCTCACTCTGGCCAACATCTGCCGCGCAGGCATTGATTATCTCGGTTCCTTTGAGCGCAAGAAGAAGGACGAGCGCCGTAAGGGCTTCTTTATGATGCTGGAGGGCGGAAAAATTGACTATGCCGGCCATGCCAACGATGCCGCCACGTGCTTCCGCGAGGTGGTGGATATGGACGAGGCTGTCAAGGTGGCCTACGACTTCTATGTGAAGCATCCCGATGAGACCCTCATCGTCGTGACCGCCGACCATGAAACGGGCGGCCTCGCCCTGGGCCGCGGACACTACACGCAGCACCTGCAGTATCTGCAATATCAGAAAATGAGTGCCGAACGCTACACAAAGCATATCGGTCAGTTGCGTGAGAGCCTTGGCAGCGGCTTCACATGGGAGCGCATCAGGGAAGACCTCAAAGAGAATTGGGGATTCTGGGGCTCCGTGCCTGTGACGGAGAGGCAGGAGAAGCGCTTGCGCGCCGCCTTTGACGGCATACTCACCGGTATTGCCGAAGACAGCAAGGACCTCTACGCCGTGCAGAACGCTCTGGCCAACACGGCCAAGCAGGTAATGGCCGAACAGGCCGAAGTGGGCTGGCAGAGTGGCAGCCACAGCAACAGTTATGTGCCTTGCTTCGCCATAGGCGCCGGTGCCGAGATGTTCCACGGCCGTATGGACAACACGGAAATACCCCGCACCATCGCCAAGGCGGCGGGGTGGAACCTGAATTAGAGTGAACAGTTAAGAAGTTAACAGTTAACCATAAGCAATAGAGGTGCTGCGCATAGAAGGGCTGACAATAGGCTACGCGGACCGCGTGGTGGCTGAAAATCTCTGCCACGGCTTTGCGGCGGGCACCCTCACGCTGCTCACTGGGCGCAACGGGGCGGGGAAAAGTACGCTGCTGCGCACGCTGGCAGGGTTGCAGCCGCCCCTCTCGCCGCCGGAAAGCCTGCTGCTGGAGGGAAAACCGCTGGGAAATTACGCTCCGCGTGAACTGGCTCGCCTCCGCGCCGTGGTGCAGACACGCTATGAGAGCGTGAACCTCACAGTGCGGCAGGTGGTGGAGATGGGACGCGCCCCTTTTCGGGGACTGGCCCGGGCTCTCCGGCCTTCCGATGCCGCAGCCGTGGACAAGGCCCTCGCCGACTGCCAACTGACGGACTTCGCCCAGCGTTCCTTCCGCCTGCTCTCCGACGGTGAACGACAGCGCGTGATGATAGCCGCTGCACTTGCCCAGGAAGCCCCCCTTCTGCTGCTCGACGAGCCCACGGCCTTCCTCGACTACGAAGCACGCCGGCAACTCTTCGCCTTGCTTCGCCAACTCGCAAATGAAGGCCACGGCATCATCTGCGCCACACACGACCTCGATATGGCACGGCCTGTGACCGACGATGAAATGGCACTGTAATAATCAGTAATGAGATTGAGTTCTCCCGGAGACAAACTCATAAACTCAAAAACTCATAATCTTATAACCTCACAATGATAGTATGCATCGCGGAGAAACCCTCCGTAGCAAAAGACATAGCACGAATCCTCGGTGCCAACACGCAGCGTGACGGCTATATGGAGGGAAACGGTTATCAGGTGACCTGGACCTTCGGCCACCTGTGCGAACTTAAATACCCCGAGGACTATACGCCCGAGTGGAAACGTTGGAGCCTCGGTGCCTTGCCGATGATTCCGCCGCGCTTCCAGATAAGGCTGAAGCAGGATAAGGGTGTGGCACACCAGTTTGAGGTAATCAAGAAACTTATGCTTGCCGCCGACCGCATCATCAACTGCGGTGATGCCGGGCAGGAGGGAGAACTCATCCAGCGATGGGTGCACCAGATGACGGGAGCCAAGTGTCCCGTGGAGCGCCTCTGGATTTCGTCGATGACGGACGAGGCCATCCGCGAGGGCTTCTCCAACCTGAAAGCCTCTGCCGACTATCAGAGCCTCTACGAGGCAGGATTGTGCCGCGCCATAGGCGACTGGATGCTCGGCATGAACGCTACGCGCCTCTATACGATTAAATACGGCGGCCCGAGGCAGAAAGGCGCGCAGCCGCTCTCCATCGGCCGTGTGCAGACGCCGACGCTGGCTCTCATCGTGAGGCGTCAGCAGGAGATAGAGAACTTTGTGCAGGAGCCTTACTGGGTACTCTCCACCATCTATCGCGACACGACCTTCACCTCTACCAAGAAAGTGAAGGACGAGGAGGAAGGACAGAAGGCGATGGAGGCTATCAAGGACGCGCCCTTCGAGGTGACGAGCGTGGAGAAGAAGAAAGGCACCGAAGCCCCGCCCCGCCTCTTCGACCTGACCTCCCTGCAGGTGGAATGCAACAAGAAGTTTGGCTTCTCCGCCGAGACTACGCTCAACATCGCCCAGTCGCTCTATGAGAAGAAGGTGACGACTTATCCCCGTGTCGATACCACCTACCTCCCCGACGATGTCTATCCCACGATCGGCAAGATATTCAACGGCCTCTACGGTCAGTACAAGGACATCCTCGACCCGTTGCGCGGTAAGTCCTTGCGCAAGAATAAAAAGGTGTTCGACTCGTCAAAGGTGACCGACCACCACGCCATCATTCCCACCGGTGTGCCCGCCAACAACCTCACGGACATTGAGCGTAAGACCTACGACCTCATCGTGCGGCGTTTCATCGCCAACTTCTATGAGGACTGCAAATTCAGCACGACCACGGTGATTGGAAGCCCCCTCCCCGCTCCCCCCTTGGGGGAGAGCCCCAGTCCAGAGGAGAGCAAGGCCAAGCGTTATGAGTTCAAAGTGACGGGGAAGGAAATCCTCGACGAGGCTTGGCGCTTTGTCTTTGCGAAAGATAAACCCACCGAAGCGGAACTGGAAGAAAGCGAGAAGGCTAACGAGACTCTCCCCCAAAGGGGGAGTGAGGAGGGGGCTCCCCTTCCCACCTTCGTCAAGGGTGAGAGCGGTCCCCACGTGCCCTCTCTCACGCAGAAGTTCACCACACCGCCCAAACCCTACACCGAGGCCACCCTTCTGCGCGCCATGGAGACGGCCGGCAAACTCGTGGAGGACGAAGAACTGCGCGACGCCATGAAGGAGAACGGCATAGGCCGCCCATCTACTCGTGCCGGCATCATCGAGACGCTCTTCCGCCGCGGCTACATTGCCAAACAGCGCAAGGCCTTGCAAGCCACTCCCACCGGCGTGGCCCTTATCGGCATCATCCGCGAGGAACTCCTCAAGAGTGCCGAACTCACCGGCCTCTGGGAAAAAAAACTCCGCCAGATAGAACGCCGCGAGTACGACGCCGCCCAGTTCGTGGCGGAACTCAAAGAAATGGTCGGCGGAATCGTGCGCGAAGTGCTGGCCGATAACTCGGCACGTGTCATACAGACAGTAGTAACGCCAGCAAAGGCTGCCGGTAAAAAATAATTATTAATCAAAAGTTGCCCCCCCCCAGCATAAAGCCCCCTTTAAGGGGGTTGGGGGTCTTTACTATGCTTGACATCATAGTTAACATCATAGTTATTCTCATCCTCGTGGCCTTCAACGGCTTCTTCTCGCTCTCCGAGGTGGCGCTCATCTCGGCGCGCCGGCCGCGACTGATGCAGGAAGCCAAGCAAGGCAACCGCTCCGCCCGCATCGCCCTCAAACTGATGGACGACCCCGACACATTCCTCGGCACGGCGCAGGTGGGCATCACCATCGTCAGCATCCTTACCGGTATTTATTCCGGTGAAGCGTTGGCCGACGGCTTCGCAGAAGTCCTCACGAACTGGGGTGTCGGCGCTGCCATCGCTCCGGGCCTGGCCAAAACACTCATAGTCATCGTGGCCACCTACCTGCAGGTGGAACTCGGCGAACTCTTCCCCAAGCGCGTCGCCATCGACGTGGCAGACGCTATGGCCAAGTACACTGCCATCCCCATGATGATGCTCTCGCAAATAGGTAAGCCTATCATCTGGTTCCTTACCAAGAATACCGACTTCCTCACCAGGCTCCTCCGCCTCCATCCCCAGGACTCCAAGGTAACGGAGGAGGAAGTGAAGAGCGTCATCTCCGAAAGCGCCAAGAGCGGCGAGGTGAAGGAAGTGGAGCAGGACATTATGGAGCGCACCCTCGTGCTCGGCGACCTCCGCGTGGAGGCCCTGATGACCCACCGCGCCGACCTTGAGACGCTCGACGTGAAGATGACCTCCGACGAGGTGAAGTACGCCCTCAGCCAGCACCCCCACACGGCCTATCCCGTCGTGGACGGCTCCATGGACGAGGTGGTGGGCATCGTTACGCTCAAGGAACTTGTGCAGCATCTCCACCAAGACTCCTTCTCCCTGCGTGACATTGCCGTAGTGCCCGTCTATTTCCCCGATAATATGACCGTTTATAAGGCACTCGAGAAGTTGAAGAACATCCCTCTCGGTCGTGCCCTCGTTTGCGACGAGTTCGGCTCGTTGCAGGGCATGATATCCCTCCGCGACATCATGGAGGGCCTCGTAGGCTCCATTGACGAACCCGAAGAACTGCCCGACATCATCGTGCGCTCCGACCGCGAGTCGTGGGTGGTGAGCGGCCAGTGCCTTTTCTACGATTTCCTCGCCTATTTCGACGCCGAGGAACTCTACGACAACGAGTTCACCACCATCGGCGGCCTTATCCTCGACCAACTGGAGCACATTCCTTCCCGCGGCGAGCGTCTCACATGGGAAACCTTCGACTTCCAAATCGTTGAGATGGACGGCACGCGAATTGATAAGATTGTAGTGCGCCGCAAGACCATAGAACAACCTGCCGACGAAGAGTCATGACGCCTTCCCGCCCCTCCGTTTCTATTTCTCTTCCCCCGAGCAAGAGCATTTCGGCCCGCGCCCTTATCATCAACGCGCTGGCCGCTACGCCGTGTCCCTTGCAGAACCTTTCTGCCTGTGACGACACGCGGGCACTCCAGTCCGTCTTGGCGGGAGGTTCCGACGTCGGGGCGGCCGGCACAGCCATGCGCTTTGCCACGGCTTTGCTTGCGGCCACAACGGGCTGTGAGCGCACGCTGACAGGCTCCCCCCGCATGCTCCAGCGCCCCATTGCTCCACTCGTGGATTCTCTCCGTACGCTTGGGGCGGACATTGAGTATGTCGGCCAAGAGGGCTACCCGCCTCTCCACATCCGCGGCCGCCAACTCCACGGCGGCACGCTTTCCATCCCCGCCTCCATCAGTTCGCAGTATGTCAGCGCTCTGATGATGATAGCCCCCACGCTTTCCGGCGCTCTCACCCTCCGCCTTGAGGGCCCCGTCGCCTCGCGTCCCTATATTGAGATGACGCGCGCCATGATGCAGGAATGGGGTGCTGAGGCCGCGTGGCAGGATGACCACACCTTATATATAAATACGCACGCGTATGCGCGAGAGGCCCCTTACGTCATAGAGCCCGACTGGAGCGCGGCGTCCTATTTCCTCGTGGCCGACCGCTCAGTGCAGTTCCCCGGCCTTCGTCTGCCCAGTATTCAGGGAGACAGCATCATCGTCAGCCTTCTTCAGCAACTCGATGCCCTCGCCGGCACTTCCGAAACGCTTCATCTGGACTTCTCCTCCTGTCCCGACCTTGCGCAGACTATGGTCGTGGCAGCCTGCCTCGCCGGTCAGCCTTTCCGCTTCACGGGTCTGGAGAGCCTCCGCATCAAGGAGACCGACCGCATCGCAGCCCTCACGGCCGAGTGTGCCAAGTTCGGCTGGCGGCTTTCCGAGCCCGCTCCCGCCACATTGGCATGGGACGGCGTCTGCCTCCCCGCCGCAGAAGATATCGTAGTATCGACCTACGCCGACCACCGCATGGCTATGGCTTTCGCCCCCTGCCTCCTGCGTTATCCCTCCGTCACCTTCGACCATCCAGAGGTCGTATCCAAGAGTTTTCCCGCCTTCTGGCAAGAAATAAGCCCCCTCCTTACTCCCCCTTTGGGGGAGAGCTTCAAGCGTTAAATTCAATCTTTTAACCATTTCTTACCCCACCACCACCCTTTAGGGTATTCTTCCCCTCCCTAATAGGGGAGGGGTGTCAAAGTTCCGCAGGAAGCTTTGACGGGGTGAGGCTTTAGATATGTTAGTCCCTATTCTTTTCCTCATAGCCCTCGTTTTGTTGGGTCTGGCCGCCTATTTCCTTCGTGGCCATGCCGATTCCCCTGCCCAGCCCCAGCGTCCCGCTGGCTGTTGCGGCCAGCATGCCGTGTGTGAGAAGGAGTCCCTCCTCGCCGCCATGTCCAAGGACATAGAATACTACGACGACGAGCATCTCGACCGCTTCCGCTGCACCCGTCCCGAGGACTACACCGACGCCGAGACCGAAGAGTTCCGCGAAGTACTCTCCTCCATGCTCCCCTCCGACGTGGCCGGCTGGGTGAGGTCTCTCCAATTGAGAAGCATTGACCTCCCCACGGAAATCCGGGAGGAGGTCATCATGATAGTTGAGGAGCAGCGTGCCGGACAATAGCCGTCCGCGTCATTACGTTTGCTTCCCGTGCGCCTCTGCGCTTATGTCGTTCCAAACCGTCGCCAGTCTCTGTGCGGCGGTTCGCTTTTTCTTTAGAATTGACTGTATATAAAGGGCTGCACGTCGCTCGTGTGCATCTGTATGCACAGTTGCACGACGATGAGGAAGAGCACCACTTTGATTATCCACGGTGTGATGATGTACCAGCGTATCATGCGGTGGTGGCTCTCGCGGCGTATGTTGTGGAAGAGCAGGCTGCCCACGACGAGGGCCAGCCACAGGGGCCGCACTCTCACGAAGGGCTCCACGAAGGCCAGGTCCATATTCGTGAATATCTGGCTGCCTATCTGTCCTGCTGCCTCCAGACTGCCGGCACGGAAGAATACCCATGTCGTGAGCAGGAAGACGTAGGTAATCAGCCACGACAGGGGCTTCGTCAGCCAGTTGTCGGGGATGCGCTGCAGCCAGCCGCGGTTCATCTTGTGCACCACGAGGCCCAGTCCGTGCATGGCGCCCCACAGCATGAACATCGGCGTGCTCCCATGCCACATGCCTGCCACGATCATCGTGAAGAAATTGTTGAAGTACGTGCGCCACTTGCCCTTGCGGTTGCCGCCGAGGGGAATGTAAAGGTAGTCGCGAAACCAAGTGCTGAGGCTAATGTGCCATCTGTGCCAGAACTCCGTCACATTCAGCGACTGATACGGCAGGTTGAAGTTTTCCGGCAGCCTGATGCCCATCAGCGCGGCCACGCCGATGCTCATGTCGCTATAACCTGAGAAGTCGCAATATATCTGCACGCTATAGCCCACCACGCCCATCAAGTTCTCAAAGCCTGAGTAGGCCATAGGGTCATCAAACACCCAGTTGTTGTACTGGGCTATATAGTCGGCCACCACGAGTTTCTTTATCAGTCCGAGCATGATGAGCCACACGCCGGTGTAGAGCAGCCGCGTGCTTACGGGGGGCAGTTTCGTGCCTGCGTTCTTCGCCGCGCGGAAATGCGAAAAGAAAGTTTCGGCGCGCGTGATGGGGCCTGCCATCACGATGGGGAAGAAGCTGAGGTAGAAAAGAAACTCCAGCAACGACACCTCGTCGGTGAATTTCCGCTTATACACGTCCACCACGTAGCTGATGGCCTGGAACGTGAAGAACGACAGGCCTACGGGCACCACCATGGCCTTCAGGCTGAAGTTGGTGTGTATCAGCGCCGTCCATATCTCGCCTATCAGTCCCGTGTACTTAAACATTACGAGCGGCAGCAGGTCGAGGACGATGATGACGGCCATCATCTCTTTCCGGAAGCGGCCCTCCAGATGATTCATCCATCGCGTGCTTACCCATGTGAAGAGTCCCATGGCCGGCAGCAGGAGCATCATCCACTGGGTGGAGAGCGTGTAGAATGCCAGGCTGAAAACGGTGACGTAGAACATCATCCCCCATCTTGAGGCCTGACGTATCAGGACGAAGAAGATGAGAAAGGCGATGAAGAGCGCCCAGAATTGTATTGTTGTGAAAAGCATAGGAAATTATCTTTGAATCGTGAAAAGAAAGTCGTGGGGACGTACAATGCTCAAGAGGCCGCAGTTTCCTCCCCTCTCGTCTCTTTGTGGACAACCTCGCTCTCTGAGCGGGGAAGTGTCTCTTTGGTGGGTTGCAATCGCTCTTGGGGCTTCCCCCCTTGGGGGGGATATGAGGGGGGCTTTCGGTTTTTGAGCCCCACCGCCGGCTCCTCCCACCGTGTGCTCCTCATGCACGTATTTGCCGCCCGCTTTGGGGCGCAGGTATATGCCGCGATACTTCGCCGCGGTGCCCTTCGGCGGCACGTCCATGCGGATGGGGTGGGCCGTGGCGCTGCTTCTCATCCACGTGGCTACGCTGTCCATCCACGTGCGGGCGGCTGCAAACGTGGGATGCTTGTGGTCGGCGGCGCGTTCCAGGGTCAGACGGTCGCTGTCGAAGAAGCGCCGTTCGCCCACCACGCTTCGCGGGATGGCATTGAAGGTGGCGTCGGTATTCCAGGCGGGTGTGGCAATCCAAATCAGGGGCACGTCGCCCACGGCGGCCACCATCTTGCTGACGCACTCCTTGCGGCGTTCCGTATCGCGCGTCTGCTGCTCGTTGCCGCCCAACGTCATGATGACGAAGGTGGGGCGCAGCTCACTGAGGTAGTGGCGCAGCGTGTCCGACGCCCATGCGAGGGAAGTGCTGCTGTACCAGCACACGTAAGTCAGCTCGTGGCCATTAGCCGCGCAGTATTCTCCCATGCGGGGCCCTAAGCCCTCCACCATGGAGTCGCCAAGAAGGAGGATGCGCTGGCGTGCCGTGTCCACGGGAATCGTATCCGTCTTGGCAAGACCCTTGTCCACGGATTGCAGAGCCAGAGTATCGCCGCCCGTCGCCCTGTCGGCATCGAGGGATATCTTTTCCAGCCTCACGTTCCAGGTGTCGGCAAAATGGGAATACAGCATCACTGCCATCAGCGGCAGCAGCAGAAGGAGAATCACTTGTATGTAGTTCTTCATATCTGAGAAATCCAGCACTCGTTAATACTTGCGCCCTCATCGCGCGGGGGCACATCAGGGTGCAAAGTTAGTGAAAAGTTTTGATAAACAAGCCCTGAGGGCTTAAATTTGTGATTTTTGCGTTCCCTGTGTCATGCGGGGAGGTCTTTTATGAGGTTTTTCGCTTCCCTTCCCCGCCTTAAGAACCTTGTTGACATATTTATCCGATTGGCCGGAAGAACAACATTTCGCTCCATAACGATTTTTTTGAAAGTGTAAAAAATCTTGACAAAACGAAAAAAGGAGAAATCGCGGCGCCACGGGACCTAAACGGGCTATTAGCAGAAAAACGCGCGACGTCCCGTCATTCTTTTCTCCGACACTCCCCTTCATTTTTCCCGATACCCTATTTTACGCGAAACTAAA
>JAZRYH010000069.1:0-46233 GCA_045600685.1 Alloprevotella sp. | reverse complement strand
CCCCTATAAGGATTGGAGTCCTAATAGGGGAAAACTGGAACGCCTCCCTGTAGCGGAATCACTCCTTGCCCGTTGGCGTCCGTTTTTTCGCCTTAGGATTGCAGTCCTCGCCCTTAGGACTGGAGTCCTCGCCCTTAGGATTGCAGTCCTCGCCCTTAGGATTGGAGTCCTAAGGGGGAGGATTGAACTTAAATCAGCGCGAAAAAAAATTCTTGCTGTCGGGTAAAAAAAATGTGGCCTTGCGTATTCTTTATAAATGCTGGAGATTTGGAAGGTCGTCAATAAGTAGGGCTCACCCTATATGAAACGGACTGAAAGTCCAAAAGTGTTCAGCCTAGGGCAGAGTGACCGAAGGGAACGCCGCCCTAGGTTTATAAAGCAAACGCTGGGTAAGTATCCCTCCCCCCGCGGGGGAGGTGGCGCGAAGCGGCGGAGGGGGGGGCTATCCTTCAGACCAGAGCATTGGGGCGCTGCCCCGAAACAATTATGCCGCGTTGCGGCGGCCGCAAGTGCGGCAACCGTGCACCTATGGCGGCGTTCCCTTTGGTCACTCTGCCCCAGGCTATACAATTAAGGGCCTTCAGCCCAATGCTAACAGATTTCAACTTTTACCGGACAACAATAAAAACAAATAAGACTTTCTTCCTGCAACTTGCAACTCCTCTCCGTGCGGGCCCTCGCTGGCCAATAATCTCTGCAAGTGCTGAGATGCGGGTGGGGGCGGGAACAGGCGTTTATAGTTATACGCACACCATTAATATATATAGCACGTGCGCGTGAGGGTGGTGGAAAAGGGCCGCTTTTTTTGCAAATGGACGTGTGGGAGTGCGTTTTTTCGTTATTTTTATTGGTGGATAGCGTTTTTTTAGTAAATTTGCGCCTGCAAAGTAGTGCACGCCAATTCACTTTATTCACCCAATACAATAAACTTATGTCACACAAATTCCTTCTTTTGGGGCTTGCTGCGCTGGCAGCAAGCGGCATGAAGGCTCAGAGCGAGTTCCAGCTCATCAACGAGGCCCCTGCCAATCCCGACAATGAGCCCGTGGCCGTACAGCCGGTGCCCACGGAGCGCCAGATTCTGTGGAATGAGACGGAGTTCTACGCTTTCTTCCACTATGGCATGAACACCTTTACCAACCAGGAGTGGGGCAACGGCAACGAGAGCGAGTCCATCTATGCTCCCACGCAGAAGCCCGACCCCGAGCAGTGGCTCACAGCCGTCAAGGCTGCCGGCATGAAGGGCGGTATCGCCGTGGTGAAGCACCACGACGGCTTCTGCCTCTGGCCCACCACCACCACCACCCACAACATCACCAAGGCCGGTAATGCCAACGGCAGGGAAGCCAACATTCCCGAACTCTTCGGCAAAGCAGCCCAGAGGCTGGGGATGAAGTACGGCTTCTACATCTCTCCGTGGGACCGCAACAGCCTTTACTACGGCGAGGACAACTACGTGACCGACGTATTCCTGAAGCAGTGCGAAGAACTCGCCCAGTATGGCGACGACCAGTTTGAAATGTGGTTCGACGGCGCCAACGGCGGCCACGGCTACTATGGCGGCAGGAACACCACCGTCAATGTGGACAAGAGCATCTACTACGACGTGCCCAACCTCCGCGACCGTGTGCATAAGATTTGTAAGAACTGCGTCCTCTGGGGCGTAGGCGGCGAAGCCCGCTGGATCGGTAACGAGCAGGGCTATGCCGGCGAGACCAACTGGGCCATGCTCGAGCTTGACGCAGGCAACAACGTGAAGCCCACCGGTCAGGAAGAAGGCTGGCAGTGGAACCCCGGTGAGAGCGATGCCAAGGCCACCACGGCCGGCTGGTTCTGGCACAGCAACGAGGACGTCCTCTCTGCCGAGCGCCTCTTCCAGATGTATCTTGAGACCGTAGGCCGCAACGCCACCCTTATCCTCAACTGCCCGCCCGACAAATCGGGTCGCCTTCCCGCAGCCACCGTCGACCGTCTTGCCGAACTCGGACAGATGATGCAGACGCGCCTCGGCACCGACCTCGCCAAGACGGCCACCGTCACCGCAAGCGAAGTGCGCACCGCCGGTGCTGCCCGCACCTATGCCGCCACCAACCTCACCGACGGCGACAAGGACACCTACTGGGCCACCAACGACGGCACCAACAGCGCCACCATCGAGTTCACTTGGGACACGCCGCAGGACATCCGCTATATTCTCCTGCAGGAGCCCATCCGTCTGGGCCAGCGCGTGAAGAAGTTCAAGGTGGAATACACCACCGACGGCTCTTCCTGGAAGAAGCTCGGCGGTGCCGTGCAGACCACTACCGTGGGCTACAAGCGCATACTTCCTCTCAACGGCAACACTTCCAACAGCTATAGCAAGAGCTACAGCGCCAAGGCCGTGCGTGTCACCATTGAGGACAGCCGCTCCTGCCCTGCACTTCACACTATTAGCATCTATTAAAGAAAGGAGGACACTAAAATGAAAAAGATATTTTCCATCGTTTCCGCCTTTGTACTGTTTGCTACGCTCAGCGCACAGGCACAGACTATAACATTTGATACCGACGACTACAAGGCCGTTGGCGTATATGACGCCTGGGAAGGTTCCCCCTTCCGCACCGGCGAACTCAAGGGCAACGCCGCCGTCGTGAACAACCACCTCAACCAGGTGGACGAAGTCCTCGGCGCAGCCCCCGACCCCACTGCAAAGATCCTTGCCGTGCAGCGCTCCCGCTTCGGCGGCAACACCTTCGGCGTGCGCGTTGACCTGAAGGAACCCTTCCGCCTCACGAAGAACAACCGCTACGTCCACGTTATGATTAACAAGCCCGTGGAGAGCCGCGTCATGGTCATCGGCCTCGGAAAGCGCACCGAGGAAGCCTGGTCGTGGCAGAACGGCGAGGCCGAGCAGTTCTGGGCCATCAGCACCAGCCCCGTGGCCGCCAACAAGTGGGTGGATGTAGTCGTTTCTTTCAAAGGCTTCAGCTATGCCGACAAAAACAAGGGCGGCATTGACATCTACTCTCTCGTCATCGTACCCGACGTGCGCAGTGCCCACGCCGATGCAGCCGACTTCGCTTGCTACATTGACGAAATTGTCGTTGACGACAGCAACGAGTCACGCTTCTCCACCGAGACCTACGCCGTAAACTTCGACAAGAACGTAGGCAATCAGCGCAGCGACCGCTTCATGACCTCCGTGGGCCTCACCGGCGGCACCATCAGCCCGCAGACCAAGACCCTCACCAAGAACCGTCACTACTACGATCTCACCACCACCACCATCTTCAGCGCCAAGCCCGGTGACACCCTCACCCCGACCTACGGCTACAACGGCACCTGGATGAATACCGACACCTATATCGACTTCGGTAACGACGGCAAGTTCTCCTACGGCGTGAATGCCGACGGCACCCCCGCCGATGGCAGCGACATCGTCAGCTATCAGTACAGCGACGCCTGCGGCTCCTTCCGCAACAGTCTCGGCGATGCCGTATCGGGCGGCAACCTCATCGGCTCCGCCTCTCCCTCCTTCACCTTGCCCGCCGAAATGGCTAACGGTCTCTACCGTATGCGCTACAAGGTGGACTGGAACTGCATCGACCCCGCCGGCAATACCGCTTCCGGCAACGAAATCCTCGCCAACGGCGGCGGCATCGTAGATGTACTCCTCGACATCCACGGCGACGAAGTGAAGGTCACCCAAGGCGCCCTCAACGGCGAAGTTCTCGATGCCGAAGGCAACCACTTCGACAACTACACCGCAGCCTACGGCCAGCCCTTCACCATCAAGATGGACCCCGCCCCCGGCTTCACCTTCGACGGCGTAATCGTCAAGAGCGGCTACAATGTTGCCGGCGAACAGACCACGGGTCTCAACCCCAACTATATCATCAACGAGTATCCCGCCAAGAAGTTTGCTGCCGACGGCACCCTCACCCTGCCCGCTGACGTAATGGTAGGCGGCGAAGTCTTTATCGAAGGCCTCTTCGTGCAGGCTAAGGACGAGCCCGGTCCCACTCCTTCCGACAAGAAAACCTGCAAGGTAATTGCTGTGTTTCCCAACGGTAACGAACATGTGATCTACAGCGACGGCGCAAAGCTCACTGCCGGTGTAGAAGTCCCCGAAGACGCTATCGCCGACTTCACCGTTGAACAAGAAAACGAAGACCAGGTAGTACTCAAGGCCGGTGAGAACTACATCCACTGGACTTCCGGCGACAACGCCCAGAAGAGTGCCGACCAAGACGGTCTTAACGAAGAGTTCGATGAAGCCCTCAACTGGCTTACCCTCACCTCTGGCAGTACTGAAGGTCTTCAAACCACCACATGGGACGTTACTCCCATTGCTGAACTATATGAACTTCTCGGTCGCGGCAGCGACGGCAATACCTACAACTTCACTCTCCGCGAGAAGGACGACAACTGGATTGCAGGCAACGCAGGTATGAAATTCTACGACACCAACTGGGACGGCGACGGTTGCCGCACCTCCTACTTCCGTGTAGAAATTACCGAGCCCGACCCCGTTCCCGTTTACGACACCACCACCAAGTTCTTCAACGCCGAGCAACTCCGCGCCGAAGCCGCCAAGGGCAAGGCCCGCATCGGTATCGTAGGTGTTACCAGCACGGGTAACAACTACATCACCGGCACCACTCCCCTCGGTGTCATCTCCAGCGACAACACCCTTGCCGGTGTTCGCGCCCCCGAGGCCGAAGAAGTGCTGGAAGTCATCCCTGCAGAGGAAGGCTACTATCTCCGCCTTGAAAGCCTTGAGGAAGAAGAAGGCTACCTCTCCTGCGCAGCAGGCGGCGACTTCTCCCTCACCGGCATTGACAATGCCAATGTATGGGAAATCGCCGGCCCCGAAGATGAAAATTACGGTACAATAGCCAACTTCGACGACATCTACACCGACATCGAGAAGGAAGTGAACGAACTGATGGTACGCTTCATCTCTAACGGCCAGTATATGAACGGCCAGGCCAACGGCGCTATCGGAGGTCTCCGCGGCGGTACCGGAGCCTGGAGCTTCAACTACATCTACAACGCCAACTACGAAGAAGGCGGCGACGACCCCACCGTGGGCGTCGGCACCGTCCTCGCTCCCCAGGCCACGCAGTGCATCTACAACCTGCAGGGTCTCCGTGTGAACAGTAACGAGCGCGGCATCCGCATCGTTGGCGGCAGCAAAGTCCTTATGAAATAACTGCGAGGCGAAGGCACAGCCTTTACCTTGAGAATACCTTCAAAGAGGAGGGGCTCCCTGTTTTCGGGGTCCCTCCTCTCTTGTATATAGCGCTGTCCCGGGAGTAATATTTTCCAGATTGGGGTAAGAAATTGTTTTTAGTCGGCATTCTGTCATCATGGCCACAGCTGTGACCGATACATGGCCACAGCTGTGACGGAAGTCGGTCACAGCTGTGACGCATTCTTGGCCACAGCTGTGGCCAAGACGACGCAGTCGGGGGAAAGCGCTTACCAAAAGGCTTGACCTTGAGTGGATATAACAGCAAGAACCTGTGATGTGAGCTCCGTTGGGGCGGCTGTAAGTACGCCCGCTCGGCCCGTAGGGATGCTTGCCAGAGCAAGAATCATGTTACAGGGGTGCTGACCCAGGCTGGGCTGTTTAACCCCTTCGGGGTATCGTTGAAACCTTCTCTGGACAACAATAATTGCAAACGCTGCGGAAGGAGTATCACGCCATATTTACGAGAGAGCAAAAAAAAGAGGTCCGCCAGATGAGTGGCGGACCTCTTTCCTTTCGGGGAATATAGGGATTAGTTGGGGATGCTTACCTGGAAGAGGCTGCTGTTGGTGTGCTCCTTCTTGATGATGGCCTTGAGTTCCTTCACCTTGTCGGGGTACTTGGAGGCGAGGTTGGTGTCCTCGTGGATGTCGGTGGCGAGGTCGAAGAGTCCCTGCACGCTGCCGCCGCTTACGACGAGCTTCCAGTTGCCCTGGCGCACGCCGAGCATGTTGGTCTCGTGGAACTCCCAGTAGAGGTGGTCGTGCTCCTCCTGCACTCCCTTGCCGGTGAGCGTGGGATAGAAGGAGATGCCGTCGAAGTAGTCGTCCTCGCCCTTGGGATTGTACTTCTTGTAGTTGTCTATGCCGGCGATGTCGGAGAAGGTGGCCATGAGGTCGTAGAAGGCCAGCATGTGGTCGTTCACGCTTCCGGCCTTGACGTTGCCGGGCCAGCGCACGATGAAGGGCACGCGTATGCCGCCTTCGTAGGTGGAGCGCTTGGTGCCTTTGAGCAGACCGTCGCGGTTGAAGAAGCTGGGGTCGGCGCCGCCTTCCTCGTGGGGGCCGTTGTCGGAGGTGAAGATGAGTACGGTGTTGTCGGCCAGACCTTTCTCTTCGAGTTTGGCCATAATCTCGCCAACGTAGGCGTCGAGGCGGGTAATCATAGCGGCAAACTGGGCGTGGCCGTTGCTGATGGACTTGTACCAGGAGCTGCCGCCGCCGCCGTGCTCTTCGCAGAAGTGGCCGTCGTAGGCAGCGAGGATGCTGTCGCGGGGCTGCCAGAGTTCGGCGTGGGGAAGGGTGTAGGTGAAGATGCCGAGGAAGGGTGTGCCCTTCTCCTTCACCTCTGCGGCGCGCTCGTCGAGCCAGCTGAGGGCGTAGCGGTGGATGAGGTCGGCGGAGTACTGCGTGCGGTTCTCGTAGTCGGCGCTGCCGCTGGCCACGTCCTTATGCTTGATATTTTCCGTGAGGACGTCCACTACGACGTGCTCGTCGCCGTGGTTCTTGGGGTCGTAGCGGTTGAGGAAGTTGGGGTAGTAGGTGTGGGCCTGGAACTGGCAGATGGGGCCGTAGAAGCAGTCGATGCCGCGCTTGTCGGGCGTGGAGGGCGAGGACTGGGAGTTGTCGTTGAGGTTGTAGTAGCCTCCGGCCCACTTGCCGAACATGCCGGTGGCGTAGCCTTCCTTCTTGAAAATTTCGGGAATGATGACGTGGTCGGTGGCGTAGGGCTCCTGACCCACTACGGAGTAGTCGGTGCAGACGTTGCCGTTGTCGGCCTTGAACTTATAGTTGAGGTTGCCGCTGTTCCAGTATTCGCGGTTGCCGCGCACATGGGTATGGCCGCTGTGCTGGCCCGTCATAAAGCAAGCGCGTGAGGGGGCGCTGACGGGTGAGCCGGCATAAGCCTGGGTGAAGCGCATGCCCTGGGAAGCGAGGCGGTCGATGTTGGGCGTGGCAATGTACTGCTGACCATAGCAACCGAGGTCGCCGTAACCCATGTCGTCACACATTATATATATAATATTGGGGCGCTGCTGCGCAAAGGCTGCAGTGGCAGCAAAGGCACCGCCAAGGCCGAGGAGAAGTTTCTTGTCCATAATAGATGAAGACCCCCACACCCCCTTAAAGGGGGCTTTGTCTAGGGTTGTGAGGTTAATAGGTTAATGTTAATAATATATGCGATAATAAGTTAGAAGATGACAACCTTGCCGGTGAGGGCGGAGTCCTTGCGAATGTAAGTCTCGCCCTTGACGGGAGCGGTGACGAGGCGGCCGGTGAGGTCGTAATACTGCGGAGCGGCGTAGGGCTCGTCAATGGGAGTGGCAGGGAGAGTGTTGATGCCGGTGGGGCGCTCGTCGGTGGTGTTGATGCTGAACACGGCCGTGAGATGGCGGGGACCCTGCGGCACGAAGGTGTAGTTGGCAAGGGTGCCGAGCACCTTCTTGCCGTCGAGCCAGCAGAGGAATTTGGCATCGCCTACGGGATAGGCCGTGCAGGTTACCTGACCGCCGTCGCCCACGGTCTTGGAGGCGGCACCGCGGATGGTGTCGTTGACGCTGACGGTCACTTCGGGCTCGGCGTAGGGAACGGTGACGAGGATGCAGTCGAGAATCTGGCCCTGGCTAACTTCATCATCGGGGCCGGCCATGCCGTTGTCGGTGATGCGGATGCGCATACGGCTCTCGCCCATCTTGGCATCGGCGGGCACGGTGGTCTTGAAGGTAAGGTTCTTGCTGGTGGGGCCGTCAATCTGCTGCACGTCCTCAAACTCGCCGTCGTGATCCCAATCGAAGCAAGCCTGAGCGATGTAGCCGGCAGCGGGAATGCCACGCAGGGTGGCGGCCACCTGAATTTCGCGACCAGGGGCCACTTCGCCCTTGTCGGTGGTGAAGAGGGTCCAATAGGAAGATACGTTGGCGGTGCCCGTCTTCTTGCTGCCGCCGGCCCAGGTGGTGGCGGGATAGTCCAGCGGACGCATGGCACCTTCGCCGGTCACTTGAAGTTTGCTGACGCATACGGTGGACTTCACGCTGCCGCAGGGCATGAAATAAACCTGTGCGGACTTGGCGAAGGAGGAGTGCTTCTTGCTGGCGGCGGCACCTTCGTAGTCGTAGTCGAGTTCGGTGGGGAGGATGTACCAGTAGGAACCAGTGTTGACAGTGGCGGCACTCCAGGTGATGATGTAGGAGTTGGCACCGTTCTTGTTGAGGCCCACGGGACCCTTGTTGGTGGCGTCGTAGTTGTTGCAGTTGGTGGAGGTGAGGCGGTAGGCGTTGTTCAGGGCCGCCTCCTTGCTGAGATAGTATTCAACGGGAGTGGCGACGGTGCCGATGTTGTAGGTATTGTCGGAAGTGGTGCGGCAGGCCTCGATGTAGTTCTTAGTGATGGCGTTCTTGATGTAGTAGCAGTGGGCCTTGCCGGTGGGGAGGAACTGCCAGTACTGCATCACGGTGTTCTTGAGAGCATCGACCTGCAGCACGCCGTTGGTTTCGGTGATGTAGCTGTTCTCGCTGCCATACCATTGGATGCGGTAGTACTGCTCGCTGCCGCCGAAGCCTTCATCGTCGGGGTCAACTACGGGCTCGTCGGGCTCCACGGGAGGTTCAATGGGGTCAATGACGGGCTCTTGGCCTTCCTCAATTTCCTCTTCACCGCCGATGGTGATGTAACTCAGACCGAAGAAGCATCCTTTGTTGTCGGAGCCTGCGGTGATAGTGAAGTCAAGGGTCAGCGTGCCGGTGGCGACAGCCTCGCTCTCGGCCTCAAGAGCCCAGAACTGGTGTACGCTGGTCTGGCTCTCGCCAATGCCGGCGGCAATGTCGATGTCCTCAAGGAAGGCGAAGGCGTTGCCGTTCTGCTTGAGGTTGACGTTCCAGAAGCGATTGACGTTGTCGTTGTTCTGCTGGTACTTGCTCTGTCCGTTCAAACCGTGGACATCTATGCCCACGAGGCTGTAGGTAATACTCTCCTTCAGGCCCGAGATGGCCACGCTGAAGTTGATGGTGGGAGACGTGTTACCATTTACGTCGAAGCAGAGGATGCTCTCGTTGATAGCCTCTGCGGATGCCTTGAAACTGTGACTGGACGTGATGGTGGCTGTAGCGCCTTCTATGGCTTTGCCATTCTGGTCCACGATTTTCACGGCCACGCTTCCTGCATCGGTACCGTTGCGGGTGAAGCTAAGGCCAATCTTGTCGTAAGCCTGCATGCTTATTGCAAACAGCAAGCTTAGCGAAGTAAGAAAAGTTCTCATAAGTTTATTAGTGTGTTAAGAATGAATAGTAATAATTTGTGGCAAAAATACAATTTATTATGCAAATAGCCAAGCCAAAACGCCAAAAGGTTTTATTAATGGGACTTTTATTGTAAATATTTGTCGTTAGCGGAGGTCTTTCAAGAAGAAATGCATAACAAGGTGGTTTTTTCTCTTCATTATTTGGCAGTCTTAAGCATTCTTCGTAAATTTGCCGCGAATTTGTATGTACCAGTCTTGGCATATATTTTATTATATTATATGAAGCACTTCCATTCTTTGATATTTTCATTGTTTTTCCTGTTGCTCTTCGTGGGGCAACAGACAATACATGCCGAAAATCTCTTTGTGCAGCAAGACGATGGCAAGGTGTATGTTATACCTGCCGAATACATCGCCCGACAAGTAGTGAGCGACGCCACGCTTCTCCTTGAACTCGTCGGCAATGAGACGCTCACGTTCTCATCCGTCACCTCCTGCAGCACACAGCCAGCGGAGGGTTGTCCCGCTTTCCTTTCGTATAAGTTCAACAACAAATACAACCCGCAGGTCTTTACTGACGCCGAGGCCGAAGAGCCCTCCGCCGACGCGGTAAACATCTCCGTGGGCTGCATAGGCAAATGGCTCACGCCGAGTTTCCAACTGCCCGACGAGAACATCATCGTCACAGTGGACGGCCGCCGCCAGGTAAGCAAGCAGTCCCGTCTGCGCTTCGACAAGCCCGTGACCTACCGCCTCTCACACCCCGACTGGCTCCTTCTTCAGAAAAATGAGAGCGCGGCCGATCCGAAAGAAACCACGGAAGGGGTAAGCCGTTATTCCTTTATTCCTTTCTATCGCGAGCAGACCGTAACCGTTGATTTCCTCTCCGACCACCCCACCGGCACCTACGGCATCCCCACTATCTACCTCACCACCGCCACGGGCGCTCCCCCTGCCTCAAAGACGGAATACATAGAAGGCACGGCGCGCTTCGACGGAGCCGGAATCTTCCCCGACCTTGAGGCACAGCCCATCCTCATCCGCGGCCGCGGCAACACCACGTGGAGTGGGGGAGACCCTGCAAACAAGAACCCCTATCACTTCAAGTTCATAGAGAAGCAGAAGCCCTTCGGCCTTACCTCCGGCAAGCACTGGGTACTACTGGCTAATCCGCTCACGGGCTCTATGACCACCAACGCCGTAGCGATGTGCATCGCCGGCCTGTCCCACGCAGCCAAGGCAAACCACATCGTGCCCTGCGACCTCTACATCAACGGCGAATACCGCGGCGCCTACAACTTCACCGAGAAGGTGCGTATGGCCAACAACAGCGTGGACGTGCCCGACGAGAGCACCGCCACCCTCCTTGAACTCGACACCAACTACGACGCGGCCTACCGTTTCCACTCCTCCCTCCTCTCCATGCCCGCCAACATCAAGTCGCCGGAGTTCGACGACCCCGAATGTGTCACCTCCCTCTCCAAGGACGTCATCAAGCAGGCCTTCGACCGCATGGAGCAGGAGGCTCTCTACGGCACGCCCTCACGCATCGTTGAGCCGCAGTACGCCGCCAGTTACTACTTCACCAACGAACTGGCCATGAACTGCGAACTGGCCCACCCCAAGAGCGTATATCTCTACTGCGAGGACGTGCTCAACCTTGAGCAGTCACCCTGGAACTGGGGCCCCGTGTGGGACGTGGACTGGGCCTACGGCTACAAGTTCACCCACACCAACTTTGACTACGAGCCAGCCTTCGACTACATGAACGACCTCTCCACCTCCGGCAGTGCCTCCGGCCGCTGCGGCCAGCTCTTCGGCGGCATACTGAAAGACCCCGAGGTACAAGCGCAGTACGTCCAGCTCTGGGAGGACTTTACCAATGGCGGCCGTATGCAGGAGGTGCTGGACTTCTGCGACGACTACTACGCCGTGGTGGCCCGCTCCCTTGAGCATAACGCCAGCAAGGACAATGTCACCAACAAGCGCGACAAGACCGACTACGCCGCCCAGACTGCCAAGTGCAAGTCCTGGCTCTCCCAGCGTGCCGAGGCCCTCAGCCAGCGCGCCGGCGTCACGCCCCGCACCGAGCCCGACCCCGACGACCCATTACCCATCACCCCTGACCCATTACCCTTTACCCCCACCGACACGGGCCGCACCGGCGACGTTAATGCCGACGGTGCCCTCAACGTGGCCGATGCCGTGAGCCTGCTCGACCGCCTCGCCGCCTATCCCTACGAGACCTGTCTCCTCTCCCGCTCCGACATCAACGCCGACGGCACCGTCAACGCCGCCGATGCCGAAAGCCTCGTATCCCTCGTCCTTGCCGAGACGTCCGACAGCACCTTGCTTCAGCGCGCCATACGCCATCAGCGCCATCTGCCCGCTGCCGCAGCCTTCCTTTCCGCGCCCCGCAAACCGCCCTTCAGGGGGAACTTCGAGGCTCCCTCCTTCACGGCCGACCCCGACGACGAAGCCGCCCTGCCGCTCACCCTTGACATTGAAGACGGCCGCTACAGCGGCGTGCAACTCGACCTCGCCGTGCCCGCAGCACTGGAATTATTCGACCTTGACTTCAGCACTGGCCTCGCCGGCCTCTCCCACAAATTCCTGGAGTACACCGCCCCCTCCGACACGCTCCGCCGCTACCGTCTTCTCCTCTATGCCGACGGCAGCAAGGCTCTCACGGCGGGCTGCCACACCCTCACGCTCAATTTCCTCACGGGCCACCGCGACTCCGCCGTCCATCCCGTCAGCATCATCGCGCCCCTCCTCTCCACCGACCAGGGCGAAGAAGAGCGCCTCACTCCCCTGACGGCCCTCTTCACCTATACCCCCGACCCGCTGGAGGGAATCCGTAACATAGAAGAGGCCCAAGACCCACTGCCCATGACCCATGCCCCATTACCCATGACCTACTACGACCTCACCGGCCGCCCCGTCACGGCATCCTCCCTTAAGGGGGAGCGTGGGGGGCTTCTCTTCCATCGGAATAACCACAAGGTGATAGTGAAGTAGGGCTTGCGCTTCTAACAATAATAACTTGCGCTTCTTCCAATAACAAGAAGAGAGAGATTTCCTCGCGGGAGTCTCTCTTTTTTTCCACTTGTTCTTTTTGATGCGAAACTTACCCGGCACTATTCCGCTTTGTCTTTGCAAATACTCCGTCTTGATTGTTTTTCCACAATTGTGAAAACATTTTTCCACAATTGTGCAAATATTTTTTCACAATTGTGGAAATGTTTTTTCACGTATGTGGAAATGTTTTTTCACAATTGTGGAAATTTAATAGAATGGAGGAAAACCTTGAATTTACGGGAGGTAGCCGTAATTGAATGGGAAGAAGGAAATATCATTCCGGTAACTGTCTGAACGGAAAGGGAAAGAACGATTTCCCAACGCTCTGCTTTTTCCGTTTGACGGCTTTCGGGAGGGAAGGCTTCGGGAGGGGGCGCGAGGAGATCGCTTGCGGGGTGCGCTTTTGTAATGTGGGTTTTGCATAACAGGGCTTTTTTGTTGATTTTATGTTAAATTATTCTATATATTACGTAAAAATGCCGACGAATATGGGGTAATTTCGTAACTTTGGACAGAATTTTTCTCGCGCGTGTATAATATATAATTGTATGCGTAAGGAGAGGCACGGCAACAGGCCTCCTTCCTCCGCTTCTTGCACGAGGGAAAAGATTCCGTAATGCCATTTCCGGCGAACCGGGCTACATCTCGGCAGAGCCGATTGGAAAACGCCCCATAAAAGATTGCTATAACCCTTAATATTAACATTTATGAATAAAATCTACACATGAAGAAATTTTTAATTGCACTGTTTTGCGTCCTCCCCCTTATGGGTTTTGCACAGGACGAAGTCACCCTGAAGATATCAGGTGAGGAATACAAACAGCTGGAGAAGCACTTCAACAACAAGCAAACCGACAAGCGCCGCAAGAGCGACTGGGCACAGTTCAATCGCTACGCCAAGGCCAATGAGGAAATCAAGGGCCAGAAGATAAAGGCCGTGTTCATGGGCAACAGCATCACCGACAACTGGGCACGCCGCCGTCCGGAATTCTTTAAGAACAACGGCTACGTGGGCCGCGGCATCAGCGGACAGACCAGTAGCGAGATGCTCGTGCGCTTCCAGGCTGACGTAATCAACCTCCATCCCAAAGTAGTCGTTATCCTCGCCGGCACCAACGACATTGCCGGCAACAACGGCATCATAGAACTGGAGCACACGATGGAGAACATCATCTCCATGTGCGAGCTTGCCAAACTCCACAAGATAACCCCCATCCTTTGCTCCGTCACCCCCTCCATCGGCTACCGTTGGCGCAAAGACCTGAAGCCCGCCGAGAGCATTGCCAAACTCAACAAGATGATAAAGGCCTATGCCGACAAGATGGGCTACACCTACGTGGACTACTTCTCCGCCCTGGCCGACGAGCGCGGCGCTATGGGCCCCGGCCTCTCCGACGACGACTGCCACCCCACCAATGCCGGCTACGAAATCATGGAGCCGATAATCAAGAAGGCCGTCAGCAAGGTTCTGCGATAAGGCGAGAGCAGAGGCCAAGCTCGCTTGAGCCTATGCCGAGCCCGAGCAGAAGCTCGCTGAAGAAATCAGCAAGCATGTGAAGTAGCAAGTCAGGCCAATAAGAAAAAAGAGAAAACAGTACGGTTTTTTCACATCTCTTCAAACGTAACTTTTCAAAATGCTTGTCTGAAAAGTGTAAAAAATCTTGACAAAACGAAAAAAGGAGAAAACGCGACGCTGTGAGGCTTAAACCAGCTTATAGTCGAAAAACGTGCTACGCCCCGTCATCTTTTTCTCCCTCACCCCCTCTCATTTTTCCCGATACCCTATTTTACGCAAAACTAAAAGGGCTATCGGAAAAATTAAAAGGAACATCGGACGAACTAAAAGGACTATCGGACGAACTGAAAGGGCTTTAGTTTTAACTAAAAGGGCTTTAGTCTTTGCTAAAAGGGACAAAATTCCGTAAAAAATCGCAAAAACGACAACGTCCGACGGCCATTTTTCTCACTTAAAAGCGGGTGTGGCGCGTCCGAAGGGAATGCCGCAAAATTACGCGCGGCCTTAAGCGTTTATAAATGAGCCGAGTAACGGCGTTCTCAAAAATCGCGTATTTCCGTCCGAACGTCCGCTTGTTCGCCTCCACGGCCAAAAAATCGCAAAAAAACGCACCAAAATTGTAAAAAATCGTGACAAAATAAAATTAAGTTACGTCCGTTTATATAGTGCGTTAGTATAACAAAGCACCCCTCAGCTTCAGACTACAGTCTTCAGCTCTAACATTAGGAAAT
The DNA here is from genome assembly GCA_045600685.1 of Alloprevotella sp. GTDB lineage: Bacteria > Bacteroidota > Bacteroidia > Bacteroidales > Bacteroidaceae > Alloprevotella. Next base: position 31,436 of record JAZRYH010000069.1, on the reverse strand, counting down.
TCAAAAAATAGCAAATTCCGAAATTAAGTAAACAAAAAATGAAAATGAAAAAAATGCCCCGCCTCGCCCTCCCCGTCGTGGCCCTGCTGACGGCTCTTCCCATGCTTCATGCCGAGGAACGCATCAGCGTCAGCTCCCCCGACGGAGGACTGAACGTCAACATCACCCTGAGTGACCGTATTAACTACAATGTCGTCAGCCACGGCACGACACTCCTGTCCGACTGCCGCCTCTCGCTCACCACGCGCAAAACTACGCTGGGCGAGAAACCCGCGCTGAAAAGCAAGAAGCGCCGCAGCGTGAAGGAAACACTCACGCCCGTCTTCCCCCTGAAAAATGCCAAGGTGGAGAACGCCTACAACGAACTCACCCTCACCATGAAGGGCGGCTATGCCATAGAGTGGCGCGTCTTCAACGACGGCCTCGCCTATCGCTTCGTCACCACCCTCAGCGGCGAGCAGGACATCCTCGACGAAGAGTTCGCCCTCAATTTCCCTGCCGACTACACCCTCACCCTCCAGCAGCCCAAGGCCTTCAAGACCAGCCACGAGGAAAGCTACACCACCGTGCAGACGGGTGCGTGGACGCCCGAGGACAAGATGGGCGAACTGCCCTTCGTCATCACCGCCCCTACCGCCAAAATCCTCGTCAGCGAGGCTGACCTCTTCCACTATCCCGGTATGTTCGTGAAGGGAACCGGCAAGAACGGCCTGCGCTCCATCTTCCCTCCCAAGCCCCTGCGCTGGAGCGACGATGGCGACCGCCGCGTGAAGATAGAAGAAGAGGCCGACTGCATAGCCACCGTGGAAGGCACGCGCGCCTACCCCTGGCGCTATATGGTCGTAGCCACCGAGGACGCCATGCTCGTGGAGAGCACCATGGGTCTGCGCCTCTCTGGAGGCAGCCATGTGGCAGACACCAGTTGGATAAAGCCAGGGCAAGTGTCCTGGGAATGGTGGAACGGAGCCTCCGTGTATGGTCCCGACGTGAACTTCACCAGCGGCTTCAACCTCGACACCTATAAATACTTCATCGACTTCGCCGCCCACTACGGCATACCCTACATCCTCCTCGATGAAGGCTGGGCCGCCTCCACGCGCGACCCCTTCACGCCCAACCCCACCGTTGACCTCCACGAACTCATCCGCTACGGTAAGGAAAAAGGCGTGGGCGTATGGGTGTGGCTCACATGGCTCACCGTCGATAAGCACATGGACCTCTTCAAGACCTTCGCCGAGTGGGGCGTGAAAGGAGTGAAGATAGACTTCATGGATCGTCAGGACCAGTGGATGGTGGATTACTACGAGCGCGTAGCCAAAGAGGCCGCCGCCAACCACATCATGGTGGCCTTCCACGGAGCCTACCACCCCAGCGGCATGGAACTCCGCTATCCCAATGTCCTCTCCTTCGAGGGAGTGCGCGGCATGGAGCAGAACGGCAGCTGCAAACCCGAGAACAGCGTCTATCTCCCCTACATCCGCAACGTCGTAGGCCCCATGGACTACACCCCCGGCGCCATGACCTCCATGCAGCCCGAACTCTATGCCGGCAAGCGCCCCAACAACGCCAGCATCGGCACACGCGCCTATCAGCTCGCCCTCTACGTGCTCTTCGAGTCCCACCTCACCATGCTCGCCGATAGTCCCACCCTCTACTATCAGAACGACGACTGCACGCGCTTCATCACCTCCGTACCCGTCAACTGGGACGAGACCCGTGTGCTCCAGGCCGAGTATGGCCAGACCCTCATCGTGGCCAAGCGCAAAGGCAATAAGTGGTACGTCGGCGGCATGACGGCCGAGAAGGGTTGCGATACAAAACTCCCCCTCTCATTCCTCACGGCAGGTCGCACCTATAAGATGACCTCCTTCACCGACGGCCCCAATGCCAAAAGACAGGCCATGGACTATCGCCGAGGTGAGAGCACCGTCAGCGCCTCCGACGTCATCGACGTCCACATGACCCGCAACGGAGGCTTCGCCGCCGTGATAGAATTAGAAAATTAGCAAATGTGAGAATTAGCAAATGAGGCAGTCTGTCCGCAGGGAATTTGCTAATTTGCTAATTTGCTAATTTGCTAATTTCCAAATTTGCTTATGAACAAGACACACATATTATATATTATGAAAAGAGTTTTTGGGGCTGCCCTTCTGTTGTTGGCTCTGCCCCTTAGCCTGACGGCGCAAATGGTTATTCCTGCCCCGCAGGAGATGAAGGTGGTAAGGGAGGGTAAAGTGCGCGTGACGGATACGCAGGAACGCATCAGCCGCAAGGCGAAACTGCCCGAAGAGGGCTACTCCATCAGTATCTCGGGCGGCAAGGCCGTGCTCACCGCAGGGAGCGAGCAGGGCATGATATGGGCGCGCCAGACGATGAAGCAACTGAGGGACGAGGACGGCCTGTATCCGCAGGTCAGCATCCGCGACTGGCCGGCATTCGGCCTGCGCGGCTTTATGCACGACACGGGCCGCAACTACCGCCCTGTGGATTTGCTGAAGAGGGATATTGACCTTTTCTCGTTCTATAAGCTGAACGTTTTCCACTGGCACCTTACGGATGACCCGGGCTGGCGCATTGAGTGCAAGGCTTACCCGCAGCTGAATGCTCCGGAGCATATGCGTAAGGGCCGCAGGGAGGGCGTGTTCTACTCTTACGATGAGATTCGCGATGTTATCAGGTATGCCCGTGAGCGCGGCATCATGGTGATTCCCGAAATTGACATGCCGGGGCACAGCGCTTACTTTAAGAGGGCTTTTGGCTTCGGCATGGCTTCGGAGGAGGGTATGAGGGTGCTGGAGACGTGCCTGAAGGAGTTCTTCCGTGAGATTCCCCGCGACCTCTGTCCTTATATCCACATCGGCAGCGATGAGGTGAAGGTGGATAACCCGGAGGAGTTTATGCTCTTCTGCGAGGATCTCGTGGTGAAGGACGGCCGCACGCCCATCTGCTGGGACCCGGGTCTGAAACCGGGGGAGAAGACTGTCTGCCAGGTGTGGAGCAGCAGCATCGGGGCGGACATGGAGAAGAAGGACTACCCTCATCGCTTTATTGATACTTTCAGCGGTTATCTCAACAACGGCAACGTCATCTGGAACACTACGCAGCAACTCCTCCACACTTACTGCAACGCCGAGAAGGGCGACGACAAGCGTCTGGGTTCCATCCTCTGCCTGTGGAACGACCTGCGCATTGACGACCCCACGCTCCTTATGCCTCTCAACGGTTGCCCTTCCGCCGTGGCAGCCTTTGCCGAAGGCGTGTGGCGCGGTGGCAGGAACTTGCCGATGCGCGAGACTCATCTCCTGCCCGAGAAGAGCAGTCCCCACTTCCAGCATGTACAGGACTGGGAGCAGCGTTTCTCCTATCACCGCGACCACTTCCTGCGCGACTGGAACACCCGCTGGGTGGCCAACAGCCAGATGAGATGGCGCGCCACAATTCCTGAGCGCCGTGGCTCCAACCCCAATAAGATGAAATGGGTAGAAAGCCGTGGCGGCGTGGTGAACTTCGCTGAGATAGCCTATCAGAAGAAGGTGAAACTCACCAACACGATGGACGCCTGGGCCGAGACGAAACTCTATGTGGAGCGCGACACCGTCATCCGTGCCGTCATCGGCTTCGAGGCCTCCGTACGCTCCAACCGCATTTCGTGGGGCATCGGCGAGCAGGGCTACTGGGAAGCCGACGGCCGCGTCTTCGTGGGCGATACCGAGGTGTTCCCTCCCAAGCCCTGGAATGAGCCGGGCAAGTACCACTATCCCCAGAATGCCTATAAGGAGCCGCAGAGCGAAATGCCCTACACCGAGGAGCAGATATTCTGGCTGCGTGAGCCCGCCTATGTGCCTCTCAAGGCCGGCTGGAACACTCTTCGCTTCTATTGCCCCCGCCTCTTCGAGCCCCGCGACTGGTGTCTCACTTTCCTTCCCGTCACCGTGGCGGAAGATGGTCGCCTCTCGGAAGTGCAGGGCGTGAAGTTTGAGAATTAGTGAATTAGCAAATTAGCAAATTAGTGAATTAGGCAGATAGTCCGCATGGCATTTGCTCATTCCCGAATTTGCTCATTTGCTAATTACTCACATTAATTTTTTAATCCAACACATATGCGTAATCTTTCAGCAATCCTTGTCCTTGCCGGGCTCATGACCGCAGGGACAGTTCCCGCCTCTGCCGATGAAGGCATGAAGGAAATCAATGTCAACCTTTCCGCGTTCAGCACAGGAGTGAAGAGCGTGGCCGTCCGAGCCAAGAGCGGCGACCGGCTGGGCGAGACCGACCTCGTCACGGTAAGCAGCGTGCCGAGCGGTGCCAAAAGCGTGAACGTCAACGTACGTTCAGATGCCGACGTAGCCGGCGGATACTATATCTATGCTACCCTTTCTGACGGCAGCGTGGAAGTGGCCGACGACGCAGGTAAGAAGTATTCCTACACCGATATGTGGATGGGCCACATTCCCGGTCGCACCACTTTCAGCCACGTGACCATCCCCGGCTCCCACGACTCCGCAACCAAGGCTGTTTCGTCTCTTGGCAAGACGCAGAGCGACGACATCGCCACACAGTTGAAGGCAGGCCTCCGTGCCTTTGACCTCCGTCCGCGCTATAACGCCAAGAGCGAGAGTGATATCCAGTTGGAAAACCTCACCATCTACCACGGCCCCCTCTCCACAGGCGTGAAGTTTAAGGACGCTATGGACACCTTCGTCACTTTCTTGAAGAATAACCCCACGGAGACCGTCGTAGTGCGCATACAAAAGGAGAACAGCCAACTCCTTACGAGCCTCACCGACTACAGTTCCACTTGGCGCGCCTCCATCCGCACCTGGCTGCAGAACAACAGGAAGTACGTGCTGCCCCGCATCACGCCGGGCTTGAGCCTCAATTCCTGCCGCGGCAAGATTGTCCTCCTCAGCAATTCGACTTATGGTTCCGACAGTAACCCGGAGGACTGCGTCTATGGCGGTCGCCTCGACTGGAGCGACAACACCACGCAGCAGAAGTCCGTCATCTATCACGTCAACCGCACCACAATAGTCGATGCCACCGTGGAGGATGTTTACGAGAACATCAACACCACCCAGAAGATATCCTACTCCAACGCCAATCTCTCCGCTGCGGCTGCCGATGCCTCCAACGGATGGTACATCACCTTTACGAGCCTTTCCGGTTCCCCCGAGTCCTATGCCAATACCGTCAATCCCGCCGTGCTCAGCCATGTGAAAACTCAGACGGGCCGTCTCGGCATCGTACTGATGGACTTCGCCACCACCAGCGGCAAGGACCTCACCAACGCCCTCATAGCCCACAACCAGAAATACCTCGCCGCCGAGCCTACAACGCTCGTTGAGGGCACCTCCCTCGTGAGCGTAGGTGCCAAGGCCACGCAGATAAAGGAAGGCCAGTGGTACATTATGACGCAGACACGCGACAAGGAGACCCCCGTCGTAGAAAACGGTGCCGGCCAGGTGGTGGGACGCGAACGCGACCTCACCGTCTCCGAACTCTTCACCACGGGCACTCCCGCCCCGGAGTTGGCGCGATATCTTGTGCGCTTCGTCCCCGGCATCACCAACGCTTATAAGGTGCAGTTCGCCACGGGCAGCTACCTTGCCGCGAAGAACGGTGCCACGCCTGCCCAGAGCGTTGAAATAGTGGCCCAGGAAGCCTCTTCAAAAGCCCTCAACTTCCTCGTCTATCCCGCCACCAACAGCAACACGAAGACGGACGGCTTTGCCTTCTCCTCCACCACCAACGGCACCACCTACGGCTATGCCTTGGACAACGATAACGCCACCCTCACGCCTCCCCACAAGATGTGCTTCTGGGCGTCAGGCAAGGTGACCTCGGGCACCAACAACGTGTGGTTCCTCTATCCCGTGGAAATAGGTGAGAAGCCCGAACCCGTCCCGACGCTTGTTGACGGTGCCACCCTGGTCAGCGTAGGCGCCAAGACCACGAAGGTGGAGACCGGCCAGTGGTATGTCGTCACGCAGATACGCGACAAGGAGACTCCTATGCGCGAATACGGCGCAGGGCAAGTCCTTGGCCGCGAACGCGACCTCACCGTCTCCAATATCTTCACCCCCGGCACGCCCGCCGAGGAGCTGGCACAGTATGTCGTGCGCTTTGTCCCCGGCATCAACAATGCCTATAAAGTGCAGTTCGCCACGGGGCGCTACCTCGCCACGAACAATGGCGCCACACCGGCCAAAAACGTGGAAATCGTGGCCCATCCCACCGATGCCCTCAACTTCCTCGTCTATCCTGCCGCCACCAGCGGCACGACACCCAACGGCGTGGCCTTCTCCGCCACTACCGACGGCACCACCTACGGCTTCATTATGGACAATGCCAACACCAACACCAACCCTGTCCACAAAGTATCTTTCTGGGATTCAGGCAAGATCACCACGGGTGCCAACAACGTGTGGTATATCTACCCCGTGAATTTCGCCGACCTGCCCCCCACAAGTTACACGCTCACCATCAGCGATTGTGGCCTCTCCACCCTCTATCTGCCCCACAACGCCATCGTCCCCGACGAGGTTACGGCATACGTATGCTCCGAGACGAACGGCAACTCCCTCCACGCCACCGCCCTTGACAGCAATATCCTCAAGGCCAACGTGGGCTATATCATCGAAGGTGCCAAAGGCGACCACGTCTTCGACTACACCACCCAGGCCTACACCGGCACGCTCTCCGATGAGTTCCACACCCTGCAAGGCGTCAACGAGGATACGAGCGTCAGCACCGCAGTCAAGGCGGGCTATACGCCTTTTGTACTCTCCGAGGTTGATTGCAGGAAAGGCTTCTACAGATTCGAGGGCACAACCCTCAAGGCCAACCGCGCCTTCTATCAGCGTCAGGCCAGTGCCAGCGTTCAGGGCTTTATCCTTGACTTTGGGAAGCCCGACGGCGTCAGCTCTGTGATGACCTCCGCCGACCTCCAGGGTGCCTACGACCTCCAGGGCCGCCGCATCAACAAGATGCAGAAGGGCATCAATATCCAGAACGGCAGGAAAATCATTAAGTAATTAAGCACATATCGGCTCGCCGGCTGTTGGAGTTCCAGCGGCCGGCGATTTTTTTGTTGCTTCCGCAAGAAATAGTTCGGCCTCGCTCAGTTAAACCTTTACTTTAACTGAACGGACGTAACAAAAAAATTTTGTCAAGATTTTTTACCTTTTTCGTGCGTTTTCTTGGCAAAATTCGGGCGTGAAAGCGAGCGCGCGGAGGTTCGGACGGAAAAAACGCGATTTTTAAGACGCCGTTACACGGCTCATTTATAAACGCTTACGTCTGCGGGGATTTTTGCGGTGATTCCTTCGGGCGCGCTACACCCGCCTTTAAGTGCGAAAAAGGGGCGCCGCGCGACGACATTTTTGCGATTTTTTTCGGAAATTTGTCCCTTTTAGCAAAAACTAAAGCCCTTTTAGTTGCAATTAAAGCCCTTTCAGTTGAAACTATCGCCCTTTCAGTTCGTCCGACGTCCCTTTTAATTTTTCCGATGTCCCTTTTAGTTTCGCGTAAAATAGGGTATCGGACAAAATGAAGGGAGGCGACGGAGAAAAAAATGACGGGGCGGCGCGCGCTTTTCGGCTAAGTGCGCGTTTAGGCCTCAGAGCGGCGCGATTTCTCCTTTTTTCGTTTTGTCAAGATTTTTTTAACTTTCAAAAAAACGTTATGAATCATTTTTTGTGTTTCGGAAGCGTTCTCAAGAGCCTTTTTTCGTGCGTCGTTTTGCAGAATTTTTCATTCGGTTTCGTATGAAATGTGATTTTTATGGGATAAATGGTGGATTATGTCGGTATTTTTGCGTAAATTTGCTGCGTATTATAGTCCTATAGGCTTATTTTATTTAATAAAACGTATGAGAAACAATATATTTTCCCCTTTCCGCAGCCTTTTGATGGGCACTTTCATTGCGGCCGTCTGCTGCGCCTCCCCGGCTACGGCTCAGGCGGACGGGAATAGCGTCCGCCCTGATGAGGACGTGCTGAGGAAAGTGAACCTCTTCATAGGTACGGGCGGCGACTACGGACAGCTGGCACCCGGTGCGGCGCTGCCTTTCGGCATGATACACGTAGCGCCCGACAGCAACCCGCGGCAACACCCTGGCTACGACTATGAAGTGGCCGCGATATCGGGTTTTTCCATCAATCGCCTCTCCGGCGTGGGCGGCAGCGGCTGCGGAGGCAACGTGAGCGTGCTGCCCCTGACGGGCGGCAGCGAAAAGGTGGCGCTGGTGAAAGAAACGGAGACGGCCATGCCGGGCTATTATGCCGCCACGCTGACCAACGGCGTGAAAGTGCGCACTACGGCCACGCGCCACATGGCGGTGGAGGAATATGCCTTCCCCGCGGGCAGCGAAGCCCGACTTCGCGTGCGCCCCGCCTCGGCGTTTGACAAGACGTTCAAGGCTGAATTCCGCGCCTTGAGCGGAAGCGTGGCAGAAGGCATGGCCGAGTGTAAAAACACCTGCGGCCGCGGCCGTTACCACCTGTATTACAGGCTCTATGCCTCCGCTCCCTTCGCCGTAGAGGAGAAGGACGGCGGCACGAAGGAACTCGTGTTCGGCGCGCTGCCGGAGGGCCGCGTGGAGATACGCATCGTGGTGGGCACGGGACTGAAGGAAACGCTGGCAGGCGTGACGGAGACGGCCGTATGGCAGGAACCGTTCAACACGTTGAAGCGCAAGGCCGGCGCGGCGTGGGAGGAAATCCTCCGCACCGCCCGCGTGGAGGGCGGCACGGCGGACGAACAGACGATTTTCTACACGGCGCTCTACCGCACGTTCCACAGTCCGTTTGTGGTGACGGACGACTGGTTCCCCACGTTCCTCGGCACCGACGGCAAGGAGCACAGGACGGACTTCACCTACTACAGCTCGTGGTCGCTATGGGACACCTACCGTACGAAATTCCCCCTCATCACCCTTCTGCAACCCGAGCGCTCGCAGGACATCATGCAGTCGCTCGCCACGCTCTACATGACGGGCAAGAAGGACTGGAGTACGGAGTATGAATGCGTGCCCACCGTGCGCACGGAACACGCCATAGCCACCCTCCTCGACGCCTACCGCCAGGGCATCAGCATCCCCAATCTGCGGGAGGCTTACCCGGGCATGACGGCCGAGGTGCAGCGTATGCCGATGAAGCAGCCCGACCAATGCCTGGAGACCGCCGGCGACTACTGGGCACTGGGGCAGTTGGCCCGCGAACTGGGCTACGGCAAGGACGCCAGGAAGTGGACGCAGAGGGGCGAGGCCATCTTCGACAGTATATGGCCGAAGGAATTTCAGCACATCGACGGCAGTTTCACGAAGATGCGCGGCAACGGCCTCTACCAGGGCACGCGCTGGCAGTATCGCTGGGGCGCACCGATGTATCTCTCGCGTATGGTGAAGATGGCAGGCAAAGACGTGCTGGTGCAGGAACTGAACGATTTCTTCGCCCAGGAACTCTACAATCAGGGCAACGAACCCGACATACACGTGCCCTTCCTCTTCGGCCGGCTGGGAATGCCGGAAAAGACGGGCGACGTGGTGCGCCGCCTGGGCCGCGAGGAAGCCACCCACCGCTACGGCGGACAGGATGCCTACCCCGAGCCCTTCGTGGGGCGTGCCTTTACGAACGCCCCCCGTGGCTATTGTCCCGAAATGGATGAGGACGACGGCGCTATGAGCGCTTGGTATGTGTTCTCCGCCATCGGTATGTATCCCACGGTGGTGGGTGAGGCCGCCTACGACCTTTTCTCACCGCTCTTCAGCAAGACCACCCTCCGCCTCGGCAAGGGCCGCACGCTCGTCATCCGCACCGAGGGCCGCACGTCGCCCACGCAGCAGGTGAAGAAGGTGACATGGAACGGAAGGAAAATAAAGTCGTTCCGCATCGCCCACAGGAAGATAAAAGAGGGCGGTGAACTCGTGTTCTGGTATTAGAAACTCATCCTTCATAAAATACAGAGGGCCGAAAGTCCGCAACGTCTTTACCTCATGCAGGGGGCGTTACGGTCTTTCGGTCTTTATGCTTGCTGTACAACAGGGATTTAAGCACTTTGGACAGCGTTTTTTATGGCTCTCGCTCAGAAATACTCAAATTTCGCTGCGCTTATTTGGTATTTCGCTCGCTTATTCGTAACTTTAACCTATGGTTTTAGTTACTCCCGCTCGGAAATACTCAAATTTCGCTGCGCTTATTTGGTATTTCGCTCGCTTATTCGTAACTTTGTCGCGCAAAATTATGTGTAATCCTATAATCTCGTTCTTTATTTATGAAAAAGACCCTTTCCCTGTTGGTTGCACTCTTTGCGGCCTCGACTATGTGGGCCGCAGTGCCCTTTGAACCCGCGCAGAGCGCTGACGATGCCAGCGCGCAGCAGTACTACATTTATCAGCCTGGCAACATGGAATATGTCAAGGTGGAGAATGGAAACATTCTGGGCAACGGCTTTACGGGCGACAAGTTCGTGTTTGTGGAGTCTGGCAAGAACGATGATACCTACTACATCTACAACGTGTCAGAACAGAAGTATATCTACTACACGCAGACCACAGGAACGGCAAACACAAAGCAGACGGCCACCTCGGCAATCAAGCAGACGGCTGAAAAGAGTGTGGCCAACACGTGGAAGTTTATTGCCGATGGAACCGATACCTACGACATCGTGCCGGGCGAGGTCAAGAACGTCACCGCCACCACGGAGGGTTGGAACTTCCGTGGCGGAGCCGCTTTTGCCCTGAACCTCTACAACCGCAGCGACACCAATGGCTCGTGGCAGATAATGGGCCAGATAGCCAAAGCCGTGGGTTGCGCCACTCGCGTGTTCAGCTTGCCGGGCAAACCCTTCATGCACAAACTCGTGATGAACGAGGGCGACGAACTGCTGAATGTGACGGGGCTGCCCGAGGGGCTGGAAGTGAAAACCGACCGCAGCGCCTATAAATATATATACGGTGTGGCTCCCTCTGCTGGCGAATATACCTACACGCTCCATATGAACGACGACCGCACGCAGGACGTCCGCTTCACCGTGAGCGAAGACCTGGCCCAGCCTACGCCGTTTATGGGCCTGCTCACATGGAACGCCTTCGGCAACAATATCAATCAGGATGTCATCATCACACTGGCCGATGCACTGGTAGACTTCGGTTTGCGCGACATAGGCTACAATCACATGTGTATTGATGACTGCTGGGCCAACTCCAACCGTGTGGGCGGCCATCTGTCGCCCGATACGAACAAGTTCCCTGACTTCAAGGGCTTGGCCACGGCCATGCATGAGCGCGGCTTAAAGATTGGCATCTACTCCGATGCCGGCAGTCGCACATGTTCGGGAGCGCAGCCTGGCTCCTATGGCAACGAAACAGTGGATGCCAAGGATTTCGTGGACTGGGGCTTTGACCTCTTGAAATATGACTTCTGCAACGCCACGGGCGGCACTACGGCGGCTGCCGCCGAACAGGCCTATGGCGCGATGGGCACAGCCCTGGACAAGGCTATGAAAGGCACCGGCCGCAAGCCCAGCGAATTCAAATTCTATATGTGCGAGTGGGGCTGGCGCCTGCCTCACCTCTGGGCCGCTAACACAGGTGCTACATGCTGGCGCTCTACTGATGACACCCGTGACTTCTGGAGCGACACCACTTACAAGGGCGGCGTGAAGCAGGTGCTGGGCGTAATGAAGGGCATCTGGCAGTATCAGGGCGTGAACCGCTGGAATGATGCCGACATGCTATGCGTGGGGCTACACGGAACGGGCTACTCCAGCAACGACGGCGGCGGCGACGGCTACAAGGCCGGCATGACGCAGGATGAATACCGCACGAACTTCGGCCTGTGGTGTATGTTTTCTTCGCCTTTGACGCTCTCTAACAATATCACCAACCTGGACGGCAAACCCAACTCGCTGACGAAGAAGAATGTGACGAACACCTTCTACGAGGACGACCTTGACATCATCACCAACACGGAAATCATCGCCCTGGATCAGGATCCCCTCGGCCAGGCCGGCGAACCTATCTATGACAACGCCAACTACATCGTTTTCCAAAAGGATATGGAGGACGGTAATCCCGCCATCTCCCTGACCAACCTCAGCAGCAGCGCCCGCACCATCACGGTGAAGTTCAGCGACCTCAGCGCCCTGCAGGCCGATAAGACCTACAAGATGCGCGACCTCTGGAACCACGCCTACATTGATGCCGACGGCGCTCACAAGAAGTTCACGAAGGAGAGCACCTTCAGCATCCGCGTGCCGAGCCACGCCACCTATATCTACCGCCTTTACGACTATGATGCCGAGGACGTGACCTACACCAAGCCCGGCTACTCCGAGGAGGAGATGGCCCTGAAGGAAGAGATGGCTGCCGTGCTTTTGGAAGCCGAGACCGCCTACAATGCCAATGAGGAAGGTGCCGTGCTTGGCACCAAGGGCCTCATCACCGATACCAAGCAGTTCTCCACCAACGCCAACGAGACGAGTGAGGGCTCCCTTTCCAATCTCATCGACGGCGACGCCTCTACCTTCTGGCACAGCAAGTGGCAGGGCGTGAGCGGCACGGAGATGGACAAACACTATCTGCAGGTAGCCCTTGCCGAGCCCGTGGAAGGTGCGCTGCGCTGCGTCACCCTGCTGCGCAAGGGGGCCAGCGCTGACTTCGTGACGCGCTGCCGCATTGAAGGTTCTGCCGACGGCAAGAACTTTACCGAGGCCGGAAGCGTGAGCATCCCCTTCACCAAGGCCGGAGAGGAAAGCCACGGCGACTTTATGCTGACAGCCCCATACAGCACGCTGCGCTTCTGGATTTCCGAGACCACGAGCAACCGTACCTACGGCCACTTCGGTGACTTCCAACTCTATCCCTACACCACGCTCTCTCCCAATATGCAACAGCCCGAGGTGGCCGCCGCTATGCTGGCTGCCCTCCAAACGGCAAGCGGCAAACGCAAGCCCACGCAGACCGATATTGACGCTTTGCGCGAGGCCTATAGGACCTATATGGCCGCTATGGGCGGCGAAGAAGGCCTTGCCGATGTGACCGTCCGTCCCCGCACCGCCGCGACCTATGATCTGCAGGGCCGTTTGGCCAGCGTAGGTCATCGCGGCGTGGTATTGGAGAAGGGCAAGAAGCGGATACATTAATAATCACACAACTAAACAGACACCATTATGACTCCGATGCAAAACCGCCTCACCTCCCTTGATGCCTTGCGCGGCTTCAACCTGTTTTTCCTCGTGGCCTTCGGCCCCGTTGTGCTGAACTTTTGCAACGGCGTACCCAACGGCATTATGGACTGGTTCTTCACGCCTCTGTCGCAACTGCTGCGCCACGAGGAATGGGAGGGCCTCACGCCCTGGGACACGATAATGCCGCTTTTTATGTTTATGAGTTGCGCCAGCATCCCGTTCTCTATGGCGCGCTTCCGCCGCGAGAAGGACTATAGTGCCTATCTGCGCCGCGTAAGTCGCCGCGTGGTGTTGCTTTGGCTGCTCGGCTTTATCATTCAGGGAAGTGTGCGCGACCTCAATCCTGATCGTATCTACGTATTCACCAACACCTTGCAGAGTATCGCCGTGGCCTATCTGGTGGCCTCGCTCCTCTTTATGTTCAGCAAGTTGCGCACGCAGATAATAACTTTTGTTCTGCTGCTTCTGGCCTATTGGGGCGCGATGGAGTTCATCAGCGTGGACGGTTTCGGCGGCGGACAGTACGGTCCCGACAACAACCTGGCCGAATGGATAGACCGCGTGGTGCTTGGTCACTTCCGCGACGGTGCTATGCTGCAACCCGACGGCACTGTGGCCTTTGCACCGTGGTACACAAACACCTGGATACTCAGCAGCCTGACATTCGCAGCCACGGGCCTCGCCGGCCTGTTCTGCGGCATGATATGCAAGAGCGCATCGCTCACTCCGAAGAAGAAGGGCCTCTGGCTTCTCGGCATCGGCGCGGCACTTACGGTGGCCGGCTGGGCGTGGAACATAGAAATGCCCGTTATCAAGCGCATCTGGACGAGCAGCATGTGTATGGTAGCCGCAGGCTACAGTTTCTTGCTTATGGCCCTCTTCTTCTGGTGGTACGACATCAAGGGCAAGACGACCTGTCTGGAATTTCTCCGCACCTACGGCCTCAACTCACTTGTGGCTTACACCTTGGAGGAAATGATAAACTTCAAGAGCATACCCCACAGCCTTTTCTACGGCCTGGAGCAATACATCGGCGCGTTCTACCCCTTCGTCCTTGCACTGGGCCAGGCCATAGTAATCTATCTCATACTCTTGGCAATGAAGCGCCTCAATATATTTATAAAAGTATAATCAGCCCGTATATCCCATTAAAAATCCATCTTGGCACGGGAAAAGTGCTGGCTGGAAGCCAGTACCATGAGTAACCCGGGACGAAGTCTCGGGATGACGGAGTCCCCTCTCCATGTGGTCTGGCTGGAAGCCAGTACCTCCGCAATATGAGCCATATCAGTCTGACATATCACATCGTCTGGCGCACGAAGTGCTCGGAAAGGACAATCTCCGAAGAGCATGAGCGTGACTTATACGCTTATATTCTGGGGATATGCAACCAAAAGGAGTGTCATCTCTATATCCGATAACTTAATAATAATACAACCTCATAACGAACAAATAACCGTCCATAACGATTTTTTTGAAAGTGTAAAAAATCTTGACAAAACGAAAAAAGGAGAAATCGCGGCGATGTGAGGCCTAAACGTGCATACTGCCGAACGACGCCCAATAATCCCCTTCATATTTTCACCTGCCGACCCTTCATTTTTCCCGATAGCCCTTTTACGAGAAACTAAAAGGGACATCGGAAAAACTAAAAGGGACATCGGAAAAAATGAAAAGGAGATAGTTTCAACTAAAAGGGACATCGGCGCGACTAAAAGGGCTTTAGTTTTTGCTAAAAGGGACAAAATTCCGAAAAAAATCGCAAAAAAATCACCGCGCGACGGCCATTTTACGCGTCAGAAAGCGGGTATAGCGCACCCGAAGGAATGACCGCGAAAACCCTTGCAGCGTTAAGCGTCTGTAAATGAGCTGTGTAACTGTGTCCTCAAAAATCGCGTATTTCCGTCCGAGACGCCGCGCGCTCGCTTTCACGGCCCCAAAATGCCAAAAAAACGCACGAAAAATGTAAAAAATATTGACAAAAAATTCTCACTTACGTCCGTTTATGTGAAGCGTTACTTTAACAGCTTATTTGCAGGATAAACCTAAAATATAACATATCTCTATGCGAAACCTCCGCTTAATTCTCTTATCTCTGGCCGCACTGATAGGACTCGGTGCCGGCGCGCAAGGTGAGCCCGTGCTCAAAGGCGCGCTCTATCAGATTTACATCGGCCAGAAAGTCATCGGTGCCGATCAGAACGGCCAGTTGTGTTTGAAGGCCCCCGACACCGAGGATCCCACGCAGCACTGGCAGTTCAATGGCCTGTCCGGCTCCTACCGCATCGTGTGCCCCTTCACCGGCAAGGCTATACGCACGAACGGCACAACGCTGGAACTCGGCGAATACAACGGCTCCGACGAGGACCAGTTGTGGAAACTGGGCACTGACGGCCCCCGCCTTATCCCCGCCAACCACCCCGACAAGTGCTTTGCCGGCAAGAAGGGCAAGTTCGTGATGATAAGCGCGAAGCAGAGCGAGACGGATCAGGACGCCTGGCTCGTCATTCCGCAGGCCAAGCGGGCCGGTTTCGACGCAGAGATGACCTATCAGTTCCACCCCTACGCGCAGCCCCGCCTCGTGCTCGGCAACAAGGACGACGGCGGTGACGGCGCACGCATCGTGGCCGAAGAGCGCGACGCCGACAACCGCGGCCAGTACTGGCAAGTGAAAATGCTGGACTTCAAACAGCGCGTTGTGAGCGGAGCCTTCTATACGGCGGCCTTCGATGACGGCGGCGACAACAAGAAGATAGACTACCTCCTGCAATGGGGCCCTTCATCCACGTACGCCAACAATAAGTTTGAGTTCGCACCCGTGGACCAGGGCTGGCAGGCCGTGGGCGAGGGAGAGGACTTGCACTACACCAATGTGTTTGCCCTCGTCAGTGTGAACCGTCAGAAGATGATGGTGCTGCGCGACGGCCAGTTGATGCAGGAGCCTATAGACCTCACTGACAAGGCCGCGTGGTTCTATGCCGACGCCGTGGAGAAACCCAAGATAACGGCCCCCATCTGGGAGGACGAGACCGTGTTCGGCATCAACAAACTGCCGGGCCACGCCACCCTTATCCCCTATGCCTCCGAACAGGAGATGCTGGCCGACAAGGCGTACTACGACACACCGTGGACCGAGCCCCAGAGCAGCCTGTACCAGAGCCTGAACGGCGAATGGAAGTTCCGTCTTGTGAGTGAGCCGAGCCAGCGCCCTGAGCTCTCCGGCCTCTCTCTGGCAGACGTGGCCGACTGGGACGAAATCCCCGTGCCCTCCAACTGGGAGATGCAAGGCTACGACCATCCCATCTATTGCAACGTGGAATACCCCCACGCCAATACGCCGCCCTTCATCAAAGCCCGCCCCGGCTTCAACGACGGCGGCGCGAACTACGGCATCAACCCCGTGGGCTCCTATCTGCGCACCTTCACCGTGCCCGAGGCCTGGCGTGAGGAGGGCCGGATGACCATCCTCCACTTCGGCGGCATCTACTCCGCCGCCAATGTGTGGGTGAACGGCCAGTATGTGGGCTACACACAGGGCGCCAACAACGACCACGAGTTTGACATCGCCCCTTATCTGAAAGCCGGCGAGAACACGCTGGCCGTGCAGGTGTTCCGCTGGAGCGACGGCTCGTACTTTGAATGTCAGGATATGTTCCGTATGAGCGGCATCTACCGCGACGTGTATCTCTGCAACTTGCCGAAGGGTGCCGTGTATGACCACAAGGTCAGAACCAAATTGAATAACGGCAGGGCTGTCGTCGTCGTTGACCTTTACGACCGCGAAGGCAAGGCTACCGGCGCCGAACTCTCCCTCTACGATCCCCAGGGACAGTTGGTAGTGAAGTCTGGTGCCAGCAGTTGCCATCCGGGCGTGGGCTCTCCTGCGTTAGTATTGAGCAATCCCCAACTCTGGAGCGCCGAGCAGCCCAACCTCTACACCCTCCGCGTAGTGCAGGACGGTATGGCTTTCTCCACCAAGGTGGGCATACGCGAGGTGAAGATAGACGGCACCAAGTTGCTTGTGAATGGTAAGCGCGTGTTCCTGAAAGGCGCCAACCGCCACGACACCGACCCCGAACGCGGCCGCGCCGTCACCAACGAGACGATGCTGCGCGACGTCATCCTTATGAAGCAGAACAACCTCAACTGTATCCGCACCTCCCACTATCCCAACGCCGCACGGATGTACGCTATGTTCGACTACTACGGCCTCTATTCCGTATGCGAGGGCGACGTGGAGGACCACGCCAACCAGAGCCTTTCCAGCCTTCCCAGTTGGCAGCCGATGATGGTGGACCGTATCAACCGTATGGTGCTGCGTGACCGCAACCATCCCTCCGTCATCATGTGGAGCCTCGGCAACGAGTGCGGCAACGGCGACAACTTCGCCGCCTGTTATGACGAGGCCAAGCGCCTCGACAATACGCGCCCCGTCCATTACGAAGGAACGCGCATCCACCGCCCCTATGGCGGCAGCCGCTTCTCTGATGTCTATTCAAAGATGTACCCCGGCCAGGACTGGATGCAGCAGAATACCTCTGGCCTTGAAAAACCTATGTTCCTCTGCGAATATGCCCACGCCATGGGTAATGCCGTCGGCAACCTCGCCGAATACTGGGAGGTCATTGAGAACAGTCCTGACTGCATCGGCGGTTGCATCTGGGACTGGGTGGACCAGGCCATCTACGACCCGCACGAGATGAAACAGGGCATCAAGCGCCTCCACACCGGCTACGACTATCCCGGCCCGCACCAGGGCAACTTCTGCAGCAACGGCATCCTGCCCGCCGAGCGTACCGAGAGCGCCAAGTTGAAGGAAGTGAAGCAGGCATACGCCTATGTGAAGATGGCGGCCCCCTCCAACCTCCCCCTATGGGAGGAGGCTTCCTCCGGTACGGCCCGCATCCAGGTGACCAACGCCTACGCCTTCGACAACCTTCGCGACTACGACCTTGTGGCCGAACTCGTGAAGGACGGCAAGGTCATCGGCCAGAGCAAGCAGGCCCTTCCCGCCCTGGCTCCCGGCGAGTCGCAGACGGTCAGCGTGAAGTTGCCGAAGAAGGTTGTGCAGAAGGCCGGCAAGGAGGCCGAGTACCTCCTTACCCTCCGCGTGCAGCGCCGCGAAGCCACCCGCTGGGCCGAGGCTCATCACGAGGTGGCCGTGAAGCAGTTTGCCCTCACGCCACGCGTTGCCCTGCCCGAAGTGAAGGCCAAGGGCACCAGTTGGGCACAGGTGCCGCAACTTCTTGCCCTCGGTCCCAGCAACACCTTCCGCAATGAGAACGTCAGCATCAGCATTGACAATACCACGGGCGTGCTCACCAGCCTCAAACTCGCGGGCCGCGAACTCCTCACCGGCGGCTTCGGCTTTGACTACACCAACCACCGCTGGATAGAGAATGACCGCTTCACAAAGACCGAGAACGGGATGAAGGACAAGGCCGACATAGAGCACACGGTCGATGCCGCCGGCAACCTCGTCATCCATTCCCACCGCGACGGCCGTCTCTGCCAGCTTGACGTAGAGTACCTCGTATATCCGCAGGGCATCGTCGATGCCAAGGTTACCTTCACGCCTCATACCGCAGACCTGCGCCGTGCCGGCGTTATCTGCGGCATAGACAGCACGCTCAACAACGTACGCTACTATGCCCTCGGCCCCTGGGAGAACGGCGTGGATCGCCACGACGGACAGGTGGCACAGTGGTGGACCTCCTCCGTGGCCGGCCTTGCAGAAAACTACATCAAGCCCCAGACCACTGGCGAGCGCACCGAACTGCGTGACCTCGTCTTCACCGACAAGGCTGGCCGCGGTGTCCGTATTCAGACGGAGGGCAATGTAAGTTTCTCCCTCAACCGAAACACCGATGAGCAGATGATGAACGCCCAGCACCAGTGGGAACTTACCCCTCTCGGCTACAATGTCCTCCACCTCGACGCCTGGCATCGCGGCATCGGCAACGCCTCCTGCGGCCCCGGCACTCTGGAAAAATACTATGTGCCCAACCGGCCCATGACCTTCAAACTTCGCATCAGTAAAATCTAAAAGCCTCACCCCGTCGGAGCTTCCTACGGAACTCCGCCACCCCTCCCCTATTAGGGAGGGGGATATACATCTAAAGGTCGGGTGGCATTTGTTAGGATAGAAGGTCATGACATATTTATAGAATATGGTAGGTTCTATTAATTAGCTCGTGACGGTTTTTCGGCTCTTCCGCAGTAGATTTCTTTCTTTCATAAAGGAGCGTAGCGGGCTACGTGACTGAATGAAAGAAAGGAAGATACAAGAGAAGAGACAAAAGCGGCCGAGCATAGAATACTACCCGAAATGAAAGAGAAAACTAATTTATAGAACCTACCATATAATAATGAATAAGCAGTTTTACGCTACGGCTTCTCCTGATAGGTATGATTTGCTGAAAAACTTTGCGAGGTCAAACCGTAGAGAGATGACAATGGCTGAGGAATATATCTGGAGTGAACTGCGCGATAAACAACTGGGCGTGACCTTCCGCCGACAATGCCCGATAGGTGATTTTATCGCCGACTTTGCCTGTCTCCCCTTGCATCTCATCATAGAGATTGACGGAAAATATCATGAGAGTCCCGAGCAAAGGCAGGATGATGAATCTCGCACTTCTTCTTTGGCCAGAATAAACTACCAAGTTCTTCGCTATACCAATGAGGAGGTCTTAAATTCTCTCTCTGCCGTCATCAACGATATACGCCAACATATAAATAGAGTACAAACCAATAAAAACAGACCTCAATAGCCCAATGTACCTTTAGAGGTATCTTCCCCTCCCTAATAGGGGAGGGGTGTCAAAGTGCCGTAGGCAGCTTTGACGGGGTGAGGCTATTATTATCATGTTACAACAGCAAAAAATCAAGAGCCTCGTTGAGCGCCGCGAGAAAGCGCGCCTCGGCGGCGGCGAAGTGGCCATTGAAAAACAGCACGGCAAGGGCAAAGCCACGGCCCGCGAGCGCATCGCCCTCCTTCTGGACGAAGGCTCGTTTGAGGAAATGGATATGTTCAAGCTCCACCGCTGCCATAATTTCGGCATGGAGAAGAAACAGTTCCCCGGCGACGGCGTAGTGTGCGGCTGCGGCACAATCGAAGGTCGTCAGGTGTATGTCTATGCCCAGGACTTCACCGTGAACGGCGGCAGCCTGTCCGAGACGATGGCCGAGAAAATCAACAAGGTGCAGGATTTGGCCCTCAAGATGGGCGTGCCCTGCATTGGCCTCAACGACAGTGGCGGTGCCCGCATACAGGAAGGCATCAACTCCCTGGCCGGCTTTGCCAATATCTTCCAGCGCAACATCGAGGCCAGCGGCGTCATCCCTCAGATCAGCGGCATCTGCGGCCCCTGTGCCGGCGGTGCCGTGTACAGCCCCGCCCTCACCGACTTCGTGGTGATGCTGGAAGGCGTAAGTTATATGTTCCTCACGGGCCCGAAGGTTGTGAAGACCGTTCTCGGCGAGGATGTCACGCAGGAAGAACTCGGCGGCGCCAGCGTCCACAGCAAGAAGAGCGGCGTGTGCCACTTTACGGCCAAGACGGAGGAGGAATTTGCCGCCCTCATCCGCCGCTTGCTGGGCTATCTGCCCCAGAACAATATGGAGCGTGCTCCCCGCAAGGAATGCACCGACCCCATCAACCGCAAGGAGGACCGTCTCAACGAAATCATCCCCGACAACCCCAACCAGGCCTACGATATGTATGAGGTTATTTCTGCCATCGTGGATGGCGGAGAGTTCCTCGAAGTGCACAAGGACTTTGCCCGCAACATCATCGTGGGTTTTGCCCGCTTCAACGGCCAGAGCGTGGGCATCGTGGCCAACCAGCCCAAGGTGTATGCCGGCGTGCTCGACTGCGACGCCAGTCGTAAGGCCGCCCGCTTCGTACGCTTCTGCGACGCCTTCAACATTCCCATCGTCAGCCTCGTCGATGTGCCTGGTTTCCTTCCCGGTACGGGTCAAGAGTACAACGCCGTTATCGACCACGGCGCTAAACTCCTCTTTGCTTACGGCGAAGCCACTGTGCCCAAGGTCACCGTCACGCTGCGCAAATCCTACGGCGGCAGCCATATCGTGATGGGCAGCAAGCAACTGAAGACCGATATGAACTACGCTTGGCCCAGTGCCGAGATAGCCGTGATGGGTGCCAGCGGTGCCGTGGCCGTGCTCTCCGCCAAGGAAGCTAAGACGCAGGAAGACCCCAAGGCCTTCCTCGCCGAGAAGGAGCGCGAGTACAACGAACTCTTCGCCAACCCCTACAAGGCTGCCGAGTTTGGCTACATCGACGACGTTATCGAACCCCGCAACACCCGTCTGCGCATCTGTCGCGCCCTTGCCCAACTCGAGACGAAGAGCGAAGGCCGCCCCGCGAAGAAGCACAGCTGTCTGCCGTTGTAAAAACGGCCTCACCCCGTCGCGGCTGCCTACGGCACCGCGCCACCCCTCCCCGAATAGGGAGGGGGATATGCTCCTAAAGGTTCAAGACCCTATAACCCCATAATCTCACAACCCCATAACCTCATAACCCTATAACCCCAAGCCTCCCATAACCTATAGAGGTATCTTCCCCTCCCTATTGGGGAGGGGTGGCAAAGTGCCGCAGGCAGCTTTGACGGGGTGAGGCTTTCAATTATGAAAACATATAAATATAATGTAGGCGACAAGCAAGTGAGCCTCACCCTCAACGCTGCCGGCCAGATAGTCAGCACCGAAGGTCTCTCCCCTTCGGAAGCTCTCCCCCAACGGGGGAGCGGGGTGGGGGCTTCATACGCCGCCGCCATCTGCCTTGCCTTGGCAGAGGACGCCGCCACCGTCGTCCACGATGACGAGACGGCTTCCTCCGTCACCATCAAGCACGCTCCTACGCCCTGGAACAATCCCCAGCGCCAGTTCAATACGCTCCATAAAGAGATAAAAGCTTAAGAATAAAAATAACAAAACCACCGCACCCCTTCTAACGCATCTTTCCTATAGAGGTATCTTCCCCTCCCTAATAGGGGAGGGGTGGCAAAGTGCCGTAGGCAGCTTTGACGGGGTGAGGCTTTAATTCTATGAGACAATATTCCTATACAATCAACGGCGCCGCCTACGACGTCCGCATCGACAGCATCAAGAACGGCGTGGCAAAGGTCAACGTCAACGGCCTTGACTTCGACGTGCAAATCCACGGAAACCTCAGCGAGGAAGACCTAACTACCCCCTCCGCGCAGGAAGCGCCCCTAAATCCCCCCTCTGGGGAGGCTAACAGCGCGACCCATACCCACGCTGAGGCTCTCCCCCGCTCGCAGAGCGGACTCTTGCCCCAAATGGGGAAAGATGGTGGAGCCAGAAAGGGGCTGGGGAGCGGGGAGGGGGCTCCTATTCCAGCCCCTCTTCCCGGTGTCATCACCAAAGTCCTTGTTTCCGTCGGCCAGAAAGTGAAGAAGGGCGACACCGTCCTCGTTCTGGAGGCCATGAAGATGGAAAACAACATTCAGGCCGAGCACGACGGCACCGTCACCGCCGTTTGTTGCCGTCCCGGCGACAGCGTGATGGAAGGCGCTACCCTCGTCACGATAGGGTAGTCCGTATCCTTTTAGGTAGAAAGCCAATATTTATGATTTCATGGCTTTTATCCTGCCAAAAGTCAGAACTAATTTCGTACGCACACGTGTCCCGAGAGTTCGGCACACGTGTGCCGAGGTCTTGGGGCACGGGTGCCGAGGTCTCGGGACACGTGTGCCGACGAAACGGAAACAGGGTTTACGGAGTTTAAGTGCCGAGTATTCTCCCGTATTTGCTGAGGACGCGAGAAATGAAGCTTTTAATACGGGGCATAAATGCCTTAAAGAATCAAGGTCATCCGCGCCAGGCCGAGGATGACCTTTTGCGTGACACTGCTGATGTAGTGGATGGAGGGCTTGAGGCTGATGCGGGGGGAGAGTGTGACGTTGCACGAGAGTTCTGCGGTGAACTCATGGCCGGTGAGGAGGTCGGAATAGCTGCCGAAGAGCCCTAATTCAGCCCGCCCTGTACTGTACTTCGCACCGGCTCCCGCAAAATGACGGCATTCCCTGTCGCGGCCAAAGCAATGGGAGTAAGCGGCGATGAGGTTGAGATTTCCCGTTTTAAGAAGGCCGGCACGCCATTCTGCGTAGGTCCAAAGTGTGGGAGAAGCATCGTAGAGGCTGCCGCCGAGGAAGGCGTTGCAGCCTGCCCCCTTGTATTCTCCCTGCATCATAAGCATAAGACCGTCGCTCTGCGGACAGACGCGAAACAGGTTCTCCCGGCCCGTGAAGCGGTAGTGCTCGCCGCCGTTGTAAAGGCTCACCTTCGCGCCCCACTCCTGTCCGCCGTATTCATAGTGCAGACCCATTGCGGCAAAGGGGTATGTGCATAGCGGGAAGTTGGTAGAGATGGTGGGGAAGAGACCGCACGAACTGTTCGTAAAAAAGGCAGCCGTCTCAGAGGTGAAGTAGTCCTCTCCCGTATTCCTGATGCCGGTAAAGACGCTGTGGACGCCGCGCTTTGAGGTGTGCTCCCAGCCCATTCCGGCCACGGCCAGCGTCAGCGGGATGTTGAGGCCGGCTTCTATACTGGAGGCTGTCAGCGCATCGCCGGTGAGGCTCTCTCCTGCCTTGGCCATGCTGAGGGTGGAGACGTTCACTTGCAGATGCCTGCCAATCCGGGCGCTACCGTTCAGGCGGAGAAGATTCAGGAAGTTGTAACCTCGGCCGAAGTTGGTGTGGAGCTCTGCGTCGTACTGAAGGCCAAGGTTCAAACGGGGACTTCCGCTGAAGTCATCGGCGTGGCAAGTCAGCGAGGATGAAAGGAGAAGCGAGGAAAGGATAAGGCGTGCTTTCATTTTTTTGCTGCAAAAGTAGTGCATTCTTTTTTCTGCAGCAAGGCGCTGGAAGCACTTTACTCACTATTGGCGACAGGCCTCGGCCCGCAAAAAAGAGAAGAAAGCGACGAAATACCCACTAATGGTTATTGCTTATTACGCGAAAAGTGAGTACTTTTGCATCTGAAAACAAAACAAGTAAAGATGAAGAGGATAAAACTCTATGAGGCCGATGACCGAATGGTCTCCCTCATCCGCGACAACTACAATGTCTTGCAGGCCATGGGCGCCTTCGGCATCAATCTCGGTTTCGGCGACAAGACCGTGCGACAGGTGTGCGAAGCACAGCAAGTAGATACCTACACCTTCTTGTTGGTGGTGAACTACATCATCAACGGCTATCGCCACCAAGGTCCCGACGAGAGCGTCTCCGTGTCCACGCTGATGCACTACCTCCGGGCATCGCATGAGTACTTCCTCGGCTTTCAACTGCCTTTCGTGCGCAGAAGCCTGGAGGAAGCCTTCGGCGAAGACCGTAGGATGCAAGTGCCCGTACTGCGCCTCTACGATGCATACGCCCGTGCAGTCCTTACCCACATGAAGTACGAAGAGAAGACACTCTTCCCCTACGTGGAGCGTCTGCTGGCGGGAAAGATGACGGAAGGCTACGATGCCGTGACCTTCTCCAGACGTCATGGCGACACCACCGCGGCCCTTCAGGAAATGAAGAGCATCATCGTGCGCTACATTCCCACCAATGTCATGACAAATAACAGACTAATGGCTGCGCTTTATCATCTGTACAATATCGAGGAGGGGCTCCAGTTGCACGCCAACGTTGAGGACGACATCTTCGTGCCCGCCATCAGTCATCTCGAACAAAGGCTGGAGGCCTCCTCCACCTCCCCCCAAGGGGGGCGCGCTGAATCTTCCCCCCTTGGGGGGATAAGAGGGGGGCTTTCCCCCAAGGCCGATACTCTTTCAGAGCGCGAGAAAGAAGTCATAGTATGTCTTGCACAAGGCATGGCGAACAAGGAGATCGCCGACCGTCTCTTCATCTCCATCAATACAGTGACGACCCACCGCCGCAACATCGCCCGAAAACTCGACATCCATTCCCCCGCCGGCCTCACCGTATATGCCATCGTCAATAATCTTCTGGATATATCCAACGTGGCGACTAATGTATAAATCCTTTCCCCACCGCCACCCGCCAGGAATAGCTCGATGTCCTTACCTCTTTCGACCTCGAATTATACGCCAATCCTCCGCAGTGTTGTCCTGCCTATAGTAAAATAGTGCGTTGGAAAATACGAAAAACAGTAAAATAGTGCGTTGGGATTGTTTTTTTTAGTAATTTTGCAGCCATGAAAGAGACAAAAGTTGATATGCGCACCCTTGAACTTGTTCTCGCAGAGCAACGGGAGGAGATAGCTAACAAGGTCAATAATCAGTATTGCTCTCGCAAGGAAGAATCTTTGATAGACCTGAAGAGCCCTCAGGCACAAGTTGTCATAGGTGTGCGGCGCAGTGGAAAGTCCACCTTGTGCTTTCAGGCTTTGCATAGTCAAGGGGAAGTGTTTGCTTATGCGAACTTTGATGACGAGCGGTTGCAGGGCCTTTCCACCGCGCAACTCGATGACGTGCTTGAGGTGTTGTATAAGATATACGGAAAGTTTCAGTACCTTTTCCTTGACGAGATACAGGACGTGGAGGGCTGGCCGCTTTTCGTCAATCGTTTGTTACGGAAAGGTTTGCATATCGTGTTGACAGGCAGTAATGCCAAACTGTTGAGCAACGACCTCGCCACGCATCTGACGGGAAGAAGTAGCGAGATAGCACTATATCCTTTCTCTTTCAGTGAGTATTGCGAGATGAAAGAAGTGGATACCCTCTCGTTGTCAACGGAGAAGATTGCTTATCGGCGTAAGGCTTTTGATGACTACATGAATCAAGGAGGCTTTCCTGAACTGATGCAGATAAACAATGGTAGGCAATACATAGGTAATCTTGTTGATAATATTCTCACGCGCGACATTGAACAGCGGTACAGTATAAGTTTCAAGGCCGAATTTGAGGCGCTGGCTCATCATCTGCTGAACATATCGCCTGCGGTAGTCGTGGCAAAAGACCTTGCAAACACTTTCGGCTTCAAGTCTATCCATACGGTAAGGAATTACATTATGTATTTGAAGCAAGCCTTTTTGCTGATAGGTGTGAAGAAATATTCAGCCAAGAGTAAGTTGCGTGCGGTGCAGGAAAAGTTGTATGCCGTGGACATTGCGCTCATGAGCCAGCGTGAGGATGCTTTTGCCAGTGATAACCTTGGCTGGAGGTTAGAAACCATCGTCCTGAGCCACCTCGTACGTAGATGCAAGACGGAATTTATGGACATATATTATATTAGTGAGCGATATGGAGAATGCGACTTCGTCATCTGCAAAGGAAATAGAACCATGCAGTGCATACAAGTGTCGTATGACATCAGCAATGCAAAGACCTGCAAGCGAGAGATAAACGGCTTGCTGCTGGCGGCCAAGCGAACAGGCTGTGACAACCTCCTCTTGCTCACTGATTACCAGTATGAAGATATAGAGGAGTCCGGAAAGAAAATAAAGATACGTCCCGTCTATGAATGGTGTCTTGAGTAGTATGCTTATTCTCGCGGTGATATTCTATTTGCAGTAAAATAGTGCGTTGGGATAAATGTTTTTCCTATTGCAAAACGTTCAATAATATACAAAAATGCTTCGCAAACATCCTTGCGGAGCATTTTTTATGGCATTTGTTTGTCATAACCAAAAAAATGTTGTACTTTTGCCCTCGTAATAGCCAGAGGGCTTTACACACATACCGACAATAACGGAAGCGTTATGCTCCTCTTGTGACTGAAAACCTGAGAAATTTTCGAGAAAGGCAAGACGGCATGATGGTTTCCCGCGCATATAGCGTGGGCTGCCTCGTCCATTCTCCTTTCAGGTTTTCTCAGGACCTTCAGTCAAAGAATGGCATAGTCAGCGCCACGCTTTCTATATTCAATTCTAAAGGTCCAGAAGGTGCTGGGGGTATTCAAGGTTATGGCCGTATTTACTAAAAATGATGTAATAGGCTCGTATGTAGTGCAGTTACTGATAAAGGAGAATCTTTATACAGAGACATATCGTGTAGCCAATGATTCTGAGGAGCCTTTTTTCTTGAAAGTATTTGTTCTAAAGAGGGTTCCAGAAAAGTTGCTGGACAAACAAACGGGAAAGGTCCTTGAAATTGAGTATTGCAGGAGGTTAAAGCATAAAAACATTGTTAGCTTTATTGAAGAAGGAACTTGTAATAGTGAAGAAGGGGAATGTCAGTATTACATTACCAACTATTTCTCAGGAGAGCTACTTGTTGAAAAGGTTCGAAGAGAGGGTAATTTGGAATCGGAAGAATCTTTGAGGATTTATCGCCAGATTCTTGAAGGCTTGC
Organism: Alloprevotella sp.; assembly: GCA_045600685.1. Classification (GTDB taxonomy): domain Bacteria; phylum Bacteroidota; class Bacteroidia; order Bacteroidales; family Bacteroidaceae; genus Alloprevotella. The sequence continues at coordinate 3,940 of JAZRYH010000069.1, read as the reverse complement.
AATATATGCACTCGCGGGGATTATTCCATAACGATATAACCCCCAATAATATCATGCACTCTGCATCTACAGGTGGAACGCCTGAGATTATAGATATGGGGCATACTTCTACAAAGTGTGATGGTGTGGTTTCTTTTGATACGCAGGATTTGGAGGTGTTATACAGTGCCAATGAATCTTTTGCAGGAATATATGATGAGAGAAGTGACATTTTTTCAGCAACTGCAGTTCTGTTTTTTATGCTTACAGGAAAGGCTCCATGGGAAATGGATTTTGCGGAAGGAATGAAACGATCGCGAAAGATATTCCTTTTAAAGGACAAAAGAAAAGAGGAACCAATTGACTTTGAAACGTTAGACATCTCAGATAAATGTAAGGCAATACTATCAAAAGGATTGGCTGTTTCATATACAGAACGCTATAGGAGCATTGACCAAATCATTAATGATATTGAATCAAATTCGACCTTGCCTCGATTAGAAGAAAAAAGAGAAGCACATTCACAAGAAAAGACAAATAACCCACCCTATGAGCCTGAAAGTCCAAATCGAGTAGATTTTGAAATTAAACGAGGAAATGGGAATGGTTTTGATGATATTGCAGGTATGGCAGAACTAAAAGAGTTCTTGTATCAACGTGTGATATTTGTAATCAAAGATAAAGAAAGAGCCCAAAAATATCGGTTGGTCACTCCCAATGGACTTTTGCTTTATGGGCCTCCTGGTTGTGGCAAGACTTTTGTAGCAGAGAAATTCGCGGAGGAAACGAAGTTTAATTATATATTGGTGAAGTCTTCTGATTTGTCCAGCTCTTTTCATCATGGTTCACAAGAAAAGATTGCCCAATTATTTAAGCAAGCTGAGAAGAACTCGCCAGTTGTGATATGCTTTGATGAATTTGATGCATTAGTACCCGATCGGTCAAATCCAGCCGCTCAATACTCAGCCTCAGAGGTAAATGAATTTTTGACACAACTAAATAATTGTTCACAACGAGGTATATTTGTAGTAGGTACAACAAATAGACCTGATAAAATTGACCCTGCTGTATTGAGAACAGGAAGAATTGACAAACAGGTTTATGTGCCTTTGCCTGATAAGGAAGCAAGGCAGGAAATGTTTAATATCCATCTCAAAGGCCGCCCTTGTGATGATAGTAGTATTAATATAGAGAGGCTTTCAGAGCAGACAGAAGGATATATCGCAAGCGATATAGCGTACGTTGTTAATGATGCTGCTATGATTGCAGCATTCACAAATCAAAATATAACAGGGATAATACTAGAAGATTGCGTAAAAAACACGAGGCCGTCAATACGAGAAGATACATTGAAAATTTACGAAGATATGCGTTCGGCAATGGAAAGCAGCGCACGTAGGAATCTCACACGCCGTAGAATAGGATTTGTATCCGATAAATAACTTTATTAAACAACAAAATCAAAACAATTATGAAAACAAGTGAAAGAGTTTTGCAGTTCTTGAAGGAACAAGGATTCTGTCCCAAAGTTGATGCAGATGGAGACATTATCTTTAAGTGCCAAATGAGGACATTCCTTTTTAAGAATCATGATGAAGATGAAGAGTACTTTCAATTGGCTCTTCCAGGAATCTATGATGTGACAGAGGACAATCGTGACGTCGTATTGGAAGCAACAAATAGGGTAACCTCAATGATGAAAGTTGCCAAAACGATGGTTGCAAATGATTCTGTTTGGGTTTTATTTGAGATACTTCTTGATAGTACTCCTGAAGTCTCAGATATTATCCCTCGTGCCCTCGCAATTTTGGTTGATGCCCAAGAAGAATTCTATAAACAAATTCGTTAATTATTTTGTTATGACTTTTAATGGAATTGAATTAGCTGCTGTTGTAAGGATGGCAATGGTTGTAGCTGCATCCGATGGAAATGTGGCAGAAACAGAAAAAGCTGCGATAGCAATAGAGTTGATAAAGTTTGGGGTTAACAAAAATCAACTTTCGGATATATTGAAAGCAGCCTCGTCTCTTGAAGCGAAGGACTCCCTTTCTTTAATTTCAGGAATGACTCAAAACCAAAAGAAATATGTGGCAGCTTTTCTGGCTGTGATTATTGCTGCGGATGGAAAAATACTTGATTCAGAAGTTAGGCTCTGGGCTGTAATATCAACTTTATGCAAACTGCCTAATATGACGATACGTGAGGGTATGGAATTCTGGAAAAATAATTGAAACGTATAAATAGATGTGTAAGAGAAAGAGTCCATAGCCCCCAAGGGGCGTGGACTCTGCTTTTTATAAATGTTGTCTATAAACCAATCTTCCGGTCGGGATATTTAGAGAGTCCAAAATCGCTGTCCCATAATAAAGAAAAAACGCTGGTACATCGCTTTATACCAGCGTTTTTTTATATTGTTGTCCGGGGAAAAAGAAAGTAATCTTTCGTAGCCCTTGTAAATGTAGGAGGTTTGGGAGGTTATGGGTAGGAGGGGCTCACTTTTTAACCTGCAACGACAAAGCACCGAAGGTGCGACATATTGGAGGATAGGGCGAGAGCCCTATCTTTTGTGTTTATCCCTATGTGGGAGCGCTGTAAGTGCGACATAATTACCACTTTACTTGAATTATGTCGCACTTACAGCGCTCCCAGAGAAAAGCCCCCGGGGGTGTGGTAGGGCTCGCGCCCTACCCTCCGTTATGTCGTCCTTTCAGGACTTTCAAGTTTCCCCGGACAACAATAGTTTTTTTAGAAGACGTCAATCGCACGATGTTACATTTTGCGCGACATCGCAGCATCGGAACACCTTGACCTTCCTGGGCTTTTAAACTCTCGCCTTTTGAACATTCCGTAGTCCCTACACTAGGAAAAACTACTCCCTATACTAGGAACGGCGGTATATACAAAGATATTAGAGTAAAACGATGAAGCCCAGAATGAACTTCAATGTTTTACTGGACACCTTAATTATATATATACACGCATACGCGCGAAGTACATTTTTTGCGTCAAGTCTGTCAAGGCGGGAGGCGGATTGGGGAAATGTTATTTTATGCTTCACCTCTTACATTCCTTCATCTTCTCATCGTGTGTGGGAGGGGGCGCGGGCTGCCCTTTGCAAATATACAAAAAAAAGAGGAGCTCTTGCGAACTCCTCTTGCGGTGCGGACGGGACTCGGACCCGCGACCCCTAGCGTGACAGGCTAGTATTCTAACCAGCTGAACTACCGCACCAGTCTAGTGCTCGTCGGACTTAGGTCCGATTTGCGAGTGCAAAAGTAGGGTTTTCTGGGGAAATAACCAAATGTTTTGGCGACTTTTTACAGGATTTTCTGAAAAAAGGTTACTTTTATGTATTTTCCGTTGGAGAAATGCCAATCGGGGATATCAAATACGGGAGTGAATCCTGCGCTTTGGAAGAGGGCGAAGGAGGGAGCGTTGCCGTCGGGGACGAGGGCGTAGAGTTGGTGGAGGTGGAGGTAGCGGCGGCAGTGCTCTTCCAACAGGCGGAGGGCTTCGAGGCCGATGCCTTGCCCGCGATACTCGCGCAGAATGGCGATACTCACTTCGGCACGGAGGGCGCGGGCATCGTAGTTTGTGAGGTCGATGAGGCCGACGGGTTGCCCGGCGTATTCAATGACGAAGCGCAGTTCGCCGCTCTCGGTGATGTCGGCTCCCATGGCCTGGATATAATGGCGCAGGGCGTGGCGCGAGTAGGGCGTGGCGGTGGCGCCGACATCCCACATAGCGGGGTCGTTCTCTATGGTGTAGAGAAGTGGAAGGTCTTCGGGCTCAAGGGCGCGGAGGTGCCCCCCTCTTATCCCCCCAAGGGGGGAAGATTCAGCGCGATTGGAGCATTCCGCCTTGGGGGAGGTGGAGGGATGGGGAGGAAAAAGGCTCTCCCCCTTGGGGGAGGTGGAGGGATGGGGAGGAAAAGAGCTCTCCCCCTTGGGGGTAGTGGAGG
>JAZRYH010000068.1:0-39634 GCA_045600685.1 Alloprevotella sp. | reverse complement strand
TCCACATGCCATCATGCTTGCCGGATCTCTCGGATGGCCTACAGAAGATACCGCTACGATATTAGAAGAAGAGGGCAATCAGGATGATTTCTACTAAGAGGTCAGCAGGCATGACAAGGACAATGTCTATTAACGATTAATTAAAGAAGCATAACCAATCCAAGCGGCACCCTCGCGACTATACGCGGAGGTGCCGCTTGCATTTTACGGACATACGGCGAATGTGGGATGGTTACAATAAAGCCTCCGAAGGACTTTCTCTTTCGGAGGCTGTTTTTTGATAAAGGAGTGGAGGTTATAGTTCCTTCAGCATTTCCACGAGGCGCTGCATGCCGCGGGTGGCGACGTCCTGGATGACGGTGACGTCGTGGCCGGTGGCGGGTACCTGGACTTCCTTGGGGTCGATGAGGAAGACTTTGGCGCTCCGGGGGACATAGTGGATGAGGCCGGCGGCGGGATAGACATTGAGGGAGGTGCCGATGATGACGAAGATGTCGGCTTCCATAGCGGCGCGTGCGGCTTCTTCCATACGGGGCACGGCCTCGCCGAACCATACGATGAAGGGACGCAGACGGGAACCGTCGCGGGCCTTGTCGTTGGCGGTGAGGGCCATGTTCTCGGGGGTGAGGGTGACGACTTGCGAGAGGTCCTCGGGACGGCGGGATGAACAGGCCTTCATAAGTTCGCCGTGGAGATAGATGACGCGGGAGGAGCCTACGCGCTCGTGGAAGTCGTCAACGTTTTGCGTGACGATGGTGACGTCGTACGTCTGCTCAAGGTCGGCGAGGATTTGGTGAGCGAGGTTGGGCTGGGCGTCAAGGAGCTGGCGGCGCAGATGGTTATAGAAGTTGGTGACGAGGTCGGGGTCGGCATACCATCCTTCGGGAGTAGCGACTTGATTGACGTCGTACTGTTCCCACAGGCCTCCGCTGTCTCGGAAGGTGGCGAATCCGCTCTCGGCGCTTATGCCGGCACCGGAGAGGACGACAAGCTTGCGGCCCCCTCCCCGCTCCCCAGCCCCTTTCTGGCTCCGCCATCTTTCCCCATTTGGGGCAAGAATCCGCTCTCCGAGCGGGGGAGAGCCTAAAGTGGGTGTTTGAGAGTTATAAAAATCTGTACTCATTGTCTAAAAATCCCCCCTATGGCTTCTCTTTTGGGGAGAGCACATAGGGGGGTATAATCGCTCCCGGGCTCTACCCCAAAGGGGGAGCGGGGAGGGGGTATATTACTTTACGATATACTTCTTACCGTTCCAGAGGTTGATGCCCTTGCCAAGGGTGTTGACGCGCTGGCCCTGGAGGTTGAAGGCGGCCTTGCTGGAGGCTACGGGAGAGAGAACGGTACCTACGCCTTCCAGATAGTAATCCATAGGCATCAGCTGGATGCCGGCGAACTCTACGCCTGTCCAGAGACCTTGAGGTTCGGGATCCTCTTTGTCATAATAACCAATGGCGAGGTAATCCCAGTCGATCTTGCCTTCTTCGTCAGTGTCGCCATAGTAGATGGTGCCAGATTCGCCAACGATGATGGGGCACTCGTGCGTGTCGGAGCAGAGCATATAGCCGTCATCACCGAAGGTGTAGAAGCCGAGCCATTGGCCGTCGCCGCTGCTGTAATATACGTTCTGACCGGTGCGGAACGTGAGTGAATTGTCGGGGGTGACGGTGAGGCTTGTTACAAATTCGCCGCAGAAACCATGAACGATGAGTTCTTCGCCGAAGTCTTCAACGAAAGCGTTGCAGTCGTGGCGCTCCCAATCCTGTTCAACTTGGGGAAGATTGAGGTTGTAGGTCTGGTAAACCATGTGGTAGTTGGCAGGGTTGAGAACGAGGTCGTCGCCCACACCTACGATGTAGTTGGCATATTGGCCTTCTTCGCAAACGATGCCCCAGCCAATTTCGTAGTCGGTGTCGAGAGTGATGTAGAAGCCGTTCTCGTCTTCTTCAACATGCAGAACGAGGAGGTCGCTGGTATTGTAGCCCTGTTCGGTGATTTCGGTGACGCCGACGATGTAGGCAAGAGTTACCTGGGGGTCTTCTTCATTGTAGTAGCAATACTGAGAAGGGATAATGATGGTACCGTCTTCGGGGTCGTACTGACCTAAAACGTCGGCAATGCCCTGACAGAGACCGTGGATGGCTACGTTGTACTGATCCCCTGTCTCTTCGTTAACAACGAGGGTGTCAACGATGTCAACGGAGGAGCAAGAGGTGGAGTATTCGATGCCGTCAGTGGTGCCCGGGGTGTCTTCGACGTATGCACCAACGAGATCTTTAAGGGAGGGAAGATGGCGCACAACGTGCTTGGCTGCAGTCTTGTTGGCAGCGAGGCGAGGGCTGTTAATGGGTTGAGCCGTGAAGGAAGCGCACTTGGCGTTCTTGTTCATGGAGAAGGTGGTGGTGGCCTTCTGAACGAGGGAGGTCTGAGCGTTCATGAAGCGAACGGTCCGCGTAGCAGCAGACAGAGACACTGCGCAAAGCAGAGTCAGGGAGAGAAGTAAAAGTTTCTTCATAATTGTTGGTTGGGTTAAAATGATTAATATTTTGGTATTGTCAAAAAGGTAGAGGAAAGGCTGCTGGCGATAGTGCGTGCCGTGGCAGCCTTTCCTATATGAGAGGCTGGTTAGCGGGGATTACTTGGCGCGGTTGATGACGAAGGAGAAGTTGGAGTCGTCCTTCGCGGTGAAGCGTATGCTCTTGACGGCAAAGCCGGAGCCTTCGAGGCTGGTGGTCTGTTCACCGGTGAAGGAGTTGAGGAATGCGCTGAGCTCAGGGATATTGTTCATCATGTTCTCGGCGTCGTCGTTGTAGGGGACTGGGGCGGAGAAGATGATGCCGGTGTCGGTCTTCTGTAAGTTGTAGCTATAGGATACGGCCTTGCTGGAGCGGCCTTGCTTGTAGGTGAGCTTGATGTTGGCGGTCTGTTCACTGCCGGGGGTGAAGGTGGCAGAGGTGAAACTGTACTGCTTATTGTAGGCGGGGAAACCTGTGTAGAGGCCTTCAAAGAGCTGGTCGAACTTGTTGGTGGGGGGATTCATGCGGGTGAAGTTCCACATGATACCTACGCCGGACTCTGTGGTGAGATATACGGGGAGGTCGCTGCCGATGAGGCCGCGGAGGATGTTCTTGGAGTCGTCAACGCCTTCGAAGGTGTCTGTGGCTTCGTTGTAGATGAACTCCTGCTCTGTCTCCTCGCCCTCGCCGATGGGTGAGCGGAAGCGGAGGCAGTATTTGCCGTCGCGCTTGGTGACGAGATAGGTCTCCAAAGACTTATCGATGACCTTGTCGCCGTCGGCAGGGTAGATGTTGGCCATGCGGGTGTTCATAGCATCCACGTTGTAGTCCTTTGAACCGATGTGGAGGCGGAGCTCATTGGCGCCCTCAAGGGGGAACATGGTGCGGATGAATGCGTCAACGTCGTCAATGTAGGCTTCGTAGTCAGAGTCGGCGGGCAGACGGGTGATGCGGTTGTAGGTGCCGCGCTTCTTACCCTTCAGCATGGCTTGGTCAGCACCTTCTTCGAGGCTGGTGATAATGAATTCATAGTCGCCTTCAAAGCCGCGGCCGAGTTCGTCGTCTTCAGTGCCGGGGATGTCGAGGGGCTGGGAGAAGATGTGCATGACATCGTTGCGGGAATTGAAGGAGAGCACGGGGCCGTCGTCGGTGAGGATTTCCCACACGGACTTGGACTCCTTATATTTGTTATTGGTGTAGGCGTTCTTGGCGCCGCAGATGACTTCGTGGTTCTTGTCGAACTTGCAGGCGATGAGGTAGCCATAGCCTACGGCTTCCTCGGTGGAGTTTTGAGGATAGTATTCCATTATCCAGCCGCCCTCAGAAGAGGCGAGGCGTTGGGTGTATATGCTGCTGACTTCGTCCAAACGCTCGGTGGCAGACTTGTCAAACAGGTCGGCTTCCTCACCAACGCAGCCGGTAAGTGCGAAAGCGGAGGCGGCTATAAAAAGACTTGCTAATATCTTGTTCATAGTGTTATATCTTTGTTGGTGTGAGGGTTATTGCATGAGTTCTTTGAATTTATAGACTTCGTCTTCAAGAATCTGCATAAGTGTGCGGCCCTTCTCGTCGCCTTCAACCTTCTGGGTGAGACGATTGACGAGTTTTCCGTTCTTGAAGATAAAGTTGCCGTCTTCATCGACGATGTACTGGCGCTGCTGCACTTCGCGGCGCACTTCGTCTATGCTGAAGTTGAAACTTTCGTTGAACCACTTGCGTACGAGTTCGAGTTTCTCAAGGATGAGGTCGCGTCCGTTGATGCCGCTGTCGTGGAGCCACTGGATATTGCCCTCTTCATCAAGAACGACGTGATCATCAGCGTCGCGCTTGCAGACCTTGCGGTAAATCTTGGCCTCGCCGTTGTCGGTCTCCTTGAAATAACCTACGGTGTCGCGGAGGAAGCCGGGCTCTTGGGCGCTCTCAAATTCATAGGCGCTCCTGTACTCAGTGTCGATATACTCCCACTCGTAGGAGGCGGTGTTGAGCATGTTAATCCATTTGAGGGTGTCGGCGGTGATGTAGGTGGAGGATACTTCCACGAGGTCCTCAGAATAGTTGCTGGAGGCATAACTGGTGACGAAACCGAGGCCGTTGCTGACACTGTCGGGGACATCGGACCAGCCCATGGGGTTGTAGTGGCTGCTGGAGAGGAGGTTGAATGCAGAGGGGTGGAGTTTGGTCTGGTCGAGGATGTGGCCGAACTCGTGGTGCATGGTGTGGAAGAAGTACTTGTTCATGTAGTCGATGTCGTTCTCATCAAGCTCGTCGGCACCGTAGAGGGTAATCTTGATGCCGCCTTCAGCCACGCCGAGGGTCTCAGTGCCTTGTGTGGGGTTGTAACTCTTTGAGCCGATGACATGGATGATACGGGGACTGTTGTTCTTGAGGAACTCCACGCCGGCGTACTGCTCATAGACGTCGTACCAGAGGTACTTGGACAGAGTGGCGAGTTTCACGCTCTGCTCGTAGCGGGCAGGGGTGAGGTTCTTATTCATATCGGAACCTATGTCTTCCATCTTGTAGATGTAGCGTACATTGTAGGGGTCAAGGAAGTTGGCCTTTACGAAGGTGTCGAGAGGGAAGGTGATGGCCGTGCGGTCGAGGGGATACTCGGTGGTGTCGAAGATGGAGGGACCCAAATCGTCATCGCTGCACGATGTGAAGCCCGTTACCATGGCGACCATTGCCAGAAGCACTATTTTATATGTTGCTTTCATAATTCTATCTTTTATTAGATTAATGTGAGCCTTGGTTTATTCTTCGGACTTTGTGACGAAGACAGATTTGTTGAGAGTCATGCGACGGGTGGCGGGATTGTCCTGCACGGTGTTGCGGGACTTCTCCAAGCCGGAGGCGATGCTTTCCCAAGGAAGTTCCAGGGCACGGACGTCGGACGAAGCCTCAGAAATGTAGAGGTCGCTGTGGAGACCCATAGTGTGCTTGTAGGTGAGTCCCCAGCGCTTGAGATCGAAGAAGCGGAGTCCTTCGAAAGATGTTTCGTAGCGACGCATATCGTTGATGCAGTTCATGTAGGGAATGGCATCTTCGGGTACGATGAAGGAAGGGCTGATCTGAGATGTCCAAGTCGTCCAATCAGGAAGGGCGTTGGGCGTGGAGGTCTTACTGTAGTAGGAGATGATGCTCTCTTCCGTCATTGGAATAACATTCTTGGCATAGGCCAGTTTGTCCTTCTCGCAGAAGCTGTCGTAGGCGGAGTTCCAGTAGAGCATGATGTCCTGTGCACCCTCGGAGCACTGGCCCAACATAATCTTGGCCTCGGCGCGCTCCAGAAGGAGGTCGGCGCAAGTGAAGAGACGCTGTACGATGTGGGGGTAGCCGATGCCGGCAATTTTGTCGGTGTACTCGAATTCCTCACCAATCTTGGAGCTGAAGAAACCGTAGTCGCTGGAGGAAGAGCTGAAGAGCATACCGCAGACAAGGGCTTGGGGCGGACAGATGAAGCCGCTCCAGAAGGGGCAGCGGGTGCGTACCATCAAGGATTCCTGACACTTTTCACCGGCGTAGGAATAGCGATAGCCGAAGACCATACGCTGGAGAATGGAGTTGGTACAAAGGAGCATAATGTTGTTGTCGGCCTCGGGGTCCTGCCATACATGGGCGAAGTCGGAGAGGTAGGTGCAGCCGTCGAACTTGCTGTAGTCAAGAAGCATGCCGGCGGTGCGCTCATCGTTGGTGCCGAGTACGGCGTTAGCATGTTCTATCACCTTGTCGTACTGACGGGTGTAGAGGTAGAAGCGAGCAGCAAAGGCGTGGGCGGCATTCACGTTGAAGTGATACTTGGTAGCGATGCCGTAGTTGAGGTCGTTGACATCTTTGAGGCCGTCTTCAAGGTCTTTCTCAATATTCTTATAGAGGTCGGCCACGTTGCCACGCTCATATTTTACAATGAGTTCGGTTTCGGGCTCGGTGACGTAGGGCAGACCGATATCCTGCTTGCTGAGAGTCTCATCCTTATAAGGCTGGCAGAAGAGGTTGGCGGCGATAAAGTGGTTATAGGCGCGGAGGAGCTTACCTTCGGCGCGGGCAGCCTTGAATTTTGTATTAAGGGTGTGGCCGCTGGCTTCCCATTCGTCAATAGCCTTGATTGCATAGTTGCAGGTAGCTACGGAACTCCAGATGCTGCTCCACATCATGCCGGGAGAGTCATAGTCGCTGTAGGTAGCGCTGGTGGCGGGCTCGAAGCGGAAGAGCTCGTCGTTGTACTTGGCATAGCTGCCGTAGTTGTAGTGCGTATTAATCTGCTTGTCGTTAGGATTGGAGGGCAGGTGAGGGCACTGGTTGTCCACCATGTTGTCGGCGGAAAGCTCGGCAATCCAAATGTAGTTGCCGGAGGGGTATGCTGTGTTGAGCAGCATCACGATCTTGTCCGCGTCATTCTCGCTTTCGATTTTAATCTCAGTGCGCTCGTCGGCGGGCTGATCCAGGAAATCGGAGCAGGAGGCCAGTGAGAAGAGGCCCAAGACTGCATATAATATATATAATGTGTGCTTCATGATTTCTTTCGTTTTTTTAGAGGCTGAGGCGGATAGTGAATGTGAACTGCTTGGAGAGAGGCTGAGCCACACCGCCGGAGTTGATGAACTCGGGGTCCTGACCGTTGAGTTTCTTGTCAGCATAGAGCAGCCAGAGGTTAGTGGCATCAATCTTGAAGGAGAGGCCGTTGATATGGGCCTTGGCGAGGGGCTCCTTGGGTACTTCGTAGGTGAGGGAGATGTCCTTCATACGGATGAAGCTGCCGTTGGCTACGCGCTCGGTGCTGTAGTTGTAGGCGTTGTAGGCGTAACCCAGATAGTTGTCGTTGTAAACCTGACGGCGTGAGGCGATGGTGGGAACGTTGGTAATCTTCTCGTCGCCGGGGATGACCCAACGGTTCTTGAAGTCCTTAGGCATAGCGCTCTGGTCGCTGTAGGAGGCGCTGAAGACGGGGTCCAGACGGAGCTTGTTGCCGAAGGCGTAGGTGAAGAAAATGTTCAGACGCCAGTTTCTCCAGCGAATCATATTGTTGAGGCCGCCGGTGAAGGTGGGGTCGATAGGGCCTTCATACTTCAGGAAGTCGAGTTTTTCGTATTCCTGGAAGTTGATGTTGGTGGAGGTCACCTCGCCATCCTCGTTGATGATCATAGGCACACCTTCGTCGTTCAATCCTACGAAAGGAATGGAGAACAGGGCGCGCTGGGGATAGCCCTGACGGGCGTAGCCGCTTGTGCCGACAAGGTCGATGACGCGAGAGGTAGAGAGGAGGTCGGTGATTTCAGTGCGAGCGTAGGAAATGGTAAAGTCGGTGGTCCAGTCCCAATCCTTGCGCTGAATGTTGTGAGAGGTCAGCGTAGCTTCGAAACCGTTGGACTTCATCTTGGCCACGTTACCGAACTTGCGAACTTCGCCGCCCAGACCCTGCGTGTTGCAGTAGCCCATGAGGTCGAAGTTGTTACGCCAGTAGATATCGGTGACGAGGTTCAGACGGTTGTCAAGGAAGCCGAGGTCAATACCTACGTTGTACTCGTATTTCTTCTCATAGGTGAGGTCGGAGTTACCATTCTGGGAGAGGTTGATACCGGTCTGTTGCATATCGCCCTGGGGACGCCATACGATACCGGAATAGAAGATGGGATTGTAGTTGGAGGCAGTGGTCTGCTCGCCGGTCAGAGAGTAAGAGAAGCGCAGGGTGGCGTGGGAGAACTTGTTGTCTGTGTCGTTCATCCATCCGCGGAACCAATCCTCTTCGTGAGCGTTCCATGCACCGCTGATATTATAAGTGGGGAGCCAACGGCTGGAGGCACCCTTACCGAGCTGGTTGGAGCCGTCGTAGCGACCGGTCACCGTTACGGTGTAGCGGCCCTTGTAAGAGTAGCTGGAGTTAAGCACGAAAGCCATACGGCGGTTCCAACTGCGGCCGAAGCCATTGAGAATGGTACCTTCTTCCTTGGCTTGCTTGTAGAACTGAGGAGTAATAACCACGAGGCGGCCGTTGTTGTAGTCCACGCCGTAGGTGTTGTTCTCAAGGGCGTCATAGTCGGCCTTGTTGGCTTCCATGGCACCGAAGATGTTGAAGATATGCGTGTCGTTCCATACGTGATTATAGGTAACGCTGCCGCGGAAGTCAAGCTGCGTCACCGAGTTCTTGTTGAGCGTGTGGATACCGCCCTCAGGCATTACACTGATAGGCAGGGCATTGGTCACGTCGGGGTCGGTGTAGAGATAGGTGTTGGCGTTCATGATGTTGGGGTCATCCACACCGGCACGGTAAGCATTGGCCTGGTTGGAGTTGTTCAGCACGAAATGCTCGCGGTTGGAGTGATTCGTGCGGTAAGAGCCCAACAGGTTAATCTCAAGGCCCTGAATAGGCTTGTAGGAGAGTTCGCCCTGGAATTTGATATCCATCACCTTTACGTCAATATAGTTGTTGTCCAACTCGTCAAAGATGTTGAAGTTGGCATAGTTACGCTTGTAGATGGCATTGGGGTCCATCGTGCGGGAGGTGTTCAGACAGTAGCTGAAGGGGTTGATGTCGAAGTCGCGGCTTACGGCGCCGGAAACAACGTCTACGCTCTGATTCAGCGTACCGGGAGCCTGCTGGTCACGATAGCTGCCGTTGGTGCGCAGCGTGATGGTAAGGTTCTTCAGCAGGTTGTAAGAAGCGTTCACGTTGGCCGTGTAGCGCTGCACCTTGGAGTCCTTTGACCATCCCGGGTCGTTCATTACGGAGAGAGAAGCGTAAACATTGGCTTTCTCCGTACCGGCAGAGATGCTCACGGCGTGGTTCTGCATGATGTTGTTCTTAAACAGCAGGTCAAACCAGTTTGTGTTGCGCATTTCTGCTTCGCGCAGATAAGCATTCATGGCTGCCTGAGTGTAGGGCAGACCGAACTGACCGGTGGTCTCGTTGTACTGGTCCATGAGGTTGTACATCTTACCGTAAATACCGGAAGATGAGCTGTTGGCCAGTGAGGAGAATTCCATCCAGCCCTTGGCGGCCATTTCCTTGTAGATGCTCATCTGCTCCTGAGAGTTACAGATGTTGTACTGAGAGTAGGAAGGCTTCATGCGGTAGGTAAGCTCGCCAGTGTAGCTGATCTGACTGTGGCCGGCACGACCTTTCTTGGTAGTCACGACGATCACACCAGCCATGGCGCGGGCACCATATACTGAAGTGGCGGAGCCGTCTTTCAGCACCTGGAAGCTCTCGATATCGTCGGCGTTGAGGCCTGCGATGGCATTGGAGATAAGAGTCTCGGCGTCACCTGAGGAGAGGTCGTCAGCGCTCACGGCTACGGCATCTTCCAGAATAACGCCGTCCACAACCCACAGGGGGCTGGAGGAACCGTAAATGGAGGTGGCGCCGCGCACGCGGATTTTCGGGGCGGTGCCGAAGGTGCTGCTGACGTTCTGCATACTTACGCCGGCCACGTGGCCTTCAAGGGCGCGGCTCACGTCGGGCACACCGTCAAGCTTCACCTTGTCCATGTCCACCTTAGTCGTGGAACCGGTCATAAGGCGCTTGTCCACCTTTGTCATACCAAGGGCTACGGCTTCACCGAGCATCTGGTTGCTGAGTTTCATTACTACCTTCACGCCATCCTGGGCGGCGGCAGTGGTGGACTGCATACCAATGTAGGAAATCTCCAGTTTCTTTGCCGAGGCAGGGACGTTCTTGATTACGAATACACCTTTCTCATTGGTGCTCGCTCCCTTTGACGTGCCGGAAACCTTTACGTTGGCACCGATGACGGGGAGACCGTCTTCGTCAACAACTGTACCTGACACGTTCCTCTGGGCATTTGCGATGCCTGCACCAAACAGCAGGCATGCGAAGAGGATCAATAGTTTTTTGTACATATTGGATTGTTGTTAGTTATTATTGTTTTTCTCCATTAATAATCTATACACGCGCGGAGTGCGTGCACAAGTATACATATAACTCGGGAGCAAAGTTACGCAATTATTTCCGAATTGCTACAAAAAAACATAAAAAAAGTGGCCTTTTGCTTATGGAAAGGCCACTTTTTGTATAGTGTTGTTGTAAAATTACGGGAAAAGCGCACTTGGGCGTCTTTTTCTTGATTTTTCTTACAGAAGCTTCTCGGAGAGTTTCTGCAGCATGTGCTTCGTCATCTTCTGCAGGTCGTATTCAGGCTTCCAGCCCCACTCGGCGCGGGCGCAGGAGTCGTCGAGGCTGTCGGGCCAGCTGGTGGCGATGCTCTTCTTAAGTTCGTCCACCTGGTATTCCATCTCGAAGTCGGGTTTTTCGGATTTGATGGCGGCGAAGATTTCGCCCGGCTCAAAGCTCATGGCGGCAATGTTGAAGCCATTGCGGTGTACGAGCTTTGCAGGGTCGGCTTCCATCAGCTGTACGCAGGCATGCAAGGCGTCGGGCATATACATCATGTCCATATAAACGCCCTGGGGAATGGGGCAGATGAACTTCTCGCCCTTCACGGCGCTGTAGTAGATGTCCACGGCATAGTCGGTGGTGCCGCCGCCCGGAGGCGTAACGTAGCTGATGAGGCCGGGGAAGCGCACGGAGCGGGTGTCAACGCCATACTTGATGAAATAGTAGTCGCTGAGCAGTTCGGTGGTCACCTTGCTCACGCCGTAGATGGTGCGGGGGCGCTGCACGGTGTCCTGGGGTGTCTTCACGGGAGGAGTGCCGGGGCCGAAGCTGCCGATGCTGCTGGGCGTGAACACGGCGCAGCCGTTCTCGCGGGCCACTTCCAGCACGTTCCACAGACCGTCGATGCCAATCTTCCAGGCCAGTTTGGGCTTGCCTTCTGCCACCACGCTGAGCAGGGCGGCGAGGTTGAAGATGGAGTCGATGTTATGTTTCTTCACTACGGCGGCGATGGCCTCGGGGTCGGTCACGTCGCAGATTTCGGCGGGTCCGCTCTCCAGCAGGATGCCCGTGGGTGCTGCGCTGGGGATGTAGCCGCACACTACGTGGTCGTTGCCATAGATGCCGCGCAGTGTCATGGTGAGCTCACTGCCTATCTGGCCGGTGGCTCCGATGATAAGGATATTTTTCATAATTAAAGCCCCACCTCGTCAGCGGCAACCGCCGCTGCCACCCCTCCCCCATAGGGAGGGGAATAATGTCCTAAAGTTTAGGAACGGAGTGGGTGTTTTTTGTTTGTTATGTCCTGTTGTTTTGTGAAATTTACCACTGTTCTTATGGCTTTGTCATCAGGTGCAGATTTTTCTAATCTCTTTCTGACGTGCGGCCGTCCTTTAGTGGTATATTCCCCTCCCTATGGGGGAGGGGTGGCAGCGGCGGGTGCCGCTGCCGGAGAGGGGCTGTGCGTGTTATTTAAGCACTCCCAGCTCCTTGCCAACCTTAATAAATGCAGCGATGCACTTGTCGAGGTGTTCCTTCTCGTGGCCGGCGCTTATCTGCACGCGGATGCGGGCCTGGCCCTGGGGCACTACGGGATAGTAGAAACCGGTGACGTAGATGCCTTCCTCCTGCAGGGCGGCGGCATACTTCTGGCTCAAGGGTGCGTCGTAGAGCATCACGGCGCAGATGGCGCTCTGCGTGGGCTTGATGTCGAAGCCGGCGGCAATCATCTTGTCGCGGAAGTATTCCACGTTCTCCACGAGTTTGTCGTGCAGGGCGTTGCTCTCGCCCAGAATCTTGAAGGTCTCGATGGCAGCACCCACTACCGAGGGGGGTATGCTGTTGGAGAACAGATAGGGACGGCTGCGCTGGCGCAGCATGTCGATGATTTCCTTGCGACCGGTGGTGAAGCCGCCCACGGCACCGCCGAAGGCCTTGCCCAGCGTGCCGGTGTAGATGTCCACGCGGCCGTAGGTGTTGAAGAATTCGCTCACGCCGTGGCCCGTCTGGCCCACTACGCCGGCGCTGTGGCTCTCGTCCACCATCACGAGGGCGTCATACTTCTCGGCGAGGTCGCAAATCTTGTCCATCGGGGCCACGTTGCCGTCCATGGAGAAGACGCCGTCGGTCACGATGATGCGGAAGCGCTGTTCCTGGGCGGCCTGCAACTGGCGCTCCAGGTCTTCCATGTCAGCGTTGGCGTAGCGATAGCGCACGGCCTTGCAGAGGCGCACGCCGTCGATGATGCTGGCGTGGTTGAGGGCGTCGCTGATGATGGCGTCGTCCTTGGTGAGCAGAGGCTCGAACACGCCGCCGTTGGCATCGAAGCAAGCGGCATAGAGGATGGTGTCTTCAGTGTGGAAATACTGGCTGATGGCAGCCTCCAATTCCTTGTGCATATCCTGCGTGCCGCAGATGAAGCGTACGCTCGACATGCCGTAGCCGCGGCGGTCCATAGCGTCCTTCGCAGCCTGGATGAGGCGCGGATTATTGCTCAGGCCGAGATAGTTGTTGGCGCAGAAATTCAGCACTTCCTTACCAGCCACCTGAATGGCAGCCTGCTGAGGACCTTCAATGAGGCGCTCGTTCTTGTAAAGACCGGCTTCGCGGATGTCGGTCAGCTCCTTCTGGAGATGTTCTTGGAATTTACCGTACATAAATATAGGGATTATTGGGTTTGAAAAGTCTTGTTTTTGTTTATTTCCTTGCAAAAATACTGCAAGTTTCGGACGTGGCAAAATTTTTTCTTCATTTTTTGCGCGCGCGTGGCGTATTTATAAATAAAGAGCGTCCGCCCGGGCAAAATAGTGCAGTATTAAGCCTGCCGTGCGCCCCTTTTGCAAGCGGGGCTGTCTGCTTGGCTTTTTTTCAGATTACGCATCACATAAACGGGCGTAACTTGATTTTTTCTGTCAAGATTTTTTACACTTTTCGTGCGTTTTCTTAGCGATTTTTGGCCGTGGAGGCGAGCGCGCTGAGGTTCGGACGGAAAAAGCGCCGTTTTTAAGACGTCGCTACACAGCTCATTTATAAACGCTTAACTCCAGAAGGATTTTGGCGGAGATTCCTTCGGGGGCGCTACACCCGCCTTTAAGTGCGAAAAAAGGCCGCCGTGCGATGTCGTTTTTGCGATTTTTTTCGGAATTTTGTCCCTTTTAGCAAAAACTAAAGCCCTTTTAGTTACAACTATCTCCCTTTTAGTTGAAACTATCCCCCTTTCAGTTTGCCCGATGTCCCATTAAATTTTTCCGATAGCCCTTTTAGTTTTGCGTAAAATAGGGTATCGGGAAAAATGGAGGGGGGCGGCGGAGAAAAAAATGACTGGGCGGAGCGCGTTTTTCGGCTAAGTGCGCGTTTAGGCCTCACATCGCCGCGTTTTCTCCTTTTTTCGTTTTGTCAAGATTTTTTACACTTTCAAAAAATCGCGAAATGCGCTCAGTTAAAGTAAAACTTTAAGTCGCCCTGTCTTCTTTGGCCTTTTTGCCTCGCGTGTTGCGAAAGCGGCGAAGGTCGGCGGGCGCGGCATAAAGCGGGCGGGGGATGTGCCAGTGGTTTGCTGACACATCCCCCGCCGGGCCGGCCTTGTTCTGGCCGGGAGGTATGGGTGCTTATCGCATATTGGGGTTGTTCTTTTCGCGGATTGCCTTGAGCTCTTCCTTCGTACGTGTGGAGGTGGGGCTTACTTCGAGGCTTGATATTACTTCTTCGTTGGCCAGGTCGGTGCTGTCGAAGAGGTATATGCGGTGACGGCGCATGGGGGCGCCGCCGCGGGGGTTGAGGGTGTAGTAGCGGTAGCGGCGCTCGGCACGTTCCTCGTTGTCCTCCGACTGATGGTCGTCCATGCCCGGCACGCTGCTCAGGCCGAAGCCGGTGGCGAGAATCGTAACCTTTACCTTAGGACCGAGTGAGGGGTCGATGCTCATGCCCCACTTGGTATCTACGTCCTGCGGGAACTTGGTCATGAATTCGTCCACCTCGGTCATTTCGTCCATCATGAGGTCGGAGCCCTCGCCGTCGTTGTTGAAGGAGATGCAGAGGAGCACGCGCTTGGAGTTGTAGAACTCGTTGTTGTTGAGCAGGGGGCTGTGGAGTGCGGCTTCTATGGCGCGGCTCACGCGGCCCTCGCCTTCGGCATAGCCGGTGGAGATGATGGCCACGCCGCTGTCGCGCATCATGGTGCATACGTCTTGGAAGTCGAGGTTCATCTTGCCGCGCATGGTGATGATGTCGGCAATGGAGCGGGCGGCCACGGTGAGGGTGTCGTCGGCTTTCTCGAAGGCGTTGAGCACGGAGAGCTCGGAATATACCTCGCGCAGGCGTTCGTTGTTCACGACCAGGAGGGCATCGACTTCCTTCGACATGGCTTCCACGCCGTCGAGGGCCTTATCGATTTTCTTGATGCCTTCGAAGCGGAAGGGGATGGTGACGATGCCCACGGTGAGGATGCCCATTTCCTTGGCCTCATGGGCGATGATGGGAGCCGCGCCCGTGCCGGTGCCGCCGCCCATACCGGCGGTGATGAACACCATTTTCGTGCCGTCGGAGAGGATGCCGCGTATGCTGTTGATGCTTTCCTGGGCGGCCTTCTTGGCGCGTTCGGGGTCGTTGCCGGCGCCGAGACCGTCCTGGCCGAGTTGCAGGCGATGGGGCACGGGACTGTCGGCCAGGGCCTTCGAGTCGGTGTTGCAAAGCACGAAGTTCACGCCGCCGATGCCTTCTTTGAACATGTGGTTGACGGCATTGCCGCCGCCGCCGCCCACGCCGATGACCTTGATGATGGCGGGCGAGGTGGCATCGCAGGTGGGAGTGCCCATATCTACGATGAGCACGTCTTCTTTCTTGGATTCGGATTCCTGGGGGGCCGGAGCGGTGAAGCCACCCATGTCAATCATATCGTCGTCTAATATATTGTTGTTACGCATGACTTTGTTGTTTTTTTCTGTGTTATACTTTCATGACGCATATTCAGGGCATTAGGCTTCGGAATCTACGTCTTCCTCGGAGAAGATGCCCTCAAGGCTCTTGCCCATTCTCTTGAAGAATTTGGAGAATCCGCTGCCGTTCTTCTTTCTGCGTGCGGCTTCTTCTTCTTCAGCCTTTTTACGTGCGGCTTCTTCTTCCTCTGCCTTTTTGCGTGCTTCTTCTGCAGCGATGTCTTCGGGCGTGGGGCCGTCCTGAGGGGCGTCGAAGATGTTGGGGCCCTTGCGTTCGTCGCTGCAGCACTCTTCATCGCAGCAGTCAATGATTGCCAGAACGCTGTTGTAGGTGCCGTCGATGTTGAAGTTCTGAATTTTGTTGTGGCGCACGGTGACGGGGGCGTTTTTCACGAAGCGTATTTTGCGGATGTGGGTGTATTCGATGAGGCCTTTGTCCACTCCTGCCATGTTGCTGGCACCGCCGGTGACGACGAGGCCGCCGATGAGCTTGTCGGCCGTGTAGCCGGCTTCGGACTTGATGAGGTGTGCCACGTTCTGGAGGATTTCGCTCATGCGGGCCTCAATGGTTTCGATGAGTTCGTCGTAGGTGATGGTGCGCCCGTCCTTCAGGCGGATGCTGTCGTGCTCCACGGGCACGGCATCGGCGCCCTCGATGAAGGCCTGCCCGTAGCGGCGCTTCAGTTCCTCGGCCTCTTCCGGTTCGATGGAGAAGACGGTGGTGAGATCGCGCGTCACGTTGTCGCCGCCCAGAGGAATGGCGGCCATGTAGCGCAGCAGCTTGCCCTCGTATATACCGATGGTGGTGCATTGTGCGCCCATATCGATAAAGGCACAGCCGCTCAGTTTCTCAGCATCGGTGAGGAGAAGATTGGCGAGGTGCATGGGCGTCACGATGATGTCGGCAATGCTCAGGTGTGCCCCCTGGAAACTGTTTTCCAGTTGCTCTATGGAGAGCGAAGGCATGAAGATGTTGAGGAAGTTGCCCGTCACGCTGGTGGTCATTACGCCTACGGGGTCGGTGTGGTTCTGTGCGCCGAGCTTATACTCCAGGGGCTGCACGTTGATGATGCTGCTGCCGGGGCGTGTCTGGGCGCGGTTGGCGTCCAGGATGCTGTCAATGATTTCCTGCGTGATTTTTGTGGGCTCTGTGTAGGAGCGTGTCACGGGGTTGAGCTCCGTGTGGAGTCCCATGCCGCCTATGCCTACGAAAACTTGATTTACGGCTTTGTGGGCGGTGCCTTCAAGTCGGTTTACGAGGTTGTGCAGACACTGCGTCATAAGGTCGGGGTTGAAAACGCGGCCTCGCTGTACGAACTTTGCTGACGGCTCTTGCTCGGCAGCAATGATGTTGATGGCGCCGTCGGGCTCTTTGCGGCCTATTACGGCACTGATTTGCTGAGAGCCTATCTCAATGGCGGCAATTAGGTTCTGACTCATCTTTATGTATGTTTTTGTTGATAATATGCGTGGGAAAGGTGTGGGTGAATTGTAGTGTGCAAGGCCTTGGGCGTAGGGATGGGGCTACGGTGCTCCGGCTATGGAATGAGGCTGTGCAACTTTGGGCAGCGTGGAGACAGGGATGTCAGGGCTTCTTGCAGATCACCTGATTGTCGAAACTGATGTTGATGTCTTTATATTTGTTCCACCCCACCTGAGGCATTACTTTATTATAGAATACGCGGAGCTTCTCAAGCTTTTCTTTTATTTTGGTGGGTTCTCCGGCATGTATCGTCTGATCTCCGACGCGCATAAACAGGTCGAGTTCATGCTCAGGCGTTACGTTGATTTGCTCCAGCTGGCTGTTCCAGAACTCATCGTCGCGCAGGAACCGGCCAAGGGGCACGAGGTGCTTCTTTGCAAATGCTTCGCTCACGTTTCCTGTCACCACGACGAGGTCGGCCTCGTAGCCTTGGGGCATCATGCGGTAGCCGTTCTCGTCAAGATAGTAGTTGTCGCCGTTGCCGGCCATGACGCGGAGGACGGGGACGCGTTGCTCCACGATTATGTTGACGTTGCCGCCGGGTGTCTTGTAGCAGGTGGCCTTTTGGATGAACGGATCCTTGATGAGTCTTTGCTCAATCTTGTGACCTTGGATGGAATCCATCAGTTGGCCTTTGAGGTTGAGGTGTGCTGCTTCCAGCTTCTTTAATACGTCATCCCTCGTCACGAATCCGGCTGTCATGCTGTCGGCTATTTGCACATTGATGCTGGTGCAACGTTCGCCTGTGCCTTTCTTCATGACGAAGAGGAAGGCATAGCCAAGATAGACCGCCAAGCCTACGAAGAGCAATAACTTGAAAAGGATGGAAACGGCTTTCACTGAAAAACGATGTTAATGATATCTTATTCGGACTTGCGGCCGCTTCTCATGGAGCGGGGGAGCGTGTCCTTTTATTTAGGAGTGAAGGGATTTTCTTATTTGTTGAGGAGAATCTGAGTCAGCTCGGGGCAATAGTCATCGGCATCGCCGGCACCGAGGAGCATGAGTACGTCATACTGGCCGCCGGCCACAAGGGCGGGGAGCTCCTCTTTGTGAGCAAGAATGCAGGGCATTTCGGGGCGGAGCTCCTTTCGGATGATGTCGGAGGTGACGCCGGGGATGGGAGCCTCTCGGGCGGGATAGATATCAAGGAGAATGAGTTCGTCGAGCAGGGAGAGGGCGGCGGCAAACTCCTTGTAGAAGTCGCGGGTCCGGGTAAAGAGGTGCGGCTGGAATATTCCTGTGAGCTTGCGGCCGTTGAACACCTCGCGAATGCTGACTATGCTCTGGCGAATCTCTTCAGGGTGATGGGCATAGTCACTTAGGAAGACGCAATGCTCATTTTTTATTTTGAAATCGAAGCGTCGGTCAACGCCGGCGAAGCTTAGCATGGCGCGGCGTATTTCTTCGCCCGTAGCACCGGCAATCTGTGCCAGCGCCATGGCGGCTATGCCGTTCTCAATGTTGATGCTGACGGGCACGCCCAGCTCTACGTCGGCGATGTGCTCGATGGGGCTCACGAGGTTGAAGACTATGCGGCCGTTACCGATGCGTACGTTTTCGGCGTGGAAGTCTCCTTCGTCGCGGGAGTAGGAGAAAGTGGTGACTTCCTCCTGTGGGCGGGCCTTCATCTTGAGGCCTGTGTGCTGGATGAGGAAACCTCCGGGCTGGATGAGACTTGTGTAGTGGGCAAAGCTCTCCAGATAAGCCTCCTCGGTGCCGTAGATATCGAGGTGGTCAGCGTCTGTGGCGGTGATGACCGTGGCGTAGGGCCGCAGGTGGTGGAAGGAACGGTCGAACTCATCTGCTTCGATTACTACGAAGTCGGCATCAGTATTCTGGGCGATTCCGTCAGCCTTCTGCTTGATTCCATCAGCCTTCTGGGTTATTGCATCAGCCTTCCGGACGCTTTCCGCGGGCTGTTCCTTGAGAAGATAGTTTGTGCCGTAGTTTTTTGTGATGCCGCCGAGGAAGGCGTTGCAGCCTACGTGGCTCTGATGCAGCAGATGGGCGGCCATTGAGGTCGTGGTGGTCTTGCCGTGTGTGCCGGCCACGCAGAGACCGCGCATCTGGCGGGTCAGGGTGCCGAGGACCTGGGCGCGTTTTTGTATGTCGAAGCCTTCGTGCTGGAAGTAGAGCAGCTCGCTGTGGTCGGCGGGGATGGCGGGGGTGTAAACCACGAGTGTCGTGTCCTTCTGCCGGCAGGCTTCAGGGATAAGGCTGACGTCGTCGGTGTAGTGCAGGAGTGCTCCTTCCTGGCAGAGGGTGCGGGTGAGAGGGGTCTCGGTGCGGTCGTAACCGGCCACGGTGTAGCCGGCGTGGAGGAAGTAGCGCACCAAGGCACTCATGCCTATGCCGCCGGCACCGATGAAATATACTGATTTGAAGTTCATGTATCTTGTGGTAATCCTGTTAATGGATGTGTTATTCTTTCTCTTCTGCGAGGTTCAGCACCTCTTTTGCGATGACTTCGGCAGCATCGGGCTTTGCCAACTTGAGGGCTTCGGCGCCAATGCTGAGTAGTTGCTTTTCGTCCGCTACTGTTTCCAGCGCGAGGGCGACGAGTCTCTCAGGAGCCTCAGCATCGCTGACGAAGAGGGCGGCGCCGCGTGTACTGAGGGTCTGTGCGTTTTTCGTCTGGTGGTCTTCTGCCACGTTGGGGGAGGGTACGAGGATGGAGGGCTTGCCCAGCAGGCACAACTCACTTATGCTGCTGGCTCCGGCGCGGCTTACTACGAGATCGGCGGCGGTGTAGGCGGCGGCCATGTCGCTTACGAACTCCGTCACGTGAAGGTTGGCGGGGCATCCGCCCTCTACGCTCTTCAACTGCTCGGCTATGCTGGCGCTATAGTACTTGCCTGTCTGCCACACCACCTGAATATTTTCTGCCTGCCGTATCTCTTCCAGATGACCGAGTATGCTTTGGTTGATGGTGCGGGCCCCGAGGCTGCCGCCGATAACGAGTATAGTCTTCTTGCCGGGTAGCAGTCCGAAACTGCGGACGGCATCTTCCTTGCTCACGTTGGGCTTCAGGAGGTTCTGGCGTACAGGGTTGCCTGTCAGTATTATGCGGTCTTTAGGGAAGAAGCGCTCCATTCCTTCGTAGGCTACGCAGATGCACTTCGCCTTCTTGGCCAGGCTCTTGTTGGTTACGCCGGCGTAGGAGTTCTGTTCCTGCACGAGACAGGGCACTCCGAGGGCATAAGCGGCGTTGAGCGTAGGGCTTGAGGCATATCCTCCCACTCCTACGGCCACGTCAGGGCGGAAGTCGCGGATTATCTTTTTCGCGCGCCGACGGCTCTTGAGGAAGTCGAGCATCACGCCGATGTTCTTCGGGCTCCACAGCGGCCTGATGAGGCCACGCACGGGCAGTCCCTCTATCTTGTACCCGGCTTGCGGCACGCGTTGCATCTCCATACGGCCTTCTGCACCCACAAAGAGTATCTGTGCTTCGGGGCACTGGTGGCAGATTTCGTTGGCGATGCTTATGGCGGGAAATATGTGGCCGCCGGTGCCGCCACCGCTGATGATAACGCGAATTTCGGGGTTCATAATGCGTGTATATATACTTTGCGCTACAAAGTTACTGATTTTTTGTAACTTTCTGCTCTTTTTCTTCTCTTTTTTTTACTTTTCCGCTTATTATTAACCTTGCAGCGGCGTTTTTTCGCCTCAAGCGCCTCATTTTATGCCTTATTGCGGTTTGCTGTTTGTCTTGTTTAATCTTCTTTTCCCTCCCTTTCCTAAACAAAAAATCCGCCAGCAGGGACAATCCTTGCTGGCGGAGATGTATCGTTAGCTGAACGTAGTGTTGCTGAGTTATATTCAGGCTTATTCTGCGGCCACACCCATTACGACGCGGTTGTCATCATTTTGGGGATAAGGCTGCACGGTGTCGCCCTTGCTGTCAGTGGCTATTCTGCTGGCGGGAATGCCGTATTTTTCTACGAGAGTGTTCTTCAGGCGCTCGGCACGTTGCTTAGCGAGGCGGGCGTTGACTTCGGCGTTTCCGGTGCCGGCGTCAGCGTAGCCCACGAGGGATGCCTTGGCTTCGGGGTGAGACTTGAGCCAACCTGCGAAGGTTGCAATCTTGCTCTCTTCGGTTTCCTTCGGCGTGCTCTTGCCGATGTTGTAATAGATAGAGATTTCCGTGTTTTCGGGAGTCTTGGGTGCCTCTACCACTACGGGCTCTTCCACCTTCACGGGCTCTTCCACTTTCACGGGTTCTTCCACCTTCACGGGCTCTTCTACAACGACGGGCTCTTCAACCTTCACGGGCTCTTCCACAACGACGGGGGCGGGAGTCTCCACGATTACGGGCGCAGCCTTACTCTTCTTGAAGCCGAACTTATATGTCAGGCCGGCCATGGCGGTGAGTTGCCAGTCGCCGCGGCCGGTGGTCTTTGAGTTGTAGCGGTCGTGGTAGTTGTTGGCGTCAATCTCGATGTTTACGCCGAGGTGCTTGCACACATTGAACTCAAAGAGTGCGCCCACGCGGAAGTTGTGCACGTAGCGGTCCTTCGTCCAGGCCAGCGGTGAGGTCTTCATCATCTCGGGGTTGGAGGTGAAGTCATCGTTGTCCCATGCGTAGCCAAGGCCCACGCCGCCCACGAGATAGGGGTTGAAGAGGTGGGGAGCATTGCTGGGATAGAAGATATTGGCCAGGTTGAGCATCACGTC
The DNA here is from genome assembly GCA_045600685.1 of Alloprevotella sp. Taxonomy (GTDB): domain Bacteria; phylum Bacteroidota; class Bacteroidia; order Bacteroidales; family Bacteroidaceae; genus Alloprevotella. The sequence continues at coordinate 18,175 of JAZRYH010000068.1, read as the reverse complement.
AATGTCGGAGGTGACGTACTTATATTCGTATTCGCCGAGATCAGTTATGCCGCCCTTGTTCCAGATGCCGCCTACGTGGAGACGGGTTCCCACTACGGGCGTAAACATGGCGCCAAACTGCAGGGCAGCGGTGGGTGTGATGAGTTTTGTCTGGTCGTAGTCGGTGAAAGTGGTCTGAGCACCGCCCTGTGCACCTACGAAGATGTAGGGATAGGGCTTGTAGCCGTTGGGGTTAAGGCCTTGTGCAAAGGCGCTGGAGGCTGCCGTGGCGACGAGGGCCAGCGTGAGCAGCAGGCTTTGTAATTTTTTCATAAGTATCGGTTGTTCTGTTTGTATTTCCGGGGTTATGCGTCAATGTTGGCGTATGTGGCGTTCTTCTCGATGAATTCGCGGCGTAGCGCTACGTCCTCGCCCATGAGCATGGAGAAGGTGGCGTCGGCGTTTTCGGCGTCTTCGAGCGTCACGCGCTTGAGGAGACGGCGCTCGGGGTCCATCGTGGTCTCCCACAGTTGCTGCGGGTTCATTTCACCCAGACCTTTATAGCGCTGCACCTTGATGCCGTTTTCCGTTCCGTCGCCGTGTTCGCGGGCAAAGGCGGCGCGCTCCTCGTCATTGTAGCAGTATTTCTCTATTTTGCCCTTTGCGCAGCGATAGAGCGGCGGCATGGCAATGTAGAGGTGGCCTTCGCGGATGACGCGGGGGAAATAACGGTAGAACAGCGTCATGATGAGGGTGGCGATGTGCTGACCGTCCACGTCGGCATCGGCCATGATGATACACTTGTCATAGCGCAGTTTCTCAATGTTGGCATCGGGCACGTAGGAGTGCATATATGATGCTTCGCCGTCGTCCTCGGTGGGCTCATTGCTGGGTTTGTCTTCCAGCACGAAGCGTATGCCGAGGGCCTGGATGATATTGCGCACCTCGTCGCTCTCCAGGGCTTTGTGCCAGTTGGAGGAGAGCACGCGCTCCACGTTGAGAATCTTACCGCGCAGGGGCAGGATGGCCTGCGTCAGGCGGCTACGGCCCTGCTTGGCGGAGCCGCCGGCGGAGTCACCCTCGACGAGGAAGAGTTCGCACTGCTCGGGGTCCTTGCAGGAGCAGTCGGCCAGTTTGCCGGGCATGCCGCCGCCGGTCATGGGGCTCTTGCGAATCACGCTCTCGCGGGCCTTGAGGGCTGCGATGCGGGCCTTGGCGGCTAGGATGACCTTATCGACGATAATCTTGGCGGGTTGCGGGTGTTCTTCCAAGTAGTAGGCGAGGGCTTCGCCCACGGCCTGGTTCACGGCGCCGGCCACTTCGCTGTTGCCGAGTTTCGTCTTCGTCTGACCCTCAAATTGCGGTTCGGCCACCTTCACGCTGATGACGGCGGTGAGGCCTTCGCGGAAGTCTTCGCCGGAGATTTCTATCTTGTCCTTCTCGATGACCTTCGATGCGGTGTCCTCGGCATACTTTTTCAGCACGCGGGTGAGGGCGGTGCGGAAGCCGGCGTGGTGGGTGCCGCCTTCGTGGGTGTTGATATTGTTGACGTAGGACTGTATCTTCTCCTTGAACGACGTGTTGTAGGTCAGGGCCACCTCGATGGGTATGCCGGCCTTTTCAGTCTCAATGTGTATGACGTCGGCGATGAGTGGTGTGCGGCCGTCGTGCTGGTCGATGTAGCGCACGAACTCGGGCAGGCCCTGTTCGCTGTGGAAGGTTTCCTCGCGCAGGTTGCCTTCCTCGTCGGGGCGCAGGTCGCGGAGCACGATGGTGATGCCGGCGTTCAGGTAGGCCAGTTCGCGCATGCGGTCGGCCAGTGTGTCGTAGTTATAGACGGTTGTGGTGAAGATTTCGCCGTCGGGCCAGAACTGCTGGCGTGTGCCGCGCAGCGTGGTCTCGCCCACCACCTTCACGGGGTAGAGCGGTTTGCCCTTCTCGTATTCCTGCTGGTATATCTTGCCGTCGCGGAACACCTGCGAGAGCATGTGGTTTGACAATGCGTTTACGCAACTTACGCCTACGCCGTGGAGGCCGCCGCTCACCTTGTAGGAGCCTTTGTCGAACTTACCGCCGGCGTGCAGCACCGTCATTACCACCTCCAGGGCGGAGCGGTGCTCTTTCGGATGTTCGTCCACGGGGATACCGCGGCCGTTGTCCTGCACGGTGATGGAGTTGTCCTCGTTGATAAAGACCTCTATGTGGTTGCAATAGCCGGCGAGGGCTTCGTCAATGGAGTTGTCCACGGTCTCATACACCAGATGGTGGAGACCGCGCTCGCTGATGTCGCCGATATACATGGCCGGGCGCTTACGTACGGCCTCAAGGCCTTCAAGTACTTGGATGTTACTGGCGCTGTAGTTGCCAGTCTGAGTTTTTTCTGCCATTTATTTTAGGTAGGTTCTATAAATTAGTTTTCTCTTTCATTTCGGGTAGTATTCTATGCTCGGCCGCTTTTGTCTCTTCTCTTGTATCTTTCTTCCTTTCATTCAGTCACGTAGCCCGCTACGCTCCTTTATGAAAGAAAGAAATCTACTGCGGAAGAGCCGAAAAGCCGTCACGAGCTAATTAATAGAACCTACCTTTAGGTTTATCGCTGCAAAGTTACGAATTTATTGTGAATTACGGAAGTTTTTCTCCCTCTTTTTGTCAAAAAATGCCACTTTTTTCTTAAAAAGTGTAAGGCTTGCCTCTTTTGCTGCCTATCCTACGGATAGAAACTTCTTTTTCCGCACCTTGTTTCCTGGCTCAAGAGCGGCGCATTTCCGGCTCTTTGGAAATCGCGGCCAGAGCGCACTGACCCGTTGCAGTGGGAGGGGGGTGCATATTGCACGTGTGAGGCGTGAGAGGGCAAGAAAATGCGGCATGACGTGAAATACCTTTTTTATTTATACGTGCGCCATGCGCGCGAGCGCGACCTGTTGCGATGCCCTCCGCTGGCGCTGCAACGGAGCGTAAGTGAAAGTAATGTGTCAAAATATTTTACCTTTCCGGAGTGCTTTTTTAGCGAAATTTGGCCGTGAAAACGAGCGCGCGGAGGTTCGGACGGAAAAAACGCCGTTTTTTAAGACGCCGTTACACGGCTCATTTATAAACGCTTATGTTTGCAGGGATTTTGGCAGAGATTCCTTCGGACGCGCTACACCTCCTTTTAAGTGCGAAAAATGGCCGCCGCGCGACGACATTTTTGCGATTTTTTTCGGAAATTTGTCCCTTTTAGCAAAAACTAAAGCCCTTTTAGTTACGACTAAAGCCCTTTCAGTTGAAACTATCCCCCTTTTAGTTTCGCCGATGTCCCATTAAATTTTTCCGATGTCCCTTTTAGTTTCGCGTAAAATAGGGTATCGGACAAAATGAAGGGAGGCGACGGAGAAAAAAATGACGGGGCGGCGCGCGCTTTTCGGCTAAAAGATGGTTTAGGGCTGACAGCGCCGCGATTTCTCCTTTTTTCGTTTTGTCAAGATTTTTTACACTTTCAAAAAATCGCGAAATGCGTTCAGTTAAAGTAAAACTCTAAGTGCGCGGCGTTGGGCATGAAAAAGCCCCGCGCCGAGGGGCGCAGGGCTATGTCTGGGGCCGAGGGGGCGCGGAGGGGCTACAGGCGCCAGTCGTCGGCGGAGAATGTGCCTTCCACGGCCCGCTCGATGTCGTCGGGGAGGGTGGGGAAGAAGTCGAAGCCGGTGAGGCCTTCGAGGTCGGTGATGCTCACGGCGTGGGCGCGGAAATCGGCCGACTTGTCCTTCACCGTTTCATACTCGCGGTGGTCCATCCAGAAGCCGAGGGCGCTGTACTGGCCGTTCTTCACCTTCAGGAGGGCGATGAAGAAGTATTTGGGCACGGGCACGGTGAGTCCGTTACAGGAGATGGTGGTGGAAACCTGCCCCTCGGCGATTGTGCCGCCCTTGACGACGTAGAGGGTGTCGGCAAACTCGGCATCGGCGGCGAGGGTCTGCAGCATGCTCTCATAGTTGCGCCAATAGCCGCGGTTGAAGTTGGGAACCTGGGGCGACATGTTGGTCATGTAGAACGTCTGCTCGTTGGCCTGCGAGGAGTAGAGGCGGTCGGCGGAGGCACAGATGTGGCCGTGGTCGTAGCCGGTGCCGGAGAAGGCGTTGGAGGGCAGGGAACTCTTGCTGTCGGGGTCCACGGGATATGAACTGCCCTCAGCGCGCGAGGTGTTGGTCTGGCGCGTGGTGGCATCGAAGCGATAGGCCACCCAGTGGGCGTGATGCGCCGAGGGGGAGTAGGAGACGTAGTAGTTGGGCACGCGCTCGGTGGAGGTGTCGTTGATGTAGGCCGTGTGGGTGATGAACTCGTCGCCACGGATGAGGGCGGGCACTTCCATGCGGCCGGGATGTATGCCGGGGGTGACGATGTCGGCGTCGGCCTTGTCGCCAAGTTCGTAGTCGGAGGGCGACTTGATGCCGCCCACGGCGAAGTATTTATCCAGGGAACCGTAAAGAAGGAGTTCGCGATGGAAGTTGTCGGGGTTATCCTTGAGGTTGAGGGCGGCGCGCACGGCTCCGGAGGGGAGCTGTACGGGCAGACAACGGCCAGCACTTGTCTCAAGCACACTGTTGGCGATGAGGATATTGGTGTTGGAGCACGTGTCGATGCCCAGATGCGCCTCGCTCATGTAGGAGCCGCACACTGAGCCCACGATGACGCCCTTCACCCACACTTTCTGGGCGGCCGTCTGCGTCTGGTAGGCCACGAGGGCCTCCTTGACGGAGAAGGGGTGCTCGCGGGTGCCGTCGCCGGGCGTGGCTTCGGTGTGGAACGATACGCTGGCGATGCTCTCGACGGGGTAACTCACCACCTGGCCGTTGGTCAGCGTGATGTCGAGATACTCCACCTGGGCCGAGAGGCCGAGAGAGGTGAGAGCGGCACAGAGAAGCAGGGAAAGGCGTTTCTTCATGGGGAGGGACGTTGGGGGGTTAGTCTTTCAGTTGATAGTCCATGGAGACTACTACGCGCACATTCTTGATATATGGCGTCGTAGCGTCGCGGTCTTCAATTTCTATCTGACCCTGATGGGCCTGAAGAATTTTGCCGAGTTTGCTCTGGCTGTCGGCAGCGAACTTCTCGGCGGTGGTGCGGGCGTTCTTCGTGGCTTCCTCCACGAGAGCCGGCTTTACGTCGTTGAGAGAGGTGAAATCGTAGCTCACGGCGTTGTCTCCGTATTCGGCAATGACGATGGGTATGCCTTGCTTGAGGAGTTCGGTCTGCTGGGTCATGAGTCGGCGCACCTTGTCGATGTCAGAGGACGTGACAGTGATGACACTTGTGGCCTTATAGCGGTAACTGACGGTCTCGTTGGAGTAACTGTCGGCCTGTCGGTCCTCCACCGAGGGCGGATTGACGCTGATTTCGGCGTCGGTGATGCCGCCTTGCTTGAGGAAGGCCACGACGGAGGCGTTCTTGGCGGCCAGTTGGCTGTAGAGGGCGTTGGGGTCGTTGCCTATCTCCTTATAGATGAGCGGCCACGTGACCTTGTCGGCCTTGACTTCCTTCTCGGCAAGACCTTTCACGCTGACCTGACGATGGGAATCGGTAGCGAAAATAATGCCAGAGCGCAGGGCAAAACCGCATATTACGAGAGCAATGCCGAGGATGGCGGCGGAAATGATGTTTTCTTTTTTCATGATGTTGAAGTCTGCGGGGGGATAGATAGGATTTATAATCGGCTCCAATTAACGGGGGAGCACTCCGCCTCGATGGTCTCTTCCTTGTCGTCGGGCAGGTTCCAGAAGAAATTGATGCCCGTGAATTTTTCGAGGTCGTTGACGCTCATGGCGTGCTGCCGCATCTCTTTGGCGGGGACGATGTTTTCGTAGGAATAGCCGTAGTCTTTGTTTTCCATGAGGAAGGCAATGCTGTGGTATGTGCCGTACTTTATTTTCAGGAGCGCCATAAAGTAGTAGCGGGGCACGACCGTGGTGCGGTTACCGCCGCGTTCGATGTGCTGCTTGATGTTTTTGTCGTCGATGGTGCCGCCTTTTACGACGTAGAGGGTGTCGGCATAGTCGGCCTTGGCCCAGTCGCGCACCAAATCTTCCAGAGTGATCCAGTAGCCACTGTTGAAGTTGTAGTTCATCGGCGACATGTTGGTCATATAGAAGGTCTGCTCGTTGGCTTCTCTGGAATACAGACGGTCAGCCGAGCCGCAGATGTGACCACGGGCGTAGCCGCTGCCAAAGCCTCCCGTGCCGATTTGATAGCGGGGGGCGAGGCTGGGGTCGTCGGCCCAGGCGTCGAGGCGGGATACACTCCTGTTGCGCGTCTTGCCGTCGAAGCGGAAGGCCACCCAGCGGGAGTGGAGCTTCTGGAGGTCGTAGGCGAGGCAGTAGGTCATGATGGAGTCACCGCTGCGGCGCGTCCAGTGGGCTATTATCTGCTCGTTGGCATCACCTTTGGGCTGCGGACACTCCAGACGGGAGGTGACATTGGTGGTGGGTGCTCCCGTGCTGCCTCCCCCCTCGGATGGAATCCATTCTATGCCGTCATCGTCATCGCCGCAACTACTCATGAAAAAGGGCAGTGCGGCGATGATGAGAATGGCGAAGAGTTTACTCTTCATTATGTATTAGTATATAGTTGCTTTCTTTACTTCCCAAGTGCCGGACTTCTGTTCGCTCTTAAATACAAAGGCAATCTTCACATTGCTCTTGCCGGCAAATTCGCCGAGAGCCACGGTGGCATCGACAAAGGTCCAGTCGTTGTTGGAGGGATAGGTAGAAATGGTGAGCTGTTTCCAGTCTCCGCCGTTCTGGCTGGCCCAGATGGTTATGTCCTTCTTCATTTGGTTTTCGCTTGCGAAGAACTTGCCAGCGTGACTGATGGACATCGTGGTCTTGCCGGTGAGATCGGTTGCGGGACTGATGAGCCAGCCTTCGCAAGCGTAGTCAGTGTTGTTGACGTAAGCGGTTGCCTTCATGCCGTACTGGGTGGTCTGTTGCCAGATGTAGGAGAGAGCCTCAGGCTTTGCCTTGTTGTCAATAGTGAAGTTGCACTGGCTCTTGGTGAAATCCCATACGATGCCGGAGGTAATGGCATCGGGCGTTTCGCCAATCTCCTCGCCGTCCAACTTTGCCCATTCGGGGGTCTTCAGGCCGGGGGCACCGAAATACGGTTCCAGCGAACCGTAAATCTCAAGTTGCTTGCCCAGAATGCCACTGACGGAAAGGTTGAGGGCTTCGCGCAACTTGCCTGCGGGGAGCTGTACGGGAAGACACTTGTTGACAGTTTTCTCGTCGGCTTTGTCTGCCATCAGGAGGTTAGTGGTGACGTCAGTGGCGGCGGCAAACGTGGCACCGGTGGAGAGGGTCTTGCCATCTACGTAGCCCACGATGTAGCCCTTTACATACTGGTTGCCGGAACCCGTCAGGGCCTGAGCCACGGTGTAGGGGTTATCCTTGGTGCTCTTGCCAGCGGGAGTGGGAGGCGTGTCCTCGCCGCCGTCCTGGGTCTTGCCGTTGATAGAGATTATCTGGGCCTTGCCGTTCACGGTCTCGGGGGTGTCGCCCCTGAAGTTAACGACGGGGCTATAGATGACTACGGAGTCGCCCACGCTAAGTTCTTCTGAACTGGAGAACTTAGTGCCGCCGTAGTACATGCCGCGATATACGAGGAAGGTAGAGGTGCCATCGGGAGTGTCGGCAAGGTAGTAGGTGGCATTGCCGAAGGTGTTGCCCGGCTCTTCACCGCTCTTGAAGGAGGTCACATAGCCAGTGATGTAGATGGGGTCGGAGTTGGTGTCGGCAGCGAGGGCACTGGTGTAGGCCAGAGCGGCGGTAATGTTGTAGGGGTCATCCTTCGTGCCGGAACCTTGGGGTTTAGTGGGGTCGTCATCGCCGCCTTCGCCAGCTACGCCTTCCTCAATGACGAAGTTCTTGAGCTCGAAGGTAACGCTCTTGTCAGCGGAGCCAGTGACGAACCAGTATGCGATGCGTACATTTTCCTGATTGACGTACTCGTCGGGGAGTTGCACTTCGTCCTTGGTGAGGGTCCAGTCGGAGGACACGTGGGTGGCCTTCCAGTCGAGTTCCTTCCATTCTTCAGCGTTGTAGGAGCTTGTGCCGGCGTCCTTGCTGATGAGCAGTTTGATGTGGTCGGCATAGGCAGCGTCGTTCTGAGCGTAGCCTACGCAGTTGTCGAAGCTGATCTTCACCTTGCCGGTCTTCAGGGCTTTGGTATGGAAGGCGGGAGATACGAGGAGGCCCTCAGCGGCGCGGTTGCTCTTGGTATCGGCGCCGTCCCACTTCTGATAGCCGGTGGCCTGGGTGTAACTGCTGCCCTGGCTCCAAGGCTGGTTGTCACCAATCTTCACCAGCGTCCAGCCGTTGTAGAGGGAGGCACTGCTGTAGTAGATGGTGGAGTCGTTGCTGTCGTCCTCGGTCTGGGGCTCGTAAGGCATGGGAATGTCTTCACAGGCTGCGAAGCAAGCCAGAAGACAGAAGAGAGAGAAAATCTTACTTAAAAGTTTCATAATTGTATATATTTTATTGTTTGTTTTCTATTGAAGAGTAGTGCATGGGCCTATTGGATATGAGGCACGATGTCATCCTTGTGGCGGAGCTGCAGTTGCCAGCCGCTGTAGAAGGTCAGGATGCCAGTATAGCTGCGCTCGTCGGTGGGGATGGGCAGATAACTGATGTCGTTCTGCGTACTGGTGCGGAGGGTGACCTTAAGTTTGGACTGGCCGGAGATGCTCAGCGTGCGGTCCACGGCATAGCCGGCGTCGTAGAGTTCCTTCGGGGAGAAGATTTTGGGGAGGGGTTCCTTTTCGCCGGAGAGTTCGCCCATAGCGGCATGCTCGGCGGCGCTGCCCTGCACCTCGTCAATGGTGCCTTTCACGGTCACGAGGCGGGGAGAGTTCATATATCCCTGGTTGCCGGAGTTGCCAAGCCAACTGAGGCCTTCGCCCTGCGTGCAATCGATGGGCACGAGTTCAGGAGCGTTGGTGTCAGGCTTGCCGACGAGCTCAATATGCGTTTTGCAGTCCTGAAGGAGCATCGGGCCGAGGCGCTTATTGCCGGCGCTGGTGTAGTAGGGCGTGCCAATCTTGGGTGTCTTGCTGTAGTTGCCTATCCAGAGGTCTTTGAGGGCCACCTTGATGCGCTGGCCGCGCTGGAAGTAGGGCGAAATCCAGGTGTTGCGGATGCCAATCTCTATGCACTGGTCCTTTTCGCTGCCGGGCTCTTCACCGGCGAGGTCGCGGATGATGAGTGTCTGGTAGAGGTTGCCGCCGTCGTCGTTACCTACGACAACGCCCTCTACGATGATGTTTTCTTCCACCTGCTTGAAGGTGTTGTTGGTGCCTATCTCGTTGCTGAATTTCTTTTTCAGTTCGTAGATAGTGATGTTTGTCTTGCCTATGCTGGTAGGGCTTGTGATGAGAAAGTCACTTACGTCGGGCTCGTCCACATTGTCGAGGCAGCTGCTGAGGCTGAAGCATCCGAAGGCGAGGGCGAGCAGTATATATATCTTTTTCATTGTTATGGAGTCTTTAAGGTGAATGTTCAAGTTCTGTATTATATATATAATGTGTAGAAGTTAGAACTTGAGTCCTACGTTCAGGAAGAAGTTGAAGGGGAAGGCGTAGTAGTACTTGGCGTTCTTGCTGAACTTATACGCGCGGTCTTCACCTTTAGTGTAGATGTCGCCCTCTTCCTTGTAGTAGCTGTCGTCGCGGTTCTGCTCATAGCCGCCCGTCTTCACCTTCTTGTTGTTGGAGATGTTGGTCAGGTTGAGGTTGATGTTGAGCATGCGTCCGTGCTTCAGGCGGAGGCTCTTGCCAATGCTGCCGTCGAGCATCACGCTGCCGCGGAATTTCTCCTGAGCCTTGGCATAGGAGGCCAGCAGCACGCCGTCGGCGGAGTAGAGCAGGCCGCCTTCTTCTTCCACGGCCCTGCGGGTGTCCTCGGTGAAGGCTGTGCCGTTGTCGCCTTCGCCCATGTAGAACTTACCGGCGTTCAGGTAGGTCTTGTTCAGGCGCTGGTAGGGGCTGTAGGACACATACACGCGGTCGTAGTAGTTGAGGCTCAGTTCGAAGTACCAGTAGTTGATGTTGTAGTTCAGGCCGAGGCTGAAGGCCGTGAGGGGCGTGCCGCCGATGCGCATGCCGTCGGCAATGACGCGGAGGTCTTCCGTAGCATCGGTGATGGGGTTCTTGAAGGTATTGAGCTCGCGTATCTGGCGTGCGTTGGAGCCTTCGGGATTCACCTGTGCCAGAGGATTGTTGACGTATTGTGCCTCGCCGTAGGTGCCCAGGAGGTAGAACTTCAGGTTCTGGGTTACCTGATAGTTAAAGAGGAGTTCCACGCCGTAGTGCTGGCGTTCCACGTCGGTCATCGTCAGGTAGGTGAAGCAGCTCTGCTGGTCGTTGTAGTAGGCCGTCTGCTCTACGCCGTTCATGAAGCGGGCGTAGTAGCCGCCAATCTGGCCGCTGAACTTGCCGAAGTCGAACTTATATTTGAAGTCCACACTGTAGAGGTCCTCGTTGGTGAGGTTGTTCACGAAGTTGTTCTGCACGCGGGGGGCCACGAAGGCGTTGCGTGCCTCAGGGGCGCGGCTGGCCACGCTGGCAGCGAGGGCCAGGCGGTGGTTGGCGTTGGGCCTCCAGGCTATGACGGTCTTGGCTGCGCCGCCGAGGAATTTGGCAGCGCCGCTCTTGCCGTAGGAGTAGTCCTTGTAGCAACCGTTCTGCATCAGGCCTTCGCGCTCGATGGTTGTGCCGTCGATGTTGCCGCCCAGGGCGAGGTACCAGTTGTTGATGTCCTTTTCTACCTGGCCCCACGCGCGGGCTTTGTTCACGTAGATGTTGTAGTTGTAGCCGAACTTGTCGCCCACCTGAATCCTGCGGTTAGGGTTGCGCAGGTCACACTGGGCTTCGTCGCTGTTGATGCCGTGGTCGTTGGCTGCGAACTTGTCCACGTCGGTGAAGTAATCACCGCCCAGGAGGTCGGCCATCGTCTTGTAGTGCATGCCTTTCGTGGTGCTGAGTTGCACACCGAAGGCGTACTTGCCGGTGGGGCTCCACGAGTGGTTGAAAGTGCTGGAGAGGCCTGTGCTCATCTGGTCGCTGTGGCGGCGCTCCTGATAGTAGAGGCTCTCACCGCCGTTCTGCTTGTTGACGAAGTACATGCGGTCCCAGTTTATCTGACGGTTGGCTTTGTCGGCCTTCCAGTAGTCGTAGAGGTCCTGCCACTGGTCCATGAAGAAGCTGTTCTCCTCCAGATACGTGGGGTTGTTCTTCTCGGGGTCATAGACGTTGAAGATGCTGGAGGGCAGGTTCTTGTAGTAGTCGGGGCGGGGGTCATAGGCGTCGCCGCTCCAGCCCAGTGCGCTGCTGCTGTAGAGGGCATAGTGGAAACCGGCGCTGGTGGTCAGTTTCTTCGTGCCGTCGTTGCTCTTCCAGTCCCAGGTGAGTATAGCGGTGGGGTCGAAGCTCTGCACGATGCGGGCGTTGCGCTTCTTGCCGCCCTGGTAGCCCCAGTTGGGGTTGTAGTAGTGGCTGTTGGCCAGGGCGTAGGCTTCCTCGGTGCTGGCGCCCTGCTGTGCGCGTTCGGTGGGTGCGCCGTAGGTCACGAGGCTGAGGTCATGGTTCTCGTTGAAGCGTTTCTGGGCGGAGAGGAAGTAGCCCATGGAGTTGTAGAACGTGCCCGGCACGTTGCCCCATCCCATGGGTGCGCCGCGGTAGCTCAGCGAGCCGGCAAAGGCCCATCCGTTCTTGTTGAAGCCCGTGCCGTGGGTGTATATCACGCGGCCCACATAGTTGCGGTTCGTGGCGCTCACGGTGAGTTTGTTGCCGGCATAGATCTGCGAGGCGCGCATATTGATGCTTTGCGCACCGCCCACGTCGCTAAGGCCGTAAAAAGCCATCTGCCCGAAGCCGATGCCTTCCTTTGCGCGCGTTGCCTCGTTGAGGCCGCCCACGCTGCTGTAGTTGAACATGCCGCGCTCGGGGTCCATCATCATCAGACCGTTGATGTACGTCTGATTGTACTGGTTATCAAGGGCGCGAACCTTAAATCGCATGGCGCTGAAGCCGTAGCCCACCTCGCTGAGGTAGCCGTCTTCGCCCTGCACGTTGCTGATTGTCTGGGCAACGTCGGCATCTTCGTCCAGCTGAGACTCGGTGAAGGTAAAGTCGGCCGCGTCCATTCCGAGGGAGTCGGCTGCTTCACCCTGCGCCCAGACGTTGGGTGTGCTCAGGGCGGCGAAGATTGTCAGAAAAAATAAGCTTTTTTTCATGGATTATTGTTTTGTGAGAGATATCTGCCGCAAATATACAAATTTATTTTCTCCTGAGCTTCCGCATAATGGCTTTTTTTAGTATTTTTGCACCAAAACAAACAAAAAATGTCTAAAAAAAGCCTAAAAAGTCACCTCTTTTATTTCGTGACGTGCATTTGTGCGCTCGCGACGCACCTACCGGTGCGCGCCGTGCCCCTTTCCCCCGCCCCCGCTCCGAAACACGCCACCATATCCCTTATTTCCGATTCCCTTTTCCAGCGTATGAAGGCCGGTGGCTCCTGGAAAGCCGCCACCCCCGCCGCCCTGCGTGCCGAGTTGCGCCATTTGCGCCTCTACTACGTTGATGCAGAGGGCCGTACGCGGCAAGGCGAAATGATAGTAAACCGTCTCATCGCCGGCGACGTCGCAGAAATCTTCGACTCCCTCTACCGTGCGAATTACCCCATCGCTCGCATCGCCCTCATTGACGAATTTGGGGCCGACGACGACCGTTCCATGGCCGCCAACAACACCTCCGCCTTCAACTACCGCACCATTACGGGCTCCTCCACCGGTCGCATTTCACTCCATGGCCAGGGTCTCGCCATAGACCTCAACCCCCTGTGGAACCCCTACGTGAAGGGCGCCGTCGTAAAGCCCGAGGGAGCCCGCCGCACGCCGCAGATTACCCACTCCGACCTGGCCTACCGCCTCTTCCGCGCCCACGGCTTCACATGGGGCGGCGACTGGCGCTCGCTGAAGGACTACCAGCATTTCGAAAAGACCCATTTCGGCCCGTCACGGTAGCCTCCGTGACTTATAGTTTTACTTTAACTGAACACATTTCGCGATTTTTTGAAAGTGTAAAAAATCTTGACAAAGCGAAAAAAGGAGAAAACGCCGCGCCATGAGGCCTGAATGCGCTTTTAGCCGAAAAATGCGCGCCGCCCCGTCATTTTTTTCTCCGCCGCCCCCCTTCATTTTTCCCGATACCCTATTTTACGCGAAACTAAAAGGGACATCGGAAAAATTAAAAGGGACATCGGCGAAACTGAAAGGGGGATAGTTTCAACTGAAAGGGCTTTAGTTTTAACTAAAAGGGCTTTAGTTTTTGCTAAAAGGGACAAATTTCCGAAAAAAATCGCAAAAACGCCACCGCGCGGCGGCCCTTTTTCGCACTTAAAAGCGGGTGTAGCGCCCCCAAAGGAATCTCCGCCAAAATTCCTCTGTAGTTAAGCGTCTATAAATGAGCCGTGTAACGGCGTCTTAAAAACAGCGTTTTTTCCGTCCGAACCTCCGCGCGCTCGCCTCCACGCCCAAATTTTGCCATAAAAACGCACGAAAAGTGTAAAAAATCTTGACACGGAAATTGTACTTACGAAGCAAAAAGCCGTGCCGCGACACCCGCCGTGCCCCCGCCGCTTTATTAAAAAATAATCGCGTCCCATCTGTCTTAATACGTAGCGAAAAGTGCCCTAAATCGGCCTGCCGTGGCCCTGAAGATGCACTTTTAGCCCCTTTCGCCTTTGCCGTGTCGGCAATTATGCGTAACTTTGCCCCACAATAATCAATTATTACGCGCGTATGAAAGGAAAACTTCTACACCTCACCCTGCTCCTTTTCGTTTTCTTCACCTCCGTGGCCGCAGTCAAGGCCGACGGCCTCATCTATGTGGGCTACTGCGACAGCAGCATCGCCACGGATAAGGAAGGCCACGTCAGCGGCCTCTCGGGCAACGATGCCGACATCGACCTGGCCATCCGCCTGCCCCGCGAAAGCCTCTCGGGCTATGTGGGCTGCAAGATTACAGCCGTACATTTCGGACTGCCCGCAGCCGACACCTATCCCACATCCGTGACGGGCTGGGTGCGCTCCGCCAAGGACGGCGCCAACATCGTGAGCGGCACGAAGAGCGCTCTCAAGGCCGGATGGAACAACGTCCCGGTGGGCAAAGGCTACACCATCACGGGCCAGGAAGAAGAACTCTGGGTGGGCGTGCGGTTCCGACAGGCCACCAAGATGCCGATGATTTCCTTCGCCGGCCCCACCCACCCCGACGGCGCATGGATAAGCAAGAACGGCAAATGGAGCTCCTACGCCAGTGAGAACTGGGGCAGCCTTTCCGTGGAGGCCGTGGTGGAAGGCAACGTGCCGACCCACAACCTCAGCATCTACGACGTGAAGACCAAGAACGAACTCATGAAAATGGGCGACAGTTTCGTCGTGACGGGCTCCATCAAGAACCTTGCCACCCAGACGGCCGTCAAGCCCTATATCCTCTGCACCCTCAACGGCCTGGAGGCCGGACGCTATACCATAGAAAAGTCGCTGGCCTATCTCGAAGCCACCGACTTCAGCATCACCGTGCCCACTACGGTCGTCACGGAGGAAGGTCCCGTGGATTGTCAGCTCACCCTCTGCTGGGCCGACGGCACCCCCGACCAGGGCCCCGACGACAACGTGGCACACCTCTCCTTCAGTGTGGCCAAAGAACTCTTCTATCGCAAGATGGTGGTGGAAGAGGGCACCGGCACCTGGTGTGGATGGTGCGTCTATGGCATCGTGGGCCTCAGGGAGATGAAGAGGCTCCACCCCGACGACTTCATCGGCATAGCCATCCACAGCGGCGACGCCTATGAGGTGGCCGGCTACACCAGCTGGATAAACAAGAAACTGCCCTCTGGCTTCCCCGGCTGCATCAACAACCGTGTCAACAAGGAAGAGCTGCCCCGCCTGGCCGAACTGCAGGCCTGGTATGCCGGCATGCCCAACGTGGCCGACGCCGGCGTATGGCTCACCGCCAGCGTCAGCGGCACGAAGATTACCTTCGAGACAGAGACACGCTTCTACCGCAACATCAGCGGCACCGACTACCGCATGGTGTTCGTCGTCACCGAGAACAAAATACCCGTCACGCAGAAAAACTTCTACACCGGCAATGCCCGCGGCGAGATGGGCGGCTTCGAGAACCTGCCCGGCGACTGCCACGTGGAAATAGACGACGTGGCCCGCGGCATCTATCCCGCCATCGAGGGCCAGAAGGGCGGCTTCCCTGCCAACGTGGAGAGCGGCGTCACCTACTACTACCGCTGCACCACCGACCTCCCCAAATACTCTAAGGCCGAGAACCTGGAAGTGGTGGCCCTCCTCCTCGACGGCAAAACCGGCGAGATAGTACAGGCCGACAAGACTCCGTATATCTACGGCCTCAATGCCGAGCGTCCCGACGGAATAGAAGAACTGTCAACAGAAGACTCTCAACTCTCAACCCTCAACTCTCAACTCTCAACGGCCTACGACCTTCAAGGCCGCCGCGTTGCCAATCCCGCCAACGGACAGCTTTACATAAAGGGCCGCCGCGTGTATCTTAACAAGTAAAGGCCTCTCCCCGTCGCGGCTGCTTTGCACCGCGCCACCCCTCCCCTGCGAGGGAGGGGGAGAATACTCTGGAGCGATAACTAACAAACTAAAAAAACTAATCAACTAAATAACTTCTACAATGACTAACATTATTAAGTATCTGTCTTCCCCCTTTCGGGGGATAAGAGGGGGTCTCCTCTTACTCGCAGCCTGCACCGTACTTGGTGCCAGCGCTGCCCAGCGTCCTGTGAAGGTGCGCAGTTACCGCCACATCGAACAGAAGGACATCAAGTCCGTCCGCAACGTCAAGGAAAAGGGCGCCCTCATCACGCCCAAAGGCGAAATGAAGTACTACAAGATGAGCTGCGTAGTGCGCGACTTCGGCGAGGGTTTCCTTCCCGTAATGGACGTGGCCAACGAACTCTATTTCTCTGAAGACGGCAAGACCATCTGCTTCGGCAGCCTCTTCCCCGGCCTGCTCTTCTGCAACGAACTCTGGATAGAGGGCACCGTGCAGGGCGACAAGGTCGTGGTGCCTTGCAGCACACCCGTGTATGAAATGGAAACCTTCGTTGATGAAGAGCCTCTGGAGATACACATGGGCGAAATCCTCGTGGACGACTGGGGAAACCCCTACAGCATGCAGGACGTGGAGTTCAACAAGGAAGGCGACCACATCTATCTCGACTACTCCGAGGAAATGCGCAACATCGTCCTCTATGCCGACCACGGCACCGACGAAATAGACGTCATCACCACCACCTACAACCACGACATGCGCCCCTACGACGGCAACACCGAGCTTAACCAGCCCTCGAAGAACGCCCAGATAAAGGAATACATCTACAACGCCCAGGACCTCCAGGGCAACGACTACGCCGAGAAGGGCCACGTAGCCATCGACGGCGATAACTACTACTTCGACTACCTCCTGCCCGAAGCCACCGAGCGCACCCACGCCTGGATCAAGGGCGTGCGCAGCGGAAACACCATCACGCTGCCCAACAACCAGTATATAGGCCACGACATCAGCTACTACCTCTACTACAACGGCTTCAAGTCGCAGGGCATTAAGGACAACTACGGCCAGTATAAGGGCGACATCACCGAAGTGACCTTCAACATCGACGACAAGGGCATCATCACCCTCAACAATCCCGACCGCACCTTCCCCTGCGCCTTCTACATCAGCGGCAACCAGTTTGAGTATTACAACTTCCGCCATCGCCTTGAGCCCTACAACGGCGACCAGCTCATGCAGCCCAGCGACGTCGAGGACTTGAAGATCAACCTCAAGATGCTCGCCAAGTACGGCCAGGTGTCCATCAGTTTCGTGATGCGCAACCTCTCCACCGACGGCTCCTACATCAACCCCGACAACCTCTACTACCGCGTCTATCTCGACGATGACGTCTATACCTTCGACAAGCGCGAGTATGAATTCATCCACGAGCAGACCATGACCGACATCCCCTACGCCTACCGCGACCAGGGCAACAGCGACATCTATCTGGCCGACGACGGCCGCAACGTGGCGTTCCTGCACGAAGATATGTTCACCCGTCTCGGTGTGCAGGTCATCTACAAGGTAGGCGACAAGGAGTCCTGCTCCAACATTGTCTATGTAGATAAGCAGAACAACATAGAAGTCGTCGTGCCCGGCACCGAAGGCATCGAGAAACTGTCAACTGAAAACTCTCAACTCCCAATTGCCTATGACCTCCAGGGCCGTAAGGCAACCGAAGCCGGCCGCGGTCTCCGCGTCAGCGACGGCAAGATTATGCTGACGAAATAAACCCATCGTGAACCCCGAGGCCCGCTGAGCGCCTCAGGGTACACATTATTTATAATAAATACGCGCGCGAGGTGGTTCCCCAAGAGGAAGCCACCTCGCGCTGTATCTGGAGGAATTGTTGTCCGGGAAAAGTAATGAAGTCGGGTGGAACTCGTCTGCTTTTTGTAGTACGCTTGGATGAGCGTCGTCTAATCGGTGTATGGGGGGGTGTAGGGGTGTAGCAAATGTAGCAGAAAATGTACAACGTGCGTGTGCGCGCGTATATATAAAAAAGGAGTCGTTGCGCTCTGCGGCTGATCAGTATAGGCGGAGGGCGAGACGCCAGGCACCACGCAGACCGAGGCGGACGTAGTGCATGAGAAGGCGAGCGCGGAGGGTGTGGGGCTTATCGGCGGCAGTGAGGGCATAATGCTCTCGGAGAAGGTGGCCGCAGAGAATGCCGCGACGGAGGTCAAGGGCGCGTAGGAGTTTCTTCGGGGTTGGGGAGGACTGAACGCCGTAGGGGGAGGCACTTATCAGTTTCTCGGCGGCGGAAAGGGCGAGGGAACGCCCGGTAGCCCGTTCGGAGAAACGCGAACCGGTGAGGCTGGCCGCGTGAAGGCGGATGCGATGATAGGGCGCGGAGGTTGCGACCCACTGAAGGCGGGGAGCGTTGAGGAGGACGCGGAGGCCGAGTTCCCAGTCGTTCCATACGGGCAACGTCTCGTTCCAGCCGCCGATGCGGCGGAGGAAGGCGGTGCGCAGAAGCATGGTCTGCGTAGCGAGCATGGAGGTCAGTATCTGGTCGGCGGGGGAGGCGGTGGG
>JAZRYH010000067.1:0-12544 GCA_045600685.1 Alloprevotella sp. | reverse complement strand
CAGCGCCCCAATGCACTGGCCTGAAGGATATAGCCCCCCTCCGGCGCTCCGCGCCACCTCCCCCGCGGGGGAGGGACACTTACCCAGCGTTTGCTTGATAAACCTAGGGCGGCGTTCCCTTCGGTCACTCTGCCCTAGGCTTTACACTTTTGGGCTTTCAGCCCGTTTCATAAAAGTTAAGCCCCGCCTCATGACAACCTTCCATACCTCCTGAATTTACAAGCAATACGAAAGACTACTTTCTTTTTCCCCGGACAGCAATAATAATATTCATTTTACCTTAGCGACCGTAACGTTTTTACGAAAGTGTACAAAATCTTGACAAAACGAAAAAAGGAGAAATCACGACGCTGTGAGACCTAACCGCGCACTTAGCCGAAAAGCGCGCTCCGCCCCGTCATTTTTTTCTCCCCCACCCTCCCTCATTTTGTCCGATGTCCCTTTTACGCGAAACTAAAAGGGCCATCGGAAAAATTAAAAGGGACATCGGACGAACTAAAAGGGAGATAATTTCAACTGAAAGGGGGATAATTTCGACTAAAAGGGCTTTAGTTTTTGCTAAAAGGGACAAAATTTCGAAAAAAATCGCAAAAAAGTCATCGCGCGGCGCCCTTTTTTCGCACTTAAAGGCGGGTGTAGCGCCCCCAAAGGTATCTCCGCCAAAATCGCTCCGGAGCTAAGCGTTTGTAAATGAGACGTGTAACGGTGTCTTAAAAATCGCGTTTTTTCCGCCCGAACCTCCGCGCGCTCGCCTCCACGCCCGAATTTCACCAAGAAAACGCACAAAAAAGGTAAAAAATCTTGACAAAAATTTTCAGTTACGTCCGTTTTGTTAAAGTAAAACTTTAACTGAGCGAGGCCTCCGTCGGCTTCGCCGAGATACGCCATGCAAAAAAAAGGACGCCGCCGGAAAAACGTCGTGTGACACGTTCCCGGCGGCGCTATTATGCTGTGATAAGGCGTATATTACTTGAGATAATCGTCGAAGTAGCGGGTGATGCGCTCGTGGAGGTGAATCTGGTCGGCGCCGCTCATGTTGTGGCCCTGGCCCGGGTAGATGAAATAGTCGGGCTGGGTGCCGGCATCCTCGCAGGCACGGAGGAAGGAGAGGGAGTGCTGAAGGACGCAGGTGGGGTCGTTGTAGCCGACGATAATCTGGAGACGGCCCTTCAGGTTGCCGGCCTTGCCGAGGAGGGAGGTGGAGGCGTAGCCCTCGGGGTTCTCCTCGGGGGTGTCCATATAGCGCTCGCCGTACATTACTTCGTAGTATTTCCAGTCTATGACGGGACCTCCGGCTACGCCCACCTTGAATACGTCGGGATGGGTGAGCATGAGGTTGGTGGTCATGAAGCCGCCGTAGGACCAGCCGTGCACACCGATGCGTTCCTGGTCAACATAGGGCAGGGACTTGAGGTAATCGACGCCGCGCATCTGGTCGGCCATTTCCAGGTCGCCGAGATGGCGGAAGGTGCAGCTCTCAAAGGCGAAGCCGCGGTCCTTTGAGCCGCGGTTGTCGAGCACGAAGATGATGTAGCCGCGATGGGCCATGTGGTACTCCCAGGGGCGTGCGGCGTAGTTCCACGTTTCTTCCACGTTGCGGAGGCCGGGGCCGCCATAGACATAGACGACGGTGGGGTACTTCTTGGCGGGATCGAAGCCGACGGGGAGCACCATGCGCCAGTGGAGGGTTGTGGTGTCGTCGGCGGCCTTGAGGGTGCCGTGGTTGACAGTGGGCATGCGGTATTCCTTCCATGGCGACTCGTCGGAGCGGAGCATGACGGGGCGGCCGTCGGTGGTGTTGACGAGGTCGTACTGGCGGAAGTTTTTGGGGCTCGTCCATGTATCTACGAGCCACTGGCCGCTATGGGCGAGGAGGGGGCGATGGGAGCCTACGGCGCCTCCGAGGAGGGTGGTCTCGCCGTCCTTCACGCGCACCTTATATATGTTATGGCGCATGTCGCCGCTCTTGGTGCTGACTACTATTACGCTCTCCTGCTTGGGACAGAAGCCTACGAGTGAGGTGACGACGTAGGGGCCGGAGGTAATCTGGTTGATGAAATGGCCCTCGGTGTCGTAGAGGTAAAGGTGGTTGTAGCCGTCGCGCTCGCTCTGGAGGATGAACTTGGAGGAGTCCCAGGGGAGGAACGTGAGGGGGTGCATGGGATGGACGTAGCGGGAATTCGTCTCGGTGTAGAGCACATTGAGGCGCCGGCCCGTGGCGGCGTCGTAGGATACGAGGTCGTAGCGGTCCTGCGAGCGGGGGAGTTCAATGAGATATACGGTCTTCTCGTCGGGGCTCCAGGAGATGTTGGTGAAGTAGCGGTCGGTGGGGTCGCCGGTCTGGAGATAGACGGTCTGGCAGGTGGCGGTGTCGTAGATGCCTACGCGCACCTTATGGGACGTCATGCCGGCCATGGGGTACTTCTCGGGGGCGAGTTCGGCCACGCGGTGGTCGATGTCCACGAGGGGGAAGTCGGTGACCATGCTTTGGTCCATCTGATAGAAGGCCAGACGCGAGCCCTTGGGGCTCCAGAACGTACCCTTGTCGATGCCCCACTCGTCGCGGTGGACAGAGAGGCCGTACTGCAGTTCACGCGTGCCGTCGGTGGTGAGCTGGCGGTGCTGGCCCTCGGCATCGGCGATGTAGAGGTTCCAGTCCTTGACGTAGGCCGTGGCGCGGGCGGCGTAGGAGAAGTCTTCGGCCTGCGTCTCGCTGCGGTCGAGCGGCTGGCTCCAGACGATGGCGTTGTTTTGCCAGTCGTAGAGGACGCGGCCCTTGGCGGTGCGGATGAGCGCAAGGGGCAGAAGGTCGTCGGGGAAGGAGACTTTGCTGAAGTCGGTTACCTTTCCGAGCGTGTCGGGGAGGATGGCATCGACGTTCTCGCGGGAAAAGAGCGGGGCAGCGGTCTCGGCCTTGCCCTTGGCGTCGCGGAGGGGGATGACGGCCTTGTCGGTGATGCGCAGGAGGCGGTCGCCCCAAAAGGCGGTGGTGAATTTCTCGGGCTGGAGGGCCTTGTAACCCTTGCCGTTCCAAAGGAGGTCGTCGAGGGTGGGAACTTTATTCTGGGCAGTGGCCATAAGCGTGCAGAGGGAGAGGAGGAAGAGGGTGAGAAGGGTGCGGAACGATGGGCCGGAGTGACCGGAGGCGCCGGGCTTGCCGGGACGGCCGGGCTTACCGGGGCGGAAGGGCTTCTTATACTTGTCGGGGCGCGAGGTGGAGCCGGGGCGCTGGCCGTTGAAGTTCTCGTGATGACGGCGAAGGATTTCAAAGTGCTTGCGCTGGGCACGCTCCTCCTCCGTCTCGTTCTCATAGGGCTTGGGGGCGTCGGAGAGGCGGCTCTCCTTCTTGAAATCGTTCTGGCGGCTGAACTTGCGGCTCTGCTCCGTCATGCGGCGGCGCTCGGAGTCGGTCTTGATGGCGAAGCCGGCGGTCTTGAAATCCTTCATGGAGCCGTCGAAAATCTGGTATTTGCGGAACTCGCAGTCGAGGGCGCCGTTCTGGAGGATGTAACGCATGGAGGGGCGCATGCCGATGGCGTCGAAGAGTTCCTCACGGCTGCTGATAATCCACGCATCGCCGCCCGTGAACTCGTGCTTGAGCTTCGTGCCGATGAGCTCGTAGAGTGCGAGGGTGTCGCCGCGGAGACGCTCACCGTAGGGCGGGTTTGTGATGATGAGAGCCTTCTCGCGGGGCTGGCTGAAGTCCTGGAAGTTCATCTGCTTGAAGGCTATGCAGTCGGCCACGCCGGCATTCTTGGCGTTCTCCTCGGCCCCGAGGACGGCATTGCGGTTGAGGTCGTAGGCATAGATATGATGGGCGAAGTCGCGCTCCTGAGAGTCATCCTCATAGATACTGGCGAGGAGGTCGGGGTCGAAATCGGCCCAGTTCTCGAAGCCGAACTTCTTGCGGAACACGCCGGGATAGATGTTGCGGGCGATGAGGGCGGCCTCTATGGCGATGGTGCCGGAGCCGCAGAAGGGGTCGATGAGGTCGCAGTCGGCCTGCCAGCCCGAGAGCTTCACAAGGGCGGCCGCCATCACCTCATTGATGGGCGCCTCAACGGTGGCTACACGATAGCCGCGCAGATGGAGCGATTCTCCGCTGGAATCGAGAGAAAGGGTGCAGTCGCGCTCGGCGATATGGAGGTTAAGGCGAATGTCAGGATTGGTGAGGGAAATATTGGGGCGGCGGCCCTCCTTCTCCATGAAGTGATCCACGATGGCATCCTTCACGCGGTAGGTGACGAAGCGGCTGTTGCGGAACTCGCTGCTGTAAACCGTGGCGTCAATGCTGAAGGTCTGGCCCGGACGTATGTATTGACCCCAATCGATGGTCTTTACGATGTCATAGACCTCGTCGGGAGTGCGGGCGGAAAAGGTGTGGAAAGGTTTAAGGACGCGTACAGCGGTGCGCAGGCAGAAGTTAGCACGGTACATGGCTTCTTTGTCGCCGACAAAGCTAACCATACGCTTGCCCATTTGTACTTCGTTGAAGCCGAGCTCAGTGAGCTCTTGCGCCAAAACTTCTTCAAGTCCTTGGAAGGTTTTGGCAATGAGTTGAAATTCTTGCATAGTTGCTACAATGTACGGCAAAATTACGAGAAAAGGGCGAAACGACCAAGTAAAAGGAGACTTTTTGTCCCCACAAACTGCCATCGCTGCACATTTTTATAATATATGTGCGCATAAATCAAAAGAAAAGTGTAATTTTGTACGCAGTAATCGTCCGCCACTCAGGCATAAGCTTCACAACAGCATGCAGAACAACTGTCACTACGCCCGCCTCATTCAGGAACAGGCCGCCCAGTATGGCCAGCGCACGGCCTTGAAATATCGCGACTACGACCGCAACGAATGGTTGCCCATCAGTTGGAACGAATTTGCTGACACGGTGAACCGCGTCAGCCGTGCCCTCGTGGCTCTCGGTGTGGAAGTGCAGGAACGTATGGCTGTGTTCTCGCAGAATAAGCCCGAGTGCCTCTTCGTGGACTTCGGTGCCTACGGCATCAGGGCCGTGACTATTCCCTTCTATGCCACGAGCAGCAAGGCCCAGGTGACGTACATGATGAACGATGCTGAGATACGCTTTGTGTTCGTAGGCGAGCAAGAGCAGTACGACACGATGGTGGCTTCCGCCGCACAGTGTCAGACACTCCGCCACGTCATCATCTTCGACCGCAAGGTGAAGCGCGCCGATAACGACCGCTTCTCCATGTACTTCGATGATTTCCTCTCACTCGGCTCCGACGTGGAGGCCGACGAGGTGAGTGCCCGCATGGCCGCCGCCTCGTTCAACGACATCGCCAACATCCTCTACACAAGCGGCACGACGGGCCAGAGCAAGGGCGTTATCCTCACCCATAAAATGTACCACGCCGCCATGGACGGCCACAACCAGATACTGGAAGTGGACGACACCGACGTCATTCTCAATTTCCTGCCCTTCACCCACGTCTTCGAGCGCGGATGGTCGTATCTCTGCCTCACATGGGGCTGCACGCTATGCATAAACCTCAGGCCGCAGGACGTACAGCGCAGCATGCAGGAGGTACACCCCACCTGCATGTCCTCTGTGCCGCGTTTCTGGGAAAAAGTTTACCAGGCCGTGCTCGACCAGGCCGAAAAGAGCGGCAAGGTGAAGCGCCGCCTCATCCTCGATGCCATCAAGGTGTGCGGCGACTACTGGGAGCACTACGAAGCCAAGCATATCCCAGCGCCCCTTCCCCTCAAGATGAAGCGCGCCTTCTATCACAAGGCCGTCATTCCCCTCCTGCGCAAAGCCATCGGCATTGAGCGCAGCACATGCTTCCCCACCGCCGGTGCCGCCGTGAGTCCCGAAGTGGAACGTTTCGTCCACGCCGCCGGCCTCGACATCTGCGTGGGCTACGGCCTGACGGAGACCACCGCCTCAGTGAGTTTCGACCACAAGCACGAGAATGTGTCGATGGGCTCTATCGGCCGCGTGATGCCGGGCGTGGAGGTAAAAATCGGCGAGGACAACGAGATTCTCGTGCGCGGCGCCACCGTCACTCCCGGCTACTACCGCAAGCCAGAAGAGACGGCCAAGGTGCTGGAGCCTGACGGATGGTTCCACACCGGCGACGCCGGCTACCTCAAAGACGGCGAACTCTACATGACGGAGCGTATCAAGGACCTCTTCAAGACGTCCAACGGCAAATACATCGCCCCGCAGATGATAGAAGGCAAGCTCACCATAGACCGCTACATTGAGCAGGCCGTCATCATTGCCGACAAGCGGAAATTCGTCAGCGCCCTCATCGTACCTTCCTACAAACTGCTGGAAGAATACGCCAAGGAGCAGGGTCTTTCCTTCGCTTCGCGCGAAGAACTCTGCCAGCTGGAGCCCGTCCGCCAGATGCTGTGGCAGCGCATTGAGACGCTGCAGCAAGACCTCGCCCACTATGAGCAGGTAAAGCGTTTCGCCATCCTTCCCAAGCCCTTCTCCCTCGAGACTGGCGAGATTACCAACACGCTGAAGATAAAGCGCCGCGTCGTTTATGAGCACTATGCCGGCATAATTGACGCAATGTATATATAACCTTAACTTTGACCTTAACCTTAACTTGAAAGGAGTAATATGGGACCAAAAAATTTTAGGGAATATCCTGTATGGAAAGAAAGCGTGGACTTTGCTTCTTTAGTATATGAGGTGACAGGCAATCTTCCTTGGTTTGAGAAAAAAGGGTTAAGCGATCAGTTATAAAGAGCAGTGGTGTCAATATCATCAAATATCGCCGAGGGTTCTGCCCGTGCATCTAATATTGAGTTTGCTCGCTTTTTAGATATGGCACTAGGCTCTGCTTTTGAGGTTGAAACGCAGTTGACCATTTGCCGCAATATTAAATACATATCAGATTCACAATATAATTTATTAGTAGGCCGTTTAAATTCAGTGGAACGTCAGTTGAATGGCCTCATACATTCATTGAGAGAACAAAAACAACCTTAACTTTGACCTTAACCTTGACTTTGGCCGTGGTAATCCCCTACCACTCAATCAAGTTAGGTAATTCCCTACCGCTCACTGAAGTTAAGGTTGGCCACCCACCACCCTCTCAAGTTAAGGTTAAGGTTAAGGTTAACGTCAAGGTCAAAATATGATCACGCAAGAGCAACTCAAAGAAATACAGGAACGCACGGAGGCTCTCTACCGCTACCTCGACATTCCGCAGAAGCAGATGCAGTGGGAGGAAGAACAGCTCCGCACGCAGGACCCCGAATTCTGGAACGACCGCGAACGTGCCGAGGCCCAGATGAAACTCGTCAAGGGGCTGGAAAAATGGCTCACGGGCTACAAGGAAGTGGCCGCCCTCACCGAAGAGGTGAACCTCGCCTTCGACTTCTTCAAGGAGGAGATGGTCACCGAGGAGGAGGTCGATGCCGCCCATGCCAAGGCTCTCGCCGCCATAGAGTCTCTGGAACTCAAAAACATGCTGCGTCAGGAAGAAGACGCCATGGACTGCGTACTCAAAATCAACTCCGGCGCAGGCGGCACCGAGGCTCAGGACTGGGCACAGATGCTTATGCGCATGTATCTCCGCTATGCCGAGGCAGCAGGCTACAAGACCACCATCGCCAACCTCCAGGACGGCGACGAGGCCGGCATCAAGACCGTCACCATTGAGATAGAGGGTGACATGGCCTACGGCTATCTCAAGAGCGAGAACGGCGTACACCGTCTCGTGCGCGTTTCCCCCTACAATGCCCAGGGCAAGCGCATGACGAGTTTCGCTTCCGTCTTCGTCACCCCCCTCGTGGACGACACGATAGAGGTGGAGGTTGACCCCAGCCGCATCAGTTGGGACCTCTTCCGCTCAGGCGGCGCCGGCGGTCAGAACGTCAACAAGGTGGAGACGGGCGTGCGTCTGCGCTATCAGTATAAAGACCCCGACACGGGCGAGGAGGAGGAAATCCTCATCGAGAACACCGAGAGCCGCAAGCAGCTCGAAAACCGCGAGAATGCCATGCGCCTGCTCCGCTCCCAACTCTACGACCGCGCCATGCAGAAGCGCCGCGCCGCACAGGCCGCCATCGAGGCCGGAAAGAAGAAGATAGAATGGGGCTCGCAGATTCGCTCCTACGTATTCGACGACCGCCGCGTGAAAGACCACCGCACAGGCTATCAGACCAGCGACGTGGGCGGCGTGATGGACGGAAAGCTCGACGGCTTCATCAAAGCCTATCTCATGGAAGAGCACAAGCCTTAAGGTCAAGGTCGAAGTCAAGGTCGAAGTCAAGTCAGAGATAAGTCTAAACAACCTAAAAAACAATAACAATTATGAGCAAGAACATCAAATCCAAGAAGCAGCAGGCCCGCGAGGCCGCTCAGGAACGCCAGGCCAAGCGCGTGGTAGTCGGTATTGCCGTCGCTCTCATCGTAGTGATGGTTCTCCTTGTTGGAGTGTACGCCTTCATGCAATAATCCATGGCCATGGAAATAGAACGCAAGTTCCTTGTGCGCGACACGTCGTACAAGGCTCTTGCATCGTCCCACGTGCGCATCGTGCAGGGCTATATCTGCCGTGAAAGCGGCCGTACCGTGCGTGTGCGACTGCGTGGCGACGAAGCCTTCCTCACTATCAAGGGGCCCAGTCGCGACGGCGGCCTCTCGCGCTACGAGTTTGAGCACCGCCTCACGCCCGACGAGGGTCTTTCGCTCCTTGCCCTCTGCCAAGGGGGGATGATAGAGAAAGTGCGCTGGCTCGTGCCGCTGGAAGACGGCCACGTGGTGGAAGTGGACGAGTTTCAGGGCCTCAACGCCGGCCTCACCATGGCAGAAGTGGAGCTCAAGAGTGCCGAAGACACGTTCCCGCGCCCCGCATTCCTCGCCGAAGAGGTGACAGGCGACCGTCGCTACTACAATTCCCAGCTCCTGCGCCACCCCTATTCGCAGTGGTAGGCTCCCGCGCCGTCCCACTCTCTCCCCGCGCCCTTCGCGTCCGCAGGGATGCCGCTACCTGCCCTATTTATTGACCAGGACAAGCCGCAACATGAGCAGCGCCGCCCATTTCCTCCACCACGGGCGCATCACACGCCACTTTGATGACTACCTCAAGTAACACGCGCAATTTCTCACAATATGTCTGAAGAAGCCCTCCGCTCCTATCGTCTCTCCTCCCTTGAGGACCCCACCGACGAGATGCTCCATGCCCTCATGGAGAAGGTGGCGCAATCCGCCCGCGCGTCCACTGCCAAGGCACTGGCCCGCAAGGCCCGCATGCTGAACGAGACAATAGCCCGCATCAAGGCCAAAGCACAAGCATCCACACCATGAAACAGCATCTCCGCCCAACGCTCTGCATCGTGGCCGGCCCCAACGGCTCTGGAAAGACTACCACGACCAAGCAACTGCTGGCCAACCAATGGGCAGCAGACAGCCTCTATATAAACCCCGACGACATCGCTCAGAACACCTTCGGCGACTGGAACTCGCCCGAAGCCGTCCTCAAGGCCGCGCAGCTGGCTACACAGCAACGCTACGAGTATCTCAAAGACGGAAAGAACTTCGTATTCGAAACAGTGTTCTCTTCCGACGAGAAACTGGAGTTTGTCAGGAAGGCCAAAGAGGCAGGATTTTTCATTCGCCTATTCTTCGTATGCACGTCCGACCCTGCCATAAACGTACGTCGCATCGTGCAACGCTTTCTCAACGGCGGCCACGAAGTACCCATCTCTAAAATCATTTCGCGATACTACAAATCCCTTGAAAACGCAGCCGAAGCTCTCACTCTCGTGGATAGAGCCTACATCTACGACAATTCCGTAGAGAATGCCCTCCCGCAGCTTCTCTTTCGCACTGCTAACGGATTACTCGCCAAGCAATACACGTCCGACATTCCCTTTTGGGCACAGGCTCTTCTTGCAACACTGGAAAAATAGGCGCACTCCACACACGGCCTCAACATGCTGACGCCTGGAAGTGTGGAGCGGAACTGACAAGATGCACCTCCTCGAGCGCATCTCCCGCTACTCCGACGACAATCTCAAGTAATCAAAACAGCCATTTTGCCCTCTGCGGCGGACACAAATTCCGCACGCTTCACACTAGTCCCGCTTTTAGAAAAAAAGGCGGGATTTTTCTTCTCCGGAATTTGCTTTTTGAAGAAATTTTGCCTAACTTTGCAGACGCTTTCGCCGACGGGGTCGTCTTGGCCACAGCTGTGGCCAAGTATGCGTCACAGCTGTGACCGATATCCGTCACTACTGTGGCCAAGTATCGGTCACTACTGTGGCCATGACGACTAAATGCCGACTAAGAACAACACCGACGGCTCCGGCAACGATTTTAACCTTATTATTTATTACTCATCTCAACATTTCCCAACACCATGGCAGCATTCTTTGACATTTACGCCAGCCCCGACCCCACCAAGGGGCAGCGGCGTTCCATCCACCCCCGACTGGTGGACAGCGACACCCTCACCAGCAGCGAGCTCATGAGCCATGAGCAGCACGCCTCCACGCTTACCGAAGCCGACCTCAGCGCCGCGCTCATCGCCATCCGCCATCACATCCTCTCCCACCTCGGCGAGGGCGGCCGTGTCCACCTCGACGGCATCGGCTCCTTCTCCGTCGTGCCCCACTTCGTCACTCCCAAGCACGAGGGCGACAAGGTCACCGGCAAGGACGTCACGTTCAAGCGCATAAACTTCCAGCCCGACCCGCGCCTCTGCGCCGAGATTGCCGCAAGCCTCTCCTTCCAGCGCCGCACCGCCCTCCACAGCGCCGACATCACCCTTGATGAGGCAAAGGAGAGCCTCACCGCTTACTTCTCCGACCACGACGACATCAGTTGCCGCCAGTTCGGAAGCCTCGTCCACCAGTGCGAAAAACGCTCCCGCGCCCTGCTGAACAGTCTTCTGGACGAGGGTTTCCTCACCCGCCGCAAGGTGGGCTCCACCTATCTCTACACGAAGGCCGAAGCCTGACCCGCGCCCTGCAAATCAGGAGACACGAAAATGCCGCCGGAACTCACACGCGATGAGTCCCGGCGGCACACTTTTTATGTATATGCTACGCCTCTGCCTTGAAGCCTATCTCGGCCAGCGCAGCGACGAGGGCGTCGCAGGATGCCGTGCCCGTGATGCGGGCTGTGCCGTCCGTGTGGCTTACTTCGGCCGTCACTACGCCGGGAACGGCGAGGAGCGCCTTCCGGGCGTTGGCGGCGCAATGCGAACAGGTCATACCCGTGACGTGAAGGACGAGGGCATCGTCGGCATCGACCTCCGAGTGACGGTGATGAGGGTGGTGAGGGCCGTGCAGGCGGCTGTGGACGAAGGCATTGACGAGCAGAAGGGCGAGGATGGCCGTACAGGCCCAGCCCAGCCAGTCCGTGTGGGGTTCTCCGCAGCAGACACTGGAAGAAATCAGCGTGGGCGTGAACCAGGAGCGCGGCAGGAGGTGGTCGATGAGGAGACCGAAACCGATGGAACCGACAATGATGCTTGCCAGATAGGTGACGAGCGTGCGGCGTCCCAGCACGCGGCCGACAACCAGCATACTGGCCACATTGCAGGCGGGACCGGCCATAAGCAAGACGAGGCCGGCGCCAGGCGTGAGGCCTTTCATCATCAGGGCTACGGCGATAGGGATGGAGCCTGTGGCGCAGATATACATCGGAATGGCGATGGCCAGGACGAGGAGCATGGAAAGGACGGAATTATCCTTGAACACGGCGAAGAACGTGTCGGGCACGAACACGGTGATGAGCCCTGCCACGACGAGACCCACGACAAGCCATTTGCCGATGTCCTCCATCATTTCAAGGAAGGCGTAGGAGAAGACCCTCCCCCAGCCCCTCCCTACAGGGCGGGGAGTAGAATCTGACGCACTATGGCAATGGCCGCAGGAGCAGGGGGGCTCGTCATGAGAATGACTGTGTTCCTTACAATCACTACAACAACTGCCCTCGCCAGCAGAAGTATCCACTCCCCGCCCTTTAGGGAGGGGTTGGGGGAGGGTCTTGGGGGTCGGGCGGGCCGCCTTATTCACAATCCATCCCCCGCCTATCGCCGTAAGGAACGCCACGATGGGCCGCACGATGGCGAAGGGAAGGCCCATGAGGGAGTAAGTGGCGATGATAGAGTCCACGCCCGTCTGTGGAGTAGCAATGAGGAAACTGACGGTGGCGCCGTGCGACGCGCCTTCCTTGCGCAGCGACATCGCCGTGGGGAGCACGCCGCACGAACAGAGGGGAAGTGGAACTCCAAAGAGGGCGGCGAGGAGTACGCTACGGAAGTTGGGAGCGGCGAGATACTTCGTGTACCAGCCACTGGGAATGAACACATGCATCAGCCCGGCCAGGAAGAAACCCAGCAGGAGATACGGCGACATTTCATTGATGAGGG
Organism: Alloprevotella sp.; assembly: GCA_045600685.1. GTDB lineage: Bacteria > Bacteroidota > Bacteroidia > Bacteroidales > Bacteroidaceae > Alloprevotella. Next base: position 176 of record JAZRYH010000067.1, on the reverse strand, counting down.
CAAGAATTTGTGACATCGTGGGTCCTTTTTATGGTTCTTCCGAAATATGGAGTGATACTCGTTCCATAAGGGAAAGCAATAGTAAGTGCTAACCTTCTCTGTCAATCTCCCGCAAAGGCGCAGAGCGCGCAAAGTATTCTTCGTGGGTTGACCTTCGGGAGCGCGCAGGCTCATAT
>JAZRYH010000066.1:0-58068 GCA_045600685.1 Alloprevotella sp. | reverse complement strand
CCATACCCCCCCACAACCCTACAACTTCACAACCCAATAGCCTCATAACCTTCAGATGTATCTTCCCCTCCCTCGCTCGCAGAGCGAACCCTTTCCCCAACAGGGGAGAGGTGGCGGAGCCGGAGAGAGGCCGGGAGGGGTGGCAGGGATTCTCCCCCTTGGGGGAGGTAGAGGGGGCTTGCCCTGACGGGGTGAGGCTTTAGTTTATGTTCCACACTTTTCTCCGCGTCCTATTCACTCCCCTTCGCGCCCTCTACCATTGGCTACTGGGCGAAGGTTTCCAGAGCCGCAAGAGCGGTTCCGGCAAGACGCGTCTCATCATACGCCGCGAGCTCTACGGCCTCACCCATGAGCCACTTATGTGGTTCTGCATGATTGTGGCGCCGCTCTTCTGCGTATTCTTTTTCACCACGATGATGGAGGAAGGCCTGCCCGAGAACCTGCCCCTCGGCATAGTGGATCTTGACAACAGCACGACTTCCCGCAGTCTCGGGCGCAACCTCGACGCTTTCCAGATGGTGGACGTCAAGGACGAGTACCCCAACATCACGGAGGCCCGCAAAGCCATGCAGCGCGGCGAGATATACGGTTTCTACTACATTCCCAAGGGTCTGCAGCGCAAGGCCAACCGCCAGGAACAGCCCACCGTGTCGTTCTACATGAACTACTCCTTCCTCGTAGCCGGTTCGCTGCTCTATAAGGACCAGCGCATCATGTCCGAACTCGCCTCGGGAGCCGCCGTCCGCACCTCCCTCTTTGCCCGCGGCGCCACCAACGACCAGGCTATGGCCTACATCCAGCCCATCGTCATAGACTCCCACCCTATCAGCAATCCCGGCCTCAACTACAACGTCTATCTCTCCAACACACTCATCCCGGGCATGCTCATGCTCTTCATCTTCATGGTGACGGTCTATTCCATCGGCATGGAACTCAAGCGCGGCACCGCCGACGAACTCATGCGCCTGGCCGACGGCAACATCATCCGCGCCATCACCGGCAAGCTCTTCCCCCAGCTCGTCATCTGGTTCACCGTAGGCACCATCATGGTCGTTTGGTTCTACGAGATACTCCATTTCCCCTGTCTCTGCGGTATGCCCATCATGTGGGGCGTCATGACGCTCTTCATCATTGCCTCCCAGGCCATGGGCGTCTTCATGTTCTCCGCGCTCCCCACGCCCCGCATGGGTCTCTCCTTCGCCTGTCTGTGGGGCGTACTCTCCTTCAGCATCTGCGGAATGAGTTACCCCGTCATGGCCATGCCCGCCCCGCTCCAGGCCCTCGCCTGGCTCTTCCCCCTGCGCCACTATTTCATGCTCTACGTGGGCTGCGCCCTCGACGGCTACCCCATGCTCAACGCCTGGCCCCACATCGCCATGCTCCTCTTCTTCGTGGCCGCAGCGCTCATCATGACGCCGCGCCTCAAATACGCCTTCAAGCACTATGCGTACGAAGCTTAACCTCATCTTCTGCTCCCTCCTGCGCGTGCTGGCCAAAGACCAGGGCGTGCTCATCTTCTGCGTATTCGTGCCGCTCTTCTACCCCATCCTCTACTCCTGGCTCTATAGCAACGAGACCGTGCGCGAAGTCCCCGTCGTCGTCGTGGACCAATGCTGCACGGCCCTCAGCCGCGAGTTCGTCCGCAAGGTGGACGCCACCGCCGACATACGCATCATCTCCCACGCCCAGGACGTAGAGAACGGCCGCGACTTCATACGCCGCCGCAAGGCTTACGGCGTCATAGCCATCCCCCGCAACTTCGAGAAGGACATCGTCAGCGGCCGCCAGACCTCCGTCAGCATCTACACCGACATGAGCGGCATGCTCTACTACAAAGCCCTCCTTTCCGCCACCACCAACGTCTCCCTCGACATGAACGCGAAGATAAAAGCCTCCGAGAAAGCCATAAAATACGAGGATGTCTCCCTCTACAATCCCCAGAACGGCTTCGCCGGCTTCCTCATCCCCGCCGTGCTCGTCATCGTCCTGCAGCAAACCCTCATCCTCGGCATCGGTCTGGCCCGCGGCACCGAGCGCGAGCGCCGACGCTTCACCGGCATCAACGCCATAATAAAGGTCAGCGACTCCCAGCGCGTCACCCTCGCCACTGCGGGAGCTTTCCTCCTCCTCTATATCCCCGTCAGCATCTGGGTGCTCGGCATCATCCCCAAGATTTTCTCCCTCAACGCCATCGGAAACTTCTGGGAGCTATGGGTCTTCATGCTTCCCTTCCTTCTGGCCAGCATATTCTTCGGCATCAGTATAGGCTCCCTCTGCCGCCAGCGCGAGAGCATCATCCTCCTCGTCGTCTTCACCAGCATCCCCTTCCTCTTCCTCAGCGGCGTCAGCTGGCCGGCCAGCAATATGCCCCCCTTCTGGAAGAACGTCAGCGTCATCATCCCCTCCACCTTCGCCATCAACGGCTACCTGAAGCTCAACAGCATGGGCGCCCATCTCCCCGAGGTATGGACCGAATGGCGCAACCTCTGGATCCAGGCCGGTGCATGGTTCCTCCTTGCCTACTTCTCCGTCATCCAGCAACTCTGGCCCACAAGCTTCCACCAGAAGCCCGACCCGCAAGGACAGATTGAAGCAGCGAGAGAGAAAGTGAAGAGTGAAGAGTGAACAATGAACAGTTAAACATACCATGAACCGACGCGCCAAACAAAACCAGCAATACCGCGAAGCCAACCTCCTCTACCTCGCCGAGAAGGCCAAGGAGGAGGGTATCGTATCGCTCCCCTCCGGTGTTCTCTACCGCTGGCTGGAGCGAGGCCCAGCGGGAAAGCCCTTTGCCACTCCCTCCAGCATCGTCTTCGTGCGCTACACAGGCCGCCTCATCGACGGCTCCGTCTTCGATTCCAACCTTGACGCCCCTCTCCCCGCCTGCTTCGTCGTGCGCGACCTCATCATGGGCTGGCAGATAGCTCTCACCCGCATGCGTCAGGGCGACAGCATGGAACTCTACATCCCCGCCCGCTACGGCTACGGCCGCCAGTCACTCCCCGGCATACCCGCCGACTCCACACTCATCTTCACGCTCGAACTCGTCAAGCACGAGCCACGATAATTCCTCCTCCATACCGCCTAAGTCAAGCCCGGAGTTCTTGCTTCAGGGCTTTTTTCGTGCTGTCACCGCCCCCAGGTCCGCATACCCGCCAATTCGTGTTTTTTGCAGGGAAGAAGGCTGGCATGGTTCTTGCTACGGATAATGACAAATCCCGACATGGTTTCATTTTCACACGTGTGAAAATTGATTTGCACACGTGTGAAAACCCATTTGCACACGTGTGGAAATTGATTTGCACACGTGTGGAAAACAGAGCGGAGCAGGGAACCGGCAGAATCAAAGGCCGGAACATTGGTGTTTATCCGTTGGATTTATTCAACACCACCTTGAAAGAAAGAGAATACTGACTATCAGAACCCATCTTATTATTAACCCTAAAATCAAATACGACTATGGTAGAAGTAACGCCCTATGTATCTCCTTGCAATAAGGAAGAAGAAGGTAAAGTAAAGAAACTGCATCTGCGCATCAGCAAGCCGCATACAATCTCTACGGAGGAGATGGCGCATGAACTATCGCACAGCTCGACGCTGACGCCCACGGAAGTGGCAGGAGTCTTGACGGCACTGCACGACTACGTTATCCATGCGCTTGGTGAGGGCCGCAGCGTGCATCTTGCCGGTCTGGGACGCATCGGCCTCATTCCGCATTTCAAGAGGCCCGTGTATGAGGGCGAGAAGTTCCGCAACGAGGACATCGGCACGAAGGGGGTTCAGTTCCTGCCTGACAAAAAGTTTATTGACAAAGTGCGGTATAATACGCTCTATCACGCCGGCAAGCTGAATAAAGCGAAGAACGTCACCGTGGCGGAGGCAAGGGCTTTCTGCGAGGGGTGGTTTGAGGAGCACGAGGTGCTCATCACTGCCGACCTGATGCAGGGACTGGAAGTTAAGCGCGGGAAAGCCCGGAGCCTGCTCAATGCTCTCGTGGAGGAAGGGATGATGGAAAAGAAGAGATACGGAAGTATCTTGCAATTCCGCTGGGCGGAGCGATAGAAACAGAGGGGGGGCAACAAGAGCGGCTGCATTCCGAACGTGGAATGCAGCCGCTGCTATTCTGGGTGGTGGCTGAGGCAAAGCATCAGCCCCCGAAAACACGGGAGGATTACTTGACGACCTTCTTGCCGCCCGTAATGTAGAGGCCGCGGGAGGCGTTATGTGCCTTGCGACCGGTGAGGTCGAAGGTCGTTGAGAGTTGAGAGTTGAGAGTTGACAGCTGGGGCATGATGCCGGTCTCTCCGCCATTGAGAGCTGCGAGATAGTCTTCGTAGGCCTGCCTGAGAGTGTCGATATCGTCTTGCGTGGCGGTCTTCACGCCGCGGGCTTCGGCGAGGGCGGCGAGGAGGGCCTGGGCTGCCTCGGGGTGTGTGGTGTTGGCTGCATCGCGCACGATGAGGTTGAGCTGGAAGTCGCCGAAGTGGCCGTAGGTGCGGTTGCTGGTGGTCTCGCTTATCCAGAATCGGAGGTGATTGGCGGTGTTCTCAAGGAAGAAGTCACCCGTGGCGGTGGCGCCGGCTGAAACTTCCCCCTCGAAGGTCAGCATAGCGGCATCGGCAAAAGTCGTGCCGTCGGAGGAAGACTCCACGCGGCAGCGCGTCACGAAGTCGGCAGAGGCTCCGGCGCGATACATCTGCGTACAGCGCACATTGCCGCTGATGGGCTCGCTGAGGGCCACCTGCAGGTAGTGTTTGTCCATAGTGTTGCCACTCACTCCTTTCCATGTGCTGTGCCAGAAGGTGGAGGCGTCGCCGTCGAGAAGGTTATTGATGGAACCTTCGGATGACTCGGTGGCATTGGAAGAGAACTGGCTGTTCTTGGTGATGAGGTTGTCACCGAGGCCCACGGTTTCGTTGGCATCGTAAGCGGCCTGCACCTCACGCACAAGAGCCAGGAGTTCGTTGTTGAGGTTGAGGACGACGTTGACGGTGACGCTGGCGGTAACGCCGCTCTGGTCGTTGGCCGTGGCGGTGACGGTGGTGGTTCCTTCCTTCACGCCGATGATGGCGCCGTCCTTCACTGTGGCTATGCTCTCGTCGGCGGATGTCCATGAGAGGGTGCGGTTGCTGGCGTCGATGGGGAGCACAACATATTCGGGAGCCACGGCGGCACCGGTGCCTACGGAGCAGGCAGGCTCGGTGAACTGGATTTTCTCCACCTTCACGGGAGTGGCGCTGCCGTCGGTACCGTTCCACACATAGACGCTGTTGGCGGGCAGACGGAGGGTTATGCTCTTGTCAATATCGATGGCTTCTCCGTCGGTGATGCCGGTGAGGGCTGCCTGCGAGGCGAAGGCTTTGGTGAGGGAAACGGTGGTCTTGACGTCGGCGGGTATGTCGAGGAATTCACGCAGGGTGAAGGTGATGGCCTTCTGGCTGGTGCCGCCGTTGCGGAGGGTGAGGGTAGCCTTCACGCCGTTCCACGATGCCCAGCCGTAGATGGCTGTCTCACCGGTGCTGTTAGGATTGTTTGTCACACCGCTCCATGGGTCACCGCCAACCCAGTGGATATCGGGCAGGACATCGGCCTGCTCACGCTGCCACTTCAGGCATTCGGCCAGGTCGCCCCACAGTTTGCCGCCATTGATGCTGCTCATCAGTTCGCTGTCGCAGTAGAGTTCTATCATACCGCTGCCGCAGGCAAAGGCGCAGCGCAATTCGTTGAGGCAGTTCTTGTAGTCCCTGTTGCTGCTGCCGCCATACTTCGAGAGAATGAAGCCGTGGGTCATCATCGTGTTGATGGGGCAATAGGGAGATTCTTTCACGAAGTAGTCATGCACGAGGTCGTCGCGATAGGTAATCCAGGCCTCGCGGTTGTTGCTGTTGGAGTTGCCGTACTGCTGCCAGTCGTCGGCGCCGCGCCATACGGCATCGGTGAACTGGAACCAGAAGGGGGAGGCCCAGGTGCCTACGGTGGTGTTGAAGAAGATGTCTTCCTTGAGGTTCTCTCTGACGTAGCGTTCCACGCGGATGATGCCCTCGCAGTCCTCCAGGGCGGAGGGGCCTACGGGATGGGGATACTGGGTGGAGATTCCGTCGAACTTGAAGTAGCGGAAGTCGTAGGAGTTCACCATATTGGCGCAGGCATCCTTGAAGACTTTATAGAAGGGAGCGTAGCCCAGACGGTGCTGTCCGCCCCGGCTCTCCCAATAGCGGTTGCGGGCCGTGCCGCTGTCGCCGTAGCCACCGCAGGGGCCGAGCCAGCAGCCTATGCCGGAGCACATCTGACGCGCTACGGCGTCGGGCTCCATAAAGCCGTTGGGCAGACCGGCGTGGGGTGTCCACAAACCATACTGGTCCCAGCCGTCGTCCCAGACGAAGGCCTTCACGCTCACGCCATACTTATCAAAGAGGTTGGTCTTCCAGTTCTGCACCACCTCAACGCACTGCTCCACCTTCAGGTTGTCCACGGGATTGGCGTGGTCCTTGCGGTTGATGTTGAGTTCGTACCACGAGTTGTAGTGGGGGAAGCAACGCCAGGGCACGGCACGCTCTCTCTCGCTGTAGGCCAGGATGGAGCGACGCTTCTGCGAGGCATCGATGAGGCCGATGACGGCGCTGACGTTCCAGGGCTCATCCTTCGTCAGGTTGGTGGCACGCTCCCACAGGCCCTGCAGCGAAGCAACAGGAAGCGAGGGGGGCACTTCGTGGATGGCGGGAGTAACGGTGGTGCTGATGTTGATATTGCCGGCGCTCGTGCCGCGGCGGGGGTCGCCGTCGGTCTTGGTCTCGATGAAGTAGCGGAGGATGTACTCGGTGTCAGCCTCGGGGATGTTGACGGTGTAGGTATTGTTCACCTTCTCGCCGCCGCTCCATCCGTGGTGGTAGTCCTGACCAACCACCTTGCCGGTGGCGGGGTCAACGATGTCCACACCGGCAATGTCGAGGCGGAGGTTGCCACTGCTGAAGACGAAGGTGAAAGTCTGATCACTGGCCTTGGCGAAGGTGACATAGCCGTGCTTCTCAAGGATTTGGTCATTGGAATAGCCGAGGGCTGTGATGCCTTCGGGCACGGTGCCAGAGAAGGGAGCGAACTCGCTCTCCGTCCAACTCGTGGCAGAGAAGTTGCTGTCGTCGCCAGCGCCAGCGAGCTTCGCACTCTGCACGCCCATCGGGGTCTCGAGGCCGAAGAAGATATGGTCGTTGAGATACACGGTGCCGCGCGTGTTGCCACCGGCCTCGGGGATGCCGAACTCCGTAGCGTCATACTCATACTGCAGGGGCGTGATGGAGGTGAAGCGCGTGTCCTTGTCGGCAGAGAGCGTAAGGTCGGTCTTCAGATAGTGACTGCCGTCGCGCAGTTCGGCACGCCATACGGCGGTCAACGTGCTCGTCTTGTAAGTGTAGTTGTAAGTAGCTACGAGTTCCACGCCATCAAAATGATGGGAGCCCTTGACGGCCGTGTCGGAGCCGGTGAGTTTGTGGTCCTCCACGCTCACGAGGGTCATCTCGGAAGCGTTGACCACCTTGCTCTCCGTGCCGAGGCGAAGGGTGAAGAGTTCGGTGCCGCCCATCAGGTGCAGGGCCTCACTGCCATCGAAATAGAGTTTGCCGCCTTCGTGGCGGAAGGTGGCCGCAAAGAGCGAGTTGCTCAGCGTGTAAGTGTTGCCGTCGTGGGAGATGCTAGCCGTGCCGCAGGTGGTCTGCTGCTGCGGATACACCTTGGCGCGGTAGGCCGTCTGGGCCACAGTCGTCACGGCGCTCACAAGGAAGGCCGCAAGAACAAGAGCGAAGAGTCTTTTCATTGTCTTTGTTATGGTTAGGTTTGTTTAGATTGTATGCTTGTTCGTATGATTGTCTGTCAGTCCTCCGCGAGCGCGCTCGCGCGTATAATAATAAATAAGGAGTGCGGGCGCACTACCCTATTTTCGGTGCAAAATTACACATTTCTCTTGACATAGCAAAAACTTGTGCGCCTCAATCTTACCAGCCTCCCACTTACCCCCCCCTAGAATTGTCACTTGCACTTTGCAGAAACGCTGCACGCTGTTTAATTGAAACACGGGTCCGACCAGTTTGACCCCGTGTTTTACAAAAAAAGACGGCGGAATGCAAAAAAAGACAAAAATAATTGCTTGAATAAAACAAAAGTGTTAAATTTGCACCCGAAATAACCTATTATTAACCCTTAATCAAACAATACTACAATGAAAGGTTTTGCTATGCTGAGCATCGGCCGCACTGGATGGATTGAAAAGGATATCCCCGCCTGCGGGCCTCTGGATGCTATCTGCAAGCCCCTGGCGCTTGCTCCCTGTTCCTCTGATGTACACACCGTATGGGCTGGAGCCATTGGAGACAGACACAACATGATTCTCGGCCACGAAGCAGTAGGCGAGGTGGTAGAGGTCGGTTCTCTCGTGAAGGAATTCAAGGTAGGCGACAAGGTTCTTGTCTCCGCCATCACCCCCGACTGGGGCTCGCTTGAGGCTCAGGACGGATATGCCATGCACTCCAGCGGCATGCTGTCGGGCTGGAAGTTCTCCAACTTCAAGGACGGCGTCTTCGCAGAGTATTTCCACGTGAACGAGGCCGACGCCAACCTGGCCCTCCTGCCCGAAGGCATGGACCTCGGCGCCGCCTGTATGATTGCCGACATGGTGCCCACGGGCTTCCACGCCGTGGAACTTGCCGACGTGCAGTTTGGCGACAATGTGGCCGTCATCGGTATCGGCCCCGTCGGTCTGATGTCCGTAGCCGGTGCTGCCATCCGCGGCGCTGCCAACATCTACGCCGTTGGCTCTCGCAAGAACTGCTCCGACCTCGCCCTGGAGTTCGGCGCTACCGAAATCATCAACTACAAGCAGGGTGACATCGTGGAACAGATTCTCGACCGCACCCACGGCCACGGCGTTGACCGCGTGATTATTGCCGGCGGTGACGTCAAAACGATGTCGCAGGCCATCCGTATGCTGAAGCCGGGCGGCAAGATTGGCAACGTGAATTACCTCGGCGAGGGCGACAATGTACTTGTTCCCCGCACGGAATGGGGTTGCGGCATGGGCCACAAGCAGATTTGCGGCGGCCTGATGCCTGGCGGTCGTCTGCGCAGCGAGAAACTCGCACGCCTCGTGGAGACTGCAAGGATTCACCCCGAGAAACTCATCACCCATCGCTTCGAAGGGCTGGAGAACGTTGAGCCTGCCCTTATGCTGATGAAGGACAAGCCTGCCGACCTCATCAAGCCGTTGGTTATTATATAAAAGCCCCCCCTCTTATCCCAAAGCCCCCCCCTTATCCCCCCAAAGGGGGGAGGTTTGAGCCAGTGACTCTCCCTCTTCCCCCCCTTGGGGGGATAAGAGGTGGGCTTCTATCAGTCGCGGCGGAAGATGTCGCGGGTATAGACTTTGTCCTTCACATCGTCGAGGGAGGCGTCGTAGCGGTTGGCGATGATGGCGTGGGAGATGCGCTTGAACTCATCGAGGGAGCCGATAACGCGGCTGCCGAAGAAGGTGCTGTCGGGCGGGAGCGTGGGCTCGTAGATGACGACGGTGGCACCCTTGGCCTTGATGCGCTTCATCACGCCCTGAATGGAGGACTGGCGGAAGTTATCACTGCCTGTCTTCATCGTGAGGCGATAGACGCCGATGATGACTTCACGCTCGCGGTCGGCGGCATAGTGGCTGTTGGCTCCGTAGGCTCCGGCAAGCTGGAGAACGCGGTCGGCGATGAAGTCCTTGCGGGTGCGGTTGCTCTCTACGATGGCGCTCATCATCTGCTGGGGCACGTCCTGATAGTTGGCAAGGAGTTGCTTGGTGTCTTTGGGGAGGCAGTAGCCGCCGTAGCCGAAGGAGGGGTTGTTGTAGTGGGTGCCGATGCGGGGGTCGAGGCCTATGCCCTGGATGATGGCGGCGGCATCGAGGCCTTTTACCTCGGCATAGGTGTCGAGTTCGTTGAAGTAGCTGACGCGGAGGGCGAGATAGGTGTTGGCAAAGAGTTTCACGGCCTCGGCCTCCTTCATACCCATAAAGAGTGTGTCGATGCAGGGCCTGAGGGCTCCTTCCTGAAGGAGCGCAGCGAAGGTGTGGGCGGCTTCCTGGAGGAAGGGTATGTCGGCGATGCGGGATATAGCGGCGTTCTCGTCGGCAAAGCGTGGGTCGTCAATAGTCTTGGGGCATCCTACGATGATGCGGGAGGGATAGAGGTTGTCGTAGAGGGCCTTGCTCTCGCGGAGGAACTCGGGGGAGAAGAGGAGGTTGAACTGCTTCACGCCGCGGGCCGCATACTTGACGTAGAGGCTGCGGCAGTAGCCTACGGGGATGGTGCTCTTGATGACCATAACGGCCTGGGGGTTGACTTCTAGGACGAGGTTGATGACTTCCTCCACGTGGGAGGTATCGAAGTAGTTGAGCACGGGGTCGTAGTTGGTGGGGGCGGCGATGACGACAAAGTCGGCGTCGGCATAGGCGGAGCGGCCGTCGAGGGTGGCAAATAAAGCCCCCCTCTTATCCCCCCTTTTGGGGGAAGATGGAGGGAGGGGGCTTCCTACAACAGGTATATATTCGGGCGAAGCGAGATACTTCTCAATGTATTCGTCCTGGATGGGTGAGAGGCGGCGGTTGATTTTGTCCACCTTCTCGGGGATGACATCCACGGCGGTTACTTGATGATGCTGCGCAAGGAGCGTAGCGATGCTGAGGCCGACATATCCTGTGCCGGCTACGGCGATTTTGAGGTCGGGAAAGTTATTCATAAAGACCCCCTCTTATTCCCCGAAGGGGAAGACCTGAGAGGGAAAGGTGTTTTTGTTTATTTGTTATTCCGCATTAGGGTCGAACAGGCCGAACAACTCGCCGTCGATGCGGCTGGTGATGTCAGCGAAGTCCTCGGGGCGGTTGAGGAAGTCGCAGTTGTCCTTATCGACGATGATGAGGCGTCCGTCGTAGGTGGATATCCAGTCCTCGTAGCGCTTGTTGAGGCCGGAGAGGTAGTCGATGCGGATGCCCTGCTCGTAGTCGCGGCCGCGTTTCTCAATCTGGGCGATGAGGCCGGGAATGGTGGAGCGGAGGTAGATCATCAGGTCGGGCTTGGCGACGAGCTTCATCATCAGATCGAAGAGTTCGGAGTAGTTGTCGAAGTCGCGGTCGGACATCATTCCCATATCGTGGAGATTGGGGGCGAAGATGCGTGCGTCCTCAAAGATTGTGCGGTCCTGCACGACAATCTCGCTGCCCTGGGAGATGGCTACGACATCCTGAAAGCGCTTGTTGAGGAAATACACCTGGAGGTTGAACGACCAGCGCGCCATGTCGGCGTAGAAGTCGGCGAGATAGGGGTTGTAGTCCACGGATTCGTACTTGGGAGTCCATCCGTAATGTTTGGCCAGCAGGCGGGTGAGCGTGGTCTTGCCGCTGCCGATGTTACCAGCAATTGCGATGTGCATAAAATAAAGTATCAGACTCACAGCCTCACCCCGTCGCGGCTGCCTACGGCACCGCGCCACCCCTCCCCGAATAGGGAGGGGAAGATACCTCTAAAGGTTATAAGGCTATTGGCTTGTGTGAGTTATGGGGTTATGGTGTTATTGGGTTGTTAGGTTGTTAGGTTGTGAGGTTATATGGTTATGAGGTTGTGAACCTTTAGGAGTATATCCCCCTCCCTATTCGGGGAGGGGTGGCGCGGTGCCGTAGGCAGCCGTGACGGGGTGAGGCTTCAACTAAACAGTCCGAACAATTCGCCATCGATGCGGTCGGTGATGGCAGCGAAGTCCTCAGGACGGTGGAGGAAGTCGGAGTTGTCCTTGTCGATAACGATGAAGCGGCCGGGGTAGTCCTTGAAGATGAAACGCTCGTAGGCCTCGTTGAGACCTTTGAGGTACTCCAACTGTATGACCTGCTCATAGTCACGGCCACGCTTCTGGATGTTGCTGACGAGATGCGGCACGGAGGCGCGGAGATATATCATCAGGTCGGGCTTGTGGGTGAGGGTTATCATCAGTTGGAAGAGTTCCATATAGGTTTGGAAGTCACGGTCGGACATATTGCCCTGGGCGTGGTTGTTGGCGGCGAAGATATACACGCCCTCGAAGATGGAGCGATCCTGGATGACGGTGCCGCCAGCCTTCTCAAGGTCGAGCATATCGCGGAAGCGCTCTTTGAGGAAATAGACTTCCATAGGGAAGGACCAGCGGGCAATGTCCTTGTAATAATCTTCGAGATAGGGGTTGTAAGACACAGCCTCGAACTGCGGCGTCCACTTGTAGTGGTCGGCAAGCATCTGCGTGAGCGTGGTCTTGCCGCTTCCTATGTTTCCTGCTACGACGATGTGCATAGAGAGACCCCCTCTTATCCCCCGAAGGGGGAAGACCTGAGAGGGAGAGGCCATACTATTGGTGGGTGATAGGTTTTGATTACAGTCTGGCTACGAGCGTGGAGTGCTTGGCTATTTCGGCCTCGGCATAGTCCATATAGGTGGCGAGGGAGGTGGCGAAGAGGTCGGGACGCTGAGCGGCATTGTACTGGAGTAGGTGGCTCATCACGCAGAGAGCAGCCATCTCGTAAAGATTACGGGCCGCATGGTCGAGGGCATCGGGCGTCGTGGCGGCCTTGACGTGCTGCGTGGCCTGTTCAAGTAGGTCGGCCATGCGGCGGCTGCGCTCCTGACAGGGCTGCACCTCGGGCGTGACGGCCTGCTGCTCCATCTCGCGGCAGAGGGCGAGATACACGCCGGAGGTCACGTAGCGCGTGGCGGCCACCACCTGGAGTTGCGTGGTACCTTCGTAGATGGAGGTGATGCGGGCGTCGCGGTAGTAGCGCTGTATAGGGTACTCCTTCATATAGCCGCTGCCGCCATGCACCTGCAGGCCATCGTAACAGTTCTGATTGCAGAACTCGGAGTTCATACCCTTGGCCAGCGGCGTGAGGGCGTCGGCAAGGCGGGCGTACTTCTTCATTTCTTGACGTTCCTCGGGCGTGAGGACTTTGCCGGCCGCCTTGCAGATGCGCTCTTTATCTTCCAGAGCCTTGTATATATCCACATAGCGGGCACACTGGTACAACAGCGCACGGCCGGCATCAAGGCGAGCCTTCATAAGGGCAAGGATGTCCGCCACGGCGGGGAATTCTATGATAGCCTTCCCGAACTGGCGGCGTTCACCGGCATAGGCCAAAGCCTCGTCGTAGGCGGCCTGCGAGAGGGCCACACTTTGGGCAGCGATACCAAGGCGGGCGCCGTTCATCAGAGCCATGACATATTTGATAAGTCCCATGCGCGTGCTACCCACGAGTTCGGCTGGCGCATCGCGAAAGGTAATCTCGCAGGTGGGACTTCCGTGGATGCCCATTTTGTTCTCTATGCGGCGTACGTCCACCCCACCCTTTTCCTTGTCATAGATGAACATGGAGAGTCCGCGTCCGTCGGTCGTGCCGGCTTCTGAGCGTGCCAGGACGAGGTGGAGGTCGGCGTCGCCATTGGTGATGAAGCGCTTCACACCGTTCAGGCGCCACTCGCCGGAGGCCTCGTCAAATGTGGCGCGAAGCATCACGCTCTGTAGGTCGCTTCCGGCATCGGGCTCCGTAAGGTCCATCGACATCGTGGCGCCGTTGCACACGCGGGGGATGTATTTCTGCCGTTGCTCTTCGCTGCCGAATTCATAGAGCGTGTGGATGCAGTTCTGCAGGCTCCAAATGTTGCTGAAGCCGGCGTCTCTCTGCGCAATCAGTTCGTCGCACATCGTATAAGGTGTGATGGGGAAATTCAGTCCGCCGTACCTTCGCGGCATCGTCATCCCGCTTGTGCCTGCCTGATGAAGGACGCGGAGATTCTCGGCCGTGCCTTTCGCGTAGGTCACGCGGCCGTTCTCCAAGTGTGCGCCCTCTTCATCCACGCCCTCGGCGTTATCGGCCAGCGTGGTGGCAGCTATCTCGCCCACAATGCTCAGCACGCGGTCGTAGGAGTCAATGGCGTCGGCCACATCGCTGGGGGCAAAGGGATACTCTTCCCTTTCACGGAAATCTCCTTCTTTCAACGCCACAATGCGCTCCATCAACGGATGATGGAGTTCAAAGAAAAGTTCGGGATGGTCAGTATAACAGTTCATATAAGACCCCCCAGTCCCCCCGAGGGGGGGCTCAAAAAGATACTGACGTGCGCCAGGAATATCTTTTGAGCATTACTGTTGGAGGGGTACAGTTTTTAGGTTTGACTTTATCTGGATTAATGTTTGTTCAAGGTGACTGATGACTTCTTCGTTGGTAAAGCGGAGCACTTGAAAGCCGCAGCGGTTGAGGGAAAGACCCCCCAGTCCCCCCGAGGGGGGGCTCAAAAAGATACTGACGTGCGCCGGGAATATCTTTTGAGCATTACTGTTGGAGGGGTACAGTTTTTAGGTTTGACTTTATCTGGATTAATGTTTGTTCAAGGTGGCTGATGACTTCTTCGTTGGTGAAGCGGAGCACTTGAAAGCCGCAGCGGTTGAGGTATTCGGTTCTTGCCTTATCCCACGCCTGCTGTTCCTCAGAGGTATGATATCCTCCATCCACTTCTACGATAAGCCGGCAGGGGAGGCAGGCAAAGTCAACGATGTAATCTCCTATTATATATTGGAAGCGGAATCTATATCCTAATCCGTTACCGCGAAGATATTGCCAGAGAAGTGCTTCGGCCTCAGTGGGATTATCCCTGAGTTCTTTCTGGAACTCCTTATGCTGTCTGTAACTCACAGGATGAGCCCACACATATCCAGGCTTTTCCTGCTTCGACACACCTAATCCACACTTCTCTCTATCATTCATCACTTCTCAGGGCTTCCGACACCCCCCTTCGGGGGGCTTGGGGGGTCTCTTTTTTTATCAGCATCGGCACGACATCTTCCACGCGCCCTGTTATGACGTAGTCGGCCAGAGCGTTGATGGGGGCGTCGGGGTCGGTATTGATGCTCACAACAATGCCGCTGTCCTTCATACCGGCCACGTGCTGAATGGCACCGCTTATGCCGCAGGCGATATAGAGTTTCGGCCGCACGGTCACGCCGGTCTGGCCTATTTGCAGTGCGGGCTCACAGAAGCCGGCATCCACGGCAGCGCGGCTCGCGCCCACCTCGCCGTGCAATTCCTTGGCCAGTGCGCGGAGGAGATCAAAGCCCTCCTTGGAACCTACGCCGTAGCCGCCGGCCACGACAACGCTGGCTCCTTTAAGATTTGTGGGCAACTGCTCCACATGGCGTTCCAGCACACGCACGACACAGTCCTCGGCCGTGACATACTGCGCCACGTCGGGATACACCACCTCACCCTTGTAGCCGGCATCGCGCACCTCTGCCCGCATCACCCCGCTACGGACGGTGGCCATCTGCGGCCGGTGCTCGGGGTTCACTATCGTGGCCACGATGTTCCCCCCGAAGGCGGGGCGAATCTGATAGAGGAGATCCTTATACTCATTTCCCGTGCGCGGGTCGGTATAGTCGCCGATTTCCAGCGCGGTGCAGTCGGCCGTCAGGCCGCTGGTGCACGCACTGCTGACGCGCGGACCGAGGTCGCGCCCTATCGTTGTGGCCCCCATCAGGCAAATCTGGGGCTGCTCTTCGCCGAAGAGGCGCGAGAGTATTGCTGCGTGGGGCTGCGTGGTATATGGAGAGAGCACTGGGTCATCAAAAACGAAGAGGCGGTCCACGCCGTAAGGGAGAATCTGCTTCTCCACCTTCCCGCGCACACCGCTGTCGGCCACGACGGCTTCAAGATTCACAGCAAGACGGTCGGCCAAAAGACGACCCTTGGTAAGGAGTTCAAAGCTCACGTCTGCAAGCTGTCCCTTGTCGGTTTCACAATATACGAATACGCTGTTCATCCTGCTGTTATCCTATTATGTGGTTAGCAATAAGTTCTTTCATCAAACCGTCCAGTTCGGCCTCGTCGGTTGTCAGTCGGCGGCTTTCCTTGGCCTTAAACACGACATTCTGCACGGCCTTCACCTTCGTGGGCGACCCTTTCAGGCCACACTGCTCCAGGTCGGCCTCCACATCCGCGGCGCTCCATTGGCGCATCACGCCGTCGGGCGCAGGCTCTGTGTGCTTATGCGTCATCACAAGTTTGGCATTACACGGCCGGCACTTGGCTGCATCGCCCACTATCGTCAACAGGCACGGCACGGGGGCCTCTATCTTTTCCACACCGCCGTCTATGCGGCGCACGAGGCTCACGCGGCCGTCGGCCACTTGCTCAATACGCTCCACGCACGTCACTTGCGGCAACCCGAGTTTCTCTGCCACCTGTGGCCCCACCTGTGCCGTGTCGCCGTCGATGGCTTGGCGTCCGCACAAGATAAGGTCGGGCGCACCTATTTTCCTTATGGCGCAGGACAGAGCGTAACTCGTGGCCAGCGTATCGGCACCGCCCAGAGCACGGTCGGTAAGGAGCACGGCATCGTCGGCGCCGCGGTAAAGGCTCTCCCTCAACACCTCGGCGGCCTTCGGCAGACCCATCGTAAGAACAGTGACGCGCGATCCTTCGTGCTCTTCTTTCAGGCGCAGCGCCAGTTCAAGGGCGGCGAGGTCATCAGGATTGAAAATGGCAGGCAGTGCGGCGCGGTTCACTGTGCCTTCGGGCGTCATCGCATCGGGCCCCACACACCGCGTGTCGGGCACTTGCTTGACGAGGACTAATATGTTTAGGGACATATATTATATATTATTGCGTTGCTTCTTCGCCAGCAATATAGCGTCGTCGGGCCGCTGCGCGCAGTGCAGCGTAGCCCGGGAAGCGGTACGTTAGTAATATTGCGTTGCAAAGTTACAAAAAAACGCATAAACGGCCAAATATTTTCCGCAGTTTAAGATAAAGAGTGTCGCATCTGCGACCTGCCCGAACACAATTCCGCATGTCATAACTGTTTCTACTTTGTCAATATTTTTTACCTTTTTCCGTGCACGAAATTCGTTTTTTGATGAAACGCAATTCGCCGCGCACGAAAATTTTCAGATATTTCGCGTTTTTCTAAATCCTGATTTTCAGCGTTATAATTTTTCGCGCGGAAAACGCTCCTCGTTTTTTGCTTCCTACACCTGCTTTTAGCGTCCGAATTTTTCCAGAAAAACGTGCGAGAAAACCATTTTTTTGAAGACTGCGCGCTATTCTCCGTATTAACGATAGCCCTTTTAGTGCAACCGATAGCCCCTTTAGTGCAAAATATAGCCCTTTTAGTGCTACCGATAGTCCTTTTTGTTCGCCCGATGTCCCTTTTAATTCGTCCGATGTCCCTTTTAGTTTTCACTAACTCGGCCTTAGGAAAAACTAAAAGAGGGTATGCGCGACTTACTACTGCCCTCCGCTTGCCCAAAACGGATTTTGTCGGAAATTCTTCCGGTTTACTTTTGTCAAGATTTTTTACTATTTCGAAAAAAGCATTACAAGCGTTTGTTAAACCTTTACTTTAAGTGAGTGAATCGAACTCATTCGCGCCCACTATTCACAAAAAGTAGGGAAAATGCATAAAAATCTGTCCCACGGCTTTGGTATTTACATTTATTTTTTGTAATTTTGCGGGCGGAAGTTTTATTCTAATGAATAACAACCTACAAAATCTTCCAAAACACAGCCTAAATTCTCTCTTCTCAATGGATACCATTTCTCCCAATTTCTCTGAACTTATGCAAGTCCGCAAAGAAGGACTTGTAGTCCAGACGGAGCGCGAGATGCGCGAGGAAAAATACCGCGTCATTGAGGCGGAAATCCAGCGCCGCCTGGATATGTATGAGCGCTACTACGGCAAATTTGTGTCGCAGGAGGAGCGCAACGACTACTACATCTATATCGACCGCAAAATTCGCGGCAAGGAAATACAGGACGGCATGTACCCCATGGCCATCCGCGAGAAAATGCTGCAGGTGCGCCAGCTCATCACCGAACTGGCCGAAATGGGCGTGGACGAAGAGGTGCTGGCCGACCTCACACGGCCCCAGCGCTCGCTATCACGCCTCTACATCACCGCCGACTACCGCATCTTCCTGCCCGAATTTGGCAACATCGAGGTGGATCTCTCGCCCCTGCCGCGCGCAGTGTTTATCCTCTTCCTCCACCACCCGGAAGGTATTATCTTTAAGGAGATTGGGGATTATTTCATGGAGCTTTTATCCATCTACAAGACGATTATGGGCCGCCACTTCAACGAACTGCGCGCCCGCGCCTCGCTCGCTGCCATCTGCGACCCCTTGAACAACTCGCTCAATGAGAAATGCTCACGCATACGTGAGAAATTCTTCAAACTCCTCACCCCCGACGCCGCACCCATCTACTGCATCGATGGCGTAAGGAACCAGCCCAAACGCATCATGTTGCCCTCGGCGCTCGTGAAGTGGGAGAAGAACGCATGATTAGAACATCCCGAGAGGAGAGAATGAGATAACGCACCCTTAGAAACTTTCTTTTCTTTATATATAAATGAGTAACTACATCGTATCAGCCCGCAAATACCGCCCGATGACGTTCAACGCCGTGGTGGGACAGGAGGCGCTGACCACAACCCTGAAAAACTCCATCAGCAGTGGGAAACTGGCGCATGCCTATCTCTTCTGCGGCCCGCGCGGCGTAGGCAAAACGACGTGCGCTCGTATCTTCGCCAAAACCATAAACTGCGAAAACCGCAACGAAGCCGGCGAGGCCTGCGACCAGTGCGAGAGTTGCCAGGCCTTCAACGAGCAACGCTCGCTCAACATCCACGAGCTCGACGCCGCATCCAACAACTCCGTGGACGACATGCGCCAACTCATTGAGCAGGTGCAGGTGCCGCCGCAGATAGGACGCTACAAAGTGTTTATCATCGACGAGGTGCACATGCTCAGTACGGCAGCCTTCAACGCCTTCCTCAAGACATCCGAAGAGCCCCCCGCACACGCCATCTTCATCCTCGCCACCACTGAAAAGCATAAGATTCCGGCCACCATCCTCTCCCGTTGCCAGACTTACGACTTCAAGCGCATGGACGTGCCTGAAACGGTGGCTCATCTGAAGTTCGTGGCCGAAAAGGAAGGCGTCACCTACGAAGAAGACGCTCTCAACCTCATCGCCCAAAAGGCCGACGGCGGCATGCGCGACGCCCTCTCCATCTTCGACCAGGTGGCCTCGTTTACAAACGGTAACATCACGTACCAAAAAGTTATCGAGGACCTCAACATCCTTGACTACGACTATTACTTCCGCCTCACGGACCAATGCCTCGCCGCCGACGTGAAGGGCTGCATGCTCACCCTCGACGACATCCTCGCCCACGGCTTCCAAGGGAATCACTTTATGAGCGGACTGGCCAACCACTTCCGCAGCCTGCTCGTGGCCCGCGACCCGCAGACGCTCCACCTCCTGGAAGGAAGTGACAACCTGCGCCAGCGCTATGCGGAACAAGCCAAAAGATGTGCCCCGAGAATGCTGTTTAATGCTCTGCGCATCTGCAACCAGTGCGACCTGAACTACCGCCAGAGCAATAACAAACGGCTCCTCGTAGAACTAACTCTGATACAAGTGGCGCAACTCTCCGACACCTCTGCCGAAGACGCGCCAGGCTCTGGGCTTGGCCCTACGAAAAGACTTAAACCCATCTTCCAGGCCCTGATGGCCGCTGTCAGCGGGGCCTCTACGGCATCGCAGCCGCAACAAACCCAGGCACGTCCCCAAGCACCTGCCGTCCCAAAGGCAGAAACGCCTACCGCTCCCCCACCCCACACTGCACAGGAACCGCCGAAAACCACCGAACTCTACAGCAGCCACGAGGGAAGACGGCGAGTGAGCATCTCGCGCCCCTTGCGCGGACAGAACGAGGGCGGAGAACAACAGCAGAACGGCAAAGCGGCCGGACAAGAGGGCGCACACCAAGAAGAAGTCCACAATACGCCTTTCAACAGCGAGCATTTCAACTACCAATGGAATGAGTTCATCGGCTCAATGCCCGTTGAGGAGAGAGCCTATGCTGAAAGAATGAGAGCCATGAAGCCAATCGTCAAGGAAGGCAGCAACGAAGTGGAAGTGGTGGTGCAAAACCAGCGCGTGAAGGCTTATATGGACCAACTCCTGCCGCGACTGCACGCCCATCTGCGGAGCAAACTCAACAACAGCCTCATCAACGTCACCTTCACTATCGACCAGACACAATTGCAGACCGTGCTCCACACGCCGCAAGAGATTCTGAAGGCCATGAAGCAGGAAAACAAAGAGTTGGAAACCCTCATTGACAAACTGAAACTCGAAATCTGCTAACCCATTATCGTATAATCCCTAAATCCCCCCCATCCTCCCCCCTTCGGGGGAGTTAGAGGGGGTCTTACCTTCCCTTTATGAACAAATACATCACCGTAGCCTACGACCTCCTCGCCGCCAATGCGGAAGGACAGGAGGAACTCCTCGAACAGGCCCCCGCCGAACATCCCTTCCAGTTCATCAGCGATATGGGCATGGCCCTCGACGCTTTTGAAAAGCACATCGCCCCGCTCGCCGAGGGCGACACCTTCGACTTCACCCTCCAGCCCGAAGAGGCCTATGGCCCCTACGTGGAAGAGCGCGTCATCAACGTGCCGAAGAGCGTCTTCACCGTGGACGGCAAGTTTATGGAGGACAAGATTTTTGAGGGCAACATTATCCCTCTCGTCAATGAGGACGGCTATCATTTCTATGCCGTTGTCGTAGAGGTAGGCGCCGACAGCGTACGTCTGGACTGCAACAACCTCTATGCCGGCAAGACGCTCCACTACACCGGCAAGGTCGTAACCTCCCGCCCCGCCACCGACAAGGAAATCACCGAGGCCATCCAGGGCTTCGCCGGCGAAGGCTGCGGAGGCGATTGCGGAGGCTGCAACGGCAGTTGCGGCGACTGCTCCGGCGGCTGCGGAGGCTGCAAGTAGAAAAGAACAGCACGGACAATTTCTAAACGAAATTTCTTTTAATTTCTTTTATTTCTTTCAGTTCAGCAAGGCACCAAGCCTTGCGCGCCCACACCCCAACTGCTTACTCTTTCACTGTTCACTCTTTCACTGTTCACCCCAAATGAACACCTTCGGCCAAATCTTCCGCCTCACCTCCTTCGGTGAGAGCCACGGCCCCGCCATCGGGGGCGTGATAGACGGCATGCCAGCCGGCGTAGAGGTGGATCTGCGCTTCATACAGCAGCAACTCAACCGCCGCCGCCCGGGGCAGAGCGCCCTCACCACAGGCCGCAAGGAGGATGACACGCTGGAAATCCTCAGCGGCGTATTCGAGGGCAAGACCACCGGCACGCCCATCGGCTTCACCGTGCGCAACGCCGACCAGCGCTCCGCCGACTACGAGGAACTGCGCCACATCTTCCGTCCCTCCCACGCCGACCTCACCTATCAGGAAAAATACGGCATCCGCGACCATCGCGGCGGCGGCCGTGCCTCGGCACGCGAGACCATCACCCGCATCGTAGCCGGAGCCTTCGCCATGCTCGTACTCCGTCAGCACGGCATAAACATCCAGGCCTACACCTCGCAGGTTGGCCATATCATCGTCGAAGAACCCTACACCCAACTGGACCTCACCCTCACCGACTCGTACCCCGTACGCTGCCCCCACCCCACCCGCGCAGCCGAGATGGAGGCCCTCATCCGCAAGGTACAGGCCGAAGGCGACACCATCGGCGGCACCATCACCTGCGTCGTGACAGGCTGCCCCGCAGGTCTCGGCGAGCCCGTCTTCGGCAAACTCCACGCCACCCTCGCCGCCGCCATGCTCTCCATCAACGCCTGCCACGGCTTCGACTACGGCGCCGGCTTCGAAGGCATCACCCAGCGCGGTTCCCAGCAGAACGACACCCACTACGCCGACAACCGCAGCGGCGGCATCCTCGGCGGCATCACCACGGGCAAGGACATCTACTTCCGCGCCCTCTTCAAGCCCGTCGCCACCCTCCTGCGCGAGCAGACCATCACCGACAGGGAAGGCCGCGCCACCGCCTTCACCGCCCGCGGCCGCCACGACCCCTGTGTCCTCCCCCGCGCCGTACCCATCGTGGAAGCCATGACCGCCATCGTCCTCCTCGACGCCCGCCTCCTGGCACGGACGAACAAGGCGTAACCCCAAAAGAACCCATAACCCGTAACTCATAACCCATACCCCCCCAACCCCAGAAGAGGCGCAGGACTGCAAAGCCCTGCGCCTCTTCTTTTACGGGAAAGTGGAAGTGCTTTTCAGGACTTTCAAACTACCTGGACTCATATATAATATTATACGCATACGCGCGCATTGTCTTTTTCCGCTACATTTGCTACATTGCTACATCTCCGCCCCATAACAAAACAACTCCCTCTTTCTGATAATCCAGTGGGAGTTGTTTTACAACTTATTATTTATTGTAGTATTTACTTTACACCTTTCTGCTTCAGAATGTACACAATATCCCAAAAAGATTTCATAATACCAATCTCTTCAGGTTCAAGAGATATGTCGAATGTGTCCTCAAGTTCAGCTACAAGATTAAGCTGACCCATTGAATCCCATGAGTCACAAGTTTTCTGTGAACAAGTCTTATCCACAGCATCTAGTTCGAAGGTCTCTTTCAAAACTTCAAGAATTTTCTCTTCCATATTATTTTACTATTATATGATAAAAAGTTTTTATGGTTAAATCGGCAGTTGCAAGGTCTATCAAGTACTCCTTGCTACCGTATCCGTTCTCCGATGTGCATGTGAATCCACACTTCTCCCAGAAATTCTGGACTTGCGCATTCTTGGAGGTTGGCAAGTAAGCAGCCTTCAAGCAATCAACGCCCTCGGCTTTCAGCATCTCCATCACCTTCTTCACGAAAGCAATCTCAATGCCTTTGCCCAAGATGCGACAACTCAAAAGGAACGAGTCAATCTCATTGCCATTCACCATCACGCAACCGGTTATGCCATTATCACCAAACTTGTCTGCCACGCTTATACACCAAACCTTCCATCCGCCTTCTACAAATCCACGGACATCGACATCTGTGTATCTGTGAGTGGTCAAATTGAATTGGTTGGTCTTCTGTGTCATCTGAGCGATACGCTGGATGTTGAACTCATTAGCCGCTTCAATGGTAATCTGAATATCAAGCGACTCCAAGAACGAATCAAAATCTGCAAACGCATTCTGGGCTTGTGTTCTTGCAGCATTCTGCTTGTATTGTTCAGTTTTCTTTTTGTCCTCGTCTGTTACAGAATATACCTTGAAGTAGTCCTCGACCAACTGCTTGAAGAATGACATTAACTCGTAAGGGTGGGCGGGAAACTCTGGAACCTCTACCATAGGTAGCATCTGTTTGATCAGCTCGCGCTCTGTTGGGTTGTCGTCAACAAACACAAAGCTATCCAAACCGATGTTCAGTTCTTGTGCAATTTCCTTGATGTTGGTAGCCTTGTGTGTCCAATTGATGCGATATGCAGCAAAGTGCTCTTTCTTCAACACAATAAATGGATTCTTTTCCCAAGCGTCCAATACGTCCTGCTCGTTGTTCTTTGAACAAACAGTCAGTATCACGCCTCTCTTGGAAAGTTCCAATAAAGCCTCCTGCCAACACAGGAATGCCTTGCCTGGATAATCGCCACCTATCTTGATGCCCTCAATGCCTTCTTCTCCAAGGACACCACCCCAAAGGGTATTGTCCAAATCGAGCACAAGGCACTTTTTGCGTTTCAAGCTG
Organism: Alloprevotella sp.; assembly: GCA_045600685.1. Taxonomy (GTDB): domain Bacteria; phylum Bacteroidota; class Bacteroidia; order Bacteroidales; family Bacteroidaceae; genus Alloprevotella. Next base: position 34,402 of record JAZRYH010000066.1, on the reverse strand, counting down.
ATGGAGTTCATCTTTTTCTCCCACCATGCTTTGAAGTCCTTGTTGAGTTTAGGATTCATGCCCATCTGACTCATGAAGTAAAACTTCCAGTCAAAGAGTTCAGCAGCATTGTACTTGCGTGTGAATTCTGTGATGTCTATCACCTTCACATTCTTATGGCTTGCCCCTGCTGCATAGAGGGCTTTGTTGTACTCGGCAACAGCTGTTTGCAATTGGAAGTCATCGTCCGTAAAGGGTACAGCGTAGAGAATATCTATTGTGAGAGCCACAAAGGCCTTCTTCTCATCAATCTGGCTGAGTACGAATCCCAACTTTTGAACATAGCCCCGAATCTCCTCTGCCAAAACATTCTGCTCAAACTTGATAGGCACCTGATACCACCACACATAGCTCTCGCTATCCTGTGGCACCACACTTATGTCATCATAACCCGAAAAGGTATATTCCTTCGAGAAGAAACGTTCTACAGTATTGTTTCTAAATACGTACTTCATTCTTAAAAGGTTATTTCAGCAGGTGCTTCCACGAGCTCTATCAAACCTACATTCTTGTTGAAAAGGAAGCAAACCTTGCTGTTGCCAATGGCAGGAGCCACCACTGGGTTGCTCACAGCCACATACTTCATTTTACGGAGATCAGCCACAGCTTGCTCTATATCTTCCACAACGTAGCATGTGTGATATGGAGTCACGCCATTCTTCTCCAGCGTCTTGCATACGGGCGATGTTTCATCTACTGGTGCAAGAAGTTCTACAGTTGGCATTCCTTCCTTGGTCAGCCAACAGATATTCACGTTCTGCACTGGATCGAATGTTGTTGCCGACTGCGTGTAACCTCCCGCCACATAGACAGCAGCAGTCTTGTCTATCGCCTTGACCGCTACCCCTATATGATGGAATTTCATTGATTCTAACATATCCTGCTTAGTTAGTATTCAATTACAGGTGAGAACTTACAACCATTGAATACGACACGTGCCGTACCCCAAGAGAGACCTGCGCCAAAGCCGCACATTACGACTCTGTCGCCATCCTTCATCTTATCGTGCAATTCACTTACGATGGTCAGAGGTACAGAGGTCGAACTTGTGTTTCCATACTTCTGAATGCAATAAGGTACTTTGTCCATGTTGAACCTCAAGCGCTTTGCGAAGAAGTCGGTCATGAACTTATTTGCCTGATGGAATACCAGCCAATCAATATCGTCCAGAGTCGTTTCTGTCTCCTTGCAGATTTCCTTCACGCTCTTAGGCACAACACTCATCGCAAAATTGAACACGCCCATACCATCCATGTAGATTTCAAGATTGTTACGGATATTTCCTTCTTCGCGTACGGCTTCTACCAACGACTCGGCAGTTACAGGATTGCGCATACCACCATCAGGGATAATTACTGCATCCACACCACTACCATCGCTCTTCAGTATGAAAGTACTCTCCTCAAAGTCCCCCTTCTCAATCAAGGTTGCAGTTGCACCATCGCCATACAGAGGCCAGTCAACCTTATCCTTCTTGTTGCAGATTTTCGAGAAGGTCTCGCCATCCAGCAACAGCACTCGATTTACACCCTCCATGCTTGCATAAGCAAAAGCAGTAGAGAGCGCAAAAACAAAACCAGAACAACCAAGCGAGAGGTCAATACAACAGGTGTCCTTGCTCAATCCCAGACGATGCTGTAGGATAGGAGCAGTTGCAGGGATACGATAGTCGCTTGTCTGACTCATGAAGAGCAGCACATCGATGCTGTTAGGATCAATCTCATTGTCCTCCATCAGTTCCTTAGCTGCCTTGTAGCAGAGGTCTGATGCACATACATCATCATCCACTACTCGCCTCTCCTCGATACCGATGTTGTTAATGGTTTTCTCAATCTCTTCCTCTGGAATCAGGTATCCGAGGTCACGATTACTAACCACCTTACTGGGTACACAAGCACTCATCGCCTTGATACCCACGTTGTGATATTTGATAATTGCCATGCTTTTCTTTACTTTAACGAGTAACCACCATCTATCACCATACAGTTACCTGTAAGCCAACGGCTGCCGTCACTCAGATGATATAATACTGCATTTCCCACATCTTCAGGCGTGCCGAGACCGAGAGGGTAATCCACAGCTTGTTTGGTAAAGGTGTCCTCTTCGATATTCGTGCCGCTCAACATCTCTGTCTTTACGATACCTGGGCAGATTGCATTTGCTCTCACACCCTGTGGAGCCAACTCTATTGCTATCACCCTTACGGCACTATTCAGAGCAGCCTTGGATGATGCATAGAGCAATGTGCCTGCCACACCCAGCACCGCACTCAACGAAGAGATATACACCAGCGAAGCGTTCTTGTTGATGAGTTTCTTCTTGGCGAGCATCCGTGTCAGGATTACTTGCGAGAAGTAGTTGGTTTGGAAAATGCGTTCCAGTTTCTCTTGCTTCACGAATTTCAGAGGCACATAGTCGTTGATGCCTGCACAGAACACGGCTCCATCAACAGCACTCAGTTGTGCTATGGTGCTCTTCATCTGTTCCTCGTCCGTAAGGTCACACACATAGTATGCATGTCCCTCACCTTCCATCTTCGATAATGTTTCCTTCAGTCGTTCTTCGTTGCGGGCAAGAAGGCTGACACGAGCACCCTCTTTGGCAATCATCAGGCAGAAGACCCTGCCCATACCCGAGGAAGCTCCCGTCACCAAAATGTGTTTTCCTGTCAGCTGTCCCATCCTGTCCTTACTTGTTCATATGTGACTGTACAATATCAAAGAGTTCCTGTATGGTCTGTGAGTTACGCATCTCGTCTGCTTTAATCTGTACGTCATACTCCTCATCAATCATTGCCATAACAGAGAGGGCTATCATTGACGACCACTCATCCATCTCATGATGACGGGTCTCAGGAGTTACTTCTGTTGCGGGTGTGTCCTCAAACTGTTCTACGAAATTCTCAATAAATTCTTTAATGTCCATAATTGTATCATTTTATAAGTTATAAATCCACTTTCTTTGCAGGCACTCCAAGATATAGTGTGCAATCTTTAGTACTTCTCATCATAAGACTATTCGCCCCTATCTTTACATTATTGCCGACCTTTAGGTACTGCAATACTGTGCTCTTCACACCGAAGAAGTTACAATCTCCGATTGTCACTCCACCACTAATGTTTACATTTGGCATAAAGCTATTGTAACTGCCTATTATATCATCATGTCCTAGAACGGTACCATTATTAAAGATGTTAAAGTCACCAATCGTTACCGCAATACTGATAGTACATCGAGATGTGAATATGTTTCCCTTGCCCATAGAATAGTTGTTTTTATCAGCTATAAGTACAGTCGGGTCTATTAGATTTGGAAAATCCACATTAGGATTGGATATTTTTCCCACAATTGCTCTCACGGCATTAGGTGATCCTATACCAATGGCTAAACTAAGTTCACCAGCATATTCATTCAAATCCCTGATTCCACCTAATACTTTACCATATTCATTGAGAGAGCCCTTCAACGATGCATTGTCATCATAAAAACCAATAAAACTCCACAATGGATTCTCTGATGCCTCGTTAATTCTTTTAATCAAGCAAGCAACTTCTCTTCCGAAACCGCCAGCTCCAAATACTGCAATATCTTTCATGTTTTTTATGTGATTTAATTGTGTCCATTAAAAGTTTCCATTGTCGCGACCCCTTGTTCTTTAGAATTGACATCTTCCCTAAACAATACTTTTTTTATGGTAGTGAAAAACACCATTATGTCCATTGCAAGCCCAATATGCTCCACATAATAGACATCCAGCTCGAATTTCTTTGTCCAACTGATTTTGTTGCGCCCATTCACTTGAGCCCAGCCACTCAGGCCTGGAGTTACATCGTGACGCCTATGCTGCATCTCATTATAGAGAGGAAGGTACTGCACAAGCAACGGACGAGGCCCAATGAACGCCATGTCGCCTTTAAGAATGTTTATTAACTGAGGCAACTCGTCTATTGACGCTGAGCGCACAAATTTACCAACTGGGGTCAATCGGTCTGCATCTGGCAATAAGTTGCCATCTGCATCCCTTGCGTCTGTCATGGTCTTAAACTTTAGTACCTTGAATATTTTTTCATTCTTCCCTGGCCGTTCCTGAGTAAAAAACACTCCGGCTCCTTTATTGGCAAATAAAAGAAGAATGATTGTTGCAATAAAAACTGGCGATAACAGAATGATAGCCAATAGAGCTCCGATGAAACCAATAGGACGTTTCACCGCAACTATATAAAATTTCTGAATACTCGAAAAGTGCGTAGTCTGCTTCATAATAGTAATTCGCGGCATTACTATTATGTTGCACTCAATCCTCTAAACAAACACAAAAAACGGGCATAGGGTTCTTATGCGTTCATCGAGGCTGCCTAGGAAATAGAACCTCCTTATCTCTATAAGAGTAACCTATGCCCTTTTGGGCAAAGGCAATGACTCCTACACAGAGATAAGTAGGCGCTATCCTTGTTCGGATATGCCAACTACTATAATTTGAGTTCTTATTCTAACTGAAAGTTTCCTAGGCTATTCAGATGAACGCAAATAATAGTCAATGCTTTATAATAATATGTCTGCGCAAAGCGCAATAAACTGTCTGTTTCTTATAAGATTTGTGCGATAACCACAGGCAAAAGTCTATAACAATATCGCTTTGGGGATTCTTATTTTGACCTTTTCGTGGTATTTACTTGCAATGGTACTTATTTTTGAATTGCCACACAACGTGGAGGATAAAGCGTGGAACGCCTTCTTGACAGACGTTGTCTTTCGTCTGTGGGTGCAAAATTACAAAGTATTTGCGAAACAGCCAAATAAATACAAAGAAATGTGCTGTGCAAGGATATATGGGCTGTGTATAATATAAAAATGTACGCACATACGCGCGTGTAGTATATTTTCTGCTACATTTGCTACACACCTACATCCGCGGGGATGGTGAGAGTTCCTGCAGACCGCCCTTTTCTCCATGCTGGCACCCTGAAAAAAGAATTTTGCACCCCCCTTGGCAAAAAATTGCCAAGGGAGGGCAAAAAATTGCCGTCGGCTGGCAAAAAAATGCCAAGCGGGTGCAAAAAATGTGTATCAGGGAATCTGCCCCCTTGAGTCACTTTCGATGAAGATTACCAGTATTAAAAAGAAGACAGCCCCCACGGATGGTTTCCGCAGGGGCTGCCTTGTTATTGATATTGTTTGGGGTAGAGGCTTACATTCTGCCGCCGGGGCCACCGCCCATGCCGGAGGGACGACCGCCGCCCATGCTGCCGGGCCCTCCCATGCCGGGACGGCCACCCTGGGTCTGCTCCATAATCATACGGGGCTCATCGGGACCTTGGTGGAGCTGGTTGGCTTTCTTCTCGGCCTTGCTGGTGTGCTTGCTCTGCGTGTCGGCATCGTTGGCGTGGGCGCCGCCGAAGACGTTGAGCTTGTAGATGACGTGGAGCATGCAGTAGGAGTTGAGGGCCATGTGCCAGGAGTCACTGCGCATGGTGGCGTTGATGGTGCGGGAGATGTTGCTCTGCTGGCCGAGGATGTCGTAGAACTGCAGCATGATGGTGAGGGGTCTTCCCTTGAGGAAGGACTGTGATATCTGTGCGTTCCAGAGGAGCTCGTTGGTGTTCATGTTGGCAGCGGAGTAGCCGCGGCGTGAGTTCATGCGTATGTCGGTGCTGAGGGCAAAGCCGCAGTCGAGGGTGAGGTTGGCTGAGATGCCGTAGTCGAAGCCCCAGGTGTCGAGGTTGCCGTTGCTCTGGAGCTTGGAGCGGGCGTGCTGGTAGTTGACGCGGCCGTTGGCGCTGATGTCCCAGAGGCTCTGGCGATAGGTGAGGGTGAGGTTCTCGGAGAGGTTGGTGTTGCGGTTGACGTTGATATAGTCGTCAGGATTCTTATCAATAACCTTCATCGTTTCTTGGAAGAAACCATTGATGCTCTCGTTGGTGAAGACGGTGGGGAGGGATATGCCTGGGTCGGCGTCGGTGCGGACGTAGGCGGTGTTTCGGTTGAAGCGGAAGTTGGTGTTGGTGCTGATGTTCCAGAGCTTCTCATAGCCGAGGGCGGAGATGAACATGAGGCCTGCGGAGGTGTTCCACTGTCCCTTGATGTTCTGGGGTGCGGAGAAGGTGCGTCCCGTCTCGCGGTCATAGACGCTGAGGGTGGAGATGGTGTTGCGCGTGTGGCTGAAGGAGTAGTTGGCGGCCCATGTCTGCTGGCGGTCAACGTTGGTGTCGTTGAAGGAGGCGCGCAGGTTGTTGTTCCACGAGGGTTTCAGGCCGGCGTTGCCGGTGGAGATGCGCAGGGGGTTGCTGGTGTCGATGACTTCGAGGAGGTTGGTCATGGAGGGCTGGGAGGAGCTGCTGTTGAAGTTGAGTTCGAGGCGGCGCGTGCGGTTCATGTTCCAACGGAGGCGTACCTGCGGGGAGATGTTGAAGATGGTGCGGGTGATGTGTGTATCCACGACGCCTTTAGCGTAGTCCATGCGGGTGTGCTCGGGGTTGAAGTTCAGGCCGGCGCTGAGGTTGAGGCCGCGGTCCTTGTCGTTGTAGCGGAGGCCGAGGTTTACGGCGTGGTTGTCGTACTTGTAGGTGGCGTACTGCGAGTTCTGCTCGTCGCGCAGGGCGGCATAGATGTCTTCCTCGCTCATCTGCAGGAACTCGTTGAGGAGTTCGGTGGTGCCGGGTTGCTCGTTATCGACGTAGCCGGTGCGGTCTTCGTCGTAGTGGTAGTAGCCTGTCCACTGGCCCATGATATCTGTCAGCGACTTGGGGTCGCGGAGTTGCCAGAGGGTGCGGCGCTGGTCGTTGAAGCGATGTGTGAAGTTGTAGCGCACCTCGCCGAAGAGTTTATTATCATAGAGAGGCTCCACATAGCCGCCGCCCACGCGGACATTCCAGTTGACGGAGGGCGTGGTGTTGAACTGATGGGTGGAGTTCTCTGTTGTCCAAGTGGCATTCTCGTCAAAGCCTTTACGCGTCACGACGTCGGCCTTGGAGTAGCTGCTGTTGTGGCTGCGGCTCCATCCGCCGCTGGCCTGGAGGGAGATGTTGCGGCCCTGCTTGCCCGTGAGGCGGCGCGTCATGGAGAGGTTGGCGCTGACGTTGTGGCTGTGGCTCTCGGAGCGGGAGAGGTTCTCGCGGAGGTTCACGAGGAAGCTCTCATAGATGCTGTCGCTCTTGAGTTTACGACGATTCATGTCGAAGTATTGGGCGAGCACGTCGTCGGTCTCTTTTATCTCCTTGTCGCCGAAGCGGCCCTTTTCAAAGGGGTCGGCGTCCAACGTTGAGGAGAGCGAGTTGCTGCTGCTGCGGCTCTTGCTCCATGAGTAGCTGGGGCGCAAGCTGATGCTGGTCAGCGAGTCGGGGCTCCACTGGAGGCGGAAGCTGCTGTTGACGTTCTGCGAGAGGCTGTTGCCCCATGAGTGGCTGTCGCCGAAGGAGTGGTCGCGGCCCGTGGTGAGGAAGGTCTCCGAGGAGGTGGTGCTCTCCGTCTGGTTGTCGCGGCGGTTGTAGCGCACGTTGCCGCCGAGTTCTACGCGGCCGCCTTCAAAACGTTTCTTGCCGTTCTCCCATGAGAAGTCGAAGCCCACCATGGTGTTTTTGTTGATGCCGTTGCCGCCACCGCCCATGCCGCGGGGGCCGCCGAAGCCGTTGTCGCCGATGTTGTTGTGGGAGGCGATGAGGGTGACGCGGCCCCTCTCGGTGAAGCGACTGGCGAAGATTTTGCCGCTATAGAGGAAGCGGTCGTGGTAGTCCCAGCCGCCGGCAATGTCCATGTTGCTTATCCACGACTGATTGAGCTCGTTCTTCGTCATGATGTCCAGCACGAAGGAGTCCTCGCCGTCGTCTATGCCTGTCTGTTCGGCGTAGTCGCTCTTCTTGTCGTAGGTCTTTATTTTCTTGACGAGGTTGACGGGGAGGTTCTTCATGGCCGTCTCGGTGTCGCCTTTGAAGAAGTCCTTGCCATTGACGAGGATTTCATTCACCTTCTTGCCGTTGATGGTGATGCTGCCGTCATCACCCACCTCGGCGCCGGGGAGTTGTTTGACGAGAGCCTCCAGCGTGGCGCCCTCTGCCGTGCGGTAGGCGTCGGCATTGTACATCGTGGTGTCCTCCACCTGCTGCACCTTGGCCACGGTAGCACGCACGATGGCGGCTTGCAGCACGTAGGTGTCGGAGTACATCACGAGGTCGCCGAGTTTCAGCGTGTCGGGGGCCGTCTTCAGGGAGTCGGGCGTCTGCTCGGGAAGTTCCAAATCCTGATAGATGCTGCGGTAGCCTATGTAGGAGAGGCGCAGGCGGTACTTGCCCGCCTTGTCGTAGTTCAGCAGGAAGCTGCCGTCCTCACTCGTGTTGACGCCCTTCAGCATGGTGTCGTCGGAGGACTTGACGAGGCGCACAGTGGCATAGTCCAGTCCCACGCTGTCCTCACGGTCGATTACGCGCCCCGTCAGGACGTAGCCCTGGGCGTCGGCCATGAGGCAGAGCATCATGAAGCCGAAGAATAAAGTCAGTCGTTTAGTAAAAAAAATCATATTATCTTATTGTTTGTTCATTTTCCACGCAAAATTACACATTATTATTTATATATAGGGCTTTCCCCCTTCATTTTTTCTTATTTTTAAGCCTTTTTATGTCAGTTTGCCGCTTTTTACTTCCCTTTGGCTTGCTTTTTCGGAAAAAGTGCGTAAATTTGCAAGGCAAAAGCCCCATTTCCTCAGAACTTTCAACACTTTTAACCTCAAGACCTCATATATGCAAGCCAACTACATCTCCCGCATTGAGATTGACAGCCTCTGGCAGGGCCACAAGCACATCGTCTGGCAGCTGCGCCCGGGCGTCAACGTGCTCAGCGGCCGCAATGGCGCCGGCAAGAGCACCATTCTCAACCGCATCATCAACCACTTGCAGAATGCTCCGCTCAGCGGCGCCATCATAAAGAGCGACCAGCCCGACGGCGTACACATTGAGTTCGCCCCCAAGGAGGCCACGGCCATACGCTACGACATCGTGCGCTCCTTCGACCGCCAGCTCATCAAGATTGACAACATCCTCAACAACACGGAAATCAAGATTCGCACCGAACTGGACTGGCAGCTCTACCAACTGCAGCGGCGCTATCTCGACTATCAGGTGAACATCGGCAACCGCATGATTGCCCTCCTCACCTCCGGCGACCCTTCCGCCCAGCAACAGGCTGCGGAGGCGGCGCAACAGAAGACACTCTTTCAGGACATGGTCGATAAGCTCTTCTCCGACACCGGCAAGACCATAGACCGCTCCTGCAACGAGCTCCGCTTCCTGCAGTACGGCGACACACTCCCACCCTACCTCCTTTCCAGCGGCGAGAAGCAACTACTCATCATTCTCCTCACCGCCCTCACCCAGGACCTCCAGCCCTGCGTCTTCTTTATGGACGAACCCGAGGCCAGCCTCCACTTTGAGTGGCAGAAGTCGCTCCTACAGATGGTTTCCCGCCTCAATCCCAACGCCCAGATTATCCTCACCACCCACTCCCCCGCCGTAATCATGGACGGCTGGCACGACTGCGTGACGGAGGTGGAGGACATTGTAATGAGTTAAAAGATAAAAGTTAAAAGTTAAAAGTTAAAAGTTATATGAAATTATGAGATTAAGAGTTTTCTGTTCTGAACCTGCTCACCAAAAGCAGAGATAAACATCCACTTTTAATTTTTAATTTTTAACTTTTAACTTCCCCTCCTATGGGCCTCCTCAAATATCTCTCTTCCGACTACATCCAGGCCGCCAATCAGTTGAAGGGCGGCCGCCGACGCATCGTGGCTTACGTGGAAAGTTACGACGACATAGCCTTCTGGAGCCAGGTACTGCGCCAATGGGAGACGGAGGAACGCTATTTCGAGGTTATGCTGCCCTCCCGCGACTCTCTGGCGAAGGGTAAGAAGATAGCCCTCGGCCATCAGTTAGGCCCCGACCTCATTGCCTGCGTTGACGCCGACTACGACTGGCTCCTGCAAGGCGCCACCCCCCATTCGGCCCTCGTGTGCTCCTCGCCCTACGTGCTCCACACCCATGCTTACGCCATAGAGAACCTCCAGTGCTACGACCGCGCCCTCCACGAGGCCTGCGTCAAGGCTACGCTCAACGACGCCCACGTCTTTCCCTTCGCAGCCTTCCTGGCAGAATACAGCGAGGTCATCTGGCCCCTCTTTGTCTGGAACGTGTGGGCCTACCGCTACGAGCGCTACGCCCGCTTCTCCCTGGCCGATTTCGCCCGCATCGTGGCGAGCGGCAAGGTGAACGTTCAGGCGCCCGACAAGTACATCGAGTACGTCCGTCAGCGCGTCAACAAGGCTGTCAGCCGCCTCCAGCGCCAGTTCCCTGAGGGCCGCAAGAACTACGCGCCTTTCCGCCAGCACCTCCTCGACCTCGGTCTCACGCCGCAGACCACTTATCTCTACATGCGCGGCCACGACCTCTTCGACGGCCTCGTCCTCCCGCTCCTCGAGACCATCTGCCAGCAACTGCGCCGCCAGCGCGAGCGCGACATCCACGCCCTGGCATGCCACGAGCGGCAGAAACAGAACGAGCTCTCCGCCTACCGCCGCGCCTGCTCCCCCGTGGACGAAATGCTGCGCAAATACAACGGCTACGTCTCCGCCCCCGTCTATGCCGACATCCTTGCCGACGCCGCCAAGCTGTTTGAAGAAAGCGCGGCGAAGCCTTCCGCTCCCGCACAAAAGGACAAGTAATAACGACCTCCCCAATAAAAGGGATGAGCCTTGAGAGTACGCACTCCCAAGGCTCATCCCTTTTATTTTCTCTCCCCTATATTGCAGCCCCGTGGAAATCCAGTGGGGGAAAATCGTATTTCGTATGATATTTTCCGCCTTGCTCGCCGCTGATTAATAAATGCGGCTTTTGCCAAACGTTCTCTTTCGCTGAAGGTGTAGAAAATCTTGACAAATTTTTGCAGAGATTTTGGGCCGTTTTCGAGACTCGCGACAATCTACACCCGCCTTCGGCCAAAAAACGCCCGTTTCCGAAAATTTGAAATCAGTTCAAAATTTTCCAAAAAATCATTCCGTTTTTTCAAAATCCCACTCATTTTTCCCGATACCCTATATTAGTCAAAACTAAAAGGGACATCGGAAAAATTAAAAGGGCGATTGTTTCAACTAAATGGGAGATAATTTCAATTAAAAGGGGGATAATTTCAATTAAAAGGGCTATCGGTGACGACCCCCTCCCCGCTCCCCCGAGGGGGGAGGGCACAACAAGGGTCCTCAACGCGCGTTGAAAGCCCCCCCAAAGGGGGGATTGAGGGGGGCTTGGGGTTGCGTTTTTATTCGCGTAGATATTAAATACAAGAGAATCAGCGATATAGTAAACTCCCGTAGAATCGCACAGAAGTAAACGCAAAAAATTTTTTTGAAAATACGGCCTGATTTTGAGGGTTAATAGGTGAAAAAATCTTGACAAAAAGTGTGCAGCTTTTTTATACAAAATAAATTAGGCTTAAAGGGAGAGACGCGGTCGGGCGTGCAAAGCAAGATGCTTTGCTGAATATTTTAAGACCACGGATAGCACGAAGCAGATTAATTTCCGTTGTCCTAATTCGATATTCGTGGTAAAAAAACGCCCATAAAAAAACACACGGATAAGGTAAGTCCCTATCCGTTTGTTTTTTATGGAGTTGTGTGTGGATTACATCTCGCGACCCTGAAGGTCGAGGGTGCGCTGACCCTGACGGATGATGATCTGGTTGCTGCGGAGCTGCTTAACGACGCCGGGAACGTTGTCGTCGGTCTTGGCGGTGGTGATGCCTTCCTCTTCGTTGTAGTTGACGGGCTTGCCGACGAAGGTGGCGTTGACGGTGGAGCCCTTGTAGGTCTTGCCCTTGAGGGTCATCTTCACGCCGGCGGGGTCGGCGGCCACGGTGAGGGTACCGCTGACGATGTAGTAGGCGCTGTTGTAGTACCATTCGCCGTCGTATTCTTCAAAGTCGGCAGCGATGTAGGCGGGATAGTCGTACATGTCGTCGCCGCCAGGGCTGGCCTGCACGGTGCCTTCGGCATAGTCGGAAGTGATCTGGTAGGTGCCAGGAGCGAGGGCGGTGCCGGAAACGGCGGGAGAGAACACGGCGAGCTCCATTTCGTAGTCCTCGGAGATGAAGTAGAGGTCGGTGTAGGCGTATTCGAAATAGTCGGAATAGTCGGCGTACTCCATTTCGTCGAAGGTAATATTGAGCGTTGTGGCTTCGTCGGGTTCGTAGTCGTAAGTGTAGTCGCCTTCATCATCACCGCCGCCGATGATTTCCTCTTCGGGGTTGTTTTCGAAGTAAACGCGCACTTCGTAGCAACGGAGCTGCTTGACGCAGTTGAGGGTGACGGTTTTGGCGTTGATGTCTGTGATAAGGACAACGGGGTCTTCCTCCACTTCGTTCTCGTCGTCGGTGCAGTATTCAACATCGCCGGCAGATACGGTGATGTCAAAGCCTTTCTTCACGTAGCCGTTGATGCTGATACCCTTGATGGGCTTGGTGGCGGTGAAGGTGAGGGTCTGTCCGGCGTTGCAGCCGAAATAGGTGTCGGTCATGGCGCCGGTGGAGCACTCCACCTTGATGTTGTTCTTGATGAAGGAGTAGGCAATGTTGCTACCCTTGTTTTCGGGGCAGGTAACAGCGGTGGGCTCGGCATAGTTGTAGTTGGGGTCGAGGTCGGTAACGGGCGTGTCGCCGCCGCCTTCACCACCTTCGCCGCCTTCGCCGCCGGTGGCAGATCCGCAGGTCACGGTGATGGTCTTAACCCAAATGGACTTTTCCGTGCGGGAAAGTGATATCACAACGTCGCCGCTGGCCGAAGCACCAGTGAAGGACTTTTGAACGCCATTTTCCTTTATGAGGTTTTCCGTGCCCCAAGTGGTACCGCCAACGCTCAGGGAGATTGAACTTCCGCTGGCAATGTTGCAGGAACATTCAATAACGACTTTAGTAACGTCCTTGGCGCCTTTTAGGGTCAACGTGCAGTTTTGCATAAACTGGGTTCCACGAGCCGAACCGCTTGTTTCATAACCGAAGGGTTGAACGCTGGACGTCCAGGCACTGGGGATTGAGGAGCTGAAGTCATAGACAACCTCTTCAGCCTGAGCACTGATGCTGGCGACGAGGGTCAGCATGAACAGACAAAGAGTTGAGAAAAGTTTTTTCATAACGCGTAATAAGTGTATAATGTGTGAGAGTTCGTGAAAAATGCGTGCGAAAAGTTTTGCAAAGTTACGAATAAAAATCTATAAATGACGCGTTCGGTAAAGAAAATATGCGTTTTTTCTATTTTTTTGGTGAAAAGCGCAACGAAAGAATCGGATAACTTGGCCATAAAAGAGAAAATTAGTAATTTTGTAACGGAAAACCATACAAACCCTTTATTTATTAATTATGCAGTATACACACGAAGTACAAAACATGTGTTGCGTGGCCAAAGGCCCCAACCATGGACCCGCTCCTATCCCTGAGGAAGGCAAGTGGGTGCAAGCAAAAGAAATCAAGGACATCAGTGGCCTGACCCACGGTGTGGGTTGGTGCGCTCCCCAGCAGGGTGCCTGCAAGCTCACGCTGAACGTGAAGGAAGGCGTCATCGAAGAATGCCTCGTTGAGACCATCGGCTGCTCCGGCATGACCCACTCTGCCGCCATGGCCAGCGAGATCCTGCCCGGTAAGACCATCCTCGAGGCCCTCAACACCGACCTCGTTTGCGACGCTATCAACACCGCTATGCGCGAGCTCTTCCTCCAGATTGTCTATGGCCGCACGCAGAGCGCCTTCTCCGAAGGTGGCCTCACCATCGGCGCCGGCATGGAAGACCTAGGCAAGGGTCTTATCTCCCAGACCGGTACCCTCTACGGCACCAAGCTCAAGGGCACCCGCTACCTCCAGCTCACCGAAGGCTACATCACGAAGATGTTCCTCGACGAGAACGACCAGGTGTGCGGCTACGAGTTCGTTCACATGGGCAAGTTTATGGACGCCATCAAAAAGGGTGTACCTGCCGACGAGGCCCTGAAGAGTGTTACCGGCACCTACGGCCGCACCAAGGCCGAGGACGGCGCAGTGAAGAGTATTGACCCCCGTAAAGAATAATAGCCATGATTAGAGAAGTAAAATTTGAATCCCAGGATCGCCGTATGGCACAGATCCTCGCTTGTTTGAACAAACATGGCATTTCTTCCATTGAAGAGGCCAATCAGATTTGCGACGCCGCCGGTCTCGACCCCTATATGACCTGCGAAGAGACCCAGATGATTTGCTTTGAGAACGCCAAGTGGGCCTATGTAGTAGGCACTGCCATCGCCCTCAAGGAAAAAGCCAAGAACGCCGTTGAGGCCGCCCAGTATATCGGCGAAGGCTTGCAGAGCTTCTGCATCCCCGGCTCCGTAGCCGACGACCGCAAGGTAGGTATCGGCCATGGCGAACTCGCCGCCCGTCTGCTCTCCGACGACACCAAGTGCTTCGCCTTCCTCGCCGGCCACGAGAGCTTCGCTGCCGCTGAAGGCGCCATCAAGATTGCACAGATGGCCAACAAGTCAAGACCCGCCGACAAGCCCCTCCGCTGCATCCTCAACGGTCTGGGCAAGGACGCCGCAATGATTATCAGCCGCATCAACGGCTTCACTTATGTTCAGACGAAGTTTGATTACTTCACCGGTGAACTGAAGGAAGTTAGCCGCACTGCCTACAGCAACGGTCCCCGCGCTGCCGTGAACTGCTACGGCGCCGATGACGTTCGCGAAGGCGTAGCCATCCTCTGGAAGGAAGACGTGGACGTATCCATCACCGGTAACTCCACCAACCCCACTCGCTTCCAGCACCCCGTGGCCGGCACCTATAAGAAGGAGCGCATCCACGCTGGCAAGCCTTACTTCAGCGTAGCCTCCGGTGGTGGCACGGGCCGCACCCTGCACCCCGACAACATGGCCGCCGGCCCCGCCTCCTACGGCATGACCGACACCCTCGGCCGTATGCACTCCGACGCCCAGTTCGCTGGTTCCTCCAGCGTACCTGCCCACGTTGAGATGATGGGCTTCCTCGGCATCGGCAACAACCCCATGGTAGGCTGCTCCGTAGCTTGCGCCGTGAATGTTGATTTGGCTCTCAACCATTAAGACAGTGTTGACCTCGCTATGAATCACAAGTAATCACGGAAATACCGTAGATTAATAACAGTCTCCTGCAATCGTAATGGTTGCAGGAGACTTCTTATCTCAATGGGAGAGCTTGCAGTAACGTCTCAGGCCTCCCATTTTTGTGATGATAAATAGAAACGGATTGTATCAAACAATCATATAATCAAAATAGCAAAATCAGAATATTGCCGGATTATTCCACCGCATCTTCGACGATATTCTTAAAGTACTGTTTCCATTTGCTCTTTTCATATGCAGCCTTGCAGCCTGGGAGTACGTGAAGGGTTCCCAAAAAAGTCCTTTCCTCTAATTTATCTATCATCGGCGGATTCTTAGCCAGACAAGTCACGCTCGTCAGGCCGCTGCAACCAAAGAAGGCTAAATTTTCTATGCTCGTCACGCTGTTAGGGATGGTGACGGAGGTCAGGCCGCTGCAACGAAAGAAGGCTAAAATTT
Organism: Alloprevotella sp.; assembly: GCA_045600685.1. GTDB lineage: Bacteria > Bacteroidota > Bacteroidia > Bacteroidales > Bacteroidaceae > Alloprevotella. The sequence goes on along the minus strand of JAZRYH010000066.1, from coordinate 18,773 downwards.
CTATGCTCGTCACGCTGTTAGGGATGGTGACGGAGGTCAGGCCGCTACAACCATTGAAGGCATTGTTTCCTATGCTCGTCACGCTGTTAGGAATGCTGACGGCTTGGCTCTTCCCACAATACTTTATTACGGCGTTATCTTTAATACATAATCCGTCTTCACTACGGGTGTCGCATATTGTGGCTCTCCAATAGTCGTTGGACTTCTCATCTAATTGACTATTATTAATAAACGTTTTCAAATATACGCCCCCGAAGGCCGATTCTCCTATGCTCACCATACTGTTGGGAATGGTAACGGAGGTCAGACCCGTGCACTCAGCGAAGGCACGTTCTCCTATGCTTGTGACACTATTGGGGATATTGACGGAGGCCAGGCTTTCGCAACCAGCGAAGGCTCGGTCTCCTATGCTCGTCACGCTGTTGGGAATCTTGACGGATGTCAGGCTTGAACTGTCTGGGTATTTGCTATTTATGAAGGCTTCACTTCCTATACTCGTCACACGATATTTTTCACCGTTGAGATCAACAGCGGTGGGAATTTCTACATCGAGGGCATGTTCTTCACACCCCGACACCATAACCTCCCTGCTTTCGGAAGTATTGGATGTTATCTTATAATACAGAAAGCCGTCAGATAATCCGCCGTCTTTCGTCTGCTGAACTTTTCGCACAACTTCATTCTCACATGCTCCCATCATAAGGCACGGGAGCGCCAGCATCAAGAGATAAATTAACTTTTTCATAATCGTAGTAGTTAAAGATTTATATTATTTGACTTCCGGGTCAGAGCCGTCGAAGTAAGATTCCATAGTGCCTAAAGCAGTTGCAGAGAAGGAATACCCATCATAAGTGAGGCGGAAAATCTGTTGACTTGGATTGAAATCAACATAGGATGGATATGTGCTGGTGGAACCTTCTTTTACAGTATAACTATCAATAACGACAATCATTTCATTACCATTTCGTTTGCCTCTCACCTTGCCTTCAAAACTTCCATATTCATCATAAAACCTCTCTGGATAATATTCATCATCGACATAGCCACACATCAAATGAATGGTTCCCGAATACATATCCCCAGAGTCTTTCTGGAGAGATAGCACGGTGCGGGTTTCACAAGTTCGATAGACGGCTCCATCAATTGTGTAAGTCCTGCTGAATGGGTCATCAGCGAACTCATCATCAGCCGTATCATAACTGTATGCGTAGTCTACACAAACGGTGTCAACATATTCGTCGCAAATACTATCATTCGCTTCCTCCTCACCGTTGTTGTTGGAGGTCTTATGAGAACAGGTATAGACGATTACGCCAAGAAGAAGGATGGCAAGGACGACTACTATAATATTTAGTATTTCGGATTTTCCTTCTTCCTCATTCTCCTCAGGTTCCTCGTTCACGATGTCTGCGGCTTTGGATTCCTGCTTCTCCTGTGGCTCCGACTGAACTGTATGAAAATCCACAGATGGGGGCTGCTCCTGTGGAGACTCTTCCGATGCTGGTTTTGCCGTCCCGAGAATCTTTTGTTTCTCATTTTCCATTTCCTCCTGAGTGAGGATGCCTTGCTCATAGAGTTGCTTCAACTCCATTAAGCGGTTGATTGTTTCTTGTGTCATAACTACATTTATTAAAGTCTATTTAATTGTTAAGTATTTTCTTTTTCTCAGCATCAAACTCTTCCTGAGTGAGTACGCCTGAATCAAGTAACGCTTTCAGTTGAATGAGCTTTTGAGCCATTGAACTAGGGGCTTTTGCCGTAGTGGGAGTTGATGCAACTTGATGAGCGACATTTTCCTCTTTCGGCTCACTCGTTTTTCTCGTAGTCTCAGGTATGCTGGATTTTCCCTCTTTGAAAAGTACTATTATCGCCATTATTCCAGGCAAAGCCAAAAATAGGACTAAGAGGAAATACCCCGCATTAGACACAAGAAAACTATAAGTGGTGGACAGAAGGCAAAACAAGAGGAAGGCTCCATAAGAAATGAATAGCACTATGGGTATATAGCGATAACGACGCTCTCCCTTTGACAAGGCCTCGTAAAATGTATAGAACATCACGCATAGAGCCAAATAAAGGATTATCTTGCCCATAGTATTCGTCTCTATTGCCCAAATACCGAATAGAAAGGTGGAAAGAGGATTCGAATCTTCACCATCATAGTTAACGATATATGAGTAAAGAATATCTTTGTCGGCAACGACCATTGAAGCAAAAATGATGGCTACTACCGCTGCAATATGAATAAGAGCTGTGTTCTTTGCCCTATTGTAATCATCAAATCCATGTAGGACTGTTACACAGAAATAGGCTCCAACTCCCACAAAGAGGTTGAGAACCTCTGTTATGGCATTGCCAGCCACATTTGTTATAAGCCATAGTATAAGCCCCAGTAGAGCCCCTGCGAGCCATACATAAACGAATAATCTACGTAGCGTGTGTGTTCTGGCATACCGATAGATTTTTTGTCCAAAAGTTAAAGATTCATCCATTTTCTTTCTCTTCGCCAGCCATCCCCACAAACACCGGCTTTTTGAGGTTAGTATGCAAGAAAGGTATGGGGATATTAGTTCATCTATCACCGGGCTCTGGAAAATACCTTGTACGAATGAACTTAAACCCCATACCTTGAAATATGGCTGAGTATAGCCGAAACTATACAATCTGACCATATAACAAGAATGGGCGTTTGCTGTTCTATCCTCGTACTATAAGTTTTCCAGACTTTGGTGATAAGAATAGTGCTAACGCCTTTCTTGGCAAACGTTTTCTCCCGTCTGCGCTGGCAAAGGTACGAATAAGTGAGCGAAAAACAAAGGAAAGTCACACTTTTCTTTGCTTTTCCGAGCGAAAGTACTTAAAAACGGAGTTTTGAAATACGCACTGATAGTGAAACGGCCAAATAAGATGGGGATGTTTCGAGAATCAGGACGTTGAACAGCGCATTAAAGGATGCGTATGGCCGTCCGTTTCTTCTGCAAGCATGAAGTATGCGCAGTCCTCCCCCTTAGGACTCCAATCCTTAGGGCGGGGACTCCAATCCTTAGGGCGAGGACTCCAGTCCTAAGGGGGAGGACTGCAATCCTAAGGGCAAGAAATGGAATGAAACGCCTGCATCACTTACCTAACCGGCAGGTGTTATGTCGCGCAATATACCGACGGTAAAAACCGGGCGCGAGTCCCTTGCGCTCACACCTATAAGTTTTCCTGTCTCCGACATTCCTAAAAAAAGCAGATGCGACAGGAGCGGTCCTGCGCATCTGCTTATTTCATAGCAGTCAGTCTGTAAGCCGGGTTCTGTACCTCCCGAGGGAGGCGCTTGCCATTTATCTACGCGCCGTGTTGCCACGGACGCTCTATCGTTCTACCCTCCGACGTGGCACATGACCTTGGGCGGGCCGCCCTTATGACGTCGGTATACGCGAACTTTCAGCCTCCGATGTGCACAGCCACAACGTCACCGCTGCGCTGGTGGGCTCTTGCCCCACCTTCTCACCCTTACCTGAGGTCGCCCTGATTAGAGGTGTCAGCTTCAGGCGGTTGTTTTCTTCTGCACTGATTAGCCCTCGCGGACTACTGGCCGTTAACCAGCGGAGTGCCCTGTGCTGCCCGGACTTTCCTCTGACTCACGAAGGAGCCAGCGACAAGCCGACCAACTGCTGCAATATAATAATGAGGCGCACTATTCCTGCACCCTCATCTTCTTTTTACTTGTCTTGGCCTATTCTTCTTTTATTATCTCGAAAGGATAATCCACGTCGAGGCGGTAGCCAGAGATATAAGCTAGATGATTCCAAAGCTTGGCCTGTTTCTCTTGCGAATTGCCCTTTTCTGACGACAGTTTGCTCATCGTGGCTATGATGTCCTGAGCAACCTGCTGGCGCAGCGCCTTATCCTCAATGAGGCAGGCCTGCTCAATCATCTGCTGCACGTTGCGGCCATATTCCCGCATGCGGATGGCGGGACGGGATGTGTTATAATCCATAATTATTATGCTTTCGATGTAAAATCTTTTGGGTTAGCGTCTTCTTTTAGAATAGTTTCCTCGGCGTCGTTGCCTGGAACTCTTTCAGATAGAACGGCTCAAAATAGGCCGTATCTGCCACATTCCCTTCAATCAGCCGACGCTCGGCCAGCGGGGCCATATATTGGGCCAGCGGGTGGATATTATCTATAAAGTGAGCCCCCGGGTGCTTGGCCAGGACTTCCTTGCATTTCGCCATGCCGTTGCCAAAGAACCACACGGGACGCTCCCGCAGCCAATCGGCGTAGGTCTGTTCGTCCACGATGTCGGCTTGCACGGGGCGCACGGGTTTTAGGGCACGGTCGTACAGAGCGGCATAAACCTCCATGCGGCGGGCATCAATCATTGGGCACAGCAGGGCATCGTCGGGCAGTTCGGGACCATAGATGAGGGGCCACACACACATCGTTTCAAGCGTGGGCACGTTGATGAGTGGCACATTGCGCCCATAGCACAGACCTTTGGCCACACTCACGCCGATGCGCAGTCCAGTATAGCTGCCAGGGCCTTCACTCACGGCAACTGCATCCAAAGGAATGGCATGACTGTCGGCAAAACCGGCGGCTTCGTCCACCATCGGAGCCAAAACACGGGCGTGGTTGGGGCCTTCGTATTCTTCTTTGTGGAAAATAACGTGGCTATCCTCACTCACGGCCACTGAGCACACGATGGTTGAAGACTCAATATGAAGTATGCATGACATGATTGCTGAAGTATGTTTTTCTTATATACCAGCGCTCCTGACAGCCTACCGCATGCCTCAGTTTCTATGGCGACGGGGCGGCAGTATCGCGCTCTGACAATGGAATGTTCAAGAAATCGACTGCAAAAGTACACTTTTTTTATTAAAAAACACCTATGTTTCAGTTTTTTTTCGTAATTTTGCAGCACCTTTTATATAATTAAAGTAATACTACATGTCAATTATAAACAAAATATTCCGACGTAAGGCTTCTGCTCAGGAAACAGGCTGGCGCGTGGGCGGCATGGAAGATTTCATGATGCTCATCCGCGTTTACTTCCAGTCCAACATGGCATCGAGTTGCGGCATAAGCAATCTGGCTATGCTCCCCGACCTGCGCATGTTCAAGCAGACCTTAAAAGTGCCCACCGTTAACAACCGCCTCGGCGTAGGTGAGCGCACCCGCTGCCGCAAGATGCTGCAGGAGATCTATGGGCTCAGCGACCAGTTCTTCACAGAAATTGACCAGAGCCTCAAACAAAACTGCCGCTCCATCCGCGACGTGCAGACCTACCTCGTGCAGTTCCAAGGCTTCTCCCAGGACCTCATGATGCTCATGGGTAACCTCATGAAATGGAAGTTCCGCCTCCCCGGCTTCTTCAAGCAGGCTCTCTACAATCTCACCGAGAAGCAAATCAACGACATTATGACCCGTGCCACATGGAAGGACGACGGCGTGCAGAAGGCCTGCCTCGCCATTCGCCAGTATCAGCATCGTCTGGGCTTCACTCCCAAGTGGATGACGGAGTATGTCTATAACATTGTCATCCTCGCCAAGAAAGAGCCCAAGAAGAAAGATGATCAGTAGCCGCCCCGCATGCCGCTGGTTCGGCATACATTGCGGTCACTCCCCCGCCCCGATAATTTTTCCACACATCTCCGCAGCATACAACCATGACAAAAGAGGAAGAACGCATACTCCATAAGTTTGAGGCGAAAGTGCGCACTCTCGTTGAAAAACATCGTGCTCTGAAGAAAGAGAACGACGAGCTTTATGCCCTCGTCGATGAGCGCGACAAGCAAATCAAGACCCTTACCACACAAAAGCAACAAGCCGAGGACACCCTCGCCAACTACAAGGCCGGACGCATGCTTGAACTATCCTCTGGCGACATTGAAGAAGGCCGCCGTCGCGTGGCCGCGATGATACGCGAAATCGACAAGTGCATCGCGCTGCTCAACGTTTAACGAAGTTCTCTACCCACCATGCCACAGGACAATCTCACCATCACCCTCTTCGTAGGCTCGCGAGAATACAAGTACCCCATTCCCCGCGCTCACGAAGAAGCCTATCGCGCCGCAGCCCAGATGATCAACGAGAAGCTGGCGCGCTACACGGAAAAGTTCCCCGGACGCCCCGACCAGGAATACATCATGGCCACCATGTTCGACGTAGCCGTGCGCCTCGTGCGCGGTCAGATAGACCAGGACGCCACCGAAGTGTTCAAGTCCTTGAAACTCCTCAACGAAGAAATCTCCGAAGTTCTCTAACTATTAACTATAAACTGTCAACAATTAAATTACATGTCCCCTATCATCATTACAATCATCGCTATCATAGCCGGCTTTGCCGTAGGCTATCTTATCATACATTTCGCAGCCAAGAGCAAGGCAGAAGGTATTATCAAAGAGGCCGAGCAAGAAGCTAAAGTCCTCAAGGAACAGAAGCTCCTCGAAGCCAAAGAAACCCTTCTCAACATGAAGGCCGAGCACGAGAAAGACGTGCAGCGCCGCACACAGGACCTCGTCACCAACGAGAACAAGCTCAAGCAGCGCAACGACGAAGCCCTCCGCCGGCTCGACGAAATCAACCATCAGAAGCAAGCCGTAGAAAAAGAGCAGAAACAGCTCGAAACACGCGAAAACGACCTCCAGCGCGCACAGCTTGATCTCGAGAACGACCGCCAGAACCTTGAGAAGCGCGAACTGGAACTTGCCAACCTCGACGCCCAGGCCCGCCAGAGACTCGAGGAAATCTCCGGTCTCTCCGCCGAAGAAGCCAAGAACCAACTCATAGAGAACATCAAGGCCGAAGCACAGACACAGGCCCAGGCCTACGTCAACGAAATCACCGACGACGCCCGCCTCAATGCTGCCAAGGAAGCCAAGCGCATCATTATCCAGAGCATTCAGCGCGTAGCCACCGAGACAGCCGTAGAAAACAGCGTCACCGTCTTCCACATTGAGAACGACGAGATGAAAGGCCGCATCATCGGTCGCGAAGGCCGCAACATCCGCACCCTCGAAGCCGCAGCAGGCGTAGAAATCGTCGTGGACGACACCCCCGAGAGCATCGTCATCAGCGGTTTCGACCCCGTACGTCGCGAAATAGCACGCCTCGCCCTCCATCAGCTCATTGCCGACGGCCGCATTCACCCCGCACGCATCGAGGAAGTCGTGGCCAAGGTCAAGAAGCAGGTGGAAGAAGAAGTGCTCGAGACCGGTAAGCGCACCGCCATCGACCTCGGCATCCACGGCCTGCACCCCGAACTCATCCGCATCGTCGGAAAGATGAAATACCGTTCCTCCTACGGTCAGAACCTCCTTCAGCACGCCCGCGAGACAGCCAATCTCTGCTCCGTCATGGCTGCCGAACTCGGCCTCAACGCCAAGAAAGCCAAGCGCGCCGGCCTGCTCCACGATATAGGTAAGGTGCCCGATGAGGAAGAGGAACTGCCCCACGCCCTCTATGGCGCCAAACTTGCTGAGAAGTACAAGGAAAAGCCCGAAATCGTCAACGCCATCGGCGCTCACCACGAAGAAATGGAGATGACCTCCCTCCTCGCCCCCATCGTGCTGGCCTGCGACGCCATCAGCGGTGCCCGTCCCGGCGCCCGCCGCGAGATTGCCGAGGCTTACATCAAGCGCCTCCACGACCTTGAGGCCATTGCCTCCTCCTACGAAGGCGTCACCAAGACCTTCGCCATCCAGGCCGGCCGCGAACTCCGCGTAATCGTAGCCGCCGAGAAGGTCAGCGACGAGCAAATCGAAGAAATCAGCAACGCCATCGCCCTGCGCATCCAAAACGAGATGACCTATCCCGGCCAGGTGAAGATCACCGTCATCCGCGAGACCCGCGCCGTGAGCTTCGCCAAATAAAGCCCTCCCCCATCCATCTTCTATACCTTCCGGCATGCTCTCCCGCAATTTCGTGGGGAAAACATGCCGGGATTTTTTTGCAGTTATTCAGACCGATTGGAGAAGACAATAACTTTCATAACGTTTTTTTTGAAAGTGTAAAAAATCTTGACAAAGCGAAAAAAGGAGAAATCGCGACGTTGTCTGACCTAATTGTGCATATAGGCGAAAAACGCGCTACGACCCGTCATTTTTTTTCGCCACCACCCTCCTTCATTTTTCCCGATAGCCCTTTTACGCGAAACTAAAAGGGACATCGGAAAAATTGAAAGGGACGTCGGTCAAAATAAAAGGGCGATAGTTTCAACTGAAAGGGCATTAGTTGTAACTAAAAGGGCTTTAGTTTTTGCTAAAGGGGACAAATTTCCGAAAAAAATCGCAAAAACGACTCCGCGCGGCGGCCTTTTTTCGCACTTAAAGGCAGGTGTAGCGCACTCGAAGGGATTACCGCAAAAATCCATATAGAGTTAAGCGTTTATAAATGAGCCATGTAACGATGCCTTAAAAATAGCGTTTTTTCCGTCCGAACCTCCGCGCGTTCGGCTTCACGGCCAAAAATCGCCAAGAAAACGCACGAAAAATGTAAAAAATCTTGACAAAAATTTTCAGTTACGTCCGTTCAGTTAAAGTAAAGGTTTAACTGCGCGAGGTCTCCGTCGGCTGGCGCCGAGAAATAGAGCCGCCCTACGGGCGGGAAATAAAGGGCCCCTTGGGGGGAAATATTTCTAAAAATTATTTCCTAAAAAAATTATTTCCGGCAAAGCCGTACTATTTCTTGCGAAGCAACATTTGGGCTTGCTAATAAAAAACAAGCGAGGCTTGAGTTGTGATACTCAAGCCTCGCTTATTTTATGTCGGGGCGACAGGATTCGAACCTGCGACCACCTGGTCCCAAACCAGGTGCGCTACCGGACTGCGCTACGCCCCGTGTTTTGCGACTTTGCGAGTGCAAAAGTACGACTTTTTTCTGAAGTGACAAAGGCTAATAGTCAAAATCTACATCTTCCTCCTCTTCGGGGAGCACTTCGTCATCTGCAGTTTTCAAGGCTTCACCTTCTTCGTCGCTCTTCTTGGCGGGCATCTTAATGGCGGAGGGGATAAGGTTGCCATTGGCATCGAAGAGGCCGAAGGTGGTGCGGAGGACACGGAACTCGGTGCGGCGGTTGAGGGAGTGGCAGACTTCCTGCTTGGCGGTATCAAGGACAGCCTGCCCCATGCTGTCTGAAGCCAGGATGTACTGTGGCGTGAGAACGTCGCCCTCGTGGAGCCAGGGGTAGGTCTCTGTGAGTTTCTTGTTGACGACTTTGGGCATGTCCTCGCCGTAACCGCGGGGCGTGAGGCGCACGGGCTCAATGCCGCTCTTGATGAGATAGTTAACCACGCTCTCGGCACGACGTTGGGAGAGGTTGAGGTTGTAGAGAGAATCGCCGCGCATATCACAATGCGAGGAAAGTTCTATGGTGACGTTGGGGTTCTCCTTGAGAAGCCCGGAGAGGCGGTCGAGGGCCTCAGAGCTTTCCGGCGTAATCTCTGCGCTGTCGAACTCATAGAAGACGTTGCGGACGAGCACGGGAATATTGATGCTGGGCAGGGGGAACTGCAGGACGTACTGACGCTCGTCCTCTGTGTTCTCGGCAAGGAGTTTCTGCGGTACGTTGAGGTGATTCTGACACGTGGCGAGGATGATGTATTCCACACCGGGGGTGAGGGGCTGCTCGAAGGAGCCGTCGGAGAGAACGCCGGTCTTAATATTGGTGCCGTCGCTGCCTACGATATAGACGGTAGCGGCGGGCAGTTCATAGCCGTCCTGTTCATACACCCATCCCTTGACGGTCATGGGATGCTCGGGGAAGGAGAACTCATATATCTTGTCCCATCCGCGGCCGCCGGTGCTGCGGCTGGAGGAGAAGAAGCCGTTGTTGTGCTCGCCGTTGAAGGTAATGCCGAAGTCGTCGCCCTGCGAGTTCATGGGGTAAGGGAGATGGCGCACGTTCCATGAGTGGGCCACGGTGTCCTCTGTAGCGCGGAAGAAGTCGAGGCCGCCCATACCGCCGTGGCCGTCGCTGCTGAAATAGAGTTCGCCGTTGGGACGGAAGGCGGGGAAGGACTCATTGCCAGGCGTATTGATGTCGGGCCCGAGGTTTTCCACGGTACCGATATCCTTATTGCCGATGGTGCAGCGCCAGATGTCCGTACCGCCGTACCCGCCGGGCATGTCGGAGGTGAAATAGAGCCAACGCCCATCGGGAGAAACGGCGGGATGAGCGTAGGAGGAGAGCGTGTCGGCCGTAATCTTGAGCGGCTGGGGCTTACCCCACGAGGCATCGGAGCGCGAAGAAGTGGCAATCTTGGCCATACGGGGATAAGAAGCATCCTCCTCGCAGATGGTGAGGTACATCGTCTTTCCGTCGGGCGAGAAGGCAGGCGCACCTTCGTCAAGGGCACTGTTGAGGGAGCCTTCCACCTGCTCCACCTGCTTCCAGCGTCCTTTCTCGTCCTTGCGGGCGAAGAAGATGTCGGAGAGTTTCTGGCCGGTGATATTGGAGAGGTCGTCGCCAGTGGCGGCATTGCGGTTGGAAGTGAAATAGAGCTGCTCGCCATCGGGGAGGAGTGCCGGGCAGTAGTCGGATCGGTTGGAATTGAAGAGTTTGCTCTGCTTAACGGTGTAGGCACTTCCACGCTCCTTTAGCATAGCGGCCTGCTGCGCGCCCTCAAGGCCGCGGAGAGCCAGGGTATCGTCGGGCACGGAGTCCAGATACTGCGTGTAGAACTGTATGGCCGTCTTATAGTCGCCCTGCATACGAAGCATATCCCCCAAGCGTCGGAACGTGAGGGAATCGGTGTAGCCGTAGCGCACGGCAGAACGGTAGGCACCGGCGGCGCGGGCCGTGTAGCCGTAAAGGCGGAAGGCCTCTCCTTGCTTGAAGGAGCGGCGGGCACGGTCTTCGCGGTCTTTGTTGGAAGTATGCTGATAGGCCTGCTTATATTGGGTGCCGGCCTCGAAGTATTCGCCGATGGCCATAGCCAGGTCGCCCTTGCGCTCACTTTTCTCGGGTGAGCCGCAGGAAGTGACCAGTAAGATGGCTATTATTATATATAATGTGTGCTTCATTTAAAGTAAAAACCACTTTTTCTCTAATTTATTGTGCAAATCTGCAAAACTTTGCGTAATTTTGTAGGCTGATAAGTCAACAACCTATGTTTTGGAAGCCCTGCTTCCTAATATCTCACGGAAAACTATGCTTAAGCAAATCGTAAACGGCCGCATTCTCACGCCCACCGGCTGGCTTGAGGGCGGCAGCGTCGTCATCGAAAACAACAAAATCAGGGAAGTATCCAACTGCGACCTGCCTCTGAAGGATGCAGAAATTATTGATGCCCACGGCTGCTACGTCGTGCCCGGCGGCATAGAGCTGCACGTCCACGGCGGAGGAGGCCGCGACTTTATGGAAGGCACGGAAGATGCCTTCCGCACGGCCGTCGAGGCTCACATGCAGCACGGCACCACGGCCATCTATCCCACCATGAGTTGCTCCACTCCCGAGATGTACGCGCAAGGCATCGCCGTCACGAAGAAACTCATGGCGGAGCCCGACAGCCCCATCATGGGTCTCCACCTTGAAGGGCCCTATTTCAGCCTCAAGATGGCCGGTGCCCAGCGCCCCGAATGGATTACTCCCCCTAACCCTGCTGACTACAACCGCATGCTTGCCTCCGGCGTCATAAAGCGCTGGGACGTAGCGCCAGAGCTCGAAGGTGCTGAAGCATTCATAGAAGCCTGCCGCAAGGCCGACTGCGTGCCCTGCATAGGCCACACCGCCGGCGCTCCCGAGGACGTTTACCGCGCTTACAAGGCCGGCGCCACCCATGCCACGCACTTCACCAACGCCATGTCGTCGCTGCATAAGAACCGTGAGTTCAAGGTGGCCGGCGTGGTGGAGGCTGTGTATAGCATCCCCGACTTCACCGTGGAGGTCATCGCCGACGGCATCCACGTGCCCCCCGTGGTGATGAAGATGATTTACAATGCCAAGGGCGTGGAGCACATGTGTCTCTGCACCGACTCCCTCGCCGTGGCAGCCAGCAACGCCACCCGCACCTTCAACGACAACGAAATCATAGAGGACGGCGTCTGCAAGCTCGCCGACCGCTCCGCCCTGGCCGGCAGCATCGCCACGATGGACCGCCTCGTGCGCACCATCGTGCAGCAGACCGACATCCCCATGGCCGACGCCTGCCGCATGATAAGCGAGACGCCCGCAAGGATTATGGGCATCTACGACCGCAAGGGCTCCCTCGAACGCGGCAAGGACGCCGACATCATTATGTTCGACGAAGACATACAGGTGACCTTCGTGATGCAGGCAGGAAAAGTTAAGAAAAGCCTCACCCCGGCTTAGGCAACCCGCCTAAGCCACCCCTCCCCTATTAGGGAGGGGATTATACTCCTAAAGGTTAAAACGCACTTCATTTATCACAAAGCAGTGAATAAGCAGTTTTTCAGTACGGCATCACCTGATAGATACGATTTGCTCAAGAGTTTTGCGCGGACTAATCGTAGAACAATGACCATGGCAGAGGAATTTATATGGAGCGAATTACGAGACAGGAAATTGGGGGTAACATTCCGTCGCCAGCACCCTATAGGAGACTTTATCGCAGATTTCGTATGTATTCCCTTGCACCTCATCATAGAGATCGACGGAAAATATCACGAAACGCCCGAACAAAAGCAAGATGATGCTACCCGAACTTCCTTCCTGGAAAAAATGCAATACGTTGTGATTCGTTACAGGAATGAAGAAGTACTCAATGCCCTTCCTTCCGTAATCAATGACATAAAGCACCACCTCAACCACCTAAGACAAAAATCATTAACCCAATAATTACTCATCACCTCCCCCCCCTCCCACAACCAACCTATAGAGGTATCGACCTATAGAGGTATTTTCCCCCTCCCTAATAGGGGAGGGGTGGCAGAGCACCGAAGGTGGCTCTGACGGGGTGAGGCTTTAATTCTTATGGAACAAAACATTCTTTCCCACTGCGAGCAAGTGGCCCAGTCCTGGCTCGCCTCTCCCATCTACGACGAGGAGACCAAGCAGGCCATACGCGCCATGCTTTCCAACGACGACAAGAGCGAACTCATCGACGCCTTCTACCAGACCCTTGAGTTCGGCACCGGCGGCCTGCGCGGTATCATGGGCCCCGGCACCAACCGCATGAACAAGTATATCGTGGGCGCCGCCACGCAGGGCTTTGCCAACTACATCCGCAAGGCCTTCCCGGAGGCCAAGGACGGCGAACTCTCCGTTGTCGTGGGTCACGACTGCCGCAACAACGGACGCGACTTTGCCGAGAGCGTGGCTGCCATCTTCTCCGCAAACGGCATCAAGGCCTACCTCTTTGAAGGCCTCCGCCCCACCCCTGAAATTTCCTTCGCCATCCGCCACCTCGGCGCCGTGGCCGGCGTGAACGTCACCGCCAGCCATAACCCCAAGGAGTACAACGGCTACAAAGCCTACTGGAGCGACGGTGCACAGGTGCTGCAGCCTCACGACAAGGGCATCATCGACGAAGTGAACGCCGTGAAGATGGAGGACGTGAAGTTCCAGGGCAACCCTGACCTCATCCACCTCATCGGCGGCGACATGGACTGGGATTACGTCCAGGCCGTACACACCGCCCTCATCGACCAGGAGAGCATAAACCGCCAGCGCGACCTCAACATCGTCTATAGCGCCATGCACGGCACCGGCCGCGTCATCGTCCCCATGTGCCTCCGCTCCTGGGGCTTCCAGAACATCAACGTGGTGCCCGAGCAGATGGTCATCGACGGCAACTTCCCCACCGTCGTCAGCCCCAATCCCGAAAACGCCGAGGCCATGACCCTCGGCATGGCCCTCGGCACCAAACTGGGCGCCGACCTCGTAGTGGCCACCGACCCCGATGCCGACCGCCTCGCCATCGTATGCCGCGACGACAAGGGCGAATGGGCCATCATGGGCGGCAACCAGACCTGCATCATGTTTGCCTACTACATCATCGAGAACAAGAAGAAACTCGGCCAGCTCCTCCCCACCGACTATCTTGTCAAGACCATCGTCACCTCCGAACTCATCATGGACATGGCCAAGAAGAACGGCGTGGAATGCCGCGACTGCTACACCGGTTTCAAGTGGATAGCCCACGAGATAGCCATCTCCGAAGGCAAGCAGAAGTACATCGGCGGCGGCGAGGAGAGTTTCGGTTTCCTGCCCTACGACAAGGTGCGCGACAAGGACGCCCCCGCCTCCATCTGCCTCATCTGCGAGATAGCCGCATGGGCCAAGTGTCAGGGCATGACGCTCTATGACCTCCTCATGAAGATATACCTCGACTACGGCTTCTCCTACAACCACACCATCAACGTAGTGAAGCCCGGCAAGAGCGGTGCCGACGAAATCAAGGCCATGATGGAACGTTTCCGTCAGCAGCGCCCCACCACCCTCGGCGGCAGCCCCGTGGTGCTCGCCAAGGACTTCGGCACGCTGAAGCAGTATAAGACAGCAGACAACGGACAACAGACAACAGAAGACCTCGACATGCCCGCCACCAGCAACGTACTCCAATGGTACACCGCCGACGGCACCAAGGTCAGCGTGCGCCCCTCCGGCACAGAGCCCAAGATAAAGTTCTACATGGAAGTGAAGGGCGAGATGGGTTGCCCCAAGTGCTACCCCGCTGCCTGCGCCGAAGCCCAGAAGAAGGTGGACGCCATCGCCAAGGAACTCGGCCTGTAACCCTTTTTGAAGACATCTCGGCGAAGGCCTCCCGCCCGAGAGCCAACGCCCCTACCCTTCCCCTCTGCGCCACTCCGTGCAGAGGGGCTTTTTCTTGTGTCAGCGCACCTACATTTTTATTAATAGAAAATGTAGGAAATTAGCAAATGAGGAAATTAGCAAATGAGGAAATTAGCAAATGAGGAAATTAGCAAATGAGGAAATTAGCAAATTATTTCCCAAAACAATTATTTCCGGCGAAGCCGCTTTATTTCTTGCGAAGCAACTTTGTCTCCCCACGGCCCCCCCCCCTCGGGGGGATAAGAGGGGGGGGGGTATTTCCGGCGAAGCCGCCCTAATTCTTGCGCAGCAACTGGGTCTTCTCACGGTCTTCCTCCCTCCTTGGACGAATACGAGTGTGCTTCTTCTTATTCTTTCCCTGCACTTAGTTGTCTCGCGACTGCAGTCGCGAGAACGCGCGACAGTAGTCGCGAGAATGCGCGACAGTAGTCGCGAGAACGCGCGACTGCAGTCGCGACACAACGGAGTGCCGACAAGCATCGTCCATGCCCCGTAAACACAGAGCCGGAAGCCGTTCGCGAAACGATTGATGGCGAAACGCGAAATGCCGTAGGCTTGAAATAAGGTAGCCAGCCATAAGGACGACCGCAGGGAGGACGCAATGGCTGGTCGTTTGCGAAAGGGGAAAGCCTGCCATTAGGTAGGCGATAATCCCTTACCTAACGGCAAGGGCATCGCGCGTCGCAACCCCGACCAGCCATAACGCTGCGCTCATGGCTGGCTACCCTATCTCATGCCTACGGCATTTCGTGTTTATAAACTGCTTCACATGTACCCTTTCTTTCGCCCGGAAACTTCCCGTTTTATTTGGTTGTCTCACTAAATGAGGGCAATTTTATACTAAGAGGTATTGCGTAATTTGGGGGAATTTCGTAATTTTGCAGCGACATAAGTTAAGTATGGAAAAGCTGAAAGCAAAACCTTTTATAAAATGGGTCGGGGGAAAGGGACAACTTCAACGAAAACTTCGTTAGTTTCAACATTGAGGACAAGTTCCTCTATGATTTTGTTTCGGCTTATATTAAAGAGCAAAAATGCTATGTAGCAACGTCTTTCAACAAGGATGTTATTACGATGAGCCGTGACACTTTTTATTTGTTTATTGAGGAATTCCTAATAACAGCTCCACTAACATCTCAAATAAAGGCAAATGGTAGTAAAACAGGAGTAAAGTCTGTTATTGAAAAAGTCTTGACGCAACTTACTTCAACAGCAAGTAATGTAATAATCGGTGAAATCATTCGTAAAATAATCCAACATCTATAAAAATTAAAAACAAATGAAAAAACTTTTAACCATTTTTGCCTTGATGCTCGTGTGCATCGGGCAGACATTCGCCTATGACTTTGTGGTGAACGGCATTTATTACAACAAGTCGGGCAGCAATGCTACTGTGACTTACGAATCGTTAGAGGACAATTGCTACTCTGGCATTGTTGTTATTCCTGCCACAGTTACGTATAATGAAGTTACGTACAACGTAACGAGCATAGGAATTTCTGCCTTCTGGAATTGCAGCGGCCTTACCTCCATCACTATTCCTAATGGCGTGAAGAGCATAGAAAACGGGGCCTTCTCTGGTTGCAGCGACCTTACCTCCATCACGATTCCTAACAGTGTGACGAGCATGGGAAATTCTACCTTCGAGAATTGCAGCGGCCTTACCTCCATCACTATCCCTAATAGCGTGACGAGCATAGGAAACAGTGCCTTCTATGGTTGCAGCGGCCTTACCTCCATCACTATCCCTAATAGTGTGACGAGCATAGGAAACTATGCCTTCACTTATTGCAGCGGTCTTATCTCCATCACTATTCCTGACGGCGTGACGAGCATAGGAAGTTCTGCCTTCCGTGATTGCAGCGGCCTGACCTCCGTCACCATCGGGAACGGCGTGACGAGCATAGGATTGTATGCCTTCGATTTTTGCAGCGGACTTACCTCCATCACCAATATGGCAATAGTTCCGCAGACCATCACTTCCAACACTTTCTCTACGTATTCCGGTGTCACGCTCCATGTGCTGGAAGGGTGCAAAGATGCTTATGCCGTAGCGAACTATTGGAAGGACTTCACCATTGTGGATGATATAGGTGCAGATATATCTTTCAATGACGGCAACGCTTATACTTCTATGAATGAAATACCTTACAAAAAGGTTACCTACACCCGCACGTTCAACAACACGAACTGGCAGGCGCTCTACATTCCCTTCTCGCTGGATTATGAGGAATGGAAGGACGATTTCGACATCGCCGAGATACACAACTTCATCGAATACGACGATGACGAGAACGGCGAGTTCGATCGCACCTACCTCGTGGTGCTGAAGAAGACCTCCGGCAGCACGGAGCCCAACTACCCCTACCTCATCCGCGCCAAGGAAACGGGCTCTAAGACGCTCGTCCTTACCGACAAGACGCTGGAGGCCGCCGAGAACAACAGCATCGACTGCAGCAGCGTGAAGAACCGCTACACCTTCACGGGTACCTATACTCCTGTGACGGATATGTATGCCAACGGCTACTATGCCTTGAGCGGCGGTGCCCTGAATAGGGCGAATGACGCAGGTGTCACCCTCGATGCCCAGCGCTGGTACATGGAAGTGACTTCCCGCACGGGCGGCGCAGCCTCCGTTAAGGCCCAGAGCATCCGGATACTCGTGGATGGCGAAGAGGGTATTGATGCCCCCTCCGCCTCCCCCAAGGGGGAGAACCCTGTAGCTTACGACCTCATGGGACGCGGTGTGAAAGGTGCCGTGAAGGGCGTCAACATCGTGAACGGTAAAAAGATTATCCGATAGATATGATTATGAAGAAGTATATTATCCCTGAGGCAGAATTGGCCTCAATGACATCCGAGCGAGCTTTCCTTGGCGGCGCCAGCGAGATACCGATGGGCGGCGAGACAGGAAGTTTCGACACCCGCGCCCAGTATGACTGGACGGACGAGTGGGGCGAAAGTTCCGACGAGTAACGCTCCATCAGAATAACAGAAACACCCCGCCGAGGAATGCCTTGGCGGGGTGCTCTTTATGGGGAGAGGTGTAGGAGGTGTAAGAGGTGTAAGATAAAATGTACCTCGCGTGTGTGTGCGTATTATATATAATGTATGGGGATGGCTTTAATCTCTTCTCCCGAGGAAGGTATGGAGGGCGGGGAGAAGTTCCTCGGCCTTGCGGCGGCCTTTGTCGTAGGCGGCCTGCAGGCGGTCGGGGCGGCTTTCCAGGCGGCTAATTTTGAGGTCGGCATCGGGGCGGATGATGAAGGCGCGGCCTGCGGCGGCTTCGGCCTCGGCGTATTGCACCTGGGCGTTGTATTGGGCGGGGCGCTCCTTCATGGCACGGCGCACGGCAGGATACTTGCGGGCAAAGAGGGCGAGGAGTATGTCTTGCAGGCGCGAGGGGGTCTTTCGGTAGCCTGCGGGCTGGGTGAGGACGACGACGTTGCGCGTGTAGCCTTGCTCCTGGAAGTAGCGCAGGGGGATGGAGTCGCTGATACCGCCGTCGAGTAGGGACTTACCGTCAAGAAGGACGGGACGGCTGACGCCGGGCATACTGGCAGTGGCGCGTATCCACTCGAGGGTTTCGTAGTTGACTTCGCTGAGTTGCTTATACACGGGGAGGCCGGTTTGCGTGTCGGTGCAGACGAGATGAAAGGCCATAGGGTCGCGCCGGAAGGTTTCGGCGTCGAAGATATCGTAGGAGGTGGGCACGACGTGATAGGCGAAACGGGCGTTGATGATGTTGCCGGTGGTAAGGAGCGAGCGGAGGCCCATATAGCAGGCTTCGGAGGCGAAGCGCTGATTATAGCGCAAGGCTCGCCCTATCTGGTGGCTCTTGTAGTTGCAGCCGAAGGCGGCACCGGCACTGACACCTACGAGGCCGTGGAACGCGATGCCGTGCTCCATCATGACGTCTATCACGCCGCAGGTGAACATACCGCGCATGCCGCCGCCTTCGAGGACGAGGCCAAAGGGAGCCCCCTCCCCGCTCCCCCAAAGGGGGTGCCCCCTCCCCGCTCCCCCT
>JAZRYH010000065.1:0-63211 GCA_045600685.1 Alloprevotella sp. | reverse complement strand
GGAACCTGCGGATGCCTCATGACACTCCGCGCAGCAGCCCGCCGGAAAGCCGTGTCGGGGACTTTACCTTCGGATCTATATAAAAGGTTGTTAATAAGTAGGGCTTACCCTCTATGAAACGGGCTGAAAGCCCAGAAGTGTGCAGCCTAGGGCAGAGTGACCGAAGGGAACGCCGCCCTAGGTTTATCAAGCAAACGCTGGGTAAGTGTCCCTCCCCCGCAGGGGAGGTGGCGCGGAGCGTCGGAGGGGGGCTTTTTCCTTCAGTCCGGAGCACTGGGGCGTTGCCCCGAAACAATTGTGCCGCGTTGCGGCGTGCATGGTTGTCGCACCTGCGACCCTAGGGCGGCGTTCCCTTCGGTCACTCAGCCCTAGGCTCTACAATTAAGGGCCTTTAGCCCAATGCTAAGAGATTTCAACTTCCCCGAACAGCAATAATAGCCTATTAAGCATCTGCTGTTTTTTTTCTTTTCCACGAATTTCACGAATCTAACAAATGTATTCTTGTAATAAACGAATGGAGACCCTTCCCTCCCTTCCCTTAAAGGGCAGGAGGTCGCTCTTCAAGCGAAGATGCAGCACGAATTTACACTAATGTTAAAAAGACAACGTTTACAACAGACACAACATCTTTTACGCTCCGGCCACAACCGGCCTCCGCTTTGTTGTTAATGTTGGAATAGTAGTAATAGTTGTCTTTAAAAGATAGCGGACATCATTAGTCAGATTCGTGCTGCATCGTGCAGCCATTAAAACCATCGATATTCGTTAGATTCGTGATATTCGTGGTCTTAAAGTAATGAATCAAGGGGTCTGCCCCCCTGATTCATCTGCCGGCAGCGGCTTGTAGCCCAGCTGTTCGGCATAGGCGGCGATGGCGGCTTCGGCGGTCTTGACGGCTTCTTCCATAGGGAAGGGCAATTCGCCGCCGGCAGCGTTGAGATGGCCGCCGCCGTGGAAAAACTCTTCGGCCATGAGGTTGCAGGGGAAGTCGTCCACGGAACGGAGGCTGACGCGCACGACGTCGCGCTCGGTGTCCTCGCGCAGGGAGATGACGAGGCGCATCCCCTTAATTTGCAACGGCATATTGACAAGTCCTTCGGCATCGCCGCGCACGTAGTGGTAGTCGGTGAGTTCCTGGCGGGTTATGGTGAAGAGGGAGGCGTGATGGTCGGGGTATGTGCGGAGGTTGTCGGCGAGCACGTGGCCAATGAAGCGCAGGCGGTCGGCGGAATAGGAGTAATAGACGTTGCGGTAGATTTGGCCCTTGTCGATGTGCTTGCGCATGAGCATGGAGATGATTTGGTAGAGTTCGGGGTCGTCGGCGCTCCAAGCGAGGTTGCCTGTGTCGGTCATAATGCCGCAATAGAGGCAGGTGGCGGCAGAACGTGTGAGCTGCGGCCATCCTCCGAGCTGGTTGATGAGGCGGAAGACGACCTCGGCGCTGCTGGAGGCCTGCGGCTGGCTGATGAGCATGGCTGTGGCGAAGGCGTGGTCGGGGTTGGTGTGGTGGTCGATGACGAGGCGGGGTGCCTTGCAGGCTTCAAGGGTGGCCTGCATGTCCTGCACGCGCTGCGGCTCGCAGAAATCGACGCAGCACACGAGGTCGGCCTTTGCGAAGGCTTCCTGCACCTGTGCGGGGCGGTCGTTGAAATGGAGCACGCGGTAGTAGCCGGGGAGCCACTTGAGGAAGTCGGGGCAGTGGTTGGGCATGATGACGGTGGGCTCCTTGCCGAGACGGTAGAGGTAGTCGGCCCATCCGAGGCAAGAGCCCATGGCATCGCCGTCGGGGGATACGTGGCCGCAAACGACGATGCGCTGGGCATCGCGAATGAGCATCATCAACTGCGTCAGTTCTTTATCAGTCAGTATGTTCTTTATCATCAGCCTTTGATCTATTCTTCACTTTTCACTTTTCACTGAACAATTGTTCACTGGTTAATTGTTCACTGTTCACTTTTTATAAAGCGATTTCAGGAAGTTGATTTCTTCCAGGGGATTGTCGGCTTTGAAGATGGCGTTGCCCGCCACGAGGCAGTCGGCTCCGGCATCGGCGAGGAGGGGCGCCGTGGTGCGGTTGACGCCGCCGTCTATCTGGATGAGGGCCCTTGAACCTTTGCGCTGGATGAGCTCGCGCAGACGCCGGCACTTGTCGAGGGTGCCGTCAATGAACTTCTGGCCTCCGAAACCGGGATTGACGCTCATAAGGAGCACGAGGTCCACGTCGCAGACGATGTCCTCGAGCACGCTGACGGGGGTGGCGGGATTGAGCGTGACGCCGGCCATCATACCGGCATCGTGGATTTGGCCTACGACGCGGTGGAGATGGGTGCAGGCCTCGTAGTGGACGTTCATTATCTTGGCACCGAGAGCTGCGACTTCACCGACGAACTTCTGGGGCTCCACTATCATAAGATGCACGTCGAGGGGCTTGCTGGCGCTCTCGGCGATGGCTTTCATTACGGGGAATCCGAAGGATATGTTGGGCACGAAAACGCCGTCCATCACGTCGAGATGGAGCCAGTCGCAAGCGGAGCCGCCCAGCATCTCTACGTCGCGGGAGAGATGGCCGAAATCGGCAGAAAGGAGTGAAGGGGATACTATCATAGTATAAAGCCCCCTCCCTGCTCCCCCCTTTGGGGGAGAGCTGCAAGTAGGGGCGTGTCTTGGTTATTAAATTGATAAGGGTCTCTCCCCCAAAGGGGGAGTTGGAGGGGGCTTAACACGTTCCTTGCGGTGCGGGGCAAACGTTGCCTCGCCTTTCATCAAGGGGGCGGTACATTCGTGCAAAAGCGCGTAGAAAATTCAATGTCTCCTGACTGGGAGACGAGGCATTAGGAGTAGAGTTTATCATAGGCATAGAGGTTCTTTTGCCTATATAACGCACTTATCTTGCTTTTATTGTGAAAAGTATAAAAAAAAGAGTTATTAATAAGATTTATGATACTTATTAACGTTCCTTTTCTGAAAGTGCGCAGTAATAATTAAGTACAATGGTGTTACCAGTCTTCGTCCTCGTTACCTACAACGCCATGTTTAATAGCCTCTTCTATCTTATCAATAATAACATTGCTGTAGGCATGGGTCATTATGAGGGCTTTGCTCGAGGTCTTTTTATGCTTGTCTTTCTCCACAAAAGGATAGCACTGCTCCAAGGGCCACTTCTCATCGTAGCTTGTCATCGTTCTGGGGTCGGAACTGAGCAGTCTGCCAGTGAGGCCACCGCCAGCAACACGCAGCACATCGTAGTTCTGCACTGTATAGGTAACGCGCACGCGCCCTTCTTTGATGTCGGTCTTGATGATGGGGCGGATGCTTACATTGTAGGCATTGAGTCCAGCGCTGTGTTCGGCTATATTTTCCATATATCCTTGACCGATGATACAGCCCAGTTCCTTGTCATTGAGTTTGATGACAGAGTTGGCATCATTGAAGGAGGCCGTGTACCAGTAGTTTAGCAAAAGATAGAGGCTCTCCTTGCTTTTACCTGGCGCCTCGATAACCTGTACATAAGTGAGAGAGTTGTTTTTGTCAAGAGTGAGTGTTCCGCCGAGAGAGGAAGCGGCATCAACCCACTTTTCTCCATAGCGCTCCTTGGCGTACTTCTCAAGTTCCTCAGTACGCATG
The DNA here is from genome assembly GCA_045600685.1 of Alloprevotella sp. Lineage (GTDB taxonomy): Bacteria > Bacteroidota > Bacteroidia > Bacteroidales > Bacteroidaceae > Alloprevotella. Next base: position 59,587 of record JAZRYH010000065.1, on the reverse strand, counting down.
AACTGCGCACTGGCACATACGGCCATGAACAGACCGCACAGAAGGATGATTGTCTTCTTCATCACTTTTGATATTTAAGGGTAAGATTATTAGCATTAATAGAGATGGAACATGCGCTCCATCATCTGCCACTTCTCGTCGCTCTTCTGACCGGGCTCGCACTTTTGGAACTCGGCCATGAAGTCCTCCCATTCGGCCTGGCGCGGACCGTCGGCCATGCGGGCCATGGCGGCATCCCAGTCGAGGTCGGCGGGGGCTTCGCAAATCATGACGAGACGGGTGCCGAGGATATAGATTTCCATTTCGAGCAGACCGCAGTCCTTGATGCCTTGCAGGATTTCGGGCCATATCTGTCCTTCGGAATGACGACGGCGATACTCGGCGACAAGTTCGGGCTTATCGCGCAGGTCCATAGTCTGTACCCAGCGCTTTACGGGGCCAGAATATTGCTTTTGGGGATATCCGGATTTCATAATGGAAGCCCCCACCCCGCTCCCCCTGGGGGAGAGCTGCATGTAGGGGCGTGTCTTGGTTATTAAATCGATAATGGGCTCTCCCCCAAAGGGGGAGTTGGAGGGGGCTTTTTATACGAACCACTTCACGTAGTTCATATCCTGACGGTGAGGCATTTCGGGATGTTTGGGGTACATACGGTAGGCCACCTTGAAGGCGCCGGCGAGGTCGATGACGGCGTGGAGTTCGAAGGTGTAGAGGTTGTTCTCGTGGCCGGTCATTTCCAGAGGGAAGCTCTTGTAGATGACGTCCTGGTTGGTCTGCGGGTCCATGGTGAGGACTACGCAATCAACGCCGACGGCATTGTCGAGGCCCTGCTCGTCGATGACGTACTTCACATAGAATTCCTTATCGCTGACGAGGTTGCCCACATTGAGGTTCTCGCTGCGTTCGCTGCCTACGACGTTGATGGCGTCCCAGCGGGCGGCTACCTGCTCTTTCCACGCTGCGATTTCGCGGGCTACGCGGAAGTTGTCGGCGGCAAGGCGGTGAAAACGCTTGGCTTCGGGATTGTAGAAGCGGTCGTAGTAGTCGTCGAGCTGACGCTTCATAGTGTAGTGAGGAGCAATCTGTGCGATGCTGTTCTTGACGGTCTTTATCCACTTCTCGCTGTATTCCTTGCCGTTGCGGTCGTAGTAGCAGGGGATTATCTCGCGCTCCAGGAGGTTGTAAACGGTGGAGGCGTCGAGGCGGTCCTGATGGTCCTGGTTCTGATAGGTGCGCTTGTCGGTGAGGGCCCAGCCGGCACCTTCACGATAGCCTTCGTACCACCATCCGTCGAGGACGGAGAGGTTGACTACGCCGTTCATAAGGGCCTTCTCGCCGCTGGTGCCGGAGGCTTCGAGAGGACGTGTGGGCATATTCATCCATATATCTACGCCGGAAACGAGGCGCTTGGCGAGTTCCATGTCGTAGTTGTCGAGGAAGATTATCTTTCCGATGAACTCGGGGCGCTGGCTGATTTCGTAGATCATCTTGATGAGGCCCTGTCCTGCGCCGTCGGCGGGGTGTGCCTTGCCGGCGAAGAGGAACTGTACTGGATGCTCGGGATCGTTGACAATCTTGGCGAGGCGGTCGAGGTCGGAGAAGAGGAGGTGGGCGCGCTTATAGGTGGCGAAGCGGCGGGCGAAACCGATGATGAGGGCGTTGGGGTTGATGGTGTCTAACAGGCTGACTACGCGGCCGGGGTCGCCCTGGTTCTTCAGCCAGTTTTCGCGGAAACGGGCACGGATGTACCTGACGAGTTTCTCCTTCAGGGCGCAACGGGTCTCCCAGACTACCTCATCGGGTACGTTGTAGATATTTTCCCAGATGCTCTGGTTGCTCTGGTCGCTCATCCAGTCCTTGCCGAAATACTTGTTATAGACGTCCTTCCACTCGTGGGCGCTCCATGTGGGGAAGTGTACGCCGTTGGTGACATAGCCCACATGGCTCTCGCTGGGGTTGATGTCGTAGAGCTTGAAGTATTCGTCGTGGGAAAGGATGCTGTGGTCGCGGCGAATCTCGCGGGGCATATAGCCGGGCCAAATGCCCTGGAACATAAGTTCGCTCACCTTGCCGTGGAGCCAACTTACGCCGTTGACGTCCTGACAGGTCTTGCAGAGGAAGGTGCTCATGCAGAACTTCTCTCCCTTGTCGTCGGGATTGGTGCGGCCGAGGCCCATGAAGTCGTCCCAGCTGATGCCGAGCTTGGCGGGATACTGGTCCATATACTTGGCGAAGAGGCCTTCTTCAAAGTAATCGTGGCCGGCGGGCACGGGGGTGTGGACGGTGTAGAGGGATGAGGCGCGCACGAGTTCGAGGGCCTCGGTGAACGACAGGCCTTCGGCGACGTAGTCCACGAGGCGCTGCACGTTGCAGAGGGCGGCGTGGCCTTCGTTGCAATGGTAGATGTCCTTCTTGATGCCGAGGCGCTGGAGGGCGAGCATACCGCCGATGCCGAGGAGATATTCCTGCTTGAGGCGGTTCTCCCACTCACCGCCATAGAGGGCGTGGGTGATGTTGCGGTCGTACTCGGAGTTCATACCGTTGTCGGTGTCGAGGAGGTATAGGCTGATACGGCCCACGTTGGCCTTCCACAGGGAGGCATAGACGGTGTAGTTGGGGAAGGGCACGTCAATGACAATCTGCTTGCCGTTCTCGTCGAGGACGCGCTCTACGGGGAGGTTGTCGAAGTTCTCGGGCTTGTACTCGGCTATCTGCTGGCCGTCCATGGAGAGGCTCTGCGTGAAGTAGCCATAGCGATAGAGGAAGCCGACTGCGCACATATCCACGTTGCTGTCGGAGGCTTCTTTCAGGTAGTCGCCGGCGAGGATGCCGAGACCGCCGGAGTAAATCTTCAGCACGTGGCTGATGCCGTACTCCATACAGAAATATGCCACGGAGGCGCGGTCGGCGTTGGGCTTCACGTCCATATAGGCGCGGAACTCGCCGTAGATTTTATCCATCTGGCTGACGAGAGTGGGGTCGGTCTCCATCTCTTTCAAACGCTTATAACTCATAGCGGACAGCAGCTCAATGGGGTTCTTCCCTACCCTCTTCCAGAGTTCGGGATCGAGGCTCTTGAAGAGGTCGCGAGCATTGGGGTTCCATACCCACCAGAGGTTGTGGGCGATTTCGTCTAACTTCTTGAGAGAGGAGGGAATGTGACTCTTTACGTTCACGGTCTTCCACTGTGGCTGGTTGGCCTTAACAATTTCTACTTTCATATTGATAGGGGTAAGTATTATTTACTGATTTTGTTGTGAGGATTGCCGTTATTTCTGCATAGCCACGGCATAGGCTTGCCTGTAATAGGCGATGAAGTTCTTCCATTCAGCCTTGGCAGCCAGTGCGGCAGCCTTGCGGCGGATAGCTTCGCGCTTGGTCTTGGGCAGGCCGATCAGGACTTCTACGTTGGATGCAATTTGCGAGGCTACGTCGAAGTAGTTGCTGTCATCGCGGTGCAAAACGCTCACGCCGTCTTCCAGGGTACCAGGGCGGCCGAGTTCACCGTTCACCCACTGTCCGAAACCGCTGAGGTCGGTCGTGACCGTGGGGATTTTGAAGGCGATGGCTTCCAGGGGCGTATAACCCCAAGGCTCATAGTATGAGGGATATATGGCGAGGTCGTTGGCGGAGAGGATTTCGTAGTAAGGGAGATTGAAGATGCCGTCGTGACCCTCCAGATAGCAAGGCACGAGCACCACCTTAACGGGGTCGTCCTTCTGATTGGCGAGACCGAGGGAGCGTATCATCTGAAGGATGCGGTCTTCATCGGTGTTGTAGAGGTAATGCGTGAGTTGCGGGTTGCTTAAAGCGTTGTCGCCGTACTCGCTGACCTGTTCCAGGCGCAGACGAAGGTCCTCGCGGGGGCCGAGCCCCCAACAGGGCACCTCTATGAGGCTCACCACCTGCGTGCCTTGCTTGCCGGCGCTCTTCAGGCGGGCATTGAGTTGGGCCATAGCTTCCAGATAGACGTCGAAGCCCTTGCAACGGAAGTCGTTACGGCCACTGGTGGAGACGATGAGGGTGTCATCGCTCAAAGTCTCACCGCAGAGGGCTTCCACCACGTCGAAGATGCAGCGGCGGGCCTTATTGCGCACAGCCGTGAAGCGGGCACCCTTGGGCACGAAGTCTTTCTCAAAGCCGTTGGGAAGCACCACGTCGGGGGCTTTGTCGAGGAGTTGGCGGCACTCGCGGGCCGTGAAGGTGCTCACGGTGGTGAAGCAGTCGGCTTGGTGGGCGCTTTGCTTCTCTATGCTGTGCTTGGCCTCCATATTAAGTTCGCGCGCCATCTGGTCGCCGTTGTAGCCTTCGAAATAGGCGTAGAGTTGCTTGTCATTGCCACAAATGCTGCGGCCGATGCTGGTGGCGTGGGTGGTGAATATGGTGTGCACCTGCGGGCAGGCTTTTTTGAGGAACAGCATGCCGAGGCCGGTCATCCATTCGTGGGCCTGATAGACGATGCGGCCCTTTACAAGCTTCTTTTCCACGAGGGTCTGCACGAGGCGTCCGGCAGCGTAACTGAACATGGAGGCTTCGTCGTAGTCGCCATAGGCACGGAGGGAGTCCACGCCAAACAGTTCCCAGGCCTGACCGTAGATGGCATCCTTCTCCGGGAAGTAGCGGCTGAAGTCCACGAGTATGGCAAGGGGCTGGCCGGGCACGTTCCAACGGCCAACGCGGATGCTATGGCCTGCCTTCATAGCGGCAGCCTGCCATTCGGGGCAAAGCGTTGCGTCTTCCGTGAAGTAGTCGCAGTCCTTCTCCTGCCAAATGTCGGGGCCGATGAAGACGAGCCTGTCGCCATATTCACTGCCGAGGGTCTTGGCACGCGAAGAGAGGACGGTGTAGATGCCGCCCACCTTGTTGCAGACCTCCCAACTTACTTCAATGATGTAATCAGGGGATTTACTTGTTGTTGCCATATGTCTTGCCTGTCGTTTGCAGGGCTGTATGTTACAGAGTTAGGGCTCGCGCGCGTATATTAATATATAATGTGTGGGGCCACTTGTTTGCAAAAGTACAAAAATATATTAAAAAAACCGCAGACTTGCGTATGCAAATCTACGGTTTAAAGATTTTTCTCGGCGTTTCTGTTACTTTGCCTTTGCAACGATAGCCTTGAAGGCTTCGGGGTTGTTGACGGCAAGGTCAGCCAAGACCTTACGGTTAATCTCGATGCCGGCCTTGTGGAGGCCGCCCATGAGCTGGCTGTAGCTGGTGCCCTCAAGGCGGGCAGCAGCATTGATGCGCTGGATCCAGAGAGCGCGGAAATTGCGCTTCTTCGTACGACGGTCACGGAAGGCATAGGTCAGACCTTTTTCCCAAGTGTTCTTGGCAACGGTCCACACATTCTTGCGGGCACCATAGTAACCGCGGGTCAACTTCAGAATGTTCTTGCGCTTTGCGCGAGATGCTACATGATTTACTGAACGAGGCATTTCTTCTTAGTTTTTAGCGGTTAAACATTAACGGAGATTCAGGAGTTCGCGTACCTGCTTCATGTTGGCACTGTCAACGAGGGCAACGTGGTCGAGGTTGCGCTTCTGCTTCTTCGTCTTTTTGGTGAGAATGTGGCTGTGATAAGCGTGGTGACGCTTAATCTTGCCTGTTCCGGTCAGCGTAAAACGCTTCTTTGCGCCGGGGTTTGTCTTTACTTTAGGCATTTTGTTTATAATTTATTGATTAATAATGTGCGGCCGAGCATACCTGAGCTACGGCGCGCGTTAGCTTTTTCGATGAATGATAAATGATGAAACGATGAACGATTTTTAACTTCTAAAAGTCGTCTCCCTCGCTGTACGGACCCTTGTATTCCTTCGGGGCCTTCTGCTGGGGCTGCTTCTTCTTGGGCTCTTCGGCAATGATTTCTTCTTCTTCGTCGTCGAAGTCCTCGTCAAGCAAGGGCTCGGTGGGCTTAACCGCCTTGGGAGCCGTCTTCTTGGGCGCGATGAACATAATCATACGCTTGCCTTCCAACTGCGGCATCTGCTCCACGCGACCATATTCTTCCAAGTCGTTGGCAAAGCGCAGGAGGAGAACTTCCCCCTGTTCCTTGAAGAGGATGGAACGGCCGCGGAAGAATACGTAGGCCTTCACCTTGTCGCCTTCGGAGAGGAAGCTCTTGGCGTGCTTCAGTTTGAAGTCATAGTCGTGGTCGTCGGTCTGGGGACCGAAGCGAATCTCCTTCACTTCAATCTTCACCTGCTTGGCTTTCATCTCCTTCTGCTTCTTCTTTTGCTGATAGATGAACTTGGAGTACTCTATCATGCGGCATACGGGAGGTGCGGCGTTGGGGGAGATTTCTACGAGGTCAAGACCTTTTTGTTCGGCAAGTTGCAGGGCATCGCGGGTTGCCATTACGGTGGACTCAATGTCATCGCCAACGATGCGCACCTCGGGCACGCGAATCTGGCGGTTAATGCGGTACTGCTGCTTCAGTTTGTCGTTCTTCATTCAGTAGTGTTAGAGTGTTGTGATTTTGAAATCGGGCACAAAATTAATAATAAGCCGTTGAATGGCAAAGGAAAACGTTGTTTTTTTTCGCTTTTATGCTATAAACCAACTAAAAGTACCACTTCGGGTTACACATTTTCCATCATTTTGGCCACTTCTTCCTGCACCTTTACGCCGAACTCGGCCACCTTCATCGTGCCGAGGTCGATGCCGCCTTGCTGGCGTACGGCCACGGCGCCTTCGGCCTGTTCCTTCTCGCCCACGATGACGAGATAGGGGATGTGCTTCAGTTCGTTGTCGCGAATCTTGCGGCCTATCTTCTCGTTGCGGTTATCTACTACGGTGCGCACGCCGTACTGCTCCAGCTGTGCCTTCACCTCATCGGCATAGTCGTTGTACTTCTCGGAGATGGGCAGGATGACCACCTGGTCGGGCGTAAGCCAGAGGGGGAACTTGCCGGCGGTGTGTTCGATGAGCACGGCGCAGAAACGTTCCATAGAGCCGAACGGGGCGCGGTGTATCATAACGGGGCGCTGCTTGCTGTTGTCTTCGGCTATGTATTCCAGCTGGAAGCGCTCGGGCAGGTTGTAGTCCACCTGGATGGTGCCCAACTGCCAGCGGCGACCGATGGCATCCTTCACCATGAAGTCGAGTTTGGGGCCGTAGAAGGCTGCCTCGCCTATCTCCGTGCGGGCTTTCAGGCCTTTCTCGGCGCAGGCATCGACGATGGCCTGCTCGGCGGTGGCCCATACTTCATCGGAGCCGATGTACTTGGTCTTATTCTCAGGGTCGCGCAAGGATATCTGCACCTCCACGTTGTCATCGGTGAAGTTGAAGGTCTTGAACACGCGCTGGATGATGTCTATCACCTTGATGAACTCGTCCTTCACCTGGTCGGGGCGGCAGAAGATATGTGCGTCGTCCTGTGTGAAGCAGCGCACGCGCGTCAGGCCGTGCAGTTCGCCGCTCTGCTCGTAGCGGTAAACAGTGCCAAACTCTGCGCAGCGGAAGGGCAGTTCACGGTAGGAGCGGGGCCTGTTGGCGAATATTTCGCAGTGGTGGGGGCAGTTCATAGGCTTCAGCAGGTATTCTTCGCCCTCCTCAGGGGTCTGAATGGGCTGGAAGGCGTCCTTGCCGTAGTGTTCCCAGTGACCGGAAGTCACGTAGAGGTTCTTGCCTCCGATGTTTGGCGTGATGACCTCCTGGTAGCCGTAGCGCTTCTGTATCTTGCGCAGCATATCCTGCAGGCGCAGACGCATATCGGTGCCCTTCGGCAGCCAGATAGGCAGGCCTTTACCCACACGTTCGGAGAACATGAAGAGTTCCATCTCCTTGCCAATCTTGCGGTGGTCACGCTTCTTGGCCTCTTCCAGCATCACGAGGTATTCGTCCAGCATCTTCTTCTTCGGGAAGCTGACGCCGTAGATGCGCTGCATCTGGTCCTTGGTGGCATCGCCGCGCCAGAAAGCACCGGCCACGCTCATAAGTTTCACGGCCTTGATGGTGCCCGTACTCATGATGTGAGGGCCCTTGCAGAGGTCGGTGAAATCGCCCTGGGTATAGGTGGTGATGGTGCCGTCCTCCAAGTCCTGTTCAATGTGCTCGCACTTGTAGCCCTGGCCGGCAGCCTTGAATTCTGCCAGCACGTCGGCCTTGCTGATTTCCTTGCGCACCACGGGCTCGTCGGCTCTTACGAACTCCATCATCTTGGCTTCAATCTGAGGGAAGTCGCCCTCCTTGATTTGCTGTCCGTCGGGCAGCATCACGTCGTAGAAGAAGCCGTTCTCCACGGCGGGGCCGAAACCGAACTGTATGCCAGGATAGAGAGCCTGAAGGGCCTCTGCCAGCAGGTGGGCGCTGGTGTGCCAGAAGGCGTGCTTGCCCTTTTCGTCCTCAAACTTATAGAGGGCTATGGTGGCGTCGGCCGTGATGGGGCGGTTGAGTTCAGTGGTTTCGCCGTTGACACCGCAAGCCACTACGCTGCGTGCCAGAGCGGGAGAGATGCTTTCTGCAATCTGCAGACCGGTCACGCCGCTTTCATATTCACGGGCGTTGCCGTCGGGGAAGGTAATTTTTATCATTGTCGTGGTTATATTTATTTTCGGATTTTGTTTATTTACGGGCTTGAAACGCGCAACGATTCATCGCTTGCGTGGTCTTCGCTGTGCTTTCAGCCTACAAAATTACACATTTCTCTTCACATATACCCTACTCTTCTCCTAAAAAAACTCGCACGCGCGCTTTATATATATAATGTACCCGCTCTTTTGCAACCCCGACCTTCTACTTTTTTGACTTTTGGCACTTCCCTGCCTTCTTTTTACTGCAAATACACGCTCGCATAAGTCGAATAAAGCGACCCATTATTCCCTTTAATTACAGCCTTATACTATTTAAGTTTCGCAGGGTGTGCCTAGAAGGCACTACAGCCTCGAAGAGGCGGTTGGTAACCGGGCACAAAGTGTCCGGAACAACTGGCAAACAGGTGGCTGTCTGGAAGACAGTACCTTGTCAGAAAAGTACATTGCATTCCCGAGGTAGTGCCTTCCAGGCACACATGGAGAGAGAGGCATTAATCCGGCAGCATCTCCTACGTCGATGCAGCCGGTTACTTAGGTACTGGCTTCCAGCCAGAACAGAGCTTGCAAAAACGGAGTTTTACCATATCATTTTTTTTACAGTACGCAATATACCACGCGGAAATCCCCGCAACGAATTTTGCGCAGTCGTTACTCTGTGCTTATTTGTGATGATTGATAATTATTTGCACGTTTTTATTAATCTTTTTCTTTAATACAATAACACATATCGTCGTTTGGGGAATTTTTAGTGATTTATACGGATGAGATTTATATAGGTTTAGTCGTACAAAATCTAATAAATTTTGCATGGTTAGTAAATGAGGGTTTCGCATTTTTTCCTTTTCGCAGAAAAATGAGGATCTCCAGATTTATTTTTTGCATAGATTTTGGGCCGTTTTCGAGGCTCGCGATGACGGATACCCGCATTTAGATTCCAAACGTCCGTTTCCGAAAATTTGTAATCAGTTCAAATTTTTTCAAAATTCCACTCATTTTTCCCGATACCTTATTTTAGTGAAAACTAAAAGGGACATCGGAAAAAATGAAAGGGCGATTGGTGAAATTAAAAGGGAGATAATTTCAACTAAAAGGGCATTAGTTGCGACTAAAAGGGCTTTAGGAGGGACCCCCTCCCCGCTCCCCCGAGGGGGGAGTGCTGCAAATTGGGACAAAATTGCGATTGGAAGGACGGATATAAGGGGGTGTAGAGAGGGTTTTAGGGGGGTGCCTTCACTCACCCTTGCGTTAAACACAAGAGAATCAACAATATAGCAAACTCTCCCAGAATCGCACAGAAGTAAACGCGAAATTTTTTTTGAAAATACGGCCTAATTTTGAGGGTTAATAGGTGAAAATATCTTGACAAAATATGACGCATGTTTAGGAGAGCATTAAATCAGGAGTAAAGTTGCGTGTGCGGCTTACAAAATTATTTGCGGAAAAGTCGGGCGCACGCGCTTATATTAAAAAGATGAGGAAAAGTTTGGCGATGGTGCAGGATTTTTGTATCTTTGCACGCGTTTTTGAAATATACACGATGATAACACTTTCCAATATCGCCATTCAATTTGGCAAACGCATCTTGTATCAGGATGTGAACATGAAATTCACCAACGGCAACATCTATGGCATCATCGGTGCCAACGGTGCCGGAAAATCCACGCTGCTCAAGGCTATCAGCGGTGAACTGGAGCCCACGAAAGGACATGTGGAAATGGGGCCGGGAGAACGCCTTTCGGTGCTCTCGCAGGACCACTTCAAATTTGACGACCAGACGGTGCTGGACACCGTGATGCAAGGCCACACGGTAATGTGGGACATTATGCAGGAGCGCACTGCACTCTACAGCAAGGAGGACTTCACGGACGAAGACGGCATCCGCGTGGCGGAGCTTGAAGACAAATTCGCGCAGATGGGCGGCTACGAGGCAGAAAACAACGCCGCCGCCCTGCTCTCCGGCCTCGGTATAAAAGAGGACCTGCACTACAAACTGATGAGCGAGCTGCAGGGTAAGCAGAAGGTGCGCGTGATGCTGGCTCAAGCCTTGTTCGGCGAACCCGACAACCTGCTGCTGGACGAGCCTACTAATGACCTCGACCTTGAAACCGTGGAATGGTTGGAGGACTACCTCGGCAACTTTGAACACACCGTGCTTGTGGTGAGCCACGACCGCCATTTTCTGGACCAGGTGTGCACACACACCGTGGATATTGACTTCGGCAAGGTGACACTCTTCTCCGGCAACTACTCCTTCTGGTATCAGTCCTCACAGCTCGCCCTGCGCCAAGCACAGAACCAGCGCCAGAAGGCAGAGGAGAAGCGTAAGGAGCTGGAAGAGTTCATCCGCCGCTTCTCCGCCAACGTGGCGAAGAGCCGCCAGACGACCTCGCGCAAGAAAATGCTGGAAAAACTGAACGTGGAAGAGATTAAGCCCTCCACACGCCGCTACCCGGGCATCATTTTCCAGATGGAACGCGAGACGGGCAACCAGATTCTGGAGGTGCACTACCTGAAGGCTACGGCAGAGGACGGGCAGGTGCTGTTTGACAAGGTGGATTTCCAAGTGGAAAAGGACGAGAAGGTGGTGTTTATCAGTCACGACCCGCGCGCTATGACGGCTCTCTTTGAAATAATCAATGGTAATCAGGAGCCCGACGCAGGTACGTTCAAGTGGGGCGTGACCATCACCACGGCCTACCTGCCGCTGGACAACACAGCCTTCTTTAAGAGTGACCTGAATATGCTGGACTGGCTGATGCAGTACGGCGAGGGCAACGAGGTATATTTCAAAGCCTTCCTCGGACGTATGCTCTTCAAGGACGAGGAGATACTGAAGAAGGTGAACGTGCTCAGCGGCGGCGAGAAGATGCGCTGCATGATAGCAAGAATGCAACTGAAGAACGCCAACTGTCTTATACTGGACACGCCGACTAACCACCTCGACATGGAAAGCATTCAGGCCTTCAACAACAACCTGAAACTCTTCCGCGGAAACATTCTCTTCGCCTCGCATGACCACGAATTTATCAACACTGTGGCCAACCGCGTGATAGAACTCACGCCCAACGGTACTATTGACAAGTTGATGACCTACGAAGACTACATCCACGACGACCGCATCAGAGAACTGCGCGAGAAGATGTATGCTGGCACGGAGTTTGCTTAGTCGCAGGTGCGACAAAACAAATATAAAAGAAAACCTGCAATGAGTAAAGACAAAAAGACACAGGAAGAACTGCCCGAGGAGCAGACAAACCTCAGCGAAGACGCTCGCGAGAGCGACGCCCCCAATACTAACTCCAATGAGACAGCCGAAGACGCTCCCGAAAAGGAAGAGCCGAAGGAACTCACCCTTGAAGAAAAACTGGCCGAGAGCGAAGCGCTGGTGGAACAACTGAAGAAGGAAGCCCTGTATAAGGTGGCCGAATTTGAAAACTACCGCAAGCGCGTCATCAAGGAGAAGGCCGACCTCATCACTATGGGCGGCAAGAATCTGATGCTCGCCCTCTTGCCCGTCATCGACGACCTCGACCGCGCCGAGGAGCACATCTCCAAGAGCGAGGACCTGGAAGCCCTGAAAGAAGGGCTCCTGCTCATCAGCCAGAAGCTGCGCACCACCCTGCTGCAGCAAGGCCTGGAAGTAATCGAGGCCAAGGGCGAAAAGTTCGACACCGACCTGCACGAGGCCGTGACGATGTTCCCAGTAGAAGATGAAAAGCAGAAAGGCAGCGTCATCGACTGCGTGCAGCAGGGATACAAGATGAACGGTAACGTGATTAGGCATAGTAAGGTGGTGGTGGGGCAGTAAAGCCCCTATCCGACAGCGGCACCCGCCGCTGTCACCTTCCCCCCCCCCCGCAGGGGAAGGGAGATACTCCTAAAGGATGCAAACTTGGGATAGTGTTGGCAAGCAACGAATGATTTGGCGTGATGGAGGAAAACGACTTCAAGAAGAAAAGGATAGCGGCATTTTATAAGACAAGTTCGCCTGACATCTATGGATTGCTGAAAACCTACGCCAAGGAAAATCGTGACAACCAGACCTTGGCAGAACAGTATCTCTGGTCAGAACTGTCAGGAAAAGCACTCGGACACTCTTTCCGCAGACAACATATAATAGGTGACTACATCGCCGACTTTGTGTGCCTGAGCAAGATGCTCATCATAGAAATAGACGGAGGCTATCACGCCCAGCCAGCACAGATACAGCACGATGAACTGCGCACACAAGCACTCAACCGAATGGGATTCTCCGTTGTGCGATATACAAACGAAGAACTTCTCAACAACCTTTCCACCATAGTCAACGACATAAAAAGAATATTAGAATCAACCAAATAAACCATAACCAAAACAACAACTCTCCAAAAACATAACAACCTTAGAAGAACATCCCTTTAAAAGTATATTTCGGAAAGGGGCTTTACTCAACCTATAGAGGTATCTTCCCCTCCCTGTAGGGGGAGGGGTGGCAAAGTTCCGGAGGAAACTTTGACGAGGAGGGGCTTTTTATTATGGGAAAAGATTATTACAAGATATTAGGCGTGGAGCGCAACGCTTCGGCCGACGAAATAAAGAAGGCCTATAAGAAACTGGCCATCAAATACCACCCCGACCGTCAGGGCGACAAGAGCGAGGCGGAGAAGAAGCAAGCCGAGGACAAATTCAAGGAGGCCGCAGAAGCTTATTCCGTGCTTAGTGACAGCGAGAAGCGCCAACGCTACGACCAGTTCGGCGAAGAAGGCGTGAACGGCGCCGGGGGCTTCGGAGGCTTCGGAGGAGGTGGCTTCACAATGGATGACATCTTCTCGCAGTTCGGCGACATCTTCGAAGGTATGGGCTTCGGAGGTTTCGGTGGCGGGTCACGCAGCAGAAGCCGAGGGCCTCGCCAGTACCGCGGCGACGACCTCCGCGTGAAGGTGCGCCTGACGCTGGAAGAAATCAACACCGGTGTGACGAAGAAGTTCAAGGTGAAGAAGGATGTGCAGTGCCACGAGTGCCACGGCAGTGGTTGCCACGGCAACAGCCGTCCCGAGACCTGCCCGCAGTGTCACGGCAGCGGCTATGTCATCACGGCGCAGAGGACGATGTTCGGAATGATGCAACAGCAGAGCCCTTGCCCGAACTGTCACGGCGAAGGCACTATAATAAAAGAGAAATGCACATGCTGCCACGGCACTGGCGTGGAAAAAGGTGAGGAGGTCGTGGAGGTACGCATCCCTGCCGGTGTGCAGGAAGGTATGGTGGTGACGGCCAATGGCAAAGGCAATGCCGGTCCAAGGGGCGGCGTGAACGGCGACATCCAGGTGATTATCACCGAGGAACCCCACAAGGACTTCGTACGGCAGGACCAGAACATTGTCTATAACCTCCTACTGACGATGACGCAGGCCATGATGGGTGCCAGCATAGAAATCCCCACCCTCGACGGAAAGGCCCGCATCACCATCAAACCCGGCACACAACCCGGCACCTGCCTGCGCCTGCGCGAGAAAGGCTTGCCCGCCGTGCAAGGCTATGGCTATGGCAAGGGCGACCTCATTGTGAATGTCAGCGTATATATCCCCGAAAGCCCCTCGAAGGATGTGCGCAAAGCCATGGAGGGCATTGCCGAGGACAAGACAATGAAACCTGCCACCGACAGCGTGAAAGACCAGATATTCAGAGCATTCAAGAGATACTTCTGAGAATTTTGAATTGAGAATCGAGAATTAAGAATTAGGAAGCGGAATATTGAGCATCCCGACTTTTAACTTTTAATTTTTAACTTTTAACTATGTTGTCCTACCGCGAGACGTGCGACTACCTCTTTACGAAGACTCCTCAGTTTGAGAAGACTGGGGCTTCGGCGTATAAGCCCGGGTTGGGCACCTCGCTGGCGCTCGACGAGCATTTAGGGCATCCGCACGAGAAGTATCGCACTATTCATGTGGCCGGCACCAACGGCAAAGGCAGCATCTGTCACACGCTGGCTGCCATCTTGCAGAAGGCTGGCTACAAGGTGGGACTTTTCACTTCACCCCACCTCGTGGACTTCAGGGAACGTATCAAGGTGAATGGCGAGATGTGCAGTGAGAAGTTTGTTGTTGACTTTGTAGAGAAACACCGGGCTTTCTTTGAGCCCTTGCAACCTTCGTTCTTTGAGATTACCACTGCAATGGCTTTGGAATATTTCTATGAAAAAGAAGTGGACGTGGCCGTTATCGAGGTGGGGCTTGGAGGACGATTAGACTGTACGAATATTATTACTCCAGACCTCTGCATAATAACGAATATCTCATTAGATCATACCGACCTACTTGGTGATACGCAAGGAAAGATAGCTGCCGAAAAGGCTGGCATTATGAAGAAAGGCGTACCATGTATCATAGGCGAGACATCGGCCGAGACACTGCCCGTATTTGAGAGCGTTGCCCGTGAAAAGGGTTGCCAAATAATAAAGGCCGAAGAGTTCTCAGGCAACGTGCCTCAAGGCGAGCTGACCAGTGAATACCAAAAGGCAAACCTACGCACAATACTCTGCGCAGTAAAGGTTCTCAACACCCTTCCCTACTACGCCATCGCCTCTCAAATGGTGGCTGAAGGGATACAACAGGTGTGCAGCCTCACAGGGCTACGCGGAAGATGGGAAACGCTTGACACAAAGCCGCTGACAATCTGCGACGTGGGTCACAATCCCGGAGCATGGCAGTACCTTGGGCCGCGTCTGAAGGCATTGGGTGATGAAAAGCTGCTTCACATCGTTATCGGCATGTGTGAGGATAAAGACGTCTGCACTGTTTTGAGCCTGATGCCTAAAGACGTACGCTATTATTGGACAGCCGCCGACAGCCGCCGCGCCATATCTCCCGTCGAACTCAAGAAAAGGGCCGAAACATTCGGTTTGCAAGGAGAAACCTACAGCTCTGTTGCAGATGCCTACGATACAGCAAGAGAGAAGGCCGGAGACGAGGGCGCTATATTTGTCGGAGGGAGTTGCTACGTCGTGGCCGAACTGCTTAGACATAGAATAAAAAAATAAAACATAAACATAAAAAAATGAATCTACGCTACATTCCTTTCCTTCTGCTGCTCTGCTTCCTGCTGCCGGCGTGCGGTGACAAGCAAGGTGATGGAGACGACAACGACTCCACGGCGGTGAACGACTCGGACTCAATCCTTATTGACACGATTGAGACAGACATCTACGTTGACATTCCACCAAAGAAGGCAGACGAACTCTTTGATGACTTTGTGTATGCTTTCATGCGTAACAAGAAGTTTCAACGCTCGCGCATAGACTTTCCTCTAAAAAACATGGTTGACGGGGAAAATGAACCAATCAGCCAAGGCCAATGGAAACACAACACGCTTTACTCCGATCGCGAACTCTTCATGACCGTGAGCACCAGCAAGAAGGCCGCTCTCGTGGCTAAGGACACGAGCATCAACTACGTGGCCGTGTTGGAAATCAATCCTCAGACCAGAACAGTGAAGCAGTATGACTTCAATCGCATCAATAGTGAATGGAAACTGACGGAAATCAACAACAGTGACGTCGCCGATATTGAAGAAGGCAATGCTGACTTTTTGGATTTCTACTGCCAGTTCTCTACCGACCAGGAATTCCGCACCCAGCACATTGCCCCGCAAATTAACGTACACATTCGCGACACAGAGATGGGTGAAGATATCGACGGTACCATTGATGCGGCCCAATGGCACGATTTCGCTCCCGAATTGCCCACCGACGAGGTCATGGTCGTGCGCTACGGCAAAGACTTTAAGAAGTCCAGCCAGCGTATTGTCAATCTTTCGGCACCTTCTGGCGACGCAGGTATTACAATGACGTTCAAGAAGAAAGACGACAGCTGGATGCTGAGCGAATACGAGAACTAACCCTTACTCTCCCATCCTTCTCAGCGCCACAAACTTTGCCATCCCTGAATATAATGACAAGACTCAGCATAAATATCAATAAAGTAGCTACCTTGCGCAATGCACGGGGCGGCAACAACCCCGATGTGCTCAACGTGGCCCTCGTCCTTGAAAAGATGGGAGCAGAAGGCATCACGGTACATCCTCGTCCTGACGAACGTCACATCACGCGACAAGACGTGCTTGACCTGAGACCCCGTCTCACCACTGAGTTTAACATGGAAGGCTACCCCGATGAGCGCTTCGTAAATCTCGTCTTGCAGGTGCGCCCCGAGCAGGCCACCCTCGTGCCCGACACTCCCAGCCAACTCACGTCCAATCACGGCTGGGATACGAGTTCTCCCGAAAACATTGCTTTTCTCACGCCCATCGTCAAGAGGTTTCGCGAGGCAGGTATCCGCGTGAGCATATTTGTTGATGCCCTTCCTCAGATGGCAGAAGGCGCCGCACGTATCGGTGCCGACCGCATAGAGCTATACACTGAGCCATACGCAGCACAATATGCCGAAGACCGCGAGTCTGCCGTACAACCTTTCATCGCCACTGCAGAAAAGGCGCGCGAACTCCACCTGGGCCTTAATGCCGGTCACGACCTTAGTCTTGACAACTTGCAATATCTCAAGCAGCAAATCCCCTGGCTTGACGAAGTAAGCATAGGTCACGCCCTTATATGCGATGCTCTCTTCCTCGGATTTGAGGAGACCATAAAGCGCTATCTGAATTGCTTGAAATAAGCCCCACACGCCTCACATTATGTGCAAAATCAAAAACGTCACACTCGTAACCAGCCCGTACGCTCAGCCACAATTCGTGGAAAAAGTTAAAGCCGTCCTGAAGGAAAACGGCTTCAACGTCGTATCTTCCACCGATAGCGTAGATCTTGTGCTGAGCATCGGCGGCGACGGCACCTTTCTCAGTGCCGCCCCTCTGGTGATGAATAGCGACACACCCATTTTAGGCATCAACACGGGCCATCTGGGCTTTCTGGCAGACGTAGCGCAAGAGTCACTCGCCAATAGTATAAAGAAACTCAAGGAAGGCCAGTACAACATTGAGTCCCGCACGCTCATCGAGGTCTATACCGAAGGTGACGAGTTCTGCAATAATCCTGTGGCCCTCAACGATGTGGTCGTGCTAAAGCAGGACAATTCAGCACTTATCCAGATTGAGACGTACGTCAACGGCCAGCTACTCAACGGCTATCTGGCCGACGGCCTTATTATCTCCACTCCCACGGGCAGCACAGGCTATTCGCTCAGCGTTGGCGGGCCTATCATCATGCCCGACAGTCATGCGCTGTGCATTTCTGCTGTTGCGCCCCACAGTCTTAACGTTCGTCCCGTCATCGTAAGGGACGACGTGGAAATCACCCTTAAAGTGCACTCGCGCAGCGAGCATGTCCTGCTTGCCGTGGACGGAAGAAGTCAAAGCCTCTCAGCATCTACCACCCTTACCATCCGTAAGTCTCACCATCGCATCAACCTGATGAAAATCTGCCACCCCAATCATTTTGACACCTTGCGGAAAAAAATGAATTGGGGCTTAAACGAGAGATAATTCATTCACATTATTTATATATATAAGGGGACAGCCATACCCTACCAACCGCTTAGGAAATCTCATAATGCATGCCCCCTTTACTAAGTCCCTTTTAATTTTCCCTATCTCCCTTTTAATTTAAACTAAATCGGCATTAGTTCAAATTAAATCGGCATTAGTTCAAACTAAATCGGCACTAATTTAAACTAAGTCGGCATTAATTTAAACTAAGTCGGCATTAGTTCAAACTAAATCGGCACTAATTCAAACTAAGTCGGCATTAATTTCAAGAGATACGGCTATTCAATTTACAAATTGAAGAAAGAGAAAAAAATAAAGAGCTTTAAGGCCATAGCCAGTTGGCTTTGGAAAACCTGGAAGGGCTATCGCACACAAGCGGTCGTCAACACCCTCGTCGGAATGGTGGTGGTGTTTACGGATTTGGCTTTTGTGTGGTGCACAAAGGTAGCTGTAGATATTGCCACGGGCAATGAGCGCCACGGCTTGCAGCTTTGGCACGTTATGTTGATGCTTGTTGGCGTGGTATTCTTGCAGGTGACCATGACAGTGCTCAACCGCTGGATACGCGCCATCCTTGGCGTGCGCGGACAGAACCGAATGCAGGAGCACCACTTTGAGCGGCTTCTGCGATGCGACTGGCAGAAACTGCGCCACACTCATACAGGACACCTCGTCAACCGTTTAGAACAGGATGTGAGCAACGTGATGACGCTGCTCACGGAGCATATCCCCTCGCTCTTTACCACGCTGATGCGTTTCTGCGGTGCCTTCGTGCTGCTCTTCTATATGGACAGGACATTGGCCTTAATCGTCGTAGCCATCGCTCCGTTTTTTGCTATATGCAGCAAGTTGTACGTCAACAAGATGCGCAATATCAGTCATGAGGTGCGTGACGCCGAGAGCGACGTGCAAAGCATCATTCAGGAGGGTCTGCAACACTCGCTCGTGCTGAAGACGTTGGAGCGCATCCCTTTGCAAGCCAGCAGATTGGCCGGCAGTCATGCTCTACTGCGCGGAAAAGTCATGGAGCGTACGAAATACAGCAGTGCCTCCGTGGCGCTGATGAACACGGCCTTCGCTCTGGGCTATCTGATAGCCTTCTTCTGGGGCGTGTACGGCCTGCAGCAGCATCGCATCACGTTTGGCGCACTCATAGCCTTCATCCAACTCGTCAGTCAGGTGCAGCAGCCCGTGCGCACCCTTACACGCTTTATTCCTATCATCATCAGTTCCTCCACAGCCGCCGAACGCTTGATGGAACTTGAAGCCTTCCCGCTGGAAAGACTTCCTGCCGATGCCGCCGTGGCTCATCATGAAGAAAACCAGCGCGTAAGACTAACCGTGGAGAACATATCCTTTGGCTACGAACCACGCGAGAACGAAAAGCCACGCGAGATTTTCCACGGCTTCAGCGCCACTTTTGAGCCCGGTAGCGTTACAGCTATCCTAGGCCACACCGGCAGCGGAAAAACTACGCTTATCAGTCTGTTACTCGGACTGTTGCAGCCTACAAAGGGCAAGATACTCGCCACTCCCGAGGGATGTCCCTCCTATGAACTAAGCGCCGCTACGCGCCATCTGTTCAGTTACGTGCCACAAGGCAACACGCTGCTCAGCGGCAGCATTCGCGAGAATCTGCGACTGGGCAACCCCGACGCGACCGACGAAGAAATGCTGGAAGCCCTCACAATGGCTCAGGCAGATTTTGTGATTGACTCCCCGGAGGGGCTTGACAGGCTCTGCGGAGAGAGGGGCGGCGGCCTGTCTGAGGGACAGGCACAGCGCATAGGGCTGGCCCGTGCGCTGCTTCGTAAGTCTCCCATTCTTATTCTCGACGAAGCCTTCTCATCACTCGACAGCGACACGGCTACAACTGCGATGAACAATATCCTCACGGCTTACCCCCACCGCACAATAATATATATTACGCACCGCGAGGCACTGATGCCATACGCTAAGCAAGTTGTGAGAATATAGAAACTTGTTCTTCGTATCGTGTTCCGTTTCAAAAAGTTTTCAATAGAAGACAATCGCTCTTCAATGAAGGTTGGCACCGACGCCGTCCTACTCGGTGCATGGTGTCTTCTGCCTGAAGCGGGAGAAGTGCTTGACGTGGGCTGCGGAAGCGGCGTAATCTCATTGATGATGGCGCAGCGAAGCCCAGAACTGCAGGTGACAGGTATCGACATCCACGGTCCTTCTGTAGTGCAAGCCCGAGAAAATGCAGCACGTTCGCCATTTGTAAACGTGCAATTCATTGAGGGCGATTTTCTTACGCATTCCTTCCCTACCATTTTCGACAGCATCGTCAGCAACCCGCCTTACCACACGGAGGATCTCCTGGCCCCCAATGCAGCACGGGCGGCAGCGCGGAGCACCGCCTTCCTTTCATTCCAAAGTCTTGTGTGCCGTGCGGCAGAACTGCTCAAAGAGGGAGGATTGCTGCAAGTCATTATTCCCAGCGCGGCTGCGGCACAGTTCCATGAAGAATGCAACAAGCGGTGCCTCTCGTTGGTGCGTATAACCCACATCCGTACGACAGTACATAAAGAACCGAAGCGTGTGTTAATGGCATTCAAAAAAGGAGAGGGCAAAAGTGTAGAACGCGACGAAATAATTTTGCAGGATGAGGGCGGAAGTCGCACGGAAATGTACTCATCTTTGTGCAAAGATTACTATTTGTAGAGAAAAATGTAAAATAATTGCGTTTTTGTTTGGCCTATTCAAAAATTATTTGCAATTTTGCTACGTGAAGTTAACTTTTAATTGTTTAAGGCCTAACATTACACAATTTATGGACAAGACAGTTTCCCCTGTCAGCGGCTTGAAGCGCGCTGACTTCCAAAAGATTGTAAATGGAAAAGAGGTTGACCTCTTCTTCCTGACAAATGCAAATGGCTGCGAGGTAGCCGTCACGAATTATGGCGGCAGCATCGTGGCCATTATGGTACCCGACCGTGAGGGCCACATGGCCAACATCATCCAGGGCCACGACTGCATTGACGACTGCATCGCCTCCCCCGAGCCCTTCCTCTCCACGCTCGTAGGACGCTATGGCAACCGCATCTGCCGCGGCACATTCCAACTCAACGGCAAGGATTATCACCTCGCCATCAACAACGGCCCCAACCACCTCCACGGCGGCCCCACCGGCTTCCACGCCCGTGTTTGGGATGCAGAGCAAATCAACGACCAGTGCGTAGTGATGCGCTACACCAGCGCCTACTATGAAGAAGGTTTCCCCGGCGAACTGCAGATGAACGTCATGTTCACCTTCACCGACGAGAACGAACTCATCATCAGCTACAAGGGGCACACCAACAAGAAGACCGTCTGCAATATGACCCACCACGGCTTCTTCTCCCTTCAGGGCATTGCCAACCCCACGCCCTCCATCGAGAAGCAGATTGTCGAGATCAACGCCGACTTCTTCATCCCCACCGACGAGACCAACATCCCCACGGGTGAGATTCTCCGCGTAGAAGGCACTCCCTTCGACTTCCGCACGCCTCACGAAATAGGCGAACGCTGGGACGCCGATGACGAGCAGATTCGCTACGGTGCCGGCTACGACCACAGCTACGTCGTAAACAAGAAGGAGGTAGGCGAACTCGCCTTTGCCGCCCGCGTCACCGAGCCCGTCAGCGGCCGCACCATGGAAGTCTATACCACCGAGCCCGCCGTGCAGTTCTACACCGACAACTGGGCCGACGGCTACCGCGGTCAGCACGGAGCCACCTTCCCCCGCCGCAGTGCCCTCTGCTTCGAGGCCCAGCACTTCCCCGACTCCCCCAACAAGCCGCACTTCCCCTCCGTCGTCCTCAAGCCCGGCGAGGTGTACACACAGAAGACTATCTACAAGTTCGGCGTGAAGGAGTAATGGCTGCGCAAGCATAGAATAGGCTGCGCTTGCTATGATGATATAGATGATATAATATGATTTTTATGATTTTATGACAGGCAACGACTACACAGACGAAGACTGGCTAAATGATTACGACATCAACTACCTTCACTCAAAGCTGACGGAAGGAATCATAAAAATCTATTATGAAGTTTACAACACCTTGGGGTTCGGATTTCTGGAGCAGGTTTATCAAAACGCATTATACTTTGCTCTTATGAAAGAAGGATACACTTGCAAGGCACAGTACCCCATTGATGTTTACTTTGAGGACCAGCTTGTAGGCCAATATAAAGCGGATATCATCGTCAATGACACCATCATTCTTGAGCTTAAGGCATGCAAGACCCTCTCAAGTGCCCATGTAAGACAGTTGTATAACTATTTACGAGCCACGAACTACGAAGTTGGCCTCTTGCTCAATTTTGGTGAAGAACCACAAGTCGTTCGCCGCGTCGCCAAAAACAAGAAATCACACAAATCATCATAACGCCATAGGCGCTGCGCTGGCCATAATGATTACAATGATGCAATATGATTCTTATGATTCCGCAGAAAAAAATCATATAAATCATTATTAAATCATACAAATCATCATAACGCCGTAGGCACTGCGCAGGCTATAATGATCACAATGACCCACACACAGCTCACTAATTATCTTTTAACTTTTAATTCTTAATTTTTAATTCTTAATTCATTTTATCATGTCCCAACAAAAGAAACAATGGGGTGCTATCATCGTAATGATTGCCCTGTTTGCAATGATTGCCTTCGTGACCAACCTGTGTTCACCCATGGCAACCATCATCAAGAACCAGCCCGGCGAAATCTCCAACGTGCTCGCTCAGATCGGTAACTATGGCAACTTCATCGCCTACCTCGTCATGGGTATCCCCGCCGGTATGCTCATCGCTAAGTTCGGCTACAAGAAGACCGCCCTCATCGGTCTCGCCGTCGGTGCTGCCGGCATTCTCATCCAGTGGTTCAGCGGCCAGATCAACGCAGAGGGCAACCTCGGCCTCGTATTCGGCGTTTACCTCGCCGGTGCCTTCATCGCCGGTCTCTGCATGTGTATCCTCAACTGCGTTGTCAACCCCATGCTCAACCTCCTCGGTGGTGGCGGCAACAAGGGCAACCAGCTCATCCAGATCGGCGGCGTATTCAACAGCTCCGCTGCCGTATGCTGCTACATCCTCATGGGTGCCCTCATCGCCGACGTCACCAAGGCCCGCATCTCCGACGCCACCCCCGCCCTGATGATAGCCCTCGCCATCTTCGTCATCGCCTTCATCGTTATCTGCTTCACCAAGATTGAAGAGCCCGAGCAGGCCCCCGTTCGTGTTGACCTCATCAAGGGCGCTATGAGCTACCGTCACTTCGCCCTCGGTGCTCTCGCCATCTTCCTGTACATGGGTATTGAAGTAGGTGTGCCCAACTTCGTAAACCTCATGCTCGTTGAAGACGGAATCCCCGTAGCCACCGTAGGTCTTATCGTTGCCGTTTACTGGTTTATGATGCTCATCGGCCGCTTCGTAGGTGCCGCCATCGGCAACAAGGTAAGCAGCCGCGCCATGATTACCACCGTGAGCACCGCCACCCTCGTGCTCGTGCTCTTCGGTATGCTTGCCCCCGACAACATACAGGCCAACTTCCCCGGCATTGACTGGAGCACCCTCACTCTCATCTGGCAGCCCATCCCCGTAGGCATCTTCTCCTTTCTCCTCGTAGGTCTCTGCACCAGCGTAATGTGGGGCGCCATCTTCAACATGGCCGTAGAAGGCCTCGGCAAGTACACCGCCATCGCCTCCGGTATCTTCATGACCATGGTATTCGGTTGCGCCGTAATGATGGCCATCCAGGGCTTCGTGGCTGACTCCTTCGGCTACATGGCCAGCTTCTGGGTAGTAATCTTCTGCGCCGCCTACATACTCTTCTATGCCCTCATCGGTAGCCGCGTCACCAAGCGCGAGGAGTAATAGGAGCCCCCTCCAACTCCCCCTTTGGGGGAGAGAAAGGTTATTGAGTTATCTCTCCAATTTGCTAATTTACCAATTCACTAATTTGCTAATTATAAAAACATGAAACTTACCATCGACGACGTTCGCAGTCGCTTCATCAAGCATTTCGACGGCAGCACCGGCAGCGTGTATGCCTCCCCCGGCCGTATCAACCTCATCGGCGAGCACACCGACTACAACAACGGCTTCGTATTCCCCGGCGCCGTAGAGCAGGGAATGATTGCCGAAATCAAGCCCAACGGCACCCGCACCGTTGACGCCTATTCCATCGACCTCAAAGATCGCGCACAGTTCTCCCTCGACGACGAGAAAGGCCCCTCCGCCTCCTGGGCACGCTACATCTTCGGCGTATGCCGCGAGATGATGGCCCTCGGCGTTCCCGTTCAGGGCTTCAACACCGCCTTCTCCGGTGACGTACCCCTCGGTGCCGGCATGAGCTCCTCCGCCGCACTCGAAAGCGTATATGCCTTCGCCCTCAACGACCTCTGGGGCGACAACAAGATTGAGAAGATGGAACTGGCCCGCGTAGGCCAGCGCACCGAGCACAAGTACCTCGGCTGCAACTGCGGCATCATGGACCAGTTCGCCTCCATCCACGGCAAGAAAGGCTCCCTCATGCGCCTCGACTGCCGCAGCGGCGAGTTTGAATACTTCCCCTGGAATCCCAAGGGCTATCAGCTCGTGCTCGTCAACAGCTGCGTGAAGCACGAACTCGTAGGCTCCCCCTACAACGACCGTCGCCTCTCCTGCGAGCGCGTAGCCGAAGTCATCAAGCGCCACCACCCCGAAGTGGAAAGCCTCCGCGACGCCACCTACGAGATGCTTGAAGAAGTAAAGAACGAAGTGACCAGCGAAGACTACAGCCGCGCCAAGTACGTCATCGGCGAGGTTGTACGCGTCCTCACCGTCTGCGAAGCCCTCGAAAAGGGTGACTACGACACCGTAGGCGAGATGATGTATCAGACCCACCACGGCCTCTCCAAGGAATACGAAGTAAGCTGCGAAGAACTCGACTACCTCAACGACATAGCCCGCGAGGAAGGCGTAACAGGTTCCCGCATCATGGGCGGCGGCTTCGGCGGCTGCACCATCAACCTCATCCCCGACGAGCTCGTAGCCCACTTCAAGGAAGTCGTTGTGAAGAAGTTTGAAGAGAAGTTCGGCAAGAAGCCCATCGTCATCGACGTAGTCATCGGCGACGGTGCCCGCAAGCTCTGCTAAACCGCCCCTTCCCTTTCATCAACTGCAAGATGCGCCAGCCTCCCCGCGAGGTTGGCGCTTTTTGTTGTCCCTTGGCAATTTTTTGCCAGCCGACGGCAATTTTTTGCCAGCCGACGGCAATTTTTTGCCAATAGGGTGGCAAAAAAGTGCCAAGGGGGTTGCAAAACTTTTTATTAGTGTCAGGGAAAAATAATATTGTTGTCCGGGGAAAAAGAAAGTAATCTTTCGTAGCCCTTGTAAATGTAGGAGGTTTGGGAGGTTATGGGTAGGAGGGGCTTACTTTAGCCCCGAAGGGGCGTAACAACCCAGCCAGGGGCAACGCCCCTGGTATATTGCCACCGTACTTTGCCCGCCCCAACGGGGCATAACGTCCATTGTCTCTTGTTGTTGTGCCCCGTTGGGGCGTGCACGGTGGTCGCACTTGCGACCAGGGGCGATGCCCCTGGCTGGGTTGTGTAACCCCTTCGGGGTATGGTCTATACATTTTCCCGGGACAACAATAGAAAAATAATAGAAAGTTATGGCATCGCTTGTAAATGCATGTGTTTAGGAAGGTTGCCAACAGGAGGGGCTTACCCTTTTGCCAGCGACGGCGAAGCGCCGCTCAAAGAGCGGCCTCTCCCCCTAAAGGGGGGAGGTGGAGGGGGGCCGTGCGACAGAGTGGAGGATAGGGCGCGAGCCCTATCTTTTGTGCATGCCCCTTTATGGGAGCACCGCTCAAAGAGCGGCCTCTCCCCCTATCGGGGGGAGGTGGAGGGGGGCCGCGACATATTTACCACTTTACTTGAATTATGTCGCACTTACAGCGCTCCCTTTGAGAAAATAACAACGAGTGAAGTAGG
Source organism: Alloprevotella sp. (assembly GCA_045600685.1). Taxonomy (GTDB): domain Bacteria; phylum Bacteroidota; class Bacteroidia; order Bacteroidales; family Bacteroidaceae; genus Alloprevotella. The sequence goes on along the minus strand of JAZRYH010000065.1, from coordinate 33,588 downwards.
GCTTGCGCCCTACCCTCCGTTATGTCGTCCTTTCAGGACTTACAAGTTTGCCGTAAAGTAATAGAAACATTTCTTCGGGCCGCGTGCCTTACAAATGGCACGTAAGTGCGGGCGAAAGGACAAAAAACGTCCATTATCAAGCCCTCGGACGAAGTTTTTTACGCAAAACGCAAGGCGGGAAGCACTTTTTCCCCGCCAGATGGGAGTTTATTGCGAGTTTTTTGCTACCTTTGCTGCCGTAATAGGCGCGGAAGATGGCCCCTCCCCCGTGCATTACACTCTTGCCAGCGGGCAAGAATTTACATATTAGAAAAGCGTTTATGGACGCTTGTTTTTGGCGATTCGAAATCACCACTTTCCTTATTGCCTGTCAAGAACAAAGCAGAAGTAGATGCTACGGATGGATTATACCCACCCGTCAGCGTGCCGAGGGTACCTTGTACCCTCTCGCACGCTCTTTGGGTGTATTATATCCTCTCGTAGGTATCTTTGCTGCAAGCTTACAGGCTATGGGTTGTGGTGACCCACGAATCGCAAGCGAGCAGAAGTAAGATACCTACGTTTTTTATTATTACACCTTTTTCGCCTCATCTTGGGTATCGCAAGGCCACATAATATTATGGCCAAACAACTTTTCACCAATCGGGATGGCAACACCCTCATGAAAGAGTTCGAGGGGCTGCTTGAACACAACAGCAGTATCAAGCGCCTCGACTCCGTTGTCGGTTTCCTTCGTGCGTCAGGATATTTCACCTTGCGCCCGTTCCTCAATAACATCAATAAAGTTCGTATTCTCATCGGTATTGATGTTGACAAGTATATTGTCAATGCCAACAACAAGGGTAAGTTGTTTATGGGGGCCGAGGAGGAGGTGAAGCAAGACTATCTCGCGCAACTTCGTAAGGATATTGAATCCTCAGCTTATTCCAGCCATGTGGAAGAGGGCATCTTCCAGATGGTTGAAGATCTTGTGAGCGGCAAACTTGAACTGCGGGCGCATCCAAGCAAAAAGATACACGCAAAGATTTACTTGCTCTATCCCGAAGAATTCAATCAATATACCTTCGGGGCGGCCATCACCGGCTCCAGCAACCTGAGCGGAAACGGACTTGGCATTAGTCAGGACATGCAGTATGAGTTTAATGTACGCTTGACCGACTATGAAGATGTGCAGTTTGCCAAAGAAGAGTTTGAGCAACTATGGGAAGAGGCCGATGGTTGCCCCATCACTGCCGACGACATCCAGACCGGTCCTATCCAGCAGACTTATCTCAGAGGCGATGCCACGCCCTACGACCTCTACATAAAGATGCTCATGGAGTATTTCTCCGACCGCGTGCTGGCCACCGATGCACAGGATGCCTTTGACATGCCGGAGGGCTATACGGCCTACGAATATCAAAAGGATGCCGTTGTGGAGGGTTACAGGAAATTGCTCAAATATGATGGTTTCTTCCTTGCCGATGTTGTAGGCCTTGGTAAGACTGTCATTGCCACGATGATTGCAAAGCAGTTTTGCATTGACAATGGTTATGAGAATACAAAGATACTCGTGGTCTATCCTCCAGCAGTAGAGCAGAACTGGAAACAGACTTTCAAGGACTTCGGTATTGACCGCTACACCAAGTTTATCAGCAATGGCAGCTTGAAGAAAGTACTCGATGAGGATAACTACGACTATTGGAATGCCGATGAGTACGACCTTGTCTTGGTCGATGAAGCGCACAAATTCCGCACTCACACCAATACGGCTTTCACCGAATTGCAGGAAATCTGCAAGATGCCGCGCGTGGAGACGGGCAATATTCCTGGTTTCAAGAAAAAGGTGATGCTTATTTCAGCCACCCCGATGAACAACACGCCTGCCGATCTTTACAACGAAATCCGTCTCTTTCAGGATCCTCGCTGCTGTACCATTGATGGTGTGCCCAATCTCTCGTCTTTCTTCTCACCCCTCATCGTGGAGTTCAAGAAACTTCGTCGTGACCCCCAATATGACTTGAAGAAATTCAAAGAACTGGCCGAGAAAGTGCGCGACCGCGTCATCAAACCCATCACCGTACGCCGTACTCGAACGGACATTGAGGCCATCCCTCGCTACAGCAAGGACATTCAGGGATTCCCGAAGGTGGCACCGCCCGTCATGAAGACCTACGAGATGAACGACCGTATTGCCGATATGTTTGAGAAAGCAATGCATACCCTTGTCAGTGAACTTTGCTACGCACGCTACCAAGCAATTGCCTATCTCCTCCCAGAAAAATCCGAAGGACTTTACGACAATGCAGAACTTATCTCCCGTAGTTTGGCGAGCATCCGAAAAAACGGCCTCGTAAAGCGACTGGAAAGTTCGTTTTATGCGTTCCAGACGAGTATCAATCGTTTTCGTGATGCCAACCAGTATATGATTAACATGTTTGAGAACGACCGCGTGTTTATCGCTCCCGACCTCGACATAAACCATCTCTACAATCTTGGTTTGGGCGATGACGAGATAGAGGAACGTCTCAACCTGAAGGCTGAGGACAACCCGAAGAATGCCGTTTTCAAGGCAGATGACTTTGCGCCAGAGTTTATCGAAATGCTTCGTGCTGACCAAGCTGTGCTCGAAGCCATGTGTGCCGAGTGGGCAACTGTCACCGAAGCCGATGACTCGAAGTTTGCTAAGTTCAACGATATCTTGAAGCACGAACTTTTCAAGAAAGACCATAATCCCGGACAGAAACTCGTTATCTTTTCCGAATCGGTGGATACAGTAGAATATATCCAACGCCGCATTGGACGTGAGGATGTGCTAGTCATCAGTGCTGGCAACCGCAGCCAACTTTTCAAGACCATCACGGAGAACTTTGATGCAAATTACAAGCGAGCCAATCAAAAGAACGACTACAACATTATCATCACGACCGACGTGCTGGCTGAGGGCGTAAACCTTCATCGTTCCAATATCATCGTTAACTACGACACGCCATGGAATTCAACGAAGCTTATGCAACGCATTGGCCGCGTCAATCGTATCGGCTCCACGGGAAAGGACATCTATAACTATGTTTTCTATCCATCGCGTCAAGGCAACCAAATCATTAAACTCAACCAGATAGCGCTCTCCAAGATTCAGACGTTCCACTCCACCTTTGGTGAGGACAACCAGATCTATTCGCAGGAGGAAATCATCGACCGCAACCTTGAAAGACTGTTCACCGAAGGGTTTCAAGCAGACAAGGGCGAGTTCAATGAGGAGACACCTTTCTATGAGGAACTGCGTTCGCTCTATCTCAACAACCGCAGAGAGTACAACCGCATCGCCAAGATGTCGCTCCGTAGCCGTACGGGGCGCAATACACGTTCCATTGACGGCGTCACACTCTCACAGGATACTTTGGTTTTCCTCAAGACCAATATGCGGAAATCGTTCTTCCGTGCCAGCAACGAGTCGGTGGAGGAACTCTCTGTCGTAGATGCGCTCAAATATTTCAAGGCCAGTGTCGAGGAGCAGAAAGAGAAGCGTATCCCTCAGCACCACGACCATGTGATGAAGGCGTTGAAGATGTTCCAAAATCTCCGCGCACAGGAGCAAGTGGAAGAAGAAATGCAGATCCAACAGGCAGGCAACACGCTCGGTGCGCAAGTGAGCATCGCTGTCAACCTCCTCAACTTGTTCCTCCCCGAGATACAAGACCTGTCGCTCTATCAGCAAGTCGTTCACCTTCGCGTTCTGGCTGAGCGTGGTGTCATTACCATTATTGCCCAACGCCTACAACGTATGCAGAAGGATATGCAGCGGGGCATACTCCACCATGATGAAGCCCTAAGCGAGATTATTGACATGGCGAAGAAGTACAACGCCTACTATCTGAGTGCTGAGGAACTGAAACACGAGACAGAAACCGAAGCCAATATTATTCTCAGCGAATCATTTACTTAATTCACAATTCATAATTTTCATGGATTACAGACAAATCATCGAATCAAGATACAACCGCAAGGGTTGGCAGGAACTGTTGTACGACATTTTCCGCAACAAAGTGCAGTTTTGGCAGCAGCCACAGCGTGTGTCTGTGGACGAGAATATGGCGAAGTCTGCCGTCTATACCGGCAAGATTGACCTCCCCGATGGTCACACCATAGCGGTGTATGAGGTAGAACTCAGCGACAACGTCATTATCGAGCGCAACCGTGCCGGCATCCGCAACCTCCTTTGCAGCAGCTGGCGAGGTATGGGGTGCGCCGGTGCCTTTATGTTCTGCTATCGTCAAAACGAGGCCGTGCTGCGTTTCTCTTATGTCAGTGAAAGTTTCACCTTCGGCGATGACGGCACGCTGAAGAAGAGTAGCACCGATACCAAACGCTTCACCTATCTCCTTGGAGAGGGCCATCGTAGCCGCACAGCCATTCAGCAGTTTGAGAACTTAAAGAAAAGTGGTTTGACGCTGAAAGACATCACGAAAGCCTTCTCCGTAGAGGCTCTCAGCGACCTCTTCTTTGATGAGTATAAGAAGCAGTATGAAAACATCATTGAGTTCGTCACGGGCAAACGTATGGTCAAGGTGGCGAACAAATGGGAAGAGCGTGTTACAGGCAAACCTTGTCGAGAGATTATGCAGGAGTTCTGTCAGTTCCCCGATGCAGAGAAAGCCGTACGCGACTACGTGAAGAAACTCATGGGACGCCTTGTCTTCATTCAGTTCCTTCAGAAGAAGGGATGGATGGGATGCTCTGCAGGTGACGATTGGAACGATGGTGACCGTGAGTTCGTGCAGAACCTCTTTGCCCACACCACTCACAAGAATACTTTTGTGGATGATGTGCTTGAACCGCTCTTCAACGATATCAACACACACCGCACCAACGACTTGGCCAATCCCGTGCTTGGTGCAGATATCAAGGTACCCTATCTCAACGGTGGGCTCTTTGAGCGCGATGCCTACGACAAGACGAATTTCCCTCTGCCTGCCAAATATATGAAGTCTCTTCTTGACTTCTTCGCTTCCTACAACTTCACCATAGACGAGAACGACCCCGATGATGCAGAGATTGGCGTTGACCCCGAGATGCTTGGCCGTATCTTTGAGAACCTATTGGAAGACAACAAGGACAAGGGTGCATTCTATACGCCAAAGGAGATAGTGCAATACATGTGTCGTGAGTCGCTGATTGCTTATCTGCAGACGGACGTGGATGATGATGCAGTGAAGTTACAAATCCGAGAGTTTGTAACTACAAACAAGGCCGAACACCTCTCTGCAGCCCTTGCCGCAAACATTGACCACAAACTGAAAGATGTAAAGATATGTGACCCCGCCATCGGCTCCGGAGCATTCCCCATGGGCTTGCTGCGTGAACTCTATGCGTGCCGCAAGGCTATCGAGGACATTGATGACGAGAAGGCAGTAGAGATAAAGACGGACATAATCCAAAACAACATCTATGGCGTGGATATTGAGAAGGGTGCTGTTGATATAGCACGACTTCGTTTTTGGCTCGCTCTTATTGTGGATGAGAAGACACCTCATGCTTTGCCGAATATGGACTTCAAGATTATGCAAGGCAACTCGTTGTTGGAGCAGTACGAAGGTGTGGAACTCAGCGGAATGTCGCTCAACGAACAGGAGAAAAAGCGTTCGCGCAAGAAGAAGGAACAGACATGGCACCAGACATTGGCTTTCGACGAGGAAGCATCGCTCGACAACATCCAGAATGCAATCCGCGAGTATTACGGCACGGATGACCACCGTAAGAAGACGGAACTCCGCAACATCATCAACAGCAATGTCAAAAGTTACATTCTCAATCTCAAAGGCTGCACTCCCGACATCCAGCGCAGGCTCGAAAACCTCCCTATCCCCAACGACCAGTTCTTCCTCTGGCACATCTATTTCAAAGAAGTGTTCGACAAGGGGGGATTCGATATTGTGATTGGTAATCCGCCGTATGTAGTAACTCAGGTAGAGATGTTCCATCAGTATGACTGGAATACAGACTTGTACAAGATGTTCTTTGAACTATCTCTAAAACAATTAATGCATACCGATTCTATATTGGCGTTCATCACACCTAAATTTTATCTTTTGAACAAGGATGACGCTGAGCAAAGAAAATATTTTCTTGATAAATTGGACTTGCTGCATTTTTCTTTGTGTAATCCTTTTGAAACAGCAGTTACAGAAAATGTTATTACCTTGTTGAAATCTTGTGAGCCCTCCTCAAAGTTTATACAAACATTCATATACAACAATGGTTCTTTTAGGCCTTTACCTTTGCTTGACAAAATGTATTGTAAAGGGAATCTGTATTGTGAAATGGTTTTAGGGATTGATGAGAAAACTATCAAAATCCTTAATAAGGTTAAGCAGAATGGTATTGCTTTCGGCTCCATAATGACTTCGAAAAGAGGTGCTGAAATCTCTAAAAAATCTTTACGAGAAACAGCTGAAGGAATACCTTCGTTAATTGGAATGGATATGAAACGGTACACTATTGGATGGTCGGCCACTTTCCTTAGTAAGTTCCATAAAGAATATCGGAGATTGTCTCCATTTTTCGATAATAAAATGATATTTTTAAGGAGAGTAGCCCCAAGGCTTGAATCAACTTACGCAAATGGAGTCCTCTATGCTTATAATAAAAACGTCTATGGTATTCGTATTAGTGACACGAACAAATGGCCACCACAATACATTGTCGCTTTATTAAATTCTAAAGTAATGGACTTCTATTATAAGAAAAGATTCACATTAAAAAAAGAAGAAGCCTTCCCAGAAATACAAACTTATCTCTACGAGCAACTTCCAATTGCAACGGCAAATCAAGTTCTGCAGCAAACCATCATTGCCCTTGTTGATTGTATCCTCGCATCCAAGAAAGCAAACCCACTCGCTGACACCTCTGTCGAAGAACGTGAAATCGACCGCCTCGTCTATGATCTCTACGGCTTGACAGAAGATGAAATCAAGATAGTAGAAGGAGAATAATTTACAACCCCGCAACGAAACATACGCCCGCCGAATACTCGGCGGGCGTTTACGTTAGAAGCAGAGGTGTAGGACGTGTAGCAGAAAATGTACCTCACGCGTGTGCGTGCGCAATTATATAAATAAGAGAGGCGAATTTTCATATCTTCACAGTACAAAAGTGCAGGCATCCGGTGGAGTTTTTGACGCGAAAGGGCGAGAAAGGTTGGTCATTACAATTTTTATTTGTAATTTTGTCCCCTCAAAGAAGCCGCACATTATTTGCTAAATATCGCGCACATGAACCTTATTCTCTGCTCTCAGTCGCCACGACGCAAGGATCTTCTCAGCACTCTGGGAATACCCTTCACGGTAAGGACTATCGAAGGTATTGACGAGAGTTTCCCCTCGGGACTCTCACATCAGGAAACGGCACTGGCCATTGCCCGTAAGAAGGCTGCGGCCTATGCAGCCACGCGCCGCATGGACGAAGTGCTGATTACGGCCGACACTATCGTTTGCCTCGACGGCGAGGTGCTGGGAAAACCCCGCGACGAGGCCGAAGCCTGCCGTATGCTCCGTATGTTGAGCGGTCGCGTGCATGAAGTGGTGACGGGCGTGTGCATCATATCCGATAAAGGGATTGAGAGTTTTGCCGTGACGACGGAGGTGGAGTTTGCCAAACTCTCGGACGTTATCATCTGGAAGTATGTGCAACAGTATCGCCCGCTGGATAAGGCCGGTGCCTACGGCATTCAGGAATGGATTGGCCACGTGGGCATCCACGGCATCCGCGGAAACTACGACAACGTGGTGGGACTGCCCGTTCAGGAACTTAACGAAAGGCTGTATTCAATTTTGAATTAGGAAGAAATGATATATGAAATAGAGCGGCTGGCTTCCTCGGAAGCCGTAGGCGCATTGGTAGAAAAGGCTCGCAGGAGCGGCGAGGCATACGTGGCTCTTCTCCTTAGCGACAAAGAGGTCACGATGGGTTACCGCTGCCTGGAACGTATGGAAGAGGTGATAGCGCAGAGCGGTGCGGCTATGGTGTATAGCGACCGCCGCGAAGCCGACGGCACGCCCCACCTCGTCATAGACTATCAGGCTGGTGCGCTGCGCGACGACTTTGATTTCGGTGCGCTATGGCTGGTGCGCACGGAGGCTTTGCAGGAGGTGGAGGACGACTACCGCTTTGCAGCCCTCTATGCGCTACGTCTGGCTCTCAGCCGCAAGGGGGCGTTGCTCCATCTGCGCGAAATGCTCTACACGGAGAAGGAAACTGACCTGCGCCACTCGGGAGAGAAACAGTTTGACTATGTAAACCCGCGCAACCGCGAGGTGCAGATAGAAATGGAGCGGGCCTGCACAAGGCATTTAGCGGCGATTGGGGCTCTTGTCCCCTCCGGCGCTATGCGCCTGAAGGGGGCTGGGGGGCGTGACCAAAGGTCGGAGGGGGTGAGCGCCTCCGTCATCATCCCTGTCTTCAACCGCGAGCGCACCATTATGGATGCCGTGGAAAGCGCGCTGGAGCAGGTTTGCACGTTCCCGTTCAACGTCATCGTGGTGGACAACCACAGCACAGACGGAACGACGGCGCTGCTCAAGGCCTGCCGCAGTCCACGCCTCATACATCTTGTGCCCGAAGAGACCGACCTCGGAATCGGGGGGTGCTGGGACAAGGCCATACGCTCGGAGCATTGCGGTAAATACGCCGTGCAACTCGACAGCGACGACCTCTACTCCTCACCTGCCACCCTGCAGCGCATAGTGGATGAGATGGAGAAGAAAGGCGCGGCTATGTGCATAGGAGCCTACCGCATGGTGGACTTCGCGCTGAATACGTTGCCGCCGGGCCTCATCGACCACAAGGAGTGGACCGATGAGAACGGCCCCAACAACGCCCTGCGCATCAATGGTCTGGGCGCACCGAGAGCCTTCCGCACGAGTGTGCTGCGCGAGGTGGGATTTCCCAATACGTCATACGGCGAGGACTACGCCGTGGGGCTGCGCATCAGCCGCGAGTACCCCATCGCTCGCATCTATGACGAACTGTACCTCTGCCGCCGTTGGGACGGCAACTCCGACGCCGCCCTCTCGCTGGAGAAGCAAAACAAGAATAATGCGTATAAGGACGAGCTGAGGACGATAGAATTACAGGCCAGAAAGACCCACCCCCAACCCCTCCCCGGCCTCTCTCTGGCTGCCGCCATCTCTCCCCAATAGGGGAAAGATTTCGCTCTGCGAGCGAGAGGGGAGTAAATACTCTCGACCGATGGAAAAGCAACTTTCTCAAAATACTCAGTCCTCTTCCCCACTTTACTCCCCTCCCTTTATGGGAGGGGTTGGGGGTGGGTCTTTCATAGAACAACTCTTTGAGCGGCAGATGAACGTGTGGCCCGAAGCCGCACAGCGCATCCGCGACCTCGGCGAGAAAGTGGAACGCCGCAAGGTGGGGCCCTACATTGTGCAGTGGAACCCCGCCCGCGCCGTGAGCACGCTGGCAAAGGTTGATAAGACGTCGCTGGAGAAGCGCCCTTGCTTCCTCTGCCGCGAGAACAGACCCGCCGTGCAGGAAGGCATCAGCATTCTTGACGGTCGTTGGGAGGTGCTCATCAATCCCTTCCCCATCCTGGAGCGCCACCTGACCATCGTCAACACGCAGCACACGCCGCAGCGGCTCACACGCCAGGACTTTGAGGATATGGTGGAGATAAGCCACGCGCTGCCGGAGTTCGTAGTCTTCTACAACGGCGCACGCTGCGGTGCCAGTGCTCCTGACCACAAGCACCTGCAAACTGGACTGGCCGAAGCCTTGCCGCAGCAGCTGTATGGCGATAGCGAAAAAGTGTGGGAGGAAATCAAGGCTCTCCCCATTCCCGAAGGGCGAGAAGAGGCCGACTTCAACCTACTGATGCAGAACGGCCGCGCACGACTTATCCCCCGCAGCCAGCACCGCCCGCAATGCTATCACGAAGGCACCTGCCTCGTGTCGCCCGGTGCGCTGGACATGGCAGGGCTCATCATCACGCCACGCGAGGAGGACTTCCGCGCCTTGGACGAAGATAAGATACGCAGCATACTCTCCGAATGCGGCACACCCGAGATAAGCGTAGGCATCATGGAGGCTCCCCGCATTCAGTATAGCGCAGCGGCCGACGGCTTCACCCTTCACGGCGTGACCATCGGCAAGGATTTCCACTGGCAACGCAAGCAGGATCAGACCTTTCGCGGACGCCTGCGCGTAATAGAGAATAAGAAGCAAGGGGTTCAGATTGCCGTCAACGACATAGACATTGAGAATTACCTCTTAAGCGTCATCAGTAGCGAGATGAGCGGCACGGCGAACCTGGAACTCCTGAAGGCTCACGCCGTAATAAGCCGCAGTTGGGCGTTGCGTATGAAGGCCGCCCGCCAACGGACATACGAGGACAGCGTGCAGGAACTTCCCGCCGATGAAAGCAGACATATCCGCATCTACGACGCTTCAGCCCACAGCCTCTACGACGTATGCGCCGATGACCACTGCCAAAGGTATCAGGGCGTGGGCGGCGTGAACGGGACGGTGGAGCGCGCCATTAAGGAAACGCGCGGCGAAGTGCTCTACAGCCGCGAAGGCGAACTTTGCGACACGCGCTTCTCCAAATGTTGCGGCGGCCACACAGAGCGCTTCTCAACGTGCTGGCAGGACAAGGACTACAGTTATCTGCAACCCGTCAGTTGCCCATACTGCGACACCCACGACAAGCAGTTGCTGCGCCAGGTCCTGAATGACTACGACCAAGCGACTGTGCAATTCCACGACTGGCAAGTTCGCTACACGCAAGACGAACTCTCCCGTATAGCCGAAGAAAAACTGCACCTTGGACTGGGACAAATCCTCGACCTCCTGCCGTTAGAACGTGGCGAAAGCGGACGCATCCGCCTCTTGCGCGTCGTAGGAACGGAGCGCACCGTTGACGTGGGCAAGGAACTTGAGATACGCAAAATGTTCAGCCCTACACACCTATTGAGCAGCAACTTTGAAGTGCAGCGCGAAGGCACAGACTTCATCCTTACCGGTCACGGCTGGGGCCACGGCGTAGGTCTTTGCCAGATAGGTGGAGCCGTAATGGCCGCAGAGGGTCATGACTACCGCAGTATTCTGGCCCACTACTACCCCACCTCACATCTCAAACAGAATTATGGAAAATAAACATAGATCGCCCTGGGCATGGGTGCCCACACTTTACTTCACAGAGGGACTGCCCTACGTCATCGTGATGTCCATCGCCGTGGTGATGTACAAACGCCTCGGCCTGAACAATACCGACATCGCCCTCTACACCTCCTGGCTATACCTGCCGTGGGTCATCAAACCTTTCTGGAGCCCTGTGGTAGATATGCTCCGCACGAAGCGCTGGTGGATAGTAACCATGCAGTTGCTTGTGGGTGCCTCAATGGCAGGAGTCGCCTTGACGTTGCAGACGCCAGGCTTTGTAAAGTGGTCGCTCTGCTTCTTCTGGCTCATGGCCTTCAGTAGCGCCACCCACGACATTGCCGCCGACGGCTTCTACATGCTGGCACTGAACGAACACGAACAAGCCCTCAACGTAGGCATTCGCAATACGTTCTATCGCATTGCCACCATTATGGGACAGGGCCTGCTCATCATGGGAGCCGGTAATCTGGAGGTCTTCACGCAAAATCCCCGGCTGGCTTGGAGCATCACGATGATGGTGGCAGCTGCCACGTTGCTGCTGCTCTGCATATATCACCGCTTCATTTTGCCGCGACCGGAGCAAGAGCTGACAACGGACAACGGACAACAGACGACGGACACACAGCCAGCCTCCCACAGCATCCTCGACGTCATGCGCGACTTCTTTGAAATCTTTGCCGACTTCTTTGAGAAGCCGCAGATTGTCGTAGCCCTCATCTTCCTCCTCATCTACCGTTTGCCGGAGGCCTTGCTCGTGAAGATTACCCCCCTCTTCCTCCTCGACAACCTCGAGCAGGGCGGTATGGCCCTTTCCACCAGCGAACTCGGTTTTGTGCAGGGCACTATCGGCGTAATAGGGCTCATCACGGGTGGCATACTCGGCGGCATCGCTGTTGCTCACAAGGGCTTCCAACGCTGGCTCTGGCCCATGGTGCTCGCCATGAGCGTGCCTAATCTTCTCTACGTTGTCCTCGCCTACTACCAGCCGGAACACATCGTGCTCGGTGGTCTTGCTATGAACAAGATTAGTATCGTGGCCACTTCCTACTTCATCGAGCAGTTCGGTTACGGCTTCGGCTTTACCGCCTACATGCTCTACATGCTCTATTTCTCGCAAGGACATTCCAAGACGGCCCACTACGCCTTCTGCACCGGCTTCATGGCCTTGAGTATGATGCTTCCCGGCATGGTGGCCGGCTGGTTGCAGGAAATGCTCGGCTACTATCAGTTCTTCGTGGCCGTAATTGCCCTTGTCCCCCTCACATTCATCGCTGCCTCAATCATAAACGTTGACCCTCAATTCGGAAAGAAAGATGCCACAACAGAATAATTCCCGTACAAATCGCAAGGCTGCTCCTGCAGCCCCGCAGACCGACAACTTCGGACGTCTCCAACCACAAGACCGCGAACTGGAACGCGCCGTCCTCGGTGCCCTCCTCATCGAACAGGAGGCATACTACCGCGTGTCGGAAATTCTCACTCCTGACTGCTTCTATGAGCACCGCCACCAGTTAATCTACGAGGCAATACAGCGCCTGAACTTCCAGCAGAATCCCGTAGATATCCTCACTGTGACCCATAGCCTCGAGGAGGCAGGCAATCTTGAAGAGGCAGGCGGACCGTTCTATCTCACCGAGCTCTCTGAGATGATGTACAGCAGTGCCCACATTGAGTACCACGCCCGCATCATTGCTGACAAGGCAATGGCGCGCCGCATCATAACCCTGACCTCTGAGGTGCAGCGTGACGCCTTCGACCCCACTCACCCCGCCGACGAACTTATGAAGAAACTCGAGGCGCAAGTCTTTGCCCTCGGTCAGGACAACTCCAAGAATAAGGTTGAGCAAATTGACTCTGTCCTCGATGAGGCTATGGATGCCGTGCAGCGTGCATCTGCTAATACCGATGCCATGACGGGCATCCCTTCCGGCTTCACTGAATTAGACAAAATTACCAATGGCTGGCAAAAGTCCGATCTTATCATAATCGGTGCGCGTCCTGCCATGGGCAAGACGGCATTCGCTCTCAGTATGGCTAAAAACATCGCCGTGGATATGAAGCACACCGTCGCCGTGTTCTCTCTTGAAATGTCCAAGATGCAGCTCGTCAACCGTATCCTTTCCAACGTGTGCGAGATTGACAGCAGCCAACTCCGCACAGGCCAACTGAAGAGTTTTGAGTGGGAACAACTCGACGCCAACTACCGCCGTATGCTTGGCACGCCACTCTATATCGACGACACCGCCAATATGTCCGTCTTTGAACTGCAGACAAAGGCACGTCGCCTCTGCCGTGAAAAAAACGTGGAAGTAATAATCATAGACTATCTCCAACTCATGACGGCCTCGGGCCTGCCCTTCAACTCCCGCCAGGAAGAAATCAGCATCATCAGCCGTTCACTCAAGGGACTGGCCAAGGAGCTCAACATCCCCATCATCGCTCTCTCGCAGCTCAGCCGTGAGTCTGCCAAGCGCGAAGGCGACGACAAACGCCCGCAACTCTCCGACCTCCGCGAATCCGGCGCCATCGAACAGGACGCCGACATCGTCACCTTTATCCACCGACCCGAATATTACCACATTTATCAGTCGGCCGACGGCACCAAAGACCTCCGCGGTAAAGCCGAAATCATTATCGCCAAGCACCGTAACGGTGCCGTGGGCGATATTCTCCTCAACTTCCAAGGCAAATACGCCCGTTTTGAAAACGAGGAAAAGGGCTACATCCCCGTACCGGGCGAAAAAAGCATTACGGCATCAGGAGAAATGCCCCCAGCTATAGACATCGTTCCGCCGTCAGAGGGTTTCCCCGTGTCTGACAACAGCGACCCCTTTGCTCCGCTTCCTCCCGGCACTGATCTCGGCGCTTTCTAATATCAAGTCCAATTATCTCTCTCTTATTATCACGAAATACCATATATTATTATTACTAACCTATCCGTTCTCTTCTTTATGAAACACTTATTTTATATTCTCTGCGCCCCACTTTGCTTTGCCTTGATCTCCTGTGATACCGACTACTCCTCATATCCTCCGCAGTTCTCCGACATGGTATTTGAGACAGAGGCCGCTGTCCAGACCGATACCGTTACTGCCGGACAAACGTTCCACGCTACGCTCAGCATGGGAACAGGACAGCAAAACGTAGGTGGCCCTCTGTGTGAATGGACTTTTGACAAGGACATTAAACCCACAACTTTTTCTCTTGTCGGCAATGTTCTCCCCAGCGCAACTTTCGTGGTTCCCGCCGACATGGATGAAGGCTTCCATAAAGTTATCGTTGGACTTACATACTCCGTAGCAGGTAACGAAACAAAAAAGATGGAGAACTACAACACTCTTACAGGCCTTGAAGTTAAATATACACAGTCCCAGCCAAGCGTCGTAAGTTACTACATATTCACGTGTACAAAGGAGATTTATGTAAAGGCCGCACCGCAAATTCCGGAAGAAGATAGTGGCGAAGCAAACTCTTGACCCTTGACCCACAATATATGAATCTTACAACATCTTCGCACCCCAAAGGAGCAAGGAGGGGGATTTTCTTCTTCTTCCTATCTTTCCTCTGCACCGCATCTTTGGCCCAGAGCGTAGTTGATGCCGTGAATGGCATCAACATCAACGAGGACACCCGCGCCACACGCCGTGACCGTACAGCCTCCACGCTCAATGACAGCACAAAGACGGTGGGCGTGCCCTACGGCATCTTCGCCTGGCAGATTGAGGAACGCTTCGGAGGGCGAATACCCTCCCAAGTGGACACTCTGATGACCCGTTTCCCCCAGCGGGTCTTCACCGCGGGCCCCACCATGCGCTACAACACGACGGGCAACCTTGGTGCGCCACGTATGAGCCGTATCTACAACGGACAGGACGACTACATGATGGGGGACCCCTTTATCTTCTCCCGTCCCTACGACTACTACCTGCTGGCTCCTTCTGAGTTGCTCTTCACCAACACGAAAAGCCCCTATACCAACCTCACCTACAACAAATGCGGCAACCGCACCGACGGCGAGGACCGCATCAACGCCAAGTTTGCCGTAAACATCGGCAAGAAGACGGGTCTGGGCTTCCACATCGACTACCTCTACGGCCGCGGCTATTACCAAAATCAGAATACGGCCCATTTCGGCGGCACCCTATACGGTAGTCACATCAACGAACGCTACGAACTCCACGCTCTCTACAACCTCAACCACCTTAAGAACGCCGAGAACGGCGGCCTTGAAAGCGACGACTACATCACGCATCCGGAAATTCTCCCCACATCCTTCCGTATGAGCGAGATGCCCGTGCGCCTGCGTGCTTATAATTATATGTATGTCAACACGCTCTTCCTCTCCCATCGCTACCATCTCGGCGGCTATGAGGAAATAGCGCGCGACACCATCCATGTGGATAAGCCTGCCGCCGACGGCTCCGACAGCATACGCATCGTACCCCGTATGCAGTTCCACCCCGTTGCCTCCATCATCCACACCATGCGGCTGGCCCACAATAACCGCCGTTTCCTCGACTCTTCTCTCAGCGACAAATACTTCGCCGACTACTATCTGCCCGAGGAAAGCACCAATGAACTGACACGCAACTTCTCCCTTGACAACACCCTCGCCCTGGAGATGCGCGAAGGCTTCCGTCAGTGGGTAAAGACGGGTATGCGCCTCTTCGCCAAGCATCAGTTCGACCACTTCGTGCTCCTCGATGACAATCCCCTGCGCTCCTCCTACAACGAGAATCACGTCACCCTCGGCGCACAACTGATGCGCGAGCAGGGACGACTCTTCCATTACAACGTCATCGGCGAAATCCGCACGAGCGGTAAGGAATGGGGCGAGTTCAATGCCGAAGGTTGGGCCAAGTTTGACATTCCCCTGCGTCGCGACTCCCTCTCTATCAAGGCAAAAGGCTACGTGCGCAACGAACAGCCGTCCTTCTATTTCCGCCACTACCATGGCAGAAATGCCTGGTGGGATGATGACGAACTCAAGAAAGTATTCCGCACACGTATCGGCGGTGAACTGAAATGGTGGAAGACGCGCGTGGAAGTAAACTTTGAGACTATTCAGAACTACACGCACTTCGGCCATATTGAAGCCCCAACAGTGCCCGTCGGTATGAGTGGCACGGCACCCCTCTACAGTCTCCGCGTGATGCAAGCCCCGGAGAATATCCAAACATTGGAGGTGTCGCTCTTCCAAAACTTCAGCCTCGGCCCCCTGCGCTGGGAAAACGAACTCACACTGCAGAAATCCTCGTCAAAGGAGCACCTACCCTTACCACTCTTCACGGGCTATACCAACCTCTACCTCAAGTTCTGCATCGCCAAAGTCCTCCACACCGAACTCGGTGCAGACGCACGCTATTTTACCCGCTATTACGCACCCGACTACGCACCCGCCATCGGGCAGTTTGCCACGCAGAGCACCACGTCCCGCACGAAGATTGGCAACTATCCCTGGATTAACGTTTACGTCAACTTCCTTCTCAAGCGCGCCCGCTTCTATGTGATGTACACCCACGTCAACAAGACAGCCGGCAACTATTTCCTCACTCCACACTACCCCACCAACGAACGCGTGCTCCGCTTAGGTGTAAGTTGGAGCTTCATCAATTAAGGTAGGTTCTATAAATTAGCTCGCGGCGGTTTTGCGACTCTTCCGAAGTAAATTTCTTTCTTTCATGCAGGAGCGTAGCGGGCTACGTGACTAAATGAAAGAAAGGAAGATACGAGAGAAGAGACCAAAAGCGGCCGAGTATAGAATACTACCCAAAATGAAAGAGAAAACTAATTTATAGAACCTACCTTAAGCTTATGTCGTTACCCAAGACCAAAAGGAAGCGTATCTTCCAACTCGTAGCTTTCCTTATCCTCGCCGCAGCCACCGTCTGGATTATCCGCCGCCACGACACGGCCTACCAGAACAACTCTGGCCCTATTTTCGGCACAACCTACAAAATCACCTACCAAAGCCCTTCCGACTTCCACCCCGAGATACAGGCTGAAATGAAGAAGGTTGACGCCGCTCTCTCCCTTTTCAACCCCGACAGCTGGCTCAGCCGCTACAATGCCGGTCAAAAGCCATCCGCCAACAAGATTGCCGAGGAGGTCATCAGCCTTGCCATGCGTGTAAGTAAAGAAACGCAGGGTGCTTTCGATATCACAGTGGCTCCCCTCGTCAACGCCTGGGGCTTCGGCAACGAGAAAGCCACGACACCTTCCGATGCACAAATCGACTCCCTCCTCCAAACCGTGGGCTACGAACACTATCTCCGTGGCGAGCACGTCATGCTCGACTGCGGTGCCATTGCTAAAGGCTATGCCGTTGACTGCGTGGCCAACCTCCTTCGTAAGCACGGCGTCAAGAACTTTATGGTTGAGATTGGCGGTGAAGTAGTGGCAGAAGGCTGCAATTCTGAAGGAAAGCCCTGGCAAATAGGTGTGGCCAAGCCTACCCCCGACCGCAGCGAACTGCAAGAGATTATTCCCTTCACCCACGTCGCCATGGCCACAAGCGGAAACTATCGCAACTTCCGCACCGACAGCCTCGGCCACCTCTACGCCCACACCATCGACCCGCGCGTGGGACGTCCCGTGCAGTTGACGCTGCTCTCCGCCACCGTCATCGCCCCCACCTGTGCCGAGGCTGACGCCTACGCCACCGCATCCATGGTGATGGGACGCGAGAAAGCCGAGAAACTCCTCTCACAAAAGAAAGACATACAATATTATTTTATATACGCCGACGGCAAAGACTACCGCGTGGCCACAAACATAAAAGGCCTTTAATACCCCGCAAAGAACATGCAGTCCGAATATTTTCAACGCCTCATCTCCCTCCCGCTCTTCCAAGGCCTTACCCGCGAAGACGCTCTCAACATGGCAGGTCAGGCCCACTTTGATTTCCGCCGTCCCCACCACGACGACCTTCTGGCCCGCGAAGGTGACGAATGTCGCGCACTCATCTTTGTCATACAAGGTCAAATACGTATGCAAGAGCGCGCAGCCGATGGCTCCTACACCCTGGAAGAATACGTCAATGCCCCCACGGTACTCCAACCCGAGCGTCTCTTCGGCCGACGCAACCGATATTCCAAAAACTTATACGCTGAGGGCGATGACGTGCAGCTTCTCGTCGTCTCCAAGGCCGACGTGCGCGATATACTTTTCACCTACACCGCCTTCCATCTCAACTATCTCAACAGCGTCTGCTCCAGCCAGCAACTTCTTCTCCAGCGCCTATGGATGCCGGAGCCCAAGAACCTCCGCCAGCGCTTCACCGCCTTCCTTCAGCAGCGCACCGACCAAATGCGAGGTCACAAGCGCCTCATCGTTGGCATGAACGAACTCGCCGCACATCTTCTCACGACCCGCCTCAACGTCTCCCATCTCCTCCACGAACTGGAGCAGGAACAGCTTGTCACCCTCCAGCGCGGCGTGATAGACATCCCCGCCGCCCAAAAACTGATATAATGGCAACACTTGAAATTTGCACCGGCTCAATAGAGAGCATACGCGCCGCCGCCCACGGTGGAGCCCAGCGCGTAGAGGTATGCGCCGCCCTTGAAGTAGGTGGTCTCACCCCCTCCATGGGATATCTGGCAAACGTCCTTTCACAGCCCCTCTGCAACTGCCGGGGCGAGCGCATGGCACGCCACGTCCTTATCCGCCCTCGCGGCGGCGACTTCTTCTACAACGACGAAGAGCAGGACATGATCATGTTCGACATCAGACTTTGCAAACAGCTCGGTGCCGAAGGCATCGTCGTAGGCGCCCTAACCCCCGGCGGCGACATAGACATCGATGCCTGCACACGCTTCGCCGAGGCTGCCGAAGGCATGAGCCTCACCTTCCATCGCGCTTTCGACTGCTGCCGCCACCCCCTCGAGGCCATGGAAGAAATTATTGGTATGGGCTACCACCGCATCCTCACCTCCGGTCAAGCCACCCGGGCCGAACAGGCCATCCCCTTGCTCCGCACCCTCGTGAAACAGGCCGACGGTCGCATCAGCATCATGCCTGGCAGCGGTGTCACCCCCGCCAATGCCGCGCAAATACTCCGTGAGACAGGAGCAACGGAAATTCACGCCTCCGCAAAAGGACGAAAATCCCACGATGACGTACTTTTTCCTGGCTATTTTGACACCTCGAGTGACATTGTAGCACAAATTTCAGCCGAAATTGCAAAAAAGTAGCAGAAACATTTGGCCAATTCCCAAGAAAGCCGTACTTTTGCACTCGCAAATCGGAAATGAGGGCGCTTAGCTCAGCTGGTTCAGAGCGTCTGCCTTACAAGCAGAGGGTCGGGGGTTCGAATCCCTCAGCGCCCACGAGCAACTGCTCAGTCACACAAACAACGCAACACATCATTTCCCCTTTTGCACGGGCGCTTAGCTCAGCTGGTTCAGAGCGTCTGCCTTACAAGCAGAGGGTCGGGGGTTCGAATCCCTCAGCGCCCACTTAAGACGAAGTCTTCACGGACTTCGTCTTTTTTTGTCCCCTTATTGGCGAAGTCCGTTGCGGCGAGTGGCGCAGTTAAACCTTTACTTTAACTGAACGGACGTAACAGATGAATTTTTGTCAAGATTTTTTACACTTTTCGTGCGTTTTCTTAGTGATTTTCGGTCGTGAAAGGCAGCGCGCGATGTTTCGGACGGAAAAAACGCCGTTTTTAAAACGCCGTTACACGGCTCATTTATAGACGCTTATCTTCGCGAGGATTTTTGCGGTGACTTCTTCGAACGCGCTACACCCGCCTTTAAGTGCGAAAAAAGGGCGCCGCGCGATGACTTTTTTGCGATTGTTTTCGAAATTTTGTTCCTTTTAGCAAAAACTAAAGCCCTTTCAGTTGAAATTATCCCCCTTTTAGTTGAAATTATCTCCCTTTGATTTTGACCGATGTCCCTTTTAATTTTTCCGATGTCCCTTTTAGTTTCGCGTAAAAGGGCTATCGGAAAAAATGAAGAGAGGTTACGGAGAAAAGGATGACGGGGCGGAGCGCGTTTTCCGGCTGAAAGATGGTTTAGGGCTGACAACGTCGCGATTTCTCCTTTTTTCGCTTTGTCAAGATTTTTTACTATTTCATAAAAGTCGTTATGAAAGCTAAAACCATAACGATTCAATGATTGCATGACGCGAAATCGTTATTCCTGTTTTCTTAATTTTTTAAGTAGAAAGGACGAAAAACTGGGAATGGGCGGCACAGAAGATGGGAAAAGAACTATCTCAAAAAAATAAAGACATTATGAGTGTCCTCAATGCGCTGTATTCGCTAATTTTAGTTTTCGCTTTTCAAGCGATGAACGCGTAAAAGAAAAGAAAAATGAATCTTTTCTTGGCACTTCACACAATTATTTGTAATTTTGTCCCCTGAATTGTATAATTATCTAAATATGAAGACCAATCTTTTTATTGTAGCAACAGCTGCCCTGCTGATGTGGCCCACAATCGGCAACGCTATTGATACGCCGGAGCCCAGCAACGACATCTACGTGGCCGTGCCCGAAAAGGCCGCTGACATTACGGCCTACAACGAGACACTGAAAATCAACACCGTTGAGGCGTGGAACAACTTCCTGAAGAACTTCCCTACCTCACTCTATCGCAACAACGCGCTTATCAAGCGGCTCCAGCTCATTCAGCATCTGTATGAGAACGAGTCGAAGGGCGACGGCAGTTTCTTTGACTTCCACGGCCCCGTGCAAACGATTACTGAAAGCATGTTCTTTGACGATGACGTGAAGGTGTACCGCTTTGACCAAAACGAAAGAGTGACCGCAGGCTTCACACGCGACGCGAAAGGACAGATTAAGGGCTATGCCGGTCGTTCGGGCGCATCTCTCCCCAGTTTCACCCGTGAATACAAGTACGGCCGGGTAGTGGAATTTGGATATGTAGGCACTCCCGTGAAATCCAAACTAAGCTACAACGAATATGGTCTGCTTATTAAGGAAGTAATCTACAACAGTCGCGAAGACGCCGTGATAGGCCGCATAGAATATACCTATCTGGACTTCGACAACCACGGCAACTGGATAGCCCGCGAGAAGACGGTGGTGAAGAATGCCAAGGAAGTGGGTCAGGTCACGGAGACACGTGCCATTACATACTGGGATGAAGCTCCCGCCGCCGCTCCCGTGGCAGTCAACACGGCCGCTCCTGCACAAAAGAAAGCCGTCATCGACAATCTCATCGCCGCTTCTGCGCCCAAGGACGTCACCCCCGAATTCAAGACCCTCACTCCCGAGGAAAAGACCAAGGCCATAGGACGTAAATACAAGGAAGAAGCTAAAGGCGATGCCGGCTTCTTCGATTTCCACTGCCCTGTGCGCACGCTGATATGCCGTCTGTGGGACAATGATGTGCTGACGGAATACTTCTTTGACCGCAATCAAAGGGTTGCTGCCGGCTTCACCCGCGACCAGCAAGGCCACATCAACGGCATAGAGACCGCTAACCAGCAGACGAAGGGCGTTGCTTCATTCTATAAGTGCGATGCCGCAGGCAAACTGACCTCCTACGGGCAGGAAAAGGCCACTTGCGATATCCAACTGAGATACAATCCCTACGGCTTGCTCAATACGGCAGAGACTCACGACATCAATGCTAACGTCGTAAGGGAACGCGCAGAGTTCTCCTACACGCAATTTGACGACCACGGCAACTGGATTGAGCGCATCCGCACCGTCGTCAAGAACAGCAAGATTATTAAGAAGACCACCGAGACACGCAAGATTACGTACTGGGAATAATTCATGCTATTAAGGTATAGCACTGAAGCTATAAAGAATAAAGAAGGGAGAGCACCGCGCAGGTTGCTCTCCCTTCTTTATTATCTGTATGCAAAAACAGGTAGCAAAGATGTGTGCCGACTTATGGTGCGACAGAGGCTGACGGGCCTTTATACACAAGATGCACCATCGTGATGTCATCGTTCTGTTCCGCGCCTGCAGTATGGGCCAGGATGCGTGAAAGCATAGCGGAGAGTATCTCGTTGCAAGCATGGTGGTTCTCCATCTCGTTGCGCAGGATATCAAGCGCCGCGTCCTCACCGAACTGCACATGACGCTGGTTCTCGGCCTCATTGACGCCGTCAGTATAGAGGAACAGGGCATCTCCTATGCCCATCTGCAGTTCTCCGGCCTCATAGCCGGCGTCTTTGAACACGCCTATGGGGACGTTGCGCGTAGGATGCATATACTGAACGTCGTATCCCTTTTCGATGGCCCGGCAGAAGATCGGGAAATTGTGCCCTCCGTTGCAATAGTCAACATGTCCGTTCTTCAGGTCGAGAATGCCAATAAATATGGTGCAGAACATCATCTGCGGATTGTTAGAAGCAATGCTTTCATTAAGCGACTTCATAATAACGGCGGGGTCAGAGAAATTGCGGGCAAGGTTACGGAAAAGGCTGATGACCACCATCATCAACAACGAGGCCGGCACACCTTTGCCTGATACGTCTCCTATGCAGAAATACATCTTGCCTTCGTGCACGAAGTAGTCATAGAGATCGCCTCCCACCGTCTTCGCAGGTTTCACGAAGCCATATATATCTATCTCGGGGGTGGAAGGGAAGGCTGGGTATATCTTGGGAATCATTCCCATCTGAATGTCGGACGCAACAGAAAGTTCATGCTCCATGCCGGCCTTAGCCATACTGGCATGCTTGATGCGCCGCATGAGGAAAAGAAGACACATCACCATAAACAATATGCTGACAATTGCTATGAGGGTGGTGATGCGTTTCATGCGAGACACTTGACCATAGACGTCGTCTGTGGGACACGTAATCGTGATGGTCTATCCAGCGCGCTCGACGGGGCAGAAATAGAATACAGCCTCGGCATCGGAGCCTATGCCTATAGTGTAATGGCCTCGTTCCTGACGCAGCATTTTGTCACGTATGCTATCGGTAAACTCCGAAGCAACGTAGTCCTCTCCCATTTCTACATCAGAAAGGAGGCGGGTAGTGTCGGGATGGGATACAAACTTGAAATTACGATCTACTACGTTGACAATGGCATGAGGATAGGGCGTAACCTTTTTGCAGTCGTTTTGGATGGGGGCAGTATCAATATCAAGGGCTATCACACCTATTATCTTGCCTCCAAGGTCAAATATGGGGTATGAGTAACAGCATACGACCTTTCCCCTACTCGTCTCGCGGAAGGGAGCACTCCACACCGGGCTTCCCTTATCGTGCGGCCCCTTATACCAAGGTTTCTGTCTGTAATCGTGGATAGCCCCGAGCCGCAGCCTCTCGTTTTTACCGCTTACGTTGGTCACGTATGTAGCAAAACCATAGTCGCCCTGCGGCGCATGTAGGCCAGGCTCGAAGTCGATGGCCACGCCGCATACTAGGGGATTTGTAGCGAGAAGTTGTTCCAGGAAAAGGAAGAATGATTCCTCCGTAGGCAACGCCACACGGGTGTCAAGGTTCACTTGACGACTACCGTCAGTCTTGCGGGAGGTTGTGGACTGGAAGTGATTACACAGCGCTGTAAAAGCCACATCCTCCACACGTTGCAACTTACTGTCGATGCTACTCTGCACGAAGTTAATGTCGCTCGTTACCTTTTCATCCACGCTCCTGGTGGCCTCCTGTCGCATCATGTAGAGGCACACCCCAAAACCTATGGTGAAGACCATGCCGGCAAGGAGAACAACGGCAAACGTAAAGTTTAAGTAATCACTTATCCGTTTAACTAATTTCATTTTCAGGTCAGGGGAAATGTATTTTTTGGAAGTTCTACGGGCACGAAGTCCTTTGCGCTCAATTAGTTTTCTTCTTCACGGTGAACACATTGCGACCATCAACGTAGCGATAGGCCACATCGTCCATCATTTGCCGCACAAGGAAGATGCCAAGCCCGCCAATGGGTCGCTTCTCTGGGGGCAACGTGGTGTCGGGAGGGTCTTTGGCAAGAGGATTGAAGGGAATACCGTTATCAATGAAGGTAAGCTCTACGGCATCGTCGGTCTCGTCCACTACTATTGTGAGAGGGCCGTCAGAGTCGTCGGGGTAGGCATAGTTAACGACGTTGGTAACGATTTCCTCGCACACGAGATTGAACGTGAACATCATCTCCTGTTGCGTGGAAAACGTCTCAACTGCCAGTATATCCTCAATAATTTCTCCTGCACGCCCTTTCACTTTCGTATAGTGAAGTTTATGCATGAGGTTGCCTATTCTTGTGCGTCCTTAAATTCAATAAACTTGGCGAGGCCCGTCATTTCAAACACATGATAGACGTCAGCACTGGCGCCAACAATAGTAACTTTGGGGTTGTTGCCCACCACCTGATCGGCAAAGAGGACGGCACGAATGCCGGTAGAAGCAATGTAAGTCAGTTTACGAGCATCAAATACCACCTCGGTGATATCTTCTTCTTCGCGATACTTGTTGAGTTCCTCAATGAGCTTCATTGAGTTGTTAACGTCCAGACGTTCCTCAAGGACAACGTTCAGTACGTCCTCATTCAGTGTAATGGTATTCTTCTTGGGCATATTTTTTATTTATTTAAGGCAATCTTGCAAGTAAAAGTACGAAATTATCCTTACATAGCCAAGCATTAGCTGCTATTAATGTGTGATTTGAACGACATTATTCAAAGAGGTGGCTCAATTCGTCCGCATTTTCATTTTTCGGACGCCACATTTATTCTTCGAAAAGCGCTTTTAAATCTCCTTTACGAGCGTTTCACGCTACGTTTCACGCCTTACCTGCTATTTTTTCGCCAACTTATTAACATTTGTGTTGGCAGTATTAATTTTTTTTTGCAATTTTGCAGTCAGTTTTGGCCTTATGTCTTCATTTAAGGTGAAAATAAAGATGAGCGAAGTCCTAAATACGAAATGGCAGCAAAGCCTCAGTGCGCTGAAAAGCCAGCTGGCCCTGCAGGTTCCCAAAGAGCAGTTTGGGAACGTGTGGAGTTGGTTTGAGCATGTCACGCCCAAAGAATACGACAATACCACTCTCGTCCTCGCTTGCCCCACCAGGAACTTCGCCACACTTTTCAGCGAGAAGTATCTCCCCCACCTCAGGCCGCATCTCACCTCCGCTTTCGGCGAAAGCCTGAAAATTCGCTTCGTACTTGACGAAGAGCCCGCCGCTTCCGCCTCCGATAAGACGCAGAAACCCAAGGAGAAGCCTCTTGACCCGCATCTTAACCCGGATTTCACCTTTAAGAATTTCGTAAAGGGCATCAGCAACAAGGCTGCCCTCAACATTGCGAAGGCCATCGCCGAAAAGCCCAACCAGACCACCTTCAATCCGCTCTTCCTCTACGGCCCCTCCGGCGTAGGCAAGACCCATCTCGTCACGGCCGTAGGCCACCGCATCAAAGAGAAGTTCCCCGAAAAGCGCGTGCTCTTTGTCCCCGCACACCTCTTCAAGACGCAGTACACCGACGCCGTACGCAACAACAATATCAACGAGTTCATGCATTTTTATCAGTCTATCGATATCCTTATCATAGACGATATTCAGGAACTCACCACTGCCAACACGCAGCACACCTTTTTCCACATCTTCAACCACCTCCACCTCAACGGCCGCCAGATTATCATCACCTGCGACCGTGCTCCCGTGCTCTTCGAAGGCATTGAGGAGCGCATGCTCACCCGTTTCAAGTGGGGCATCGTCATGGAGATGGACCGCCCCGACGTCATGCTGCGCCGCGACATCGTTGCTGCCAAGATAAGGGGCACGGGCCTCCGCTTCCCCGCCGATGTGGTCAACTATATTGCCGAAAACGTCACTGATAACGTGCGCGACCTGCAAGGCGTCGTGAACAGCCTGATGGCTTTCAGCATGGTGGACGACTGCGAGATAGACCTCGCCCTGGCCCAGCGCGTTGTGGCCCGCGTAATCAACCTCTCGCGCAACGACATTACCCTCAAGGACATCCTCCAGCACCTCTGCCAGCACTTCAAGGTGAAGCAGCGCGAAATCATTGAGAAGTGCCGCAAGGCCGACATCGTTCTCGTGCGCCAGCTCACCATGTACCTTGCACAGAAGTACACCAAGATGAGCCAGGCGCAGATTGGTCAGGAACTCGGCCGGCGCGACCACGCCACAGTGCTCTATGCTATCCGCCAGATTGAGCGCCGCATGGCCTCCGACCGCGACTTCCGTCTGCAAGTGGAGGCTCTTGAGGCAAATCTCAAAGCCCACGTCTAAAAAACATCGGCAATTCTCCCACAAATCCTCATTATACACACAAAATCCCCACCCAAGAATTTTCTTCGGTGGGGATTTTGTTCAAGCAACAATTTACATGAGCCGAACGAGCGTAACTTTATTTTTTTTGTCAAAATATTTTACACTTTTTCTGCGTTTTTTGGTCAAAATTTGGGCGCGTAGCCGTTCGATTGTGCTCGCGTTCGGAAATTTGCGATTTTTGAGAACACCGTTACACGGCTTATTTATAAACGGTTAACTTCGCAAGTACTCAAGCGATTGTTCTTCCAAGCGCGCGATACCCGCTTTCAGATGCGAAAAAAGGGCATCGCAAATTGATTTTTTTGCAGAAAATTTCAAAAATATGCCCCTTTTAGCAAAACCGATAGCCCTTTTAGTTGCGATGATGTCCCTTTCAGTTCATCCGATGTCCCTTTCAGTTTGTCCGATAGCCTTTTGATTTTTTCCGATGTCCCTTTTAATTTTGCGTAAAAGGGCTATCGGTAAAAACAAGAGGGGGTGACGGAAAAGTGAAAGAAAGGTCGTCGCGCGTTTTTCATCTAAAAGCGCGTTTGGGCTTCACATCGCCGTGATTTCTCCTTTTTTCGTTTTGTCAAGATATTTTACACTTTCCAAAATTCGTATTGAACGTTTTGTTAGAGTAAAACTTTAACTCAACGCATGCCATAGCGAATGGCGCACATCGGGATTAAGTTGCTCCAACTGACGGAAAATGTCGGTCATTGCCGTGCGGTGGGTGGCCCGTTCGTACGGACAGTTCTTTTGAAGGGGCTTGATACCCTCTGCATCGGCCACTTCCTTCAGTAGAGGCTCCGGGATGAGACAAAGGGGGCGGATAAGTGTAAAGGGATAATGCTCCATCGGCATTGCTGGCTTCATTGTGGAGAAAGAGCCCTCGAATGTCTCGTTCATGAGCAGCGTGACGAGGAAGTCGTCCTGGTGATGGCCGAGCGCCACCTTATTGAAGCCGTGTTCCGCGGCATACTCGAAGAGAGCCTTACGGCGATACCACGAACAGAGAAAGCACGGCGTGTGGCGGCGGTCGGTGGTAGGGTCAAAACGTGTATGGAGTACGTGCAGGTCGATGCCGAATCCGTGGCAATAGTCACGGAGATAATCTTCGTCGGCAGCGTATGGGATATTGTCCATCACCACATGGGCGGCTGCCACACTTATTTTGGGTTTATGCAGTCGGCTCCGCTCGGCCATGAGACGGGCAAGGAGCATAGAGTCTTTACCGCCACTGACGGCTACGAGTACACGGTCGCCATCCTGCAATAAGGCATAGTAGCCACAGGCTTTGTTGAAGAGACGTTTTAAGCGTTGAAGAGGGAGCATTGGTTTCTTTTCAAGAGGAAGAAAAAGAGGGAAGGCACACGGAACTGCACCTTCCCTACTTCTTTATATAACTTTACTTAAATATCATTTATCCAAAAGAATAAGGAATATATATTTAAGCGACAATAGAACTTACTGTTCCTTTGCGGCAATAGCCTGGCAGGCGGTGATGGCCACCATCTTGTAGATGTCGTCAACGGAGCAACCGCGGCTGAGGTCGTTCACGGGACGGGCAATACCCTGAAGGATGGGACCGATGGCCTCGGCACCGCCGAGACGCTGCACGAGTTTATAGCCGATATTGCCCACTTCGAGGCAGGGAGCCACGAGCACGTTGGCACGGCCGGCCACGGGACTGCCGGGGCACTTCTTCTCGCCCACGCTGGCCACGAGGGCGGCATCGGCCTGGAGTTCACCGTCGATGAGGAGTTCGGGGGCCATCTCTTTGGCGAGAGCCGTGGCCTCAACAACCTTATCTACGACCTCATGGCTGGCACTGCCCTTCGTGCTGAACGACAGCATGGCCACACGAGGGTCGATACCGGCCACGGCCTTAGCGGTCTGGGCGGTGCATACGGCAATCTGGGCGAGTTGGTTGGCATCGGGCATAGGCGTAACGGCCACGTCGCCCATAACGAGCACGCCGTCGTCGCCGTATTCGTGGGCGTTGGTGATGAGAAGCATAGCCCCGCTGACGCAAGTGATGCCGGGGGCGCACTTGATAATCTGGAGGGCAGGGCGAAGGGTGTCGCCCGTCGTGCTGAGGGCACCGCTAATCTGGCCGTCGGCATCACCGCTCTTGATGATGAGGCAACCGAAATACAGCGGGTCGAGCACCTTCTGGCGGGCCTGCTCAATGGTCATACCCTTCTTGGCACGCAGTTGGGCCAGGAGTTGGGCGTATTCTTCCGTCTTCTCGCTTGTGGCAGGGTCGATGATGGTGGCCTTGTCAATGTGAGAGAGGCCGAGGCGGGCGGCCAGGGCGTGGATTTCGTCGGGGTTGCCGATGAGGATGATTTCTGCAATGTCGTCGGCAAGGGCCTTGTCGGCAGCGGTAAGGGTGCGCTCTTCAAGGCTCTCGGGGAGCACGATGCGCTGCTTGTTGGCACGCGCACGGCTGATGAGTTGTTCGATAATGTTGGACATTTTTGTTTATGGTTAAATGGGGAATGTTAAATCCTAAATTTGCATGCAAAATTAGCAACATTCTGGGAAATATGCAAATCTTTGCAGATTAAAGTGAAAAAAAATGGCTTTGCGCGCGCGTATATTATATAAATATTGTATATTTGCAGCGAAGACATTACTAAATCCAAACATAACCTTATTTATTATGACAATCTCAGAATGTAAGTTTGAAGGCAAGAAAGCCATTGTCCGCGTGGACTTCAATGTACCCCTCCAGGACGGTAAGATTACTGATGACACCCGCATCCGCGGTGCCCTGCCCACTCTGAAGCACATCCTCAACGAAGGTGGCGCTCTCATCATCATGAGCCACATGGGCAAGCCCAAAGGTAAGGTGAAGCCCGAGCTCTCCCTCGGTCAGATCAAGGACGCCGTAGCCCAGGCCCTCGGCGTGAAGGAAGTTCAGTTTGCCCCCGACTGCGCCAAGGCACAGGAGCAGGCCGCTGCCCTGAAGGCCGGTGAGGTGCTGCTGCTCGAGAACCTCCGCTACTATCCCGAAGAGGAAGGCAAGCCCGTAGGTATCGACAAGGAAGATCCCGCTTACGAGGACGCCAAGAAGGAAATGAAGGCCCGTCAGAAGGACTTCGCCAAGACGCTCGCCAGCTATGCTGACTATTATGTTATGGACGCCTTCGGTACGGCCCACCGCAAGCACGCCTCCACCGCCGTCATCGCTGACTACTTCGACGCCGACCACAAGATGCTCGGTTTCCTCATGGAGAAGGAAGTGAAGGCCGTTGACAATGTGCTCTCCGACATCAAGCGCCCCTTCGTGGCCATCATGGGTGGTAGCAAGGTCAGCAGCAAGATCGGTATCATCGAGAACCTTCTTGGTAAGGTGGACCGTCTCATTCTCTGCGGCGGTATGACCTATACCTTCAGCAAGGCCCACGGCGGCGAGATCGGCACCAGCATCGTTGAGATGGACAAACTGGATGTGGCTCTCGGCGTTGAGGAACTCGCCAAGAAGAACGGCGTGGAACTCGTCCTCGCTCCCGATGCAGTCTGCACAAATGGTCTCGACTTCGGCACTATGACCGTTAAGCCCGGTGCTACCGTTGAGGTACACAATGCCCGCGAGATTCCCGCAGGTCTGGAAGGCGTTGACGCCGGTCCCGTAGCCCGTGAGAAGTTTGCCGCTGCCATCGAAGGCGCCAAGACTATCCTCTGGAACGGCCCTGCCGGCGTATTCGAGTGCGACGACTTCTGCGCCGGTTCCCGTGCCATCGGCGAGGCTATCGCCAAGGCTACCGCAGAAGGCGCCTTCTCCCTCATCGGCGGTGGCGACAGCGTGGCTTGTGTCACCAAGTTCGGCCTCACCGACAAGGTCAGCTACATCTCCACCGGCGGCGGTGCTCTCCTCGAGGCCATCGAAGGTAAGGTGCTCCCCGGCGTTGCCGCTATCAAGGGCTAATACCCTACCCTGTGTTCAGGCGCAGGCGCTCTGCGTTTGCGATAACCCTCTCACGAATGAACAACATCTCCCACAAATACCTCACGAAGGGCCGCGTCATCGGGGCGTGGCCCTTCATGTTTCTTTTCTTCATCTTATGCGGCGCCCTAACGTCCTGCCACAAGGGCGACAGTGCCGAATCTGCCCGAAAAGCCCAGGAAGAAGCCGACAGCGCCCGACTCGTGCGACCGCTTGTCATAGACTCCGCCCTGCACATCACCAACTATGCTTCGCAGTATGATGCCGATACGGCTCTCCTCGGCAAGCGTGTCCTCGGGGGCACCACCAGCCGCAGCCGACTGCTTCAATACCGCAAGGAAGGCAAAGGCCGCGATATGGAAATCCTGCGCAGCGTCACCGAACAATGGTCGCTCGTCGTATGCGGCAGTCTGAAAGCCCGCAAGGTAAAGGACTTGCAAGGCCATACCATAGCCATCGCCCGCAACGATGCCAGCAGCATTCTCTGCGAACAGTTCCTCCGTGAGGCCGGCGTTGCCCCGACGAAGGTTTTCTATCCGCAAATCAACGACCTCCGCGTGCGCCTCCAAATGCTTACCAATAACCAGGTGGATGCCGCTATGCTCCCCGAACCCTACGCCTCTATCGCCAAACACCAAGGCCACCGCATTGTCAAGACTGTCACCGACTCTACCCAGACCGTCGTCGTGGCCCGCAAGTATCTCAATCCCGAATTCAAGCAGACAATCGTCAAGACAATACTAAAATAAATGTCTCCACAAATCTTCTCCTCCCTCTACACCGATGCCCGCACCGCACTCGCATCGGGCAATATCATTGATGCCCTCACAGCCATCGAAGGAATGCTCACTGCCGTGAGTGACTGGGAGGACGTGGAGAAGGTGCGCGACATCCGCGACGGGTATCACGCCATGCTCGACTACCTCTGCCAGGGCACCGACGATCCCGAGCGCGACACGATGCGCCTGAAGTTCATCCAGCGCCTTATCGTCATTATGGAACGCACGCGCCGGAACTTCGAACTTGCCGATTCGCCCCTCCCTGTAGCCCAGGCCTACCGTTCCCTGCGCGCCACACGGCCCTCTACGGATATGTTCGCCGAGGACTTCACGCCCACCGACCGCTTCAATGCCGTATGGACCAGTCGTCCGTGGACGGCGGAGGATATGGAACGCATGCTGATACATCTTATGCCCCGGCAAGAGGAAAGCGAAGAGCCTGCCCTCATCGTCAGTGCCGTGATGCTGGCCGCTCTGACGTATTTTGACCCCTACAAGCTCCAACTGCTCCTCCATCTCTGCCAGGACCCCGACGAACAAATCGCCGAGAGAGCCCTCGTTGGTGTCATCCTCTGCCACGTCACCCACGCCGACCTTCTCCCCCACTTCCCCGACCTTCAGCAAACGACGCACGACCTTCTCTCCGACGACGCGCTGCGGCAGCGCCTCATATACCTCCAGGAACTCCTCCTCTCTGCCCAGTGCACACCCGAAGTGAACCGCAAACTCAAGGAGAACTACGAGGAACTCTTAGAATCCGCCCATGCCGAGAAACTTGAAAACATCAAGGATTTGAAGGCCGGCATCAAAAAAGTCTTCGGCATCTTTATTGATATTCAGGCCCACGGAGCGGATATGAACTACGACAATTTCAAGAACCTCTACAAAATCAGCAACGACTTCTTCCAGAAAGCCGCCAACTGGTTCTATCCCTTCACCTACGACCACCCCGACATCGTCAACGTCACCGTTCCCGACGCGCTCCGCAAACTCTTCGAGATGAAGCGTCACACGGCCACCGACAAATACGCCTTCGTCCTCATGCTCCGCAACAGCAAAGTGGAAATCAATGGCATTCAGGATAAGGAAGGCAACGCCCTGGATACTGAAGACCTCCCTATAGAAGAGGAAAAAGAGGACAGCCTCAAGCACTACGTCTTCGACCTCTACCGCTACTTCACCATCTTCCACAAAGCCAAGGAACATAAAAATCCTTTCAGAGAAGACCTTCTCCTTGTCAATCACCCGCTCTTCCACGCAGCTTTCACCGATGAGGATGCCGTCAAGACCATCATACAGAAGCTCCTCATCATAAGGAATTTCTCCGACGCCATTCCTCTTTTGGAATCGCTCTCCGAAGCTCATCCGGAATCCGTTTGGACATTGGAGAAACTCGGTCTGTGCTACGACGAACTCGGCGACTACGAGGCTGCCTATGACTACTTCTCTGCCGCCCTCATCTACAAGCCCGAAGACGAGAAGATTCAGCACAAAATCATCTCCATCCTTATCCGTGCCAAGCGTGAGGAAGAAGCCCTCCCCCTCGTTTACAAGCTCTATTTCAAGGACGCCGCCGACACATACCTCCTCCGTTGCCTCGCCTGGTGCACCCTCAAGGCTAACATCCTCGACGAATCAATAGGTTATTTCACCACCCTCACGTCTTCCCCCGACGCACGCCCCTTTGATTACCAGAACTTCGGTCACGCCCGCCTCCTCAATGGCGAGATTTCTTCCGCAATTTCCCTTTATCTTAAGGCCGCTCATGCCCGCGATGCGGATGAGCTCTCTATGTCCCTCTACGACTTCATCTTTGCCTCCGATTCCGACTGGCTTCTCACCCGCAAAGGCATCAACCCCTCCCTCCTCCATCTCATCACCGACGCCGTCTCACAACAACTGCCGCCCCATTCCGAAGTCCCCCTTCGCGAGATATAGAGTCCTCCTCACCCTTCTCACCAAAATATACCCGTCAATATCCACTGACGCGGTGCGTCAGTCCTCCCCCCCAATGACTCCCATCGCCCACATCCACACAGACTTCCCCACCAAGTTCGGCGTGCCCCGTCAGGCCGGACTCATCGATGCGCTCGAGGCCACCGTCGTCTTCGAACCGCCCTATCGTAATGCCGATGCTCTGCGTGGATTAGAGGGTTTCTCCCACATCTGGCTCCTCTGGGACTTCTCCGAGGCCCACACCGAACAGTGGCACCCCACCGTCCGTCCGCCCCGTCTCGGCGGTAACCGGCGCATGGGCGTCTTCGCCACACGCTCCCCCTTCCGTCCCAACCCCATCGGTCTCTCTTCCGTGCGTCTCACCAAGATAGACCTCACCACCCCCCAGGGCCCTGTCCTCCACATCACCGGCGCCGACCTTATGGACGGCACCCCCATCTACGACATCAAGCCCTACCTCCCCTTCACCGACTCCCACCCCGACGCCACCTGTGGTTTTGCCACACAAACAAAGGAGCAACCTCCCCTCACCATCAACG